>NZ_CP073653.1:1025000-1625000 GCF_018223745.1 Clostridium beijerinckii
TTTTTTGGAATGATTTACGTAATTAAAGGAGGAATATTATATGTTAAAAAATATATCTAAGGCACTTATTGCTATGTTTATTGTTACAATATTACCAGTTGGAGTCTTTGGAGTTGAAAGAGTATCCCATAGAAACCCTGACAATAGATTAGATATTTGGTTTACAGATACTAGTGGTAATATACTTAATGGATGGGTATACAATGATTCAACTGATAGTTCTAAGGGGTGGTACTATTATGAAAATGGTAGACATCATAATTTATATAAATGGGTTCAATCAGGAGCAAATTGGTATTTTGTAAGTGGTGGTAAAATGGTGACAAATCAATTTATCGATGGATACTATCTAGGAAGTGATGGCGCTTGGACAGATAATATACCAACCGATACTAAAATAAATCCAGCAAATGTACGTGCGACAAAAAGTGTGGTTGATAAGTTGCTCGATGATGGATGGGTAATGCCAAATAGTTATTGGTATGGGTCAATAACATTTTTATATCTTAAGGATAGAAAAGATAGTGCACATTATGATACAACATGTTGGATTAAAAATGGAGTGGCTACAATAGAGGATATTACTATGGCACAAAATTATAATGAGTGGAATAATTCAACTAATACAAAAGTTACAATAACATTAGAAGAGTATTTAGAATATAAAAAGGAAGGTAAAATAGGTTCATTTGATTATTATGGTGGAGTTACAGGAGCAGATCACATGTCTAAAAGAGTTCATGAATATATTAAGAAATAGTAACATTACTGTGGAGAAGACGGTGCAATGATAACTAATAAATGGATTAAATTTAAAAGCTATGCATATGGTAAAGAAAAAAGTTATTGGTACTATTTTGGAGATGATGGTAAGAAGCTAAAAAATACTGTAACACCAGACGGGTTCAAGGTAGATAGTGATGGCAAATGGATACAATACTAAGTTTTGAATTAACTTCCAAAATAATAGTGTATATAATAAAAAATAAATGAAGAGAAGTACAAGCTGTTTTATATTAAATACTATTTTTTTAGTTAAGACCCATTAAGATTGTATTTACTAAATATATAGAAAGTCTATATAGCTTGCACTTCTCTTTGATTGTTGTAGCCTGCGGCAGCAAGGAAATTATCCAAGCCCTAAAGGGCTTGAACAATTGAAAATCCATTTGTTGGAGCTAAGGCTCCAATTCATTTAATTCTAAGTATATGCATTTTATCAATAATAATTGCTGGTTTATGATCTGATTTATAGCTTTTTAAGATTAATAATTTATTTGTATTACTATATATTAGAGATATAGTAGTATCTACAGTATCTGTATTTTTTATAGGACAGGTTTTTCTATCTTTTTTCTTCATAGAATAGTCTTGTTTGAAATCATAAATTGATGTTATTCATAGATGGTGAATTCCATAGGTATAGAGCTAGTTCGTGAATATTAACCCTGCCGGGATTGCGTGGTTGGCTCCTAATATTGTGTTTGGGCTTGCAGCGGACGGCGTGCGTAGGCTTGGACCTGCAATCAAGATTGCAGGTCCATCTTGTACAGGTTTGCCTGCTAATCCTATCTTCGATTAGGACAGGCGACAAACCAGTACAAGAATGCCCACAGAAGGCATGCACACTTCGCTAAGATAAGTCGTTGTCCCGTAAATGTCCAAGCTAAAATATTTATGGCCATGAATTTTTATGGTCTTTTTGTGGTTATAAAGATTTTGAGAAATGAAGGTTTATTCCTTAATTTCAGCTGGGACACTTCGGGAAACGTTATTTAGCAAAATGTACATGCCTTCTTTGTGGTAATGGGTTTTTCTGGTGCAGATTATAGAGAAGGTGTTATTATAGTTTTTGGTGTATTGTAATACTGGAGATAATGCTGCATGCCCAGATAAGAGTTTTTGTTGAAATGTGAGAATGGGGAGAGAAAGTTAATGTTTTTATTTTCAAAGAGGATACTTTAAATGTATTTCTAAATTCCAACTCCAGAAAGAGTCAATACGTAATAGCCACGGAGCTCTGCCCCTTGCTATTACATTGACACTTTCTTAAGAGAATGTTTTAAGTGTAGTGATTGGATTAAAGGCTGCGCCTTAAATCCAATGAACAATTGAAAGTTTACTAAATAGAGAATTAGTATAAATATTATAGAGAGAACCTGTTTGGTGTATTAAATGATTTATGGAGAAGTGATGCATACGCATAGGGAAAAGGGCGCCTTGGACTTGCCCTCACCAAGATAGAGATAAGGTTTGATGGGTGAGGGCAGGTCCACAATGTACATGCTTACCTGCTAGTCCTTTTTAGTAAAGGCGTTCTTTCCGCTTAAGAAATCCAATCACTAAAAATAATAGAAATAAATATTTAAGAAGAAATTATTTTTAGTGATACGATTTCTTGCGCTTCAATAACACTCATTACTAATAAGGACAGGCAGAAAAGCAAGCACATTGACGGCGCCCTGTGGAATAAAAGTTTTTTTAATAGTAGTTATAATGAGAGTAGAGTAGATTAGACAGAGTAAATTAAAATAAGAAATTGTTCTTTGAAAACTAAATAATATGTTATTTACAAAATGTGTTATTTACAAAATGTGTTATAATATGTTCTGATAGTAGTTTTTGATAAAACAAGACAGATTTTTGTTTATAGTAGATAAAGGGAGTATTTTAAATGGGATGTATTAATATTAAGCGAATTTGGTCAGATGAAACCATGATTGAACTTGAATTTTCAGCCAATAATGCAAATATTTATTCACAATTAAATTTCTTTGTAACTGAAAATGAATTATTAGAAATTTATTAACTGAGGATCGTGCAAGTGTTCAAGGAATAGCTTTTAGAAACTAGTGTAATAATATTATAATTTTCAAGTCGCTGGTAGTGAAAATAAGAGGTGAAATATGATGGAGTATATAAAAGCACATAAATATTCATCTAATCACAGAAATCAATTGTTAAGAGATAAAAAATGTGGTTGCTTTTATTGTTTAAAAATTTTTAGTCCAAAAGAAATTGTAGATTGGGTTGAGGATATTGGTGGTACAGGTATTTGTCCGTATTGTGGTACAGATTCTATAATTAGCGAAAGTTCAGGATATCAAATAACAAAAGAATTCCTAATAGAGATGAAAAACTATTGGTTTAATAAAAACAATAATGAATAATATATTTAATATAGTACATTATCTTAAAGAAAGTCTGATATTTACATAATAGTTATAATTTAAAAAAGATAAATTTTGATTTATAAGGAAGGTGAATCATGAAAATATTTTTACGTATGCACCCAAAGAATCGTTTATCCTCTGTACAACCAAAAAATTAATTTTGTACAGAGGAGTGTATATTAAATGAATAGATTAAATAAGCCAGTTATTACGAAAGAAACAATCAAAGCAATGGAGGACATGTCATTTTTTACCCATGCTATGATTTTTGACGATTTACTAATTGTTGCACAAAAAGAAACAAATTGCTTTGTATTAAAGACAAGTGATGGGCTAATAGTAATAGATGCTATTTGGCCAGCAAAGGAAGCTTTTGATGCAATAGTAGCTGCGATTAAAGATGTAGGTTGGAATCCTTATACTATAAAAAAGCTGGTTTTAACTCATGGACATGTTGATCATACAGGCTGTGGAAAATGGTTTGTTGAGAAATACCATGCTTACACATATCTTTCTAAAATAGATGATATTTTTTGGGAGGAACATCCTACTAAGCCTGATAGACCAGAAACGTGGAAAGATTATAAAATTGATGTTTATGTTCAAGATGGTGATACCATAATATTGGGTGATAAAACAATATATGTTTATGGTACTCCTGGTCATACTCCAGGAGGATTAAGCTATATATTCCCTGTAAAAGATGATGGTGAAATCCACATGGCAGCATTATGGGGGGCTACAACTCCACCATGGACAAAAGATGAAGTACAACAATATCTTAAGTCCTTAGATTATTTTATTAGTGAAGCAATTAGTAAAAAAGTAGATGTGGCTTTAAGTAATCATACAGCTATAGATAATGGTTTGGAGCGTATTATGTATTCAAAAGTAAGAATGGATTATATGCCTAATATTTATATTATTGGACAAGATGGATTTCAAAAATATTGTCAGGTGTTTAGGACATTGAGTTATGATCTGTTGGAAAGATTATAAGTATAACACCAGGTCAAGAAAGTTCAATTTTGCCATATTGCTGTCACAAATCTCTTGCAATATATAAACACAAAGTAGTTAAACATTATTTATCCCTTATTAAATAAATATTAACCAGTATTCAGAATGGTCTATTCACAATAATAGATCATTCTTTTTTTATTATAATAAAGTTAAATCAATGTATAATTTTTATATATGTAAGTAAAGCAATATGATAACTACAAAGTTGCAATTGAAAATATTAAGTTATACAATAAAAAAATAAATATTGAAGAAAAAATTAGAGTAATTGTACAGTTATAGCATGTTTTATTATTGGAAGAGTTGGGGGAAGATTAGATTGAAAGGTATTTGTACATTAGAACAATTACAAGATGAAGCTAGAGCGGATTTGGGATACAGAAATGCAAATAAGGTTCCATTTCTTAAGACTAATGTTTATAAGGTAAGAAAGAGGATGGAAAAGAATAAGTCAGGAGGTTCAAAAGTAAAAGAATATGTATGGAATCACAATTTGAGGAAAAAAAATTTATCTTCATTAATCAGAGAGATCTATGATTGTGAAGAGCATTGCTTTTTGTATAAAATCTTTGGAATAGAGCAAACCAAGTTAAAACTTGAAATTTCATTTGCTGGAGTAAAGTTGCCTAAAGAAGCATACAGTGCTTCTTTTAGTGATTATCTTGAAGTTGAAAATTTGAAATTGCTTTCTTCAGTTGAAGATTTTGAAATAGTAATACAACCCGATTCTATTGATGAGCCTGTAAATATTGCGAGAGAATGTAATATGATAGGCGATATTATTACAATAGATCATTTTGCACCTGGAATCTTTTTTAAATGTGACTTTGATTATGTACCCAATATAGATGGTTGGACTATTATTGAGTTTTCAGAACGAACATTAGAGTGCAATGCATATGGATTACCAATAGACAATGATTATCCCATGTGGGTAGAATATTTGCTTACAAGTTATGTTATGTACAACATTGGAAATGAAAGATTGGCTTTTTTTTCTGCTTTTGCGGCACTAGACCAATATATAGAAATGCTATATGCAAATCTAGAAACTGCGTATTATAACTTACTGCCAAGAATAGGAAATGCTGAAGTATTTGATAAATACTATGATAAAATTGAAAGATATCAAAATATGAATAGGCGAATTATAGATGAGAAATTTAAAGATGTAATACACGAATGTGTTGTAGATTTTGAGAAATATGGTTATTTGTATAATAAGCTATATGACTATGAGAAAATGCGGAACAAAGTTGCTCATTGCGAAGAAGGGTATTCAGATGGTAATTATTTAGATTTAGTGTTTGTTATTATTGAGATTATTTATTTGACAGGGACAGGAACAGAATTAGTAGATAATATTTTTGAGATATATGAGTAAGAGCACCTTCGGGTGTTTTTTTAATATCTATGGATTTTGTGTCTTTAAAACCAATTATATCAATAGTTAAGAGGCTGTTGGCTTATAAAAATATGATTAGGAATGAGCATGCGCAGCCACTTTGTTCTCTATAGAGCTAGATAATTTATGGTATATGGAAGTGCCAAAAAGGAAATTTTAAACAAGCTCCATTAATAAAAATAATTTCAATAAATGGATATAGCGTTGAATAAAGAAAAGTTGGATTTTAAGATTATAGTAATGGAACTTATCTAAAATAATGTTTTTTGGGAGAGCAATTATACCAATAGAAAATAAATATTGTAAAGGGGAAATTCGCTGCGCTCACCCCTGTACAATATTTATTTTCTATGGAGCTTAAGTATTTGCTAAAAAAACAACATAAGCTTGTCCTATAATTTTAGCAGTTAATTCTGTAGTTTGTGGAATATTAAAAGAAATAAAATAATCCTGGAGAGGACCTCTCCAGGATTATTTTATTTCAATTTCAAGCTGCATTGGTCTTGTATCAAGATAATGTTCATATTCTATTTTATAGTATATGATTAACTTTCTTCTGCCCTCATATGGTAGTGTATTTACAAGTGAATCAAATTGAGCTTTTGATACAAAGCCTTTTTCTTTTATAAGCCATGTTGCAAATGTCATTAGATTTAATCCTTTCATATAGAAACTTTTAGAAGGGGATAGAGATGCGTATTTCTCTAATCCCATTCAGTCTGTAGGTAATTTATAAAGTATTGATATTTTTCGTGATAATATAAATCAGTTCTTTTAGATTCTTCTTTTGATAAAATAGAAAGCCATTCTTTATAGTGTCCGTAGGAATTAAAAGCTTCTTTAGTAGTAAGCCATTTTGTAAATGTGAAGTTTCTCATATTTTTTCAAATCCTCTCTTAACCTTATATTATAATTATTGCCAATTACGCGAACAAATATTCGTATGCGTTTGTACTTATTTGTATATATTTTTTAACTATTTAAGTATAAGAAATTTGATTGTTGGCTAGAATATTTTACAGATAAGGAGTGGAATAATAATGGAAAATAGAAATAGAATAAAAAAAGAAAAACCACCAACAAAGCAACTTCATGTGGAATGTGAAATCAAGTTATATGAAGACTTTGAGGCGTATTGTCATAGGAATGGAAAAGATGTTAGTAAAGCGATAAGAGGGTATATGAAACTATGTATTGGAGAATAAATTATAAATAATGAAAGTACCTGAAAAGGTGCTTTTTTGTACATAAATAATGTCTAAAATTTATGTAAGTGGGCATAATAAAAATATGGTAGGAGAGGAACTAAAAAGAAAAGGTGGCCATAAAAGTGGAAAAGAGAAAATATGAATCAAAAACATTAATAGCAGAGTACAGATATTTAAGCGAAAATAAAGAATTCAGATTTTCTGAAACAGCGTATAGACTAAAGAATGGATCAATAATTATTGAGTATGAAGGCGCACCATTAAGTCTTTATGGATTGAAATTAAGTTATAACAAGAATATAGCAAGAAAAGGAATATTCAGTGTTACAAGTGATGATTATGAATTTTGGAAGTCATTTAGAGGCAAAATTGAGGGTAACAGTTTTGTAGATTATGAAGCTGAAAGAAATGAAGATATAGAAAAAGCCAGGGAAGAATATTATAAACAAGTAAATGCAGAACATGAAAATATATTAGAAAGTTTATCATGCGAGGAGCTGTCATACTAAATACATAAGGGGAGAAATCCCCTATATATAAAGAGATAATAAGGACAAGCACTTAGCACTAGGAACCTATGATTAAAGAAAATAATATAAGCTATATTCTTAAAGGTTCAACCGATAAATTAAAAACAGCATGTCCAATCAAGCGGTATAATATCACATAGATTTTTCATATTAACTTTACCTATTTATTTAAAAGGCAGGTCAAGACCAAAAGCGAAGCGTGTCTTGAGCTACATTTTAAATAAATGTACCATGTTATATGAAAAAAACTATATAAAAGGTATGGTCTAGAGTTTTTCAATGGGGGCGGTCTTGGACTGGCTTTTTTAGTACCTATGAGTAATTGAAAGTAGATAATAGATCTGAAAATCGTATCATTAAAAATAATTTCCATGTAATACAATTTATTATTTTTAGTGATTGGATTTTTAGAGCGGAAAAATCATATAATCAAACATTATAGTAATGAACTTAAGCCCGTACAAGATAGGCATGCCGTCACATTACTAATACTTTCTTATATAATTGTGATGGCATGTCTAAGCCCCCAAAAATTATTGTCAGCTTGTCTGACCAACTAAACATTATATTTACCATTTCATATACCAGAAAAAATAAATTATAATGAACCTAAAAAAAAAACATAAACAAAAGTTCCAGTCAGAGGGATGGATAAGTATTCTTATACATATTTTGAAGAAGGAATTTAACTGCATATTTACATGATTATAATTTATTCATGAAAATCTTCATCCCGAAGTGCCCCACCGGGAACCTAAATAAAGGACTAGTCTAATGCGTACAGATTCTTACTTTGTAAAAGGTTCCGAGTGATGAGGAGACTTTTACAATGTTAGAAGCCTGTAGCTATATGACCTGTCCATTTTTGGGTGGTGGATATGGCACACAAAGAACTCTAAAGCAAATAAACTTGTCCTTTAGAAAATGCGTATATAGCTATACCAATAATAGCTATAACATAAAGACCATAGATAAAGTATAATTAATTAGAAACTAGTTAGTGGTATATAAAGATAATTTAAATTAAGCACGTAGAAATAAAACTAAACTAATAGAGTGGCGCAGCCACAAGGAGAACGTAGTGCTCCAATATATTTATTCCTTGCTGCCGCAGGCTACAACAATTAATGAGAAGTTCAAAATATATAGAGATTATAAATGTTTAGACTATACCCCCATAATATATAGGTACTAAAAACAGTAGAATCTATAAACTAGCTTGAACTTCTCTTCCTTAGGAGCGAAGCGACGTTATTGGATTACAAAAGATGGACTGAATGAAGCTATAGCTAAATTTAAAATTGTTTAATAACTGTAATAGCTTTGTTCTGTCCATCTTAACTCCTTATATTATTTTAATTTGTTACATAATAATATTGATACAATAATATGAAAACTTGTAAATAAATGCATTTGTAATATAATAATAATTATATAAAGCGATATTAAGTAGTTAAAAGCTCTAGGCTTATAAAAAATTATATTAAAAGTAAACAATTTATGTGGTTAGGAGAAAGCTTATGCAAATTAATTATATGACTCTAATTATGAATTGGATCAATTTTGGGGTAATAATTTTGATAATAATAGGAATATATAAAGGGGTAAAAGCATTTAAAAGTTTTATAAAAAGGAATAAACAAATGAATGAAAAATTGGATATTATTTTAGATACACTTGAAGAAAACAAGAAATGAATTTAATGTGGTTTTTTTAAAATATTTCTTGATAATAAATTATTGTGCAATATAGATAATAAAATTTTAATGGAGAGTGATATCCTAATGAAATTTATAGATATAGAAAACTGGAAGAGAAAAGACCACTATAATTATTTTAAGAAAGTTGATTACCCGCATTTTAATATTTGTGGAAACCTTGATATTACAAAGTTTTATAGCTATATTAAAGAAAATGATTTTCCGTTTTTTGTATCAATGTTATATGTTTCCACAAAAGCAGCAAACAATATAAAAGAATTTAGATTTAGAATAAGAGAAGATAAGGTGATTGAACATAAAACTGTAAGCCCTTCTTTTACTGTGATGACAGAAGGGGAAATATTTAGTTTCTGTACATCTAATTTTATAGAGGGATTTAAGGAATTCAAAAATAATACATTAAAGGAAATTGAGAAGGTAAAAAACAACGTTATTATAGAAGATGAACCAAGGCGTGATGACCTATTATACATTACCAGTATTCCATGGGTTTCATTTACTAATATAACTCACCCAATTCAGATGAATCCTGTTGATAGCATACCAAGAATATCATGGGGTAAATACTTTGAAGAGAATGGTAGGATTAAGTTGCCGATCTCTGTACAGGTACATCATGCCTTGGTTGATGGAATACATATTGGACAATATTTTAATATCGTTCAAGAAATTTTAGATAATCCTGTGAATTACCTGTAAAATTTACTTCTAATAGAAATTTTTATATTATGTCGAAGAATAATATTCTTAAATTGTGTCATAACAGTAAATTTATTGTTCATTAATAGAGTGGGAATTTTGACAAAGGAGGGGAGAGCAGCAAGTGAAAGGACTAAAGAAGTATATTATATTTGTAATAATAGTGTTGGCGTTTGCAGGAAGTTATTTATTTTGCCATTCAACACCTGAAAATTCAATAAGAACACACTTGTTTTTTAACGGATATTTAGTAAAGGCGTTAAAAACAGATATATATATGAGTAATGAAACACCATGGAAAGGTAAATATTACTGTGAAAATCCAGGAATTGGACCTGATTTTATAGCTGTAGAGAAAAGTGATTTAGGATTATGGTATGTTGACCTAAAAAATAGTGGAGGTAGCTAATGTTATAAAGAGCAAATGTATATTTTGTCTTAAATCATAAATTATTAAAATCAAATAATAAATTGTAAAATTGCATTATTCAAGATGATTGAATTTGCGACTTTTTAGTGCACAAATCAAATAAAATGCAAAATAAGAATAAACTATAAATATTATAAAAGGAGGCTATAATGGAAATTAATTCAATTAAGACTATCGTTTCTACAAACTTCAATCAAACTGAAGATGTTATAAGAAAAGATATAGAAAATTTGCTTGAAAAATATAAAATTGAACTGAAATCTTTGAGTAAGATGATAGGAGTAGATTATGTTTGGTTGAAAGATTATATGGATGGAAAAAATAAATTATATGATTTTTTTACCAATATCGTAAATTCTGGTGAGAATAATGAAGAGAGTTTGAAAAATTCCAATATTCCGAACCCTTCGCATTTATGCAACATGATTTTCATGCTATCTGAAGGGATAGGGATGGTAAATGAAGATGATCGAGTTAAAGGGGTAATAGATGTGCTAATAGCTGAGTTTGGAATTAGCTATGAAACATTAGCTATATATTCAGGACTTGAGCTACGAGATTTGCAAAGTTTTATGAATGATACTAATTCTGTTTCCTGCGAGAAAAAATATAAGTTAGCAGTAGCAAGTCTATTTTTGCATTATTTATGTAAAAAGCCATCAAACTAATTCATTACATTCTTATAAAATATAATAGTAAATTATTGTGAAAGAGAGTATTAAATTTTCAAAGATGAGTTTATATCAAAGTAATTAACTTTTTACATAGTATTCTTAACTTGCGTATGCTTTTATAATATAAATTCATATTGAACTATTTCGTTTTGCTCTCATAATATGAGCAAGATTTAAAGGCGATAAACACTAATAATCAATGTTTATCGCCTTTTTACTCATGCCACTTTATGAGAATCATCAGTAGAATTATCTGTATCGATAGCAACACCAAGTTTAGCTGATATTATGGTATTTAACTTATTAATTGAACTTGCTAAGCTAACAATTTGCTTCTCTAAGCGTATTAGCAAATATGCAGACACTGCCACTGGAAAACCATTATTAACAATAAGGTTAATTAATTCATTTACTTCCATAAATCTATCACCTCCTATAATGGATATATGAAATAAAATATATTAGTTCATATTTAGGAAATAAATAATTATGTGAAATTAAAATAGATAAATTAAATTATTGAGTGCCATCTTCATTTACAATATGGTTATGATAATAATTTATAGCAATATCAACTATAGTACTGACACATACATTGATATCTGGATGGATGCTCTTTAATTCATTTATTTTTCTTATGGTAGAACTTCTAAGAGTGTAGCTTCTTTTAATATTTGGAGTCTCACCATCAATGGCAGGAGTGGCACCATTAGGTAGTGGAGTTCTTCTATTATCAAACAGTTCTTTAGTAGAGCTTAAAGTATTTTTTATTTCTAAGGAGTTGGTTATATTATTTTCAAAATTGCTGTTAATAGTAGAAGCAGTATTAGCTTGAGTATTGGTTTTAGGATCTTCTTGAATAACAGTATTATTAGATTTACTATCAGAGCTATTTTGAATAATATTAATATTAGAGTCATCATCAAAAGAGAATGAAGAAATGCAGTCACCAGCTATAGGAGTTTCGCTAGTAAATCCATATACTTCACCTTCATCATATTCAAAATCATTTTTAGGAACCTTTGATGTTTTTCTTCTAGCCATAAATTATATACCCTCCTTAGCAGTATTTTTATGTATCCTTATAAAAGATATATGGTTATTTATTAGAAATTCTAAAATTCTAAAGAATTTAGGAATATATATTTTTTAGAATTTAAGAATAAAAGAACTTAAGAATATTAGAATTTGCTTGTAAAATGCCGGTTAGGAGATTAGATATGCAAGTTTAATCATGATTTTAATGTTATGTTACAGTATAAAACATATATCAATAATAGCAGCTACTAAATTTTAAAGCTGTAAATAAATTATTGGAGTGTGTTTTAAAAATGATTAGAGATGAAATTAAACTTAATTCGGAAGAAGGAGAGGTTTTTGATAAAAAGCAAATAGCTTTAGCAATTAGAAATTCTACCTTTAATGATGAACTTCAATGTTCTTTAATTACGGAAGGAATACTTAATAAATGTGAAGGATGTTCTCTAAAATATATTTGTGATGGAATAGATCAAGTTGTTGATAATTATGTGGAGAAAACTACAGAGGTTGTGAATAATTTCAATTTTGAATAAGTGGATATAGATTAATATAATTGTATAAAAATAAAAACTCCAAGTGAGCCTTGGAGTTTTTATGCTTTGATGCTTTTATAATAATGAGACATATTATTTAGTATTTTCTTTAGAATAGTGTTCTTTTTTAGGATAGCAGTAGAATAGCATATATTCTTTAAATAAGAGTAATCTAAAACTGTATAATTTTTAAAGAATACAAAATCTATAAATTCTTTTTCCTCTCGGGTTAAATCATCTAAAGCCAGTCTTAAATCTTCATAATCACACATTTCGCATAATGATACTTCAGTGGAAATTTCTTCTGAAGGAAGATCATTTTCAAAATTATAATGTAAGCTTAATGCTTCATTACCTTCAGTGGAGCTTCTAGATTTAATTCTCTTTATAAGATCTTTGATATTATTTTTAATGGAGTTAGTAGCATAAGCAACGAATCTATGCTTTTTTATATTGTACATTGAAACAGACTTGAAAAGTGATTCAAAGCACTCTTGCTGTATATCATACATGTTATAGCCATCAATAAAGGTTCTTTTAGAAATGTTATAAATTAAAGGTTTAAATTCAGCAGCTAATTTTTCTTTTGCTGTTTCATCGTTATTCTTGCATTTGATAACTAAAGATTCAATATAATTAAAATCCATGTAAACCTCCTTTAATTCAGTTAAGAGTTTTTGATAAAATTCTTACAAGATTTCTTTAAAAGATTGCTCGAAGAGGTTTATGTAATTTATTGTGTTTGTCATTAAATTTACCTCTACATATAGTATATATGGTTAAAAACCATATAACGTATATGAGTAATTAAAAAATTAAGAATTATAGGGAGAGATGTAAAATGAGTAATTTTATAATAGCAGTGGGTCATACTGCTAGTGGGAATGTTGGATGTGGAGTTGTTGATAGGCTTGATGAGAGTAAGTGCACTCGTCAGATTGGAGCTTTAGTTGCAGAGTATTTACAGCAAAGAGGTTATGGAGTTAATTTGCTTAGAATAGATAAGAGTAATAGCTATAGCTGTCAGGATTGCTATGAAAGGGCAAGTGAAGCTAATGAGATAGCTAAGACAACAAATGTTGAGTTGTATGCTGAGATTCATATTAATGCAGGGGGAGGAACTGGTCCAGAAGTATTAGTATTTGGAAAATCAGAAGTAGCAAATCAATATGCTGATAAAGTATGCAATGAATTATCAAGTGCTCTGAATTTACCTAATAGGGGAGTAAAAACAAGAAACTTAATTGTTCTTAATGAAACTATTATGCCTGCAATTTTAGTTGAATGTTTGTTTGCTGATAGTGATGATGCTAATGTGTATGATCCAGAAGTAATTGCAAGAGCTATTGTTAGTGGCTTAGTTGGAGATGATGGTTCTAGCAATGGAGAATGGAAACTTGGATGGAATAGGAATGATGTTGGATGGTGGTATTCACCTGATCCAATAAATAAATATTACTATACCTCAGATAATGGTTGGAAGGAGATTGAGGGGGAGTGGTATATCTTTGATAGTAGAGGATATGCGTTGCAGAATTCTTGGTATCATGATGAAAACAATAATGTCTGGTATTATTTAGATGAAAATTGCATGATGGTTAGAGGAAGTAAGGATAAGCCTTTGTGGAAGTGGATTAATGGGAAGTGTTATGCTTTTGATGAAGATGGGAAGATGTATTGTGATTGTGTTACGCCTGATGGTTTTAAGGTCGATGAGAGTGGAGCATGGATTAAGTAGAAGAATATTTGATTTATAATTATACTAATATTATTAAGAATAAAATTACAACTGTATAAGATATGCAATATAAGCAAATTAATAAGGTAGTAAATGTGAGTAAGTTCATGTTTACTATCTTTTGTTTTTGGAAAATATTAAATGCTTTATACAGTAAATTAATTAATGTACATATTTTATACATTTTAGAGAGACTTTTGATGTAATTTATGGGAAAATAAAATGATAGATAGTATAATTAAAATAAAACATTTAACTAATGAAGTGATTTTTAAATAACATATTGTTATTTTACATATTGGAGGAACATAAATGGATAACCAAATTTATAATCAAATAGTTAATTTTATATGGGGAATTGCAGATGATTGCTTACGTGATGTATACGTAAGGGGAAAATATAGAGACGTAATATTACCAATGACAGTAATTAGAAGATTGGATGCTGTCCTTGAAGCAACCAAAGAAGATGTTTTAGAAATGAAGAAGAATCTAGATGCTGCTGGAGTTGTAAATCAAACTGCAGCTTTATGTAATGTTTCTGGTCAGGCATTTTGCAATGCATCAGCCTTTACACTTAAGGATTTAAAATCAAGAGCTAAGAAGCAACAGTTAAAGATAGATTTTATTGCATATTTAGATGGATTTTCACCTAATGTTCAAGAAATACTTGAAAAGTTTAAGTTTAGAAATCAAATAGATACAATGATTGATGCAGATATCTTAGGCGCAGTCATTGAGAAGTTTGTAAGTCCAACTATTAATTTAAGTGTTGAACCGGTACTGGATGATAAAGGAGAAGTAAAGCTTCCAGCACTTGATAATCATACAATGGGTACAATTTTTGAAGAATTAATTCGTAAGTTTAATGAAGAAAACAATGAAGAGGCAGGAGAACATTTTACTCCGCGTGACGTTGTTGAACTTATGGCTGATATTGTATTTTTACCAGTTGCAGATAAAATTACAGATACAACTTATTTAGTTTATGATGGTGCATGCGGTACTGGTGGAATGCTTACTATAGCAGAAGAAAGATTGCAAGAACTTGCAAAAGATCATAATAACGAAATATCTATAAATTTATATGGTCAAGAGATAAATCCAGAAACTTATGCAATAACTAAAGCAGATATGCTTTTAAAAGGTGATGGATTGCAAGCTGAAAATATAGCTTATGGCTCTACTCTTTCGAATGATGGATTCCCTACAACGAATTTTGATTTTATGCTTTCAAATCCTCCTTACGGGAAAAGTTGGAAAACAGATTTAGATAGATTAGGTGGTAAAGGAGATATATGCGATACACGTTTTGTAGTATCACATAATGGAGAAACAGACTTTAAAATACTTCCTCGTTCAAGTGATGGTCAAATGCTGTTCTTAGCAAATAAAATAAGTAAGATGAAACACAATACAGAACTTGGCAGCCGTATTGTTGAAGTTCATAATGGATCATCATTATTTACAGGTGATGCAGGTCAAGGGGAAAGTAATTTAAGAAGATATATAATAGAAAATGATTGGCTTGAAGCTATTATTGCATTACCTGAAAATATGTTTTATAACACAGGTATTGCAACTTATATTTGGATTGTTACAAATAGAAAAGCTAAAAACCGCATTGGAAAAGTACAACTTATTGATGCAACAGCTTTAAAAAGTCCACTTAGAAAGAATTTAGGAAATAAGAATTGTGAATTAACGCCTGAAATTAGAAAAGAAATTTCAGATATGCTTCTTAAATTTGAAGAAAATGAACAATCAAAAATATTTGATAATAAAGAATTTGGATATTATAAGATAACAGTAGAAAGACCATTACGTTTAAGTGTAGATTTATCAAGAGAAAATATTGAAATCTTTGCCAAGGTTTGTGCAGAACAAAAAGATACAGAGGTTATGAGTGTTATTTTAGACGTAGCAGAAAAATTAAATTTTGATAAACTAAATGATTATAATTTATTTGTTAAAGAATTAACTACAGTAGCAAATAATTTAAGCATAAAGCTTCCTACTAAAAGATTGAATTTAATAAAAAACAATCTTGCAACAGTTGATGAAAATGCAGAAAAAGTAATAAAGAAAATTCACAAAAAGGGAAAATCAGAAGCAAATCCTTTATATGGTTTGTTTAGCTCAGTGGTTGATGGAAAGGAATGTATTGTTGAGTATGAGGCTGATGCTAATTTAAGAGATACAGAACAAATACCATTACTACATGATGGAGGTATAGAACAATTCTTCAAAGATGAAGTATTATCCTTTGCACCTGATGCATGGATTGATGAAAGTAAAACACAAATAGGATATGAAATTAGCTTTACGAAATATTTTTATAAGCCAGTTAAGCTAAGAACACTTGAAGAAATAACAGCAGATATTAAAGCGTTAGAAGCAGAAACAGATGGACTTCTGAATGAAATCATAGGAGGTTAAGAGAAATGAATAATGGACTTAAACCTTATGATGAGTATAAAGATAGCAAAGTAGAATGGATTGGAAAGATACCTTCTCATTGGCATGTAAGGAGAAATTCTATTTTATTTAGAGAAATTGTTGATACAAATCATCCAAAATTAGAGCTTTTATCTATTATGTGTGATAAAGGAATTGTGAGACAAAGATCTACTGGAAGAAAAGTTAGAATGTCTGAGGAGAATCAAGCTTACAAGAAAATTTGTGTTGGAGATATTGGATATAATTTAATGAATGCTTTTATGGGTGGAATTGGAGCATCTAAGTATGAGGGGATAATTAGTCCAGCTTATGCAGTATGCAGACCTAAAATAAAGATAAATTCTTGGTATTATCACTATTTATTCAGAACTCCTTTATATAAAGCAGAATTTAATAAAAATTCATATGGAATTATGTATGAAAGAAATAGATTGTATTTTGATAGATTTAAAAGAATATCATCAATTGTTCCACCAATAGAGGAGCAAAACCAAATAGTAAAATATTTAGATTTTCAGCTAGCTAAGATAAATAAGTTTATAAAAGCAAAGAAAAAACTTATTGCTACATTAAAGGAGCAAAAGCAGGCAATTATAAATGGAGCAGTAACTAAAGGAATTAATCCTAATGTAAAAATGAAATCATCTGGTGTTGAGTGGTTAGGAGATATTCCTGAGCATTGGGAAATACTTAATTTATCCCAGATTGCTAAAGTTACGCTAAGTGGATTAGATAAAAAATCGTATGATAATCAGAAAAAAGTCTTTCTTTGCAATTATGTTGATGTTTATAAGAATGACTATATAACCAATAATATAGATTTTATGATAGCAACCGCTAGTGAGGATGAAATACGTAATTTATCATTAAGGAGTGGGGACATAATCATTACAAAAGATTCAGAATCTTGGGATGATATAGCGGTTCCAGCGTATGTACCTAACAAGTTAGAAAATGTTGTTTGCGCGTATCACTTAGCCTTGATAAGGAAAAAATCTAATAATATTATTAGCGAATTTCTTTATAGTGCATTTCTATCACAGTATGTGTCAGTACAATATAAAGTTAAAGCAAAAGGTGTGACTAGATATGGACTTTCATATCAATCTATTAGAGATGTTGTTATTTTTGTTCCACCAATAAATGAGCAACATGAGATAATAAAAATAATAAAATCTGCAATTATTAATATTGATGAAGCCATATCAAGAACTCAAAAAGAAATTGAACTTATTACAGAATATCGTACATCTCTTATTTCAGATGTTGTAACAGGAAAAGTTGATGTACGCAATATTAAAATTGATGAAGCTATAGACGAAGATACCAAGGATTATGAAATAGAATATGATGAAGAATTAGAAAATGATGAAACTTTAGATATCGAAGAGGAATAATTATAGCAAGCAATTTAGATAAAAAATATGGCATAGCAAAGGAAGTGATAATTAAATGAGTAACCTTATAAATAATGAAAATATAAATTTTCTATATAAAGAAATAGTTAAGGCAATTGATAATAGTAAGAGGAATGTAGTTACGGCAGTAAATTCTGAAATGGTAATTTTATATTGGAATATAGGTAAAATTATTAAAACGGAAATACTGCAAAGTGAAAAGGCTGAGTATGGAAAATCAGTTATTAGCGATTTAAGTAAAGATTTAACTAAGGAATATGGAAAAGGATATAGTCAAAGAAATTTATTTAATATGGTTAAGTTTTTTGAAACTTTTCATGATGAGTAGATTTTGCAGACACTGTCTGCAAAATTGTCTTGGTCTCACTTTGTAAAATTATTTTATATTGATGATGACTTAAAAAGAGACTTTTACACTACTATGTGTATTAATGAGCATTGGAGTGTAAGAACTCTAACTGATAGAATAAATTCTATGCTTTATGAAAGAACTGCTATATCTAAGAAACCAGAATTAACAATTAGGAATGACTTAAAGCAGCTAAATGATAAAAACAAAATGACAACAGATTTATTTTTTAGAGATCCTTATGTATTAGATTTTTTACAATTACAGGATACTTATTCAGAAAAGGATATTGAAAATGCAATATTAGCACATTTAGAGAAATTCATTCTTGAGATGGGAAGAGACTTTGCATTTCTTGGTAGACAGGTGCGAATAACTGTTGGAAATAAGGATTATTATATTGATTTATTATTTTATCATAGAAAATTAAGACGACTTGTTTTAATAGAGCTGAAATTAGGAGAATTTTTACCAGAGCATAAAGGTCAAGTAGAATTGTATCTAAGATGGCTTCAAAAGAATGAGACGAATGAGGGTGAAGAGCCGCCTATTGCTATAATATTATGTGCAAGTAAAAATGACGAAGAAATAGAGTTACTTGAGGTTGATAAGAGTGGAATACATGTTGGTCAATATTTAACACAGTTGCCACCTAAGGAATTATTCCAAGAAAAACTACATAAGGCAATAGAAAGAGCTAGAACTAGTTTGGAATCAAGAGAATTGGAATAAATAAAAATTGGGAGGTGGTAAAAGTGGTATCTAATACTAAGGAAGTAGGTTTGGAAAGTCTTATTGTAGATTATATGGCTCATAATAATGGATATGAACAAGGTGAAAATAGTGATTATAACAAAGAGTATGCTATTGATGAAACTAGACTATTTAGATTTTTAAAAGATACACAGCCAGAAAAGCTTGAGATATTAGGTGTATTTAAAAGTGATATAAATAAAGTGAAATTTTTGAATAGATTACAGGGTGAGATTACAAAGAATGGAATTATTGATGTGCTTAGAAATGGCCTAAAAGTATATCCAGTTACTTTAGATTTATACTATGGCATTCCATCTGAGCAAAATCCTAAGGCAAAAGAACTTTATGATAGAAATATTTTTAGTGTAACTAGGCAGCTTATGTATTCAAAGGATAATACTAGGCTTGCATTAGATTTTGCTATATTTATTAATGGATTACCTATTATAACTTGTGAACTTAAAAATAGACTTACAAAACAAAATGTTGAAGATGCTGTTTATCAATATAAAACAGATCGTGATCCTAGAGAATTGTTATTTAACTTTGGCAGATGCATGGTACATTTTGCAGTTGATGATGACGAAATAAAAATGTGCACTAAGTTAGATGGCAAGAAATCTTGGTTTTTACCTTTTAATAAGGGATATAATGATGGAGCTGGAAATCCTCCAAATCCTAATGGAATAAAAACTGATTATTTATGGAAGCAGATTTTAACGAAGAATGAATTATCAAATATTATAGAAAACTATGCTCAAATAGTTGTTGAGGTAGATGAAGAAACTAAAAAGAAAAATAGAAAACAGGTATTTCCAAGGTTTCATCAATTAGCTGCAGTTAAATCAATTTTGAGTCATGTAAAAGAAAGTGGTGTAGGACAAAAATATTTAATTCAACATAGCGCAGGTAGTGGTAAATCAAACTCTATAGCTTGGCTTGCACATCAATTAGTGGCTATCGAAAAAGATAGAAAGAGCATGTTTGATTCTATAATTGTTGTAACTGATAGAGTAAATTTGGATAAGCAAATTAAAAATACAATAAAGAGCTTTATGCAGGTTGCAACTACTGTAGGGCATGCTGACAGATCTGGAGATTTAAAAACACTTTTGGAGCATGAGAAGAAAATAATTATTACTACTGTGCATAAATTTGGCTATATATTTAATGAAATAGGAAATGAACATAGAAAAAACAATTTTGCAATTATAATTGATGAAGCACATTCAAGTCAAAGTGGAGATATGTCAGCTAAGATGAATATGGCTTTATCTGAAAATTATAATAAAGATGAAGAAGAAAGTACTGAAGATATAATTCTTAAAATAATGGAAGGACGAAAAATGCTTACTAATGCAAGTTATTTTGCATTTACAGCAACTCCTAAACACAAAACTTTAGAGATGTTTGGAGTTCCATATCCGTCAGAAGGTAAAATAAAACATAGGCCATTTCATGTGTATACCATGAAGCAGGCAATGCAGGAAGGCTTTATTCTAGATGTACTTAAAAGTTATACTCCAATAAATAGTTATTATAAAATTGCAAAAATAGTAGAGGATGACCCTCTATTTGATAAGAAAAAAGCACAAAAAAAGTTAAGAAAGTATGTTGAGTCAAATGAAACAGCAATTGAGATAAAATCTGAAATTATGATAGATCATTTCCATGAACAAGTGATTGCAAAAGGAAAAATTGGTGGAAAAGCTCGTGCTATGGTGGTTACAAGCAGTATTGAAAGAGCTATTGAATATTATTATTCTATAACAGAATACCTAAAAAGAAGGAAAAGTCCATATAAAGCAATTATTGCTTTCTCAGGGGAATATGAATTTGGAGGAGATAAGTTAACTGAAAGTGCTATTAATGGATTTCCAAGTAATGAGATTGAAAAGAAGTTGAAAAAAGATCCTTACAGAATTTTAGTTGTAGCTAATAAATTTCAAACAGGTTATGATGAACCACTTCTCCACACAATGTATGTAGACAAAGTATTAACTGATATCAAAGCTGTACAAACCTTATCAAGATTAAATAGAGCTCATCCACAAAAACATGATACATTTATTTTAGACTTTGCTAATGATGTGGATACAATTAAAGAAGCTTTTTCAAAGTATTATGAAACAACAATTTTATCAGATGAAACAGATCCAGATAAACTTAATGATTTAGAAAGTGATATTAAAAATCATCATATATTTACTGATTATCATGTAGAAACATTAGTAGAGCTTTATTTAAACGGAGCAGAAAGAGATAAACTTGATCCTATCCTTGATATATGTGCTCAAAATTATAAAGAAGAGTTAGATGAAGATGGACAAGTTGACTTTAAAAGCAAGGCAAAAGCATTTGTAAGAACCTATGGATTTTTAGCTTCAATTCTGCCTTATGGAAATGTGGAATGGGAAAAGTTGTCTATATTTTTAAATATGCTTATACCTAAATTACCATCTCCAAAGGAAGATGATTTATCCAAGGGAATACTAGAATCGATAGATTTAGATAGTTATAGAGCAGAAGTTCAAGCAACTATGTCTATTATATTAGAAGATCAAGGAGAATATGAAATAGATCCAGTACCAACTTCAATAGCTGGTGGGAAAAGTGAACCTGAACTTGATTTATTAAGTAATATACTATCTAATTTTCATGATTTATTTGGAAACATTCCTTGGAAAGATGAAGATCAAGTTAAAAAGCATATTGCAAGTATACCTGAAATTGTAGCAAAAGATAAAGGATATCAAAATGCAATGAAAAACTCGGATAAACAAAATGCTAGAATTGAAAGTCAAAAAGCATTAAATAAAGCCGTAATAAATCTGATGTCAGATAATATAGAAATATTTAAACAGTTTAATGATAATGACTCATTTAAAAAGTGGTTATCAGATATGGTGTTTAATGTTACTTACAATACTAATGGAAATGTTTATTCAGGGCAACCTAGAATATAATGTTAATTATATTAGATTTGTAATATACGATTTTGCATGTAAAGGAGATAAGGAATAGTGGCCGATATTAAATTTGAAATAGAAAAAGAACTAGGAAAAATATCAGAGTCATCAAAAGGATGGACCAAAGAATTAAATTTAATAAGTTGGAATGGAAAAGAAGCGAAATATGATTTAAGGGATTGGGCTCCTGAACATGAGAAGATGGGGAAGGGGATTACTTTAAGTATTGATGAATTAAAGCAACTCAAGGAGATTCTTAATATATTAGATATATAAATAAAATAGACTGAGCATTGCTCAGTCTATTTTAAATTAAGCTTTAGTATATGATGTTTTATCACACTTTGGGCATGGTGGTAGAGTATCAGTATTATCATTTAGTACCACTGTTTGTCCACAATTAGTACATACATATGTACCTATGCCAGGTTTTTCACCAGTTGAATATGACATAAAATCACTTCCTTATAAATAGTTGTAATTATATTATAACTATACAGGGTTATATTTACAATGATGTAGAAAAATGTGATAATAATGAAGAAGATAATAAAAATAATTTGTTTATTGATAAGAGGTGTTAATTATAGAGTATTTAGGCAGATATATGGAAGATGTTAAAATTAGAATTAGAAATGTGATAAATATAACAATTATTAGAATTATACAGCATTTGAATAAACTTTATATTTCATTAACAAAAGACATTGAAAAAGAAAATAAATATGAATTTGAAGATTTAATGCCTAAAATCGATGTAGTAAAAAATAAGCAATACTGTGAAAGCATTGATTGGGCTGTTCAAAATAACAAAATAAGAAATATAGCATTAACAGGGGTATACGGTGCAGGTAAAAGCACTATATTAAATACATATAAAAGAGAGCATAATGAATATAAATATTTAAATATTTCATTAGCCAATTTTAAAGAAGATAAAGATGAAAACATACTTTCAAATGAAAACATAAATATTGAGAAAGCAATATTAAAGCAAATGTTCTATAGAGAAAAGAATACTACGATTCCATATTCAAGATTTAAGCGTATTAATAGTGTTAATTATAGTTCGATAATTATAAATATGATTCCACTAATGATTGTAGTTATGCTAGGAGGATTATTTTACAAGCCAGATTTGTTAAAAGTAATATTACAAAGAATGGAATTATTAAAAAGTAACCTTCAAATCAATAATTATATACTTGCTATTCTTATGGTAGCCTTCAGTTGCGCATTTTTATTTATAAGTAACAAGATAACAATATATGTTAAAAAACATATTAAAATCAAAAAAATAAAAACTAATGCTGGTGAAATGGAAATTGATGAAAAAGACGAATCGGCATTTAATAAATACATTGATGAGATACTATATTATTTTGAAGCTACTAAGTATGATATTGTTATATTTGAAGATTTAGATAGATTCAATAATATCGATATATTTTCAAAGTTAAGGGAATTGAATTCATTAATTAATGATTCTAAACAAGTAAATAAAAGAGTAGTTTTTATTTATGCATTAAAAGACGATATGTTTTGTAGTGAGGAAGAGAAGGAAGATAAAATAATATACAAAGATGATAAAATAAGTTACAAAAATAGAACAAAATTTTTTGATTTTATTATTCCGGTTGTTCAAGTGGCTAATTCCTCTAATGCATGTGATTTGTTGATTAGAAAATTTAAGAATGCTAATCAATTCGATGGGCTAAATGAAAAATTTATAAGCGAAATTACAATTTTAATAAATGATATGAGAGTATTAAATAATATCTATAATGAATTTGTAATATATAAAGAAAATTTAAAAGAAGATAAAAATGATGAAGATATAAGTGGAGTAATACATGATACACAAGATGAAAAATCTGAATTAGATTATGTTAAATTATTAGCTATTATAGTATATAAAAATGTTTATCCTGTAGATTTTGCTAAGCTACAAAATGATGAGGGTATGGTTTATGACATTTTCTATAATAAAAAAAATGAATTAGTTAAAAACAGATTGAAAAAAATAAATGAAGAAATTGTTGAGATTGAGAAAGATATAAAAGTTGCAGAGCATGAATGTGCTAATAATTTAAGGGAATTAAGAAGCATCTATATATCAGAGATTGTAAAATTATCGAGTATTTCTCAAATTGATATTAATAATAGCAGATATGATTTTAATAGACTTATTGAAGATGAAAATGCGTTTCACTATATGATAGATTCAAGGAATAATTCTCGATATTATAATGGAAGCATATGGACAAAAATAAATCTAGACATTATACACAGTCAAAACAATGGTTTTACTTATTTGGAAAGAGAAAAAGTTATAAAGCTAAAAGAAAAAAATATAACTGTTAATATTATAGAAGATTTAAAAAGAGAATTAAAAAATTTAAATGAAGAAAAGAGAATTGTACAATCATTGCCATTAAGTAAGTTATTAGAAAAATGTGATTATAATGAAATTTTAATTGATGATATTGAAAAGGAAAATTTACTTAAATTCTTAATAAAAAGAAATTATATTGATGAAAATTATTATGAGTATATTTCATATTTTTATGAAGGTACATTAACTAGAGCAGATAAAAATTTCTTAATGAACGTAATGTATGAAAAAGATATGAGTTTTGAATATAAACTACAAAAGCCTCAATTTGTGTTAGATAAAATAGAAGATTTTCAATTTACACGTAAATATATTTTAAATTATAAGTTGGTAGATTATCTTATAGAAAATATAGAAGATAATTATGAATATGAAATCTATTATGGTTTGTTAATAGATCAATTAGCTAACGAAAGTGAAAGTAGTTTTTCTTTTATAGATGGCTATATATATTGTCATGAAATAAATCATAATACAAAAGAGATATTTATAAAATCTTTATGTAAGAAGTGGCAACATATGTGGACATATATACAACTAAAATCAAATTTAGTTACAGAAAAAATGGACATGTTTTTAAGGGATATAATTAAATATGCGGATATAGATGACATAGTAAATATGAACGTAAATCAAATATTAACAAGATATATCTCAAGTTTACCATATTTTCTAAGGTTAGTAACAGATGAAGAATATAATGAAAAGATAATTATGATTCTTGATAGGTTAAAGGTAGTCTTTATCGAGATGGATAAGGTGAATCATGAAAATGAAATTTTAAATCATATATATATAAATGATATGTATGAAATTAATGAAGATATGATTTATGTTATCATGAACCATTATTCTAGTGATAGTATATATAACGTTCGAAGAGCAAATTATACTGCAATTAAAAATAGTAAATGTGAGGAACTAATAAAATATATTGATAAAAATATCAACGAATATATTGAAAAAGTGTTCTTAAAATTAAATGCTAATGATAGTGAGGCAGAGAAAATAATAATAGAATTACTTAATAATGAAGATATTGAAGTGGAAAACAAAAATAAAATTATAAGTGAAACAAAATTTATAATTAATAATATTAATAAAGTAAATATCCATTTATTGTGGGCTAGACTTATTGAAAATTGTAAAATAAAGATTAGTTGGAGTAATATAATTAGCTATTTTGAACATTTCAATAAACAGATAGATGAAATAGTTATTAATTTTCTTAATGAAGAAAATAATTATTTGATTTTATCAAAACAATCATTAAGTGAAATTAGCGAATTTGATAACAGTGTAGTAGATTCTATTTCACAAAAAATTATTTTATGTAAAGAGATAACAATTGATGCGTTTAAAGAGCTAATTAAAAGCATTAAAGAAAAGTACACAGAATTTGAAGAATTAAAAGATTCATCAGAGGATAAAATTAATATACTAATAAATCAAGGAATACTCATATTATCTCCAGAAAATTATATAATGTTAAAAAATAACTTTAAGAATGAACATATTAAGCTATTAGTTAATAACATTAATGAATATGTTGAGAAATATGAAAAGTATGAATTGGATGCAGAAGATATAAAGAAACTACTAAAATCAGAAATTTATATGAATTATAAAGTTTTTATTATCGAGCATATTGAAGATGTGGAAATTATATCTGATAATTATTTAGTCGATATGATTATGGAATGTATAATGGAAATTGATAAAATAAAATTGAAGGATGTAATACTAGAAAATATTATAAAAAGTGATATACACTTGAAAACAAAAGTAATGCTCTTAAATAAGAATATAGATAGTTTAGATAAAAATATCACGTTTAAATTATTAAATGTAATTGGTGGTAAATATTCTGATATAACTAACTATTCATCAAAACCATTACTTAATAATAATCATGAGAATAAAGTCTTAGCTAAAAATTTAAAAAATAAGAACTATATTTCTTCTTGGAGTGAAGAGAAATTTGGAATTAGGATAAACACGTACCAAAAAGAAAAATAAAGCTTTATATTTAAATTTAGTAAAAGGGAGTATTGGAGGTAAAATAAAGATAAATAAGAATAAAATATAGAGCAACAGTTGTATTTCTTAATATAATTCTTTTGCTAAGTATTGATACGACTTAACTAAAGAAGTGGTCGGAAGAATTAAAACTTCCACCATTCTTCCGACCATCAACAAGATATGCTATATTATTTTAAAATACAATATGTAAAGATAGGATATTTTTAATCTAAGGTTTGAGTTGTTTTCAATGATAAATAGATATAATGAAATACTTTAAATTATGATTTGGTAAAGCTATTCAACACACGCCTCACGTTGAAGCTACTATTTAATTTAAGGTATATTTTACTTATAGACGATAGTGTAATATAAAGTACCGTTTAGAAGTAAAGAATTGGAGAACATATTTTAATACTAGAATAGTTCAAAAATGTGAATATCTTATCTAAATATATATTTGAGAGAATGGTCGGAAGAATAAAAACTTCCGACATTCTTCCTACCATCAGTAAAATATAATAAAATAGAATTTGATATGGTAAATTATTCTATACACATAGAAGCTAGTTATATCAATAGCTAGAGAGTATAATAAGATACGATAAAGTACGAAAAAATATACATAAATTGGAATACAGAACTCGGCTTATGGCTTATCTCGCAACAAGTAATTGCAAGGATTTGAGGAATACTGGATTGGTATTTGCCCTTAACTTTCCCTTGCTTTTTTTGCGTACAAAACATTTGATAAAACATCCGTAGCTTCAGCATTCATTTCTTTTGTCACGTGAGCATAGATATTTGATGTTGTCTGCATTATGGAATGATGATTTCTTCCAATATTCTTCCGAAGGCTATTTTTTTGTATTAATTTCCATGAAAATATTTAATGATGTTGATTGGTTTGAATATAAAGGTTTAGATTAAGCTTTTAAAATAATAGATGATTAGATGTATTTTGAGCAATAAGCATTGGAATAAAATGTTTATTGCTTTTTGTGATTATTTCATTGGAAATTATAAAATGATGAAAAATTTAATTTAAATATTAAGGAATATTACAGTTATTAATTTAGAGGTGAACAAATAATTTCAATCATCAAATAAACAATATAAAAATATACATAGTATTAATGCAAGTAATATTAGGAGTTAGATATGTCTGATTTACGTGACTGTAATTTATATTATGATCCCGATTCGGCAAATTATTTGATTGAGTATAGAGGGAATTTTAAAGAACAAATAGATAAGTTATCTTATGCTTGTGGGGATATAATTACAGGCAATATCGGAGTAGTATCTGTACGAAATAATGATCTTGATAGGCTCCTAAATGATGTTCCAGCAATTGTATTTTATGATTTTAGGACAATTTATGTATTACAAGATATCTCACCATCATCTGTAGATAATATAAACAATATAAAGATAAATCCATTTCTAGATTTGAATGGAAGGGGCGTGCTAATAGGAATAGTTGATACAGGAATAGATTATTTAAATGATGAGTTCATAAGAGAAGATGATACATCAAGAATAATAAGTATATGGGATCAATCCATTCAAAATAATACTAGTGACGCTGTATATATAGGACAAACTTATTCAAATGATCAAATTAATAGCGCTATTGCAGCTAAAAGAAGTAATGGAGATCCATATCAAATAGTTCCTTCCAGAGATGAAGTTGGACATGGAACAAAAGTTGCTGGGATTATAGGAGCAAGAGGATATAATACTGAGTTTCAAGGAATTGCAAATGCAAGTGATTTTGTTATTGTTAAGCTTTTCGAATCCACTAATTTCAAAAGGCAATTACAAGGAAATGGAATTCCATATACTCCAGTATATAATGCATCTGAAATTGTAGCAGGAGTAGAATACTTGAGAAGAGTCGCAGTAGAACGTAAGCAGCCAATGGTTATCTACTTAGGTGTTGGAAGTACAGAAGGTAGTCATGATGGTAACAACTTAATTTCAAGATATATAACATCTATTGGAAATAGTAGAGGATTGTGCGTAGTCAATGGAGTGGGAAATGAGGGGGATTCTCAAGGTCATGTATCAGGGTATATCAGGAATGTAGGAGATACAAAAGTAATAGAACTAAGAATCCCAAGAGAAATAAAATACCTTCCGATTTACATATGGGTACGAAGACCGAATATTGCATCAATAAATGTAATTTCTCCTACAGGGGAAGCTTCAGCAGTTATACAATCGAAAATAAATAAAGTTCAACCAGTCAGATTTGTTTTTTTAAATACAGATATGATAGTAAGATTCTATTCACCAGAACATTTTACAGGACATCAAGTAATAAGTCTTACGTTTAGTAATATAAAACCAGGAACATGGACTTTCAATTTGATAGGCGAATATATAACAAATGGTAGGTATGACATATGGTTGCCTCCCAAAAGTACTTTACCAGAAAATACAATATTTCTTGAATCGGATCCATTTACTACTCTAACAATACCGGCAACAGCTGTTAATGTTATTACAGTATCTTATTATGGAAATAATAATGCACTAATTGCAGCTTCTGGTAAAGGATTTAATACTAATGGTTTGATTAACCCAGATATTTCAACTATAGGGGTAAATATATTAACAACAAAAGTTGGAGGAGGAGTAACAACATTTTCAGGTAGTTCTGCGGCTACAGCTGTAGTGGTTGGAGCATGTGCGCTTTTATTACAATGGGGGATTGTAGATCGTAATGATCCGACTATGTATACTAAAAAAATTAGAACATACATAATGTATGGTGCTAACAGAAATTCAGCTAACAGATATCCCAGTAGAGAAACAGGATATGGTGATTTTGATTTACTAGGTGTCTTCAATATAATTAGTGGTTTGTATAGGAATAGTAACCAAAGATTTAGAATGAATATTACTGATAAAAAATATACAAATGAAGATTATGAGTTTTATGAGTATTATATAAATAAATTATTTATAAGAATTCCAAAGGCAGGAGATGGAAAATTTATATGAAGGAAGGTTTTAGAGCTCCAATAAATATTTTTTCTGATGTAAATTATTATCATTATATAGTTCAATACGAAGGTAACATTGAGGAGGAAGTTTCAAAACAGCCAGGGTACTATGCAACTATAATTGATAATCAATATGCCATATTATCTACACCTGTAGAGCTTGATACAGGTACAGCGGTTCCAGTTTTTTCTACTGTAATATATAGGGCTTTTCCAGATATATTTACGCTGGAAGAAGTTTCGCCAATTGAAGCATCTCAAGCTAATTTTTTGCAACTAGAATTGCCATTAAGACTTACGGGGAGAGGAGTAAATGTAGCGATTATGGATTCTGGTATTGATTATTTAAATGATGAATTTATAAGAGAAAATGGTCAGACTAGAATAGAGTATATTTGGGATCAAACTATAAATTCAGGGCAGCAAACAGGAGAGAATGGAGTTCCGTTTGGAAGTGTCTACAATAGAAGTACAATACAACAAGCAATTGATGCTTTTAAGGCGGGACAATCTCCTTATGATATAGTTCCAACTAAAGACGAAATAGGTCATGGAACAAATATGGCAGGGATAATTGGAGCGGTTGGAAAAAATCCTAATTTGAAGGGGATGGTTCCAGATTGCGATTTTGTTGTGGTAAAGCTTCTTGAAAATATTGCTTATAAAGGGCGGTATAATATACAAATACCTATATACAGCATGTTATCCGTTTTTTCAGCACTAGAATTTTTAAATAGATATTCACTAGAAAATAACAAGCCTATGGTTATATATATGCCATTAGAAAGTAATCTAGGAAGTCATAAAGGAAATGGTTTTTTAGAGCAATATATGGATTTAATATCTCAAAGTAGTGGAATTGCAATAGTAAATGGTTCAGGAAACCAAGGCGCAAGTGGAACTCATACATCAGGTACAATATCTCAAGTTAATGAATCGAGAACAATACAGCTATATATATCGCCAGAGCAAAAAAATATAATAGTTGATATTTGGGTTGAATCACCTAATATAATGACACTAAATATAATATCACCATCAGGAGAAAGTACTGGAACTATAAATGCAGAAATAACGGCTATAGAAACTTATTCATTTGTATTTGAAACCACTTCAATGGTAGTAAATTATTATGTTCCAGAAGAATACACAGGTGATCAGTTAATGAGAGTAAGGTTATTAAATATAACAGAAGGAATTTGGCGTTTTACCCTGACAGGACAGTCAATTCTAAATGGTAGATTTAATGCATGGATACCACAAGAAGGTGTTAGTATCGGAGGAACTAGGTTTATTGCTTCGGATCCTTATGGGACTATAAGTAATTCAGCATGTTCAGAATATACGATTACTGCAGCAGCGTACAATCAGCTAAATAATAATGTCTTAGATTATTCTGGAATAGCATTTTTAGAAGACTATATTAATAGAATTGATGTGGCTGCAGGTGGGATAAATGCATTAACTGTAGCACCTAATAATCAAACGGCTATCGTTAATGGAACAAGTGTATCAGCGGCTATATTAGCAGGGGCTTGCGCTATGTTATTTCAATGGGGAATTGTAGAAGGAAATGACCCTAATATATATTCGCAAACAATAAAAACATATATTCAAAGAGGTGCAGTTCAAAGAAGTGGAGATTTATACCCAAATCCAGTATGGGGGTATGGAATACTTAATGTGCTGAAAATGTTTCAAAATATGCGATAAATTGCAACTCCATATTTATAGTATAATATAGGTACATTCTTTTATAGTTTAGATAAATTAGAATCCCTAAAGTAAATCTTATGAAAGGCAAGTATACAAAGATTTAATTGCATAACGCAACTTGAATTTAGGGATTTTAAATTATTTTTTATGATCTAATGAATTATTTTTATATGAAGCATTTATAAAAGCTTCAAAAAGTTTAAGCATATTTTTATCGTTATAAGCAGTCATAATTTCAGGATGAAATTGCACACCGACAACAAAATTTTTCTCACAACTCTCAATAGCCTCAATCACTTTATCCTTAGAGTAAGCCGTAACTTTAAAACCGGGAGCTAAATCTTTAATTGCTTGATGATGAAAGGAATTAATTAGCGCAGTATTTCCCAAGATCTCATATAAAATTGAGCCCTCAATAATTTCTAAAGTATGGCTAGCCGCTCCATCTTTTGTTTGTTGATGATGTTTTATATAACAACCACTCATATCAGATAAATCTTGATATAATGTGCCGCCAAAAGCTACATTTAGAATTTGATGACCTCTACAAATTGCTAAAATAGGTTTATTAAGTTCATAAGCTATTTTTACAAGTGCCAGATCAAACTCATCTTTATCAGGGTAAATATAACCTAATTTAGGCGATGGTTCTTCATTATATAATAAAGGATTTATATCTATTCCACCAGAAAGAACGATGCCGTCAAGTAGTTCGACTTGTCTTCTAATGGATTCTTCATCAGAAAGAATAGGAAGTATAATTGGAACACCGCCTGCTTTAATTACGGATTCAACATAATCATTGCCAAGTGATTCTACAACTGAGTGCGAATATTGAGTTTCATGTTTAATAACTCTGTTTGAATTTATGCCTATAATTGGTTTGTTCATGATTTGTATACCTCCCTTAGCATATATATAACTTATAATATATATGTATAAATAAAGATTGTCAATTGTGCATAAATGAAAGGAAAATAGGGAAAAGTCAACAATTTATAAACAAAATATAAATAAAGTATTAATTTATATTTACAAAATGAATAAAGTAAGTACAATAGAAGTAATGATAACTTATTTGTTACTCTCTAGAAAGTCATGGTATTAGATAATCTGCTAATATTGTGCCTTTTGTGAGTATAAATTATGAAAAAGATTGATTTAAAATTTACGTTCAAAAGGAAAATATATTCGCTTGGCAGATTTCTCTCACATATGCTTAAAAAAGGCAGCTGAGTAAAAAATCTCAAGAGTCAGAGTCGCAAGCGAGTTTGGTCTACATATGATGAAATTGAAAGTGTTGAAATGACATGGGGGAACATATTAATTATGAAAAAGTTTTTCAAAACAATAATGATAGCAGTTGTTATTATACAAGCTATAACTGTAACTGCATTTGCGTATGATAAAGTTAATAATATGAAGAGTATGGAAAATCATATTTATAATCATCTCGAAAATAGAGATACTGATTTTACTATTTTATATACAGGGGCAAGGTCGGAATTTGAAGAGAATATAAGTAATTGTATTAAGGATGCATATTCAAAAGATGATTACTTAGAGAGATCTTGGCTAGAGATAAAGCCTAAAGCAAAGGTGACTGAAAATGGTATCGAGACAACTTTAGATGTAAAATATCTGACAACTAAGGAACAGGAAAATTATGTAGATAATGAATTAAAGAGAATTACTAATTCTTTAATTAATAAGGATATGTCAGAGTTAGAAAAAGTACAGGCTATAAATGAGTATATTATAAATAGATACGAATATGATTATACTCTAAAATCTACAAGTGTTTATTCTGCATTGACCACCTCATTAGCTGTATGCCAGGGGTATGCAATGACTGCTTATAGAATGTTTAACTATGCAGGAATAGAAAATAGAATTGTAGTCGGGAAAATTAAGGATGTTTCTCATTCATGGAATGCTGTAAAAATTCAAGGTAATTGGTATCATATAGATGTTACTAACAATGATTCAAGTGATAAGAATAAGTACTTTTTAGTTGGAGATAGTACTTTAATTGAAAATAATTATACTTGGGATAGAGAAAAATATCCTAAATCATTTAATGGATATTATAAATAAGCTTTTATTTAAGGGATTGTAACATAATCTTACTGCTTAATCGAAGTGTTGTATATAAACATTAAAATATTATAAGCAAAGCATATATCTAGTTTTGATTAGTATATGCTTTTTTTATTATCCTTTTATATTATTTCACAAAAAAGACAAGAGAGTTTTGTAAATTCTCAATATAGAATATAAAGGATTACATATAGTAAAATGAATATACAGAAAACATTAAATAAAATATAAATTGAGATAATTAAAGCAGAAAAGGGAGGAAATAAATATGGCAGATTTGTCACTAAGACATATTTATAAAATTTATGAAGGGGATGTAACTGCAGTAAAAGATTTCAATCTAGAAATTGAAGATAAAGAATTTATAGTTTTTGTAGGGCCATCAGGTTGTGGTAAATCTACAACTTTAAGAATGATTGCAGGACTTGAAGAAATATCTAAAGGTGAATTATATATAGGTGGAAAATTAGTTAATGATGTAGAACCAAAAGAAAGAGATATAGCAATGGTTTTCCAAAACTATGCATTATATCCACATATGACAGTGTATGATAACATGGCATTTGCTTTGAAATTGAGAAAAGCACCTAAAGATGAAATAGATAAGAAAGTTAGAGAAGCAGCAAAGAGATTAGATATTGAACATTTGCTAGACAGAAAGCCAAAGGCTTTATCAGGAGGTCAAAGACAAAGAGTTGCATTAGGACGTGCTATTGTTAGAGAACCAAAGGTATTCTTAATGGATGAGCCTTTATCAAATCTTGATGCCAAACTAAGAGTTCAAATGAGAACAGAAATATCAAAGCTTTATCAAAGTTTAGGAACAACATTTATATACGTTACTCATGATCAGGTTGAAGCTTTGACAATGGGAACTAGAATTGTTGTAATGAAGGACGGTGTAATACAACAAGTTGATACTCCTCTTAACATATACAATACGCCAAATAATTTATTTGTTGCAAGCTTTATAGGAAGTCCTCAAATGAATTTAATAAATGGTATTGTAAGTGAAAAGGAAGGAAAGTTATATTGTAAATTTGATGAAAATAATATATTATTGCCAGAAGAAAAAGCTAAAGTATTAAAAGAAAAAGGATATGTTAATAAGGAAGTAGTATTTGGTATAAGACCTGAGCATTTAGATGATAATGCTCAAATAATTGAAAATAACCCTGCAGCAACTTTAACTGGAGATGTAGAAGTTGTTGAACGTATGGGTGCTGAAAGTTACATTTACTTTAAGTCAGGAAATAATAATATGACTGCAAGAGTTGATGGAAGTACTAAAGCAGAACCTAAAGACAAGATTAAATTATATGTAGAACATGAAAATATTCATGTTTTTGACAAAGAAACAGAGTTGAGAATTTGCTAGTATTAAATTAGTGACAATTGAGGTGAGGGAATGAAGGGATTAGTGAAATATTTACAAGAAATATATGAAGATTGTGAAATACCATTTGAAGTTTATGTGGACGATGAAATTATATTTAAGGCTAATCCTAATTCTTTTAGCGAAAATATACTTGAAGATACATTTTTTATTGGACCCAAAAGTTTCAAAATAAAAACAGAAGGGGACCGCAAGGATTTCATAAGAATATTAGTATTTTGTATCAAAGATAGGTATAAAGATAGTTATAACAAAAAAGAAAAAATAGTTTCTGAGTTATTACAAGGCTTAAGTATATCTAAGGAAAAGATTAAGGAAATTATGCCGCCAATAAAAGAAGAAACATTTTTAGTTACTTTAAATTTAAAAGAAAAAGTAACAGAGGCATTAGAGGCGTTAAAAAATGTTTATAATAATAATGATGTAACCATTCTTATATTTGAAGATACAATCATTTTAATTGGAATTTTTGAAGATATAAAGGAGCATGTATCTAGTATAAGTGAAACAATATACTTCTCACTTTACGAAAAGTGTTATATAAGTTATTGTCATATTGGGGATTATGAATTATTGAACAAGTTATATAATGAAAATATGTATAAAATTAATTTAGCTAAAAAGTATAATGTATCTCAAATGGTATTTGGATGTAACAGCCTTTTATTTGAAGAAGTTATGGATAATTTAAATCAGGATATTAAGGAAAAAATACTAAATAACTTTAATGAAAGTTTTTCGAAGTTAGATGAAGATATGTTAAAAACTATAGAGGTTTTCTTTAAATCGGACTTAAATTTAAGTGAAGCTTCAAAAGGATTGTATGTTCACCGAAACACTCTAATTTATAGATTAGATAAGATACAAAAATACACAGGTTACGATATAAGGAAATTTAATGATGCTGCATTATTCAAGATAGCCTTCTTTATTTGGATTCAAAAGAATAAAATTTAATAGATATAGCTAGAAATCTTATCTGAAGATCGTTAAAAGTAATCTTCAGATAAGATTTTTTATTTTTAGTCATATAAATATAAACAAGTAAGAATAAATAAAAAAATTGTTGGTTTATAAGTATCGTAATTACAAAAAAATACTTAATAAGACAGCCATTATGTAATCATAAATAGAAAATTAAGAAAATATAATATAATTTCAGGAATTTATTGTATAAATATTCCGCGTTTGTTAAAATGTTATTAAAGTTAATTAAATAACTGAATTGTTATATAAACATGATTACGAATAAAACGAATATAATATTGTATGCTTAAATATCTATTTAATCAAGATTTTTAAATTAACAGGAAATTAAGGTAACGATACCGAGCTATTATAATTTAATAGTGATGCAGGAGATAAATATGAATATAAAGGATATAGCAAAATTAGCACAGGTTGGAGTCAGCACTGTTTCAAGAGTATTAAATAATCATCCTGATGTTAAAGAAAGTACAAGACAAAAGATTTTGGAATTAATAAAAGAAAGTAATTATATACCTAATAATAGTGCTAGAATACTAAAACAACAAAACACAAAAAATATAGGAGTTTTAGTAAAAGGCGTATTCAATCCATTTTTTTCTCAAATGATTAATGTCATAGGAAATATAATAAATGAAAATGGATATACAATGATATTGCATCAAAATGATTATAAGAATGACCAAGAGGTTGAAACTTTAATAGCTTTTATAAAAGAGAAGAAATTACAAGGAATTATCTGCTTAGGCGGTAATTTTGCTGATATTACAGATGACTGTTTTAAAGAAATAAATGTCCCTATAGTACTAACTTCTGTCAATACTGTTTCAAAACAAGGCAAGGAATATTATTCATCTGTCGGTATAGATAATGTTAAAAGTTCATATGATGCAACCTCATATCTGATAGAAAAAGGTCATAAAAAAATAGCATTAATTTTAGGAGAAGCTGATGATATAGGCGTAAGCATATTAAGAATGCAAGGATATAGGGAAGCATTAGAAAAAAGTAAAATAAAAATTGATGATGAGTTAATTATTGTTGGTGGATATTCAAGCAGAGGCGCATATAATGAAACACTGGAATTATTGAAAATAAGAAAGGATATTACTGCATTTTTTGCTCTTTCAGATATTATGGCTATAGGTGCTGCTAAAGCAATTCTTGATAGTGGGTTAAAAGTTCCTGAGGATATATCAATAATCGGATTTGATGGCATGGATGAAAGTGAATATTATAATCCTAGTATAACAACAGTAAAACAGCCGGACAAGCTAATGGCAACTATGAGTATAAATTTATTAATATCTCAGATTAATGAAAGAAAAGAAAACCAACACATATTATTAGAAACTAATTTAATTGAGAGGGATTCATGCTTCAATTTGTTAAAGTAATGGTTATTGATATCTAAAGAATATTAAAAAGGGAAATAATATATATAATAATTTAAGTTATTATTATATTCCTAGAGGGTGGAGGAATGAGAATGAAAAGAGGTAGTGGAATCATTATGCATATTGCATCTTTGCCAGGTAGATATGGAATTGGAACATTTGGAAAAGAGGCATATGAATTTGCGGATTTTTTGAAGAAAGCGGGTCAAAGTTTTTGGCAGATACTTCCTTTAGGACAGACTAGTTATGGGGATTCACCATACCAGTCATTTTCGGCATTTGCTGGAAATCCTTATTTTATTGATTTTGATATTTTAGAGTCTGAAAATTTGATAAGAAAGTCCGATTATGATGAAATAAATTTTGGTGATAATCCAGAGCGTATAAATTATGAATTGTTATTTAAAGAAAAATTGAAAGTATTAAAATTGGCATATGAAAATTTTAAGCAGAAGCAATCTGAGGATTTTAAGAATTTTGAAAAAGAAGAAGATATGTGGCTTGATGACTATGCTACATTTATGGCCTTAAAGAATAAGTTTGACCTAAAAAGTTTTCAAACATGGGATGCTGATATTAAATTAAGGAAAAATGATGTTTTAAAGAACTATAAAGAAGAACTTAAAGATGAAATTCAATACTGGAAATTTGTTCAATACGAATTTTTTAAACAATGGACAAACTTGAAAAATTATGTTAATGAATTAGGAATTAAAATTATAGGTGATATACCCATATATGTTGCAGAGGATAGCGCAGATTTGTGGAGTAATCCAAAAGTATTTTTAGTAGATGAAGAAACATTAACTCCAATAAAAATTTCAGGCTGCCCACCTGACGCATTTTCTTCAACTGGGCAGCTTTGGGGAAATCCTATTTATAATTGGGAGTATTTAGAAAGAGAAAACTATAAATGGTGGATAAATAGAATCAGGCAGAGCTTAAAGCTTTATGATGTAATAAGAATAGATCATTTCAGAGGATTTGAGGCATATTGGTCCATACCTTATGGAGAGAGAACAGCTGTAAATGGAGAATGGGTAAAAGGACCAGAAATGAAATTATTTAATGCAATAAGAAAAGAACTTGGAGATATAGAGATTATAGCTGAGGATCTAGGTCTATTAACTGAAGATACTATAAAATTTAGAATAGAGACTGGTTTTCCAGGTATGAAGGTATTAGCATTTGCCTTTTCAGGTGATTGTGAAAATCCATATCTACCGCATAATTATGAAAGAAATTGCGTGGCATATACAGGGACTCATGATAATGATACTATAAAAGGCTGGATTCAAACGACAGGAAGTAAGAATGAAGTTGAGAATGCAGTTGAATATTTAAATCTTACAGAAAAAGAAGGGTATAATTGGGGATTTATAAGAGGAATATGGAGCAGTGTTGCAGATACATCTATTGCACTTATGCAAGACTTCTTAAATCTTGGAAATGAAACTAGAATAAATTTACCGTCTACTATTGGAGAAAATTGGACATGGAGAGCAAAAGACGGTGTTTTTACTAATGAGTTAGCAAATAAAATATATAGATTAACTAGAATTTATGGAAGGTGTGAGTAAGTGTGGATAAACAAAGAATAAGAAATGGTATAGAAAGATATTTAAAAGTAAAACATGCAGTAAAGTTGAAGGATGCTCAGGATTATGAAATTTTTAATGCGCTTTCATTAACTATTTTGGAGGAGATAATTGATAATTGGAATGAAACAAGTGAAACTTATAACAAAGGAAGAATGGCATATTATTTATCAGCAGAATATTTAATGGGAAGAGCTCTAGGTAATAATTTAATGAATTTAGGTTTATACGATGAAGTTAAGGATGTTTTAAAAGAGTTAAATATAGACTTAAATAGAATCGAAGAAATAGAAGAAGATGCAGGACTTGGTAATGGTGGGCTTGGAAGACTTGCAGCATGTTTTGTGGAATCTGGAGCGACATTAAACATGCCTTTAGTTGGATACGGAATTAGGTATAGCAACGGGTTATTTAAACAAAATATTGAAAATGGGTTTCAAACTGAATGTGAAGATACATGGTTAAAATATGGGGATTCATGGAGTGTTAGGAAAGATGATGAAATTCAAATAATTAGATATTCAGATATGACAGTAAAAGCAGTTCCTTACGATGTACCTATAATTGGTTACGGAACTAAAAATATAAATACTTTAAGATTATGGCAATGTGAGGCTTTAAGAGAATTTGACTTCAATCTGTTCAATAACCAACAATATATTGAAGCCGTATCAGCAAGAAATAAAGCAGAGGATATATCAAGAGTATTATATCCCAATGATACAGCAGAGGCAGGAAAGATATTAAGGCTTAGGCAACAATATTTCTTCTCAAGTGCGTCTATGAAAGATATACTAAAAAAACATAAGGCTAAATTTGGGGCGGATTTTTCTGAATTTGTAAAATACAATGTAGCACAATTAAATGATACTCATCCAACAATATCAATCCTTGAATTTATAAGAATATTAGTTGATGAAGAGTATGTAGAATTTTCGGAAGCATTATCAATAGCTAAAGAGTTTTTTGGATATACAAACCATACAATACTTGCTGAGGCACTAGAAAAGTGGGATATAAGATTAATAGAAAGATTATTCCCAAGAATACTTCAAATTGCATATCAAGTTGATGAAGCATTAATGAATGAGCTAAGACAAAAAGGATATGACGAAGGTGCAATATGGAATTTTAGAATTATTGCAAATAATCAGATGAGAATGGCCAATTTAGCTATATTTGTTGGGAGAGCTGTAAATGGTGTTGCAGCACTTCATACAGAAATTTTAAAGAAAAATGAATTAAATCACTGGTATCATTTATATCCAAATAAATTTCAAAACAAAACTAATGGAATTACACCAAGAAGATGGCTTAGGCTCTGCAATGCAGAATTATCCGAGCTTATTACAGATTTGTTAGAAAGTGAAGATTGGATTAAAAATTTAGAGCTTCTTAAGGGTCTAGAGAAATTTAAAGATGATGATGCAGTACTTGAGAGACTTATGGAAATTAAGCATGAGAAGAAAGTTCAACTAGCAGATTATATTAAACAAGAAGAGGGAATTAATATAGATCCAGATTCATTCTTTGATATTCAGATTAAGAGATTACATGAATATAAGAGGCAGTTATTAAACGCCTTATACATTTTAGATTTATATTACAGAATAAAAGAGAATCCAAATTTAGATATACCAAAAACAACATTTATATTTGGAGCTAAAGCATTCCCAGGATATAGAAGAGCCAAGGGGATTGTAAAATTTATAAATGAAATAGCTAGACTTGTAGATAATGACTCAGAAGTTTCTAAGAAAATAAAAGTTGTTTTTGTTCATAATTATAGGGTGTCTTATGCTCAAAAACTATTTCCAGGTTCAGACTTATCTAAACAAATTTCAACGGCTGGGAAAGAAGCTTCGGGGACAGGAAATATGAAATTTATGTTGAATGCTACTCCAACATTTGGAACTTATGATGGTGCTAATATAGAAATTGTTCAAGAAAGCGGAGAGGAAAATAACTATATATTTGGACTTAGAGTAGATGATATTGAAAGAATTAAGCATGACTATGATCCAAAATGGTATTATAGAGAAAATCCAAGTATTAAGAGAGTAGTTGATACTTTAATCGATGGTACACTAGACGATGGAAGAACGGGATACTTTGAAGACTTATATAATGCTTTGTTAGAGGAAAGAGATCAGTATTATGTACTTGCAGATTTTGACTCGTTTAAGCAGACTCAAGAAAGAGTGTTTGAAGATTATAAGGACAAAAAGAAATGGGCTCAAAAATGTTTTGCTAATCTATATAGTTCAGGAATATTTTCAAGTGATAGAACTATAAAGCAATATGCAGATGAAATTTGGTATATAAAACCAGCCCCTATTAAATGATTATTGATTTAAGAATAAAATAATTAAGAGTTATGGAGAGCGAAAAATTTTATATCCATAACTCTTTATTTTTTTTACGTATTATAGTCATTTTTAATTACTTAAAATAAATTTTTAACACATGAATACGGTATTGGTTGAGTTGTAAAATAATTACGTATAAGTTTACATTTAAATTTGTTTACGGTATTATTAATATAGAAAAATAAGGTATGTATTCATAAAGTTAGCAAGTAAAATCATAATTTTTGAGAACTTCTTTTTTTATCATTATAGAGTAAATAGGATTATTTTAAAGTTGGAAAAGGAGATTGAGTATGAAGAAAATAGTAGTATTGGATGGAAGAACTTTAGGAAATGTAGACTATATTAAATTAAATGAGTTTGGACAGGTGATTTATTATGATTTGACATCTGAAGAAGAAGTTGCAGGAAGAATTAGAAATGCTAATATTGTTTTAACTAATAAAGTTAAGTTAAACAGGGAAAATTTAAAAGATGCGAGCGAATTGGAATTAATATGCGAAATGGCTACAGGATATAACAATATAGATATAGAATATGCTAAAGAAAGAAATATTGCGGTAACTAATGTAAGAGGATATTCGACTACGACTGTAGCTCAACATACTTTTGCTATGTTACTTCATTTATACGATAATATAAGCTATTTTGATAACTTTGTTAAATCTGGAGAGTATTCAAGATATGATATGTTCACAAATTTAGAATTACCATATAAAGATTTATGTGGTAAGATATGGGGAATAATTGGACTTGGAGCCATTGGAAAAAGAGTGGCTAGAATAGCTCAAGCTTTTGGTGCAAGAGTAGTATACTATTCAACTTCAGGAAAAAATTCGGATTCAGATTTTGCAAGAGTGGAGTTTGAGTCTTTGTTAAAGCAATGTGATATTATTTCAATACATGCTCCTTTAAATGAAAAAACTGAAGGATTATTAAACTATGATGCATTTACAAAAATGAAAAAAGATGCTGTTTTAATTAATGTTGGAAGAGGTCCTATAATTGTGGATGAAGATTTAGCTAGAGCTTTAGATGAGGAGATAATAGGAGGTGCAGCTCTGGATGTATTTAAAGAGGAACCTATTCCAGTAGAAAACTCACTATTAAAAGTAAAAAATAAAGATAGGCTGATTTTGACACCTCATGTAGCGTGGGCAAGTGAAGAAGCTAGAAGTAGGTTGTTTTCAGATTTATTAGAAAATATAAGTGCGTATAATAGAGGAGAAAAAAGAAATAGAGTAGATATTTAAAGATTACCAATTTGGGATAAATTATAAGAATAAACTAATAAAAGCTTAAATTAGCGGGAGGCTTTAATGAAGAATAATAGGGAAATTTTTTATGGGACATCGGCATTAAGATTTTATAACAAAAAAGATGTTATAAATGGAAAAGTTATAAAAATAAACCCTGCATTAATTACTATACTGGATAAATTAGATGAATCACTTGATATTGATACAATTCAAGGTAAGGTGATTGAAGAAGTAGAAATTTTGCTAAAACAAGGTAATATAAAAACATTACATGTGGATATAAACTTCGATGATTATAGCAATTTTGGAAGTGATAGTCCAAGCGTTAATTCTCATATTTTTAACATAAGCTTTATTGAAAGATTAAATACGATAGCCGGATTATATGAGGTATTTTTGAATGTGCATTTACTTACGGATTATCCTAAGATTCATATAAAAGATATTAAGCACATAAATGTTGGGGCTGTATGTTTTCAGCTAGAAGTAGTGAAAGATCGCCAGGAATTAAAGGAAATTATAGATGAGATAATTGAAATGGGAGCTTGCGTAAGCCCTGTGATTGAGGTTGTCGGAACGGATAGATTTATTCCGAAAACTAAGAAAGAAATACTGGAATTTATATCGCCATTTCAAGATAAGATTGGAATGTTAACATTTCAAGTGGAGGCTACAGGTGCACGTTCAAGTAATTCATTTGGGATGTTGAATTCGAAAGAAATAGCAGATTACATTAATTATTTTACTAGAAACTTTGATGGAACAGTGCAGATGCAAGGCGGAATTACTACTGAAACTATAAAGTCAGCCATTAAATTGGGAAGCGAGTTTTTAGTATGCGGTACAGAAATATTTAATAATAAATTAGGATATTCTTCAATGGAAGTTATAGAAAACATGCTTAAAGAAGCAGATAAAGCATTGTGTATTGAAAGAAAAGAATAAGTTAAAATATTATTAGTGAGAAAAGCTTGAATAATTTAGATGCAAGGTATAAATGATTTGTTCATTTATACCTTCTTTTAATATGTAAAGGAAATAATTAATATGAGAGTATTTGTCTATTTTTGATACCTGATATTTACATAAAGAACTTCAGCTGGTTTTATTTTTTGATTAGTGTTAATATATATAAGTGCTACAAGTAATAACTAAGGCACCTGAAAGGAAATAATAGACCTAAAGTGCAGAACATGCAGATATGATGGTCCATTATTTTTTTAATTGTGCTTAAAGGAGGATAATAAAATATATCATGGCAAAAGTTATTATTGCGGAAAAACCATCTGTTGCTAAAAATATTGCAGATGCATTTAATGTAAAAACTAGAAGAGATGGTTATTTTGAAGGAAATGGCTATTACATAACGTGGGCGTTTGGGCATCTTTTACAATTATATGATGCAAAAGACTATGATGAAAATATGAAGGGGTGGAGGTTTGAGAAATTTCCTTTCATTCCAGAGCATTTTTTATATAAGGTTAAATGTGATAGTGTAGACAGAACTGTTGAAGATAAGGGTGCAAAGAAACAGCTTGGAATAATAAAATCCTTAATTGATAAAGAAGATGTTGATGGCATTGTATCAGCTACTGACTTCGATCGGGAAGGGCAGGTTATAGCTGATGAATTGTTTGGCTATTTTAAGGTGAAAAAGCCTATATATAGATTACTTTTAAACGAGTGGACACCTGATGAAGTTAAAAGCGGAATGGAATCACTAAAAGATAATAAGGAAATGCAGCCACTGCAAGATGCTGGAATAGGAAGACAGTGGAGTGACTGGATAATTGGAATTAATTTAACATCTGTAAGTACACTGAAATATAAATTTGAAGAAAACAAGACTATTAATATAGGAAGAGTGCTTCTTCCAACTTTAAAGATTATTTATGATAGAGATAAAGAAATAGAGAATTTTACAGCAACAACTTATTATAAGCTAGTGTCAAACTTCAAAACTTCAGCCAATGAAGAATTTGAGGGACTTTATTATGAGAATGATTCTGAAAAGTTTGAGAAAAAGGAAGATTTGGATAAATTTATTTCAAGGCTTGAAGGAGCAACTGCTAAGATTATTGATAAGCAGACAGAATTAAAAAAAGAATATCCACCATACTTATTTAATTTATCTAATCTGCAGGGACATATAACTAGTAAATATAAGGGATGGACATCAGATAAAGTTCTTAAAGTTGCACAGTCTCTTTATGAAAAGAAGCTTACTACCTATCCAAGAACGGCAAGTGTGGTTTTAGAAGAAAGTTTAAAGGATAGAGCGAAAAAAGTTTTAGATACATTAAAAGCTGGATTGCCATATGAAAAAGATATTAAATTTAGTACATCAAAAAGAATTTTTGATAGCTCGAAGGTTGAGAGTCACAGTGCTATAACACCAACATATATAAAGCCATCGGGCTTATCGTCTGATGAAAAAATAGTATATGATGCTATTAAAAATAGATTTATAATGCAGTTTATGCCTATAGCTGAATTTGAAGAAACAAAAGTTACATTAAAAGCTAATGTTTCAGAAATGAATGGAATTTTTGTTTCGAAAGGGAAAGTAAAGCTTGTAGAGGGATGGAAAGTAGTAGAGAAAATAGAAAGTAAAGATGTAATTCTACCCAAAATTGAAATAGATGAAACTGTAGATATTGTAGATTCTAAAGTGAATTCTGTTACTAAGAAGCCACCTAAGTATCACACTGAAAAAACATTACTTAGAGTAATGGAGACTTGCGGAAAAGGTATTGAAGGAAAAGATGAAGACTCAGAAGAAATGATGCAGGCAATTTTAAGTGGGTTTAGCATAGGAACTCCAGCGACTAGAGCAGAAACAATAAAGAAATTAAAGGATATAGGATACCTAAAGACAAAAGGTAAAAATCTTATGTGTACAGAGCTTGGGAGAAATTTGGTTGAGACTTTTCCAGTAAAAGAATTATTTGACTTGGAGTATACAGGTAGATTAGAGAAAACTCTTTCAGATATAGAGAAAGGAAAATTTGCTAAAAGTGAATTTATTAAACTTATAACAGATTTCACAATCCAATCCGTAGAATTGATAAAAAAAGATGATGCTGCATTATCAAGATTTAAAGTAGAAATACCTAAAGATAGTGAGAATATAGGACCATGTCCAGTCTGTGGAAATCCAGTAATTGAAGGTGAAAAGAGTTTTGGATGCAGTAACTGGAAAAATGGATGCAAATATACGATTTGGAAAGATGATAGATATATAGCATCTTTCGGTAAGAAAATATCTAAAGAAATGGTTGAACTTCTGCTTAAGAATGGAAAAGTAGGATTTAGAAATCTTAAGAGTAAAAAAGGTAATACATTTTCGGCATATTTCAAATATGAGAAAAATGAGGAGAGTGGATACTTTAATTGGAAGATTGAATTTATAGACAATAAGTAAGGGCTTGTTAACAAGCCCTAATTTATTGTGCCCTAAAGAATATATTCGGTTGTTAAATTTATTCTAACTATCAACCATAGTTCCACCATTTACATGAAGTACTTGCCCAGTAACATAGGAGGAGTCATTAGATGCAAGATATACATATGCTGGAGCCAATTCGAAAGGTTGGCCAGCTCTTTTCATAGGAACGTCAGATCCAAATTTAGCAACTTCTTCAGCAGAAAAGCTTGATACTATAAGTGGCGTCCAAATAGGGCCTGGAGCTACAGCATTAACTCTAATTCCTTTGGTTACTATGGATTGGGAAAGAGAACGAGTGAAGGTTACAATTGAGCCTTTGGTTGAAGAATAGTCAATTAAAGTTTTATTACCTTGGTAAGCTGTGACAGAAGCCGTGTTTACAATTGTACTTCCTCTTTTCATGTGTGGCAATGCAGCTTGGGTTAGATAAAACATTGGAAATATATTGATTGAATATGTTGTTTTTAATTGGGAAGATGATAGTTCTTCTATACTATCTTGAGGAAATTGAACACCAGCATTGTTTATTAAAATATCAATTTTCCCTAGTTTTTCAATTGTACATTCGACTAGTTTTTTGCAGAAATCTTTGTAGGAAATATCACCAGGCATGAGAAGACAGTGTCTGCCATATTTTTCAACATATTGCTTGGTTTTTATTGCATCTTGATGTTCATATAAATATGAAATTACTATATCAGCTCCCTCTTTAGCAAAAGCAATAGCTACGGCTCTTCCGATTCCACTATCACCGCCTGTGATTAGTGCTACTTTACCTTTTAATTTATCACTTCCTTTATAATCAGGATTATCAAATATAGGCGGTGGATCCATACGTGCTTCAATTCCTGGTTGACAATCCTGATGTTGTGGAGGAAAATTTTTGGGTAATTTATCAAAGTCTATGTGGTTCTTGTATTTTAAGGGCATAGCTTTCTCCTTAAATATATCTATACTATTAATAATATTATGGATTTACCAAACCATTTGTGAATGAATTAATTTTCAAATTAAATGAAAATGTAAAAATAATTATAATAATACATACATTTTAAGTGAATGTATATTAAATTTATATATAGTGTGTTATAATTAATAAATATTTACATAGACAAAGCTGTCTCAAAATTAATTATGTTTTGAGACAGCTTTTTTATTTGGAGCAAAGAATAAAGAATTTATTTCAATTAAAATTAAAAATAAGAAAGAGGGTTTGTATAGAATGAAAAGATATGAAGTAAGTAAAAATGGAAAGGTAGAAAATGTAGCTGATGCTTTTTCAGAAATATATAGTGTTGAACTTTTGATGAAAGAAAAGCCTGTTATTCTGGAAAATGAATTACTAAGAAATATACAAAAGTATTTTAAAAATGTTAAAGTTACATCTAATAGAGATAACAATATTTCATTTGCATTTATGGATCATATATTAGAATATAAAAATGTAAATGCGCCTGTTGGAATTGTTATTAGCGTTATTGAAGAAAAACCTGAAATTAATAAATTGAGAAAATCATTAGGACAATCATTTGACTATGTTAATAAAGAAGAATTTGAAAAATGTAAGGTTAGAGTTTTGGTTACAGATATAATGGCTATAGGATTAAATTATGCTGAAAGAATAAAACTTTTTCAAAAAACGCTTTATTCTATAGTTGAATTAATTCCATGTGAAGGCATTCATTTTAATATTACTGAACAAGTAATAAGTAGGGAAGAGTATTTAAAAAATAATCCTCTAAATGATGATTATGATGTTTTACTTGGTATATTAAATGTAAGATTATTTAATATTGAAAACAATGAGAATGAGTATGTAATGGATACATTAGGATTATCATCAGTAGGTTTATGTGATTTACAATGCCATTTTAAAAATTTAGATCCAGACGAAATATCGAATATTTTATATTCTTATGGATATTACATTTTTGAAAATAGCGATGTTCTTGAAGAAATAGACACCATAGAAGGAATTACGGAAAATAGCAAGTGGAAATGTCGACATGAAGTTGCGCTTGTTGAACCCGAACGTGTTGTATTAGATATAAATCCTGGAGAAGATTTTTCATGTGGATATAGAAATTAATCAATAATATGTATATAAGAATTTAATTTTTAATTAGAACTCTCTTGATTTAATGTAAAAACAAGAGAGTTTTTTATTCTCTAGGAATTCATATTCAAGTTAAATCTGTGGATAAGTTATGGAAAAGACTAACTCAGAAAGTTATGGTTTGCAAAGAGAATAAAAAATAAATCATATTCGCCTGCCAAATTTCTCTCACATGTGTTTAAAAAGGCAAATGCGTAAAAAAATCTACATATATGAAAAGAGTGTGAAGCACAATATTGAACTTAGCCAAAGTCGTCTGAGATTTTGTTATTTTACCTGGCCCGTATGTATAATGAAAAAAATAATTCATATTTAAAAATAACTAATAATAAATTATCATTTTATATTGACATATAAAACATGGGATAGTAAACTTATAAAAGTAATTTAAAAATTTAAAGAAATATGTAGAAAACAATGGCGTTTTCATTTCAAAAAAGATATATCTAGTATGGGTATACCTTCTTTGGAGTGAAGCGTCTTTTTTATTTTTTAACAACTTAGAATAAGCAATTGTACTCAAAATTTAATTAAATTTATTCAAGGGGGAATAGAAAATGGAATTATTAAACGGCGCAGATATGGGATTTGTAATTATTAGTGCAGCGTTAGTAATGCTAATGGTGCCAGGATTAGCTTTATTTTATGGAGGTATGGTTAAAAGCAAAAATGTATTAAGTATTACAGTACATAGTTATGCAGCTCTTGTTATTATATCTTTACAATGGATTTTTATAGGTTATACTTTAGCCTTCGGTCCAGATGTAAAAGGAGTAATAGGTGGTTTAGATTGGAGTTTCCTAAAAGGTATAGGAATGGCGCCTAATGCGGATTATGCAGGCACAATACCACATTTAGAATTTGTAGTATTTCAGTTAATGTTTTCTGCGATTACTGCAGCTGTAATTTCAGGTTCTGTTGCTGAACGTATGAATTTCCCGGCGTTTATAATATTGATTATTTTGTGGAGTACATTTGTTTATGATCCTATTTCTCATTGGGTATGGGGAGCTAATGGATGGTTAAGGAATTTAGGAGTCCTTGATTTTGCTGGAGGAAATCCAGTAGAGATAAACTCAGGAGTTTCTGGACTAGTTGCGGCAATTGTTGTTGGTAAAAGAAAGAGAGCGATCCCTGAACCACACCATATACCTATGGCAATATTAGGTGGAGGGCTTTTATGGTTTGGATGGTTTGGATTCAATGCAGGAAGTGCTCTTGCAATGAATTATGTAGCTGTAAATGCATTCTTTACAACTAATACTTCAGCGGCTGCAGGAGCAGTTGCATGGGTACTTTGTGAATGGTTGCTCTATAAAAAACCTACAGCCTTAGGAACAGTAAGTGGAGCTATAGCCGGGTTAGTTGCAATAACTCAGGGGGCAGGATTCGTGAGCCCTATATCAGCTGTGCTTATTGGAGCAGTTGGCGGAGCATTAAGCTTTTTCGCAATAGCTATATTGAAGAGGAAATTAGGATACGATGATGCCTTAGATGCTTTTGGCTGTCATGGAGTAGCAGGAATTTGGGGATCTATAGCGACAGCTATCTTTGCATCAAAGGCAATTAATCCAGCAGGGAGTGATGGATTAATATATGGTAACTTTGCACTTTTAAAAGCTCATTTAATTTCTACTTGTGCAACTGCCTTGTATGCAGCAGTTGCGACATTTGTAATACTTAAAGTAATGAGTTTAGTAATGGGCTTAAGAGCTACTTCAGAACAGGAAGCAGAGGGATTAGATATTTCCTTACATGGAGAAGAAGCTTATTCAGGATTAAATATGTAGAAACATAATAATAAATAATGTATAAGAATTTAGTGAAAGCAAAATCCAGGTTACTAATATAACTTGGATTTTGTTTTTTTATTGTCTAGGAAAGTATAGAATTTTTTGATTTTGAAAGCCAGTGATACCAATGGGGTATAAGGATATTGACCTGTAAAAAATGGTATAAAGAAAGAGCGTGGCGCAGCCACTTTTGTTCTTCTTTAGGAATTTATATTCCAGTAAAATTGAGGGTATAACCTAAAAAGGTTGAGTTTTAATTTTTTCTATCAAAAATAAATATAAATTTGTCAATTTAAATGAGAATGTGATAATAAATAAGAAGATTTATTAAAATATTGCTAATAAACATGACTAATGTCAAAAAAATGTCATTTTTGAGCATAGTTTCATAAAAAGAATATAAAATGAGATATTTTGGCATATTTTGCGATATAATATGAATTGAAGTTAATTATGAGGTGGGGGAAAATATGCATAAAGCACAAAGTCAAATTAAATCAGTAAGTATAAGGTTATACTTACTGATTACAATTGCTATGTTAGCAATAATACCAGTAGTTATTTTAGGTATCATTTCTACAACGACATCAAGGAGGAGTAATGAAAAGAGTTTTGATGAAAATAGAACTTTACTCTCAAATATAGGACAGGAAATAATAAATAATAAGATTACATATTATGAAGATACATTGAAAACATTAATTGAGAATAATAATTTTAATATTGAAGAATCACCATATAATAAATTGAATGGAGATATGAAATTAATTAAGAAGACTGATGAAAGTATTTTAAATATATATTATTCAGACAACACTGGAAAAGTATTTCAAATACTTGATAGTAAATTGCCAGATGATTATAACGCTACAGAAAAATCCTGGTTTAAAGAGACTATAGAGAATCCGAATAAATATATTATTCATAGTCCTTATCAAGATAAAATAACTGGAAAAAGCGCAATAACAATATATAAGGCTGTGATTAAAAATAATGTACCGGTAGGCGTTATGGCTATAGATGTAGAGCTAAGTGAACTAGCAGATCAGTTATCAAGTATAAAATACGGACAAACCGGAGAGTTTATTATTACTGATAAAGATGGTGTAGTTATTTCTGACAATGACAAAACTAAAATTGCTGGAACAGAGCCAACTGAATACAATTGCTGGAATCAGATATCAATTGGTGATAAAGGTAAAATCAAATTCAATTATAATAATAGTACATATGAGGGGTATTTTGAGACCTCGGAACTTACTGGATGGAAGTTAATACTAAAAATCCCATCTAGTGAGCTAAGGAAATCAGAAAATGATTCAACTATAGCATCAATTATAATTATATTTGCAATAGCGGTAATTACATTAATTATAACTATGGCTATTGCTAGAAGAATAAGTAAAGGAGTAAATTCCTTAAAAGATGGAATGGAAAGAACTGCGAATGGAGAATTTAACAAAGAAATTATTATAAATAATCATATTCGCGAATTTATAATTCTAGAAAATAGTTTTAATAAAATGCAGAAAAATATTGCAAAATTAATTAAGAGTGTTGATAATTCGGCAATAAATGTTAATAAAAATGCTATAAATTCAGTTAGTATGAGCAAAGAAGTAGCAATATCGATGAATCAGGTAAGTGAGACAATAAATCAAATATCAAGTGGAACTATGGAGTCTTCTAACAATTTAGAAATGATATCACACAGCATGGACTTACTATCTCAATCTATGAATAAGATAGAAGAAGCGACTGAAAGTGTAAATGGTATGGCAATAAAAGCAAATGATTTAGGTAAAGATGGAATAAAGATTGTAAAGACCGTTATAAATAAATCATATGAAACTAAAAAAAGTACTGAATCAGTAAAAGATGTTGTAAGTGAAGTTTCGGAAAGTATAATGAAAATAGGCACCATGAATAAGGCAATAAGTGCGATTACAGAGCAAACAAATCTTTTAGCCTTAAATGCAGCAATAGAAGCAGCTAGAGCAGGAGAAGCAGGAAAGGGATTTGCAGTAGTCGCTGATGAAATAAGAAAGCTTGCAGAAGAGACATCAGTTTCAGCCAAACAAATAGATGAAATAATAAAAGAAATAAAAAGTAAATCAGAATTAGCAGTTGACAGGGTATTAGAAACAAGTGGAACAGTAGATGATCAAGAGCATGCAGTTAAAGAATCAGAAGTGATATTTACAGAAATAGTAACAGCTATAGAAAGTTTAACAGAAAAGGTGAGTAAAATAGCTGAAGGTGTGAGTAACATAAATAATATGAAGGATGATGTAGTTGAAAAAGTAGAAAACTTATCAGCGATATTAGAAGAAACAGCATCGGGAACAGAGGAAGTTTCAGCGACAGCGCAAGAAGTGACAGCGTCAACAGAAAGCTTTGTTGATAATTTTAATAATTTAAAAGATATGGCTGAGGAATTGAAAGAAAAAATTGAAGAATTTAAACTATAAAAATATAAAATCATTATGATATATATGTTGTAATAATAAATTTACGTTTAAGACTCTAGTGAGCCAAGTGATAAATTAATTGATAAATGTAGAAATTTAATTAAAAAATATATATTTAATGTTTTATAAGATATAAAGGATTGTTGCAAAATGCAATGATCCTTTTACAATTTAAAATAAGGTCTAATTAGCAAATAGTTAGTGTCAGATACAACCTAGTTTTCATATAATATTATATTTTAAGAAAGGTGAATATATATGAAAAATAACCTTAGGTTTGATAGTAATGGCAAGTTTAAAATAGTTCAATTTACAGATATACATGAAGGACCGAGCAGAGACAAATCTATAGAGCTTATAAATAAGATATTAGATTACGAAAACCCCAATATGGTTATATTATCAGGAGATATTATTGATGGCAAATGTCAGACAGCAGAAGATGTAAAAAAAGCTATAAATCATATAGCGGAGCCAATGGAAAATAGAAATGTACCTTGGTGTATAGTTTTTGGTAATCATGATGATGAACATAATATGATGACGAAAGAAGAAATGATGAATTTATATATGAGCTTTAAACATAATCTGAGTCAAGTGGGGTATAAAACTTTTGATAGGATAGGTAATTATAATCTTCTTGTAGAAAGTTCAAAAGATAAAACGCCTAAATTTAATATATATATGATAGATTCAGGAAAATACGCTCCTGCCATTATTGGAGGATATGATTGGATAAAACTTACTCAAATATGGTGGTATAAAAGAACAGCGATAAATTTGAAGAAAAAATATAAAAGATTAATACCTGCGCTTATGTTCTTTCATATACCTTTAAAGAAGTTTAAAAAGGCATGTAAGACTGGATTAGTAAATGGTGAAAGGCTTGAAGATGAGAGCTGTGCCAAGATAAATTTATGCTTATTTAACAAAATAGTTAAAATTGGTGATGTGAAAGGTATATTTGTAGGGCATGATCATTTTAATAATTACTGTGCTGCTTTAGATGGTGTTAGGCTTGGATATGCTGGATATACTGGATACGGAGGATATGGAGATGACAAAATTCCTCGTGGTGCAAGAGTATTTTTAATTAATGAAGAAAATCCAGCTGATTTTAAAACTTGGACAAGAAGAGAGTTTGATACAGAACTTAAAAAGTAAATTCTATAAAAGAATAATTTTAGGAGATATATTTTCATGAATTGGTATATATGAAATTGAAGAAAATTATTGATTTTTAAATGAATTTATTAGCATGGCGATAAGAAAAATATATATAATATATTTAAATTTATAAATATATTATATTGAATAAATGGTATTATATTGAATTAAACGATTAAATAATATCCATTTTTACAATATTGTAACTTAAATTTAGTGTATATAAGTTGAAAAATGTTGTAAAAGATGTAATAATAGAATAAAAATGAAAAAAATATAATATCAATAGGCACACTTATTGAAAAATAGGGTCGCAAAGCTATGAGTCTAAGGAAAAATTTAATTTTCTATGATTGTCAGGTTGCCAAAATGTATCTATGAATAATAAATTTTATATTTTAATTTTGGTGTCCACAATTATGTAGACACCATTTTTGCGCTCTTAAAACTTACAATAAGAAAGCTATTTTTATTATTTTTTCAAGTGCAAAGTATTTGCTGCTAGAGATTCGAAGTTTGAATTATAAATAATATTAAAAGATCAGAAGGGAGTGGAGAAGGCTAATAAAATATAATCATAGTAATTAGTAGCAAAACTAAAATAAGTTGGACAAACAGTTTGACTTAATGTTGCTTATAAAATCGCGTTGAAAGTTTGACTATGAAGGAGGCGAAAAGATTATTTTTTGCGATTTTAATAATCTGAAATGATATGAGTAAAATAGACGAATTATTAAATGAAGTAGAAGTCATAGTAAAACAAGGGATAAATAAAGAGGGCGTAATAGAAATTTTAAATTCTCTAAAATGTTATTTTCCATACGAAATATTAGATGAAATGAAATTATATGGGGACTATTTACCTAAAAATAATGAATTAGAATTTTCAGAAGAAAAAAGATATCTTCATTTTTTATGGGATGTACTAGATAAATCACCTATGTGCTTAATTGCCAATTTTGCTATTCCTTATAGACAGATATTAGCAAAAAAATTATTTAAGTCATGCGGAAAGAATTTTATAGCTGAAGAAAATGTACGTTTCAATGTTCCTGACAATATAGAAATAGGAGATAACGTATTTATGAACAAAGGTGCTTTCCTAGATTCAAAAGGTGGAATAACAATAGGTAACTCAGTAGGAATTGGCGAAGGCGTTACAATTTTTACTCATTCTCATGAGGAGCATGAACATGAATTAAGGACATATGCAAAAGTAGTAATTAAAGATTACGCTAAAATATATTCTAATTCAACTATATTGCCTGGAGTAACAATTGAAAAACAAGGAATAGTAGCAGCTTCTTCTTTAGTCGGTAAAAATGTTGAAAAAAATGAGTTGGTAGCGGGTATACCAGCAAAGGCTATGAGAGAGAGAAAAACATTAGATAGAAATCAGGAAGAATTAAAGCATATATGGTTGCATAACGGTGAATTTCAAGATTAAAAAATTTGTACACCTTAAGGAGGAAATGATTAATCATGAGAATATCATTTAAATCAAAGTTAATGGTAATAATATTGCCGCTAGTAATAGTTGGATTGATATCGCTGACAGGATTTGCATATATTAATTTTAGGAGCATTATAGAAAGCGAATTAGTGAATTCCATGTCATTAAGAACAACAGAAGCAACTGGTCATATTAATACATGGCTGACGAGTAGAATGGCAGAAGTTCAAGAAACAGCTCAAAGCCCAGTGCTTAAACAAGTTTTGGAAAAAAATCCTGGTTTAAATTTAAATAGCACAGATGGATCATTAAACATAATAGATGATTTAAATTTATCAAGATTTAATTTTATTAAAAATACATATCCAGACGAATATGCAGCAGTCCATATACTAAATAGCCTAGAGCCTAGTGAATGGAGTAACGCTGATAGTTTGAATAAGCTACAAGCGAGATTTTATAATGTAAGCAATGGAAAATTTGCAACTGCTAATTGGGCTAAAGGTGCTGCAACAGAAGCTTCAGAAAGATATTCAAAGACAAATGGCGTTCCTTATGATGCAATATTTAAGCCTACATATTCTGAAGCTTATGATAAGAATGTTGTAATGATGGTTGCGTGGAATAAAGATGCACAAGGAAAAGTTACAGCAGGAGCTGCCTCAAGTTTGGCTATTGAAGCAGTAGAAAATCAAGTTAAAAATCTAAAATATGGTCAAAAAGGTTACGGAGTATTATTAGGAAGTGATGGAACTTTTATAGTTCACCCAAATAAAGATTGGGCCATGAAAGAGAAAATAAATACAGTTAATGATTCAGATCTTACTAAACTTAATGAAGCCATTCAAGGTGATAAACCAGGAGTTTTTAAATTTGGAAGTGGATCTGAGAAAAAAATTGCATTCTATGCAAAGGCACCGATTTCTGGTTGGACAGTTATAAATGTTGTTTATGAGGATGAACTTTTTGCTTCATCTAATCATTTGATACTGATTATGATTGGGATAGTTATAGCTATTATTGTAATTTTATCAGCAGCTATATTTACAGCAGCAACTAAGTTGATCAAACCTTTAGTACGCCTTAATGAGTTCGCGGAAGTTATATCTACTGGAGACTTAAGTGGTTCAATAGAAGTAAAATCCAAAGATGAATTTGGAAATCTTGCTACAGCGTTTAATCATACGATAGAAGCATTAAGAGGCATAATTACAGATATAAATAATGAATCATCAAAGGTAAATGAAGTTTCAACTAATCTTGCAAATTCATGTGATGATAGCATTAAGGTTACTGGAGAAGTTGCTAAAGCAATACAAGTGATAGCAGAAAATACAACTGAGCAGTCAAGACAAGTGACTTTAGCCAGCGAGAAAACAATTGAAATGGAAGAAGTAAGTAGAGTTGTTGTTAATAAATGTAATGATATGCTTGAAACAGCTGAAGAATCACATAACATAAGTGCGGTTGCTTTTGAAGCGGTGGATAAAGCTGTTGAAAGTATGAAATTAATTGTTGAAAACAATAAAACCAATTTAGAAGAAAGTAAAATGTTACTCGAGAGATCAAATGAAATTGGTAAGATTGTTGAAGTTATAACTAACATTGCAAGTCAGACCAATTTACTTGCTTTAAATGCAGCAATAGAAGCTGCTAGAGCTGGAGAGCAAGGAAAGGGATTTGCCGTAGTTGCAGATGAAGTAAGAACCCTTGCGGAACAATCTGCTACTGCTGCCAGTCAGATTTCGGCTTTAATAAGTGGAATACAAAATCAAATTGAGACCATTAGTAGTAGTATGGATGAAGGTTCTAAGGAAATTACTGTTGGTATGGAAACAGCGTTAAAGGCTGAAACTCATTTTGATAATATAGAAAAAGCTATAAGAAACATTTTTGATGTAGTTCGAGATGTATATAATTCTACAGAATCTATGATTAAAACAGCAAAAGATACAGTAGTAGAAATGCAAGAAACATCAATTATATCAGAACACACGGCATCAGCAACAGAAGAGGTATCAGCATCAGCTGAAGAACAGGCTGTTACTATGGACGAAATAGGAGATTCAGCTAATCAATTAGCTAAATTGGCTCATAGATTAAATGAGTTAGTATCAAAATTTAAAATAAGCAAATAAGGATAAAAAATAACAGTAAGACCATAGAATTATTAGTCTTACTGTTATTTTTTATAAGTTAAAGGTACAAGATTAATTGAATACTATACCTTTAGAAAACAAATATATTATTTCATATCTGTTAATATATTTTCCATTTTATTAAACTGGTTACTGACATCACTATCTGGCTTTTTAGTTAAAAGACTAACGATAATTACAGATAGAAGTGATAATGAAAATCCTGGAATCATCTCATATAGAAAACTAGATAAACCTAAAACAATCCATAAAAGAACTGTTATACCACCAACAATCATTCCAGATAAGGCACCCCATTTAGTCATTCTTTTCCAGTACAGACTTAATAAAAGAACTGGACCAAAAGACGAACCAAAACCAGCCCATGCTTGGCCAACAATATCTAAAATAGTCTTATTTGGAAGGTATGCAAGTACTGTCGCAAATGCTGCTATGACTAATACAGCTAATTTACCTATTACCATTTGTTGTTTTTCGGAAGCTTCTTTATTAAAGAAAGCTAGATAAAAATCTTTTGTAATAGAACTTGAACAAACTAAAAGCTGAGATGAGATAGTACTCATAATAGCAGCTAGTACTGCAGATAATATAATTCCTGTAATAAATGGATGAAATAATATATCACCAAGTCTAAGAAAAACTGTTTCAGGATCACTTAATGGAGTGTTATGTTCAGTAAAATATACAAGACCTATAATACCACTTACAACAGCACCTAAAAGACCTATTGCCATCCATCCAATACCAATTCTTCTTGCTGATTTTAATTCTTTTGCAGATTTTATTGCCATGAAACGAACAATAATGTGAGGCTGTCCAAAATAGCCTAAGCCCCAAGCTAGAAGGCTAATAATACTAGCTATGCTAGTCCCTCTAAATATATCAAATAATTTAGGATCAATTGCTTTTACCTTATTTACAAATGTTCCAGGATCTACCCCTATATTCATATACGCTACAACTGGAACAGTGATTAAACATATAAACATTAAAGTCCCTTGGAAGAAGTCAGTAAGGCTAACTGCTAAGAATCCACCATAATACGTATAAAGAACAACAACAGATAGAGTGACAACTACACCCATTGTATAAGTTAGCTTATATGTATCAACAAATAATTTTCCTCCAGCAACAAGTCCTGATGAAACATAAAGAATAAAGAAAACAAGTATTACGATACCAGATACAAGCCTAAGTATGTTAGACTTATCTTTAAAACGATTTTCTAAATAGTCTGGAATTGTCATAGAGTCATTTGCAATCTCTGTGTAGACTCTAAATCTTGGAGCCAGTAGAAGGTAGTTAAAGTAGGCACCTACGGTTAAACCAATTCCTATCCAAATATTAGATATACCAGTTAGGTAAACTGCTCCAGGAAGTCCCATAAGCATCCAACCGCTCATATCACTTGCGCCTGCTGATAATGCTGTAACAAGAGGTCCGAGTCCTCTTCCTCCTATCATATAATCTGAAAGATTAGATGTTTTTTTGTAAGAGTAGTATCCTATTGTAAGCAAAATAAGTAAATATACTCCTATTGCTATAATGGACCATAGTTTCATATTAAATTCCCCTTTCTATACATTTAATGTTGTTGATATTGTTCTTAGAAATGATAAGTGGATAAAATACCTTTTTTATAAAAACGATATGATTATATTATCATATTATTTAAAAATCGACAATTAAATTTAGAAGTTTATACTTTGTGCGTTGCTTTAAGCTAAAATTGTTAAATGTGAATTGTTTACAAAATAAAGTTTTAAGCCCAAATAGTTTATATAAATTAAGACTTATTGTATCCAGCAAATAGAGCATATATATTAGAACAATCTTTGATTAAATATCATATGATACATCATAAAACAGTATTAGGAGATGCTTTATTTAATGAAAAAAAAGTTAAAAGTATTAACTGCTTTATTGATTTCGAGTATAACTGCCATATCTATGTTTGGCTGTAGTAGCAATAATAAAACTAAGGAAGGTAAAGTAACTGTACGCTTAAATGAAGTTACACGTTCAGTTTTTTACGCTCCTATGTATGTTGCAATGAAAGAAGGCTATTTTGCAGAGAATGGAATCGAAATTGATTTACAAACAGGTCAAGGCGCAGATAAAACTATGCAAGCAGTTTTAAGTAAATCAGCAGATATTGGTTTTTGTGGACCAGAACAAACTATTTACATTAATAATCAAGGAAGAGAAGACTACCCAGTACTTTTTGGACAGCTTACCCAAAAAGATGGCTCTTTCGTGGTTGGACGAACTAAGGAAGACAATTTTAAGTGGCAAAATATTAAAGGGAAAAATATTATAGGAGGAAGACCGGGTGGTGTTCCAGAAATGGCTTTTGAATATGCTATGAAACACAATAATATTAATCCAAAAACAGATGTCAATATGGTAAATAATATAGATTTTGCTGCAACTGCAGGTGCATTTAAGGGCGGTACAGGTGATTATGTGGCTCTCTTTGAACCTACAGCTTCTGCAATTCAGAAAGAGGGAACTGGATATATTCTTGCATCTGTTGGTGAAGAATCAGGATTAATTCCTTATACTTGTTATTTTGCAACAAAATCCTATATGGATAAAAATCCACAAGTAATACAAGGTTTTACAAATGCTATCTATAAAGGTCAGCAGTGGTTTTTTAGTCATAGTACAGAGGAAGTTGCGGATAGCATAATTGATTATTTCCCAGGTACAGATAAAGATACAATTATGACAGTTATAGATAACTATAAAAAGATTGATGCTATAGCTCATACACCAGAAATTAAAGAAGAAAATTTAAATAGACTTATGGATATAATTACTGATTATGATTCAAGCTTAATGCCGCAAAGACCTGAATTTAGCAAGATCGTAGATAATTCTTTTGCTGAAAAAGCAGCTAAATAAAGGTCACATAAAGATGAAAAGGTGGTGATTTTATTTGAGCTTGTTAGAAATATCAAATATATCAATGAATTATCATTCTATTAAAGGTGAAACACAGGCTTTAAATAATGTTAATTTTCAAGTAGATGATGGTAAATTTATTTCTATTTTAGGACCGTCAGGATGTGGAAAATCTACATTATTAAATATAATGAGTGGACTGTTAGAACCATCTAATGGGAGCGTATTATACAAAGGTGAAGATGTAAAAAAGAATTTGGATAAGATAGGATATATGTTTCAAAAGGATCATTTATTTGAGTGGAATACGGTTTGGGAAAATGTAATCTTAGGATTAAAGATAAAAAAGCAGCTAAATAGTGAATCAAAAGAAAGAGTAAGTGGATTATTAGATGCTTATGGGTTAACGAGATTTAAGAACCATCATCCTAGTGAACTTTCAGGTGGTATGAGGCAAAGAGTTGCACTTATAAGGACTTTAGCATTAAATCCAGAGATACTCTTTTTAGATGAACCATTTTCAGCACTAGATTATCAATCGAGACTTTTGGTATGTGATGATGTTTATAAGATAATAAAAACAGAAAAAAAGACAGCAATAATGGTGACACATGATATAGCAGAAGCGATTTCTTTGTCTGAAAAAGTAATAGTATTATCTAAGAGACCATCTAGTGTGAAGGCAGAAATTCCTATACATTTTAGTGATGAAGAATTAACTCCTTTCCAAAAGAGAAGAGCTCCAGAGTTTAGTGAATATTTTAACATGTTATGGAAGGAGTTGAATGATGGAAATGGCTAAGAAAAGTGTAAATGTTAGTGAAGCAAATAATATATCTAAGGAACACGAAATATATTTGAATAAGGTAAAGAAAACAAAAAGAAAAATTTTAATTACTAGAATTCTTATATTGGTTATTTTTATAGCCTTATGGCAAATAGCTGCAAATCTTAAGTGGATAGATCCGTTTCTTACATCTAGTCCAACTAGAGTAATTGAATCATTTGTATCTTTATATGAAGGTGGAGGTTTAATTAAGCATATCGCAGTCACATGCTATGAAACTATCTTAGGATTTTCTTTAGGAACAATCCTAGGCTCACTAATTGCAGTAATCTTATGGTGGAGTCCTTTTGTATCAAAAATACTAGATCCATATTTAGTAGTTTTAAATGCACTTCCTAAAGTTGCTTTGGCCCCAATAATAATATTTTGGATTGGAAATGGTATTCCAGCAATAATAGTCATTGCTCTTTTAATATCAGTAATAACAACAATTATAAGTGTATTAACTGGATTTAATGAAATAGATAAAGAGAAAATTATGCTTATGAATACTTTTAGAGCGACAAAAATACAGATATTAAGATATTTAATATTTCCATACTCTGTTCCTATCCTCATATCAGCTCTAAAGATAAATGTTGGTTTATCTTGGGTTGGGGTAATAATGGGAGAATTTTTAGTAGCGAAGAATGGTCTTGGATTTTTGATAGTATATGGAGGACAAGTGGCTCAGCTAGATATGGTAATGATGAGCATTGTGATATTATCAGCAATTGCATTTATCATGTATGAGGTGGTTGCAATAGTAGAAAATAAACTAGTAAAGGATAGAAGTTAAAAGTATACTATTAAACTTTACAAATACTCTCTTAAAACGACTTATTTATAAAATAAATAAGTCGTTTTAATTTTTATAATGAATAAAATTAAACATATTTTTAGAAACTTATATTTAAAGTGCAATTAATATATAATACTGAAAATATAAGGATATTTAACAAAAAGGTAACCTTTACTTAAAGTGTAAAGGAATTTTACTTATCCATGTAATGATGGTAAATTAAATTGTAAAGGTCATATTAAGAATAGAGAGAAGTTGGTTTTTTAACAAATATGCTTAAATAATTGGAGTGTGATAAAATTGAAGTTATTTAGAGAAGCACTAATTATATTTGGAATTTATCTATTAGGAGAATTTATATCATCAATGCTTCATCTACCGATACCAGGAAATATATTAGGAATGATAATATTATTTATATTATTATACACAAAGGTAATTAAAGTGGAGAGCATTTCAAATATAACAAATTTTTTACTAGACCATCTGGCGTTTTTCTTTATTCCAGCAGGAGTTGGTTTAATGACGTCGCTTGGAATAATAAAAGCGACATGGTGGCAATTATTATTAGTATGTATATTGACGACTACAATAGTAATTGGAGTGACTGGTATTGTCGTGCAGGCTGTTTCAAGAAAGCCAAGGAAAAATAGTTAGTTTACGTACAGATAAAGTGATAAGAAAAGAGGAGAATATATGCAAATATTAACGAACAATGTTTTATTTGGACTAGTACTTTCACTTGCGGCTTTTGAAGTTGGTATATTCATTAACAGAAATACAAGAATACCAATTTTAAATCCACTATTAATTGCAATAGGAATTATAATATGTTTTTTGTTTGCATTTCATATTGATTTTGATACATATAATAAAGGTGGTCAATTTATAAATATGTTTCTTGGACCATCAACTGTTGTACTTGCAGTACCTTTATATAAACAGCTGGATCTTTTGAAAAAGAATGCTAAGGCCATTTTAACAGGTATATTTGTTGGTAGCGCTATAGGGATAATTTCTATAATAGGAATATCTTATTTAGTTGGACTTAATTCAAGTGTAATAAAATCATTAGTTCCAAAATCAGTAACAACTCCTATAGGAATATCAATAAGCAGTCAATTAGGAGGAGTTGTTCCAATAACAGTCCTTGCAATTATAATCACAGGTATAGTTGGGGCTGTATTTGGACCGACTATATGTAAAATTTTTAAGATAAAAGATAAGGTTGCAGTTGGTGTATCTATAGGAACGGCATCTCATGCAGTTGGTACTAGTAAGGCTTTAGAGCTTGGGGAAGTAGAAGGGGCAATGAGTAGTCTATCAATTGGCATTGCAGGAATAATGACAGTGATGATTGCTCCGTTAGTATATAATTTAGCATTATACATATATCATATAATAAAGTAAAAGCTTAAAAAGACTATTAAAAGTTAGCAGTAAAAATAACGGGTTATTCTAAAGAAATTATTTAGAAATAATCCGTTATTTTCTTATAAGTGGCAATATATGAAGTGGAATAGGTAGATTATAAGGTAAATATAAGTATTAGAATTTACAAAAAATATATTTATACATGTATATTATAAATAATGGGACTATAAAAGAGGTTTAGTAATATTTACTTGTTGATTATAGGAAGAAAAGCAAATTATAATTATTTAAGATAGAGTAATTATGAATAATTTAAAAAATGATAGTTTATGATATTAAAAAATTAATGCTGGTGTAGGAGAAGATTAAATATGGCTCACGATGATGAAGTTCTTATAACTTATGGACTAGGGTATGCTTTTGAAAGAAGTAAATTGCTTATTATATCTGAAGTAGAGGAAAAAGTTGTATCTAAAAAAGAAGTAAATATTATGGAAGAAATAAATATAGTTAACAAATTTAAAGAAAAGTTAGATAGTAAATGTGCTTTGAAATTTCCTAAAAGCTACTTAACTAATGTGGAAGAAGCTTTAGAAGAAAAAGTATCAAAGACTATACCTATAATTACATCGATAAAAGCCAAAGATGTGGACAAGCAGAATCATCTTATGGATGAGTATGTAAAAAAGGATCTAAGCCAGATGAGGCTGAGAAAAGAAGGGTATATTCAAAAAGATTCAACTTTGATTAAAGAATATTTAGATAGTTGTAGTGAAAATACATACGCTAAGAATATTAAAGAAAAATCCTTGAAGTATAACAAAATGATTCTTAAGATAATTTTAACAAGTAGTTTTGGAGATGAATTTGGAGATTTTTTGAGTAAGCGAGGACAAGCTACTATTTTAGAAGAAATAGATAAAAATGTAGGGGAGCAGTTAGAGAATTTACTTAAGAAGGACTATTTAATAAAAAAGAAGTACAGTGAATTAGATTTCTTGAATATGTTATTGTTTCTTGAGGAATGGCAAAGGAAATATTTTAAATGGGATGGAAAGTATACGGATTTAATGTTTTCAATCAACAAGGATGGAAGAAAATACAAGGGGAGAAAAGACGAAATAAAAGATTCTGTTATTTCTTTCATTAAAGAGAAGAGGTATTTGTATCTTCCATTTGGGAAATATAATGATGATAATATTTTTATAAACTTAAGTGATGAAAGATATTGTAATATGAATGAAAATGATGAGAAGAGATCACAATATGTTATTTTAGAAAAAAAAGAAACCAATTTATATGAAATAGTATCCAATGAGTATAAAAAAATAGATTTAGAAGAAAATTCAGAACTAGGATATTTGCTTTGTTATGATAATGATACAGTTTATATTTCTTTTGTGGTATATGACAAGAAGCATGAAAAAGTAATTTGTAAATATAATAATAAATTTACTGCTTTTAAATCTAAAATGATTGAAGAATTAGAAAAACATTTTATATTATAAGTAAGTTCATAAAATTACATTAATTATTTACTTGGCGGACATAGGGATGAGCTGGGTTATTTTAATTTGTAAATTTACATATAATAAGGCTGCTTTAAATTAATTGGGTATATATATATCTTAATTACTTTAAAACAGCCTTATTAATTAATAGAATGTGTATAGTGTTATTTTTGAGGAGTATATTCTTGATAGGGCATTTGAATTGTAACTCCTGTTTCATCAAATTTATAATTTGTATTTTCAAGAGGATTTTTATTACTAACTAAGTTCATTCCTATGGAATAAAGGGCTTCAGCTGTTTGATTAGGATCCTGAAAAACAGTGCCTGTCATAACACCTTTATTAATTAGGTCTTTAGCTGCTGGTATTCCATCAATTCCGAAAACAGGTATATATTTTGATTTATCTTCTTTATTGTATCCGTATTTCTGTAATGCTTCAATTGCACCTATAGCCATGGCATCATTATTTGAAATTATTGCCTCGATTTTATCTCCATATCTCAAAAATAGTAATTCAGTAGAATCTTTGGCGCATATTTCATCCCAATAACAGAATTTAGATAAAATTTCTTGTGTTTTAATTCCAGCATCATTAATAGTTGATATAGAGTATGTGCTTCTTGCATTTGTTACAGTACTATTATTTGGACCTTTTAACATAAAATATTGTAATACGTTATCACCATTTCTATCCATAGTTTTTTTATCGGAATTCCATTCTTTAACAATTAGATTTCCTTGCAAAATCCCAGATTGATCAGCATTTGTTGATACAACAAGAGCTCTATTATAAGATTTGATGGGTTCAGTATCAAAAGGTACTGTATTAAATAGAATCACAGGAATATTTCTTTGTTTTGCTTTTCTAATAACTGATTCTACAGTATTTCTATCTAAGCTTACTAAATTTATTAATAAAAGATCGTAATCACTTTGGAGCGCTGAATCTAATAAAGCATTTTGTATACCTTGATTTCTTCTGCCATCCAAAAAAGTAAAGCTAATAGAATCTTTGCTTTTATTTTGAATTTCCTCAAGGCTATTTCTTACTAAAGATATATAAGGATCATCTAAAGCAAATAACAGTGTGGCTACCTTTACTGGCTTCTCTGGAAGAACTTGTGCATTTGCATATAAAGCAGTTTTAAGATTATAAGTAGGTATAATAGCTAATATAATTATGAACGATAGTATCTTTTTTAATATTTTCATTTCAATCCTCCATATGACAATTTCAAATTGTAAGATTTACTATTAGATTGTCTTTTAATATTAAATTTATTCTACATTGAAAATATATTATATAAACAAGAAAGCAGTTACATAGCGAAAGACATTGTAACTGCTTTAAATTTAAATATATATATTGCAAAATAATTATTCATCATAATTATAAAAATATCGCAAAAATTTTAGCTGAAATTATGAATTGTGAATTGCAACATATAAATATAAAAATAAATTGAGGATTATTATTTTTTATGTACTTTTTTTTTCTTTTTTACTGAATATCCAAATGTGCCCAATGGTTTAGCGTTTAGGCCATAATATTCACCATGGCTATAACAAATCAAGTTGGCTTTGTTAAAGCATATCTTACCATTTGAATCAATTAAGTCTTCGTCGACCTTTACGTTTGTTACTTCAAACAGGAATAGATCATGTGTACCTAGAGGCGTAATTGATTTTAACTTACATTCTAAAGCTATCGGCGATTTTTGCAATGAAGGTGTGGATATACTTTCACCTTTATTAAGTTGCAAACCAAAATGTTTAATTTTATCTTCTTTCTTTCCAGAGCGAACTCCACAATAATCAACGATCTTAACCATTTCTCTAGTCGGCAAATTAATAACGCATTCACCACTTTCTTTTATGTAATCATAAGATAATCTCTCAGGTCGTATTCCCATAGCTATTATAGGTTCTTTAGTGCAAACAGTACTTACCCAGCCAACCGTAAAAACATTAACTTTATCATCTTTGTTTTTTGATGTGACAAGTACTACAGGCGTGGGATTAAGCATAACACTGCCTTTAAAATTCAATTTATTCATGTTAATTACTCCTTAAATAAAAGCATCTTCAAATACCTAGGAAGAATACAACCTATTTTTGAAGATGCTTAAGATATATTATAGAAATTAAGTAAAGTTATTTAATTATCTTCTTCTTCTGTTAGAACGGCTATAGTAATTTTTATTCTTGCGTCTTGAATTAGATGCAGCATTTTTAATAAGAGCAATAAGAGTTACGATAATAGCCAAACCTACTAAAGTAGAAATGTAGATAATTAAATTATCTTTAATTATTGAACCTAGTGAAATATCAACTGAACCTGTAACTTCTTCAGAATGATTTCTTGTACTATAAGTAAGTTTAGTATTTTTATTGAATAGTAAACTCCATGCAGTAGAATCTGTTCCTTTATAAGTAATCTGAGATTCAGAATCGTTTATAGCATTTTTATAATAGTTCACATCTTGAGTCAATTTAATTGGAACAGAGATAGTTTTTGTAGGCCCAAATAATATAAATGGTTTATATTTTACATCAGCGGTTCCAACACTTTCACCATTTGATTTATAAACTTCTTTTTTAGCACCATAGCTATAATCCATAATAGCATCCATATCATTAAATTTTGTCATATCTGCATTATCAATTTGTCTACTTTTAAGAACAATACCAATTAACTGACGCCCATCTCTATCATAAACAGTCGCTAAACAACCGCCAGCTTCATTAGTTGTACCAGTTTTACCAGCAAGGTTACCATTTTTACCAAGTGTTAAGTTTCTATTTTCTAAAATTATTCTAGAATTTTTTAAATTTATAGGAGCTTTTTCAAGTTCCATTGTTTCTCTTTCCCAAGGATTTGCAAAAGCTGCCTTCATGATCATTGAAAGGTCATATGCTGTAGTGTAATGATTTGGATCATGAAGTCCATTAGGAGTAACAAAGTTACTATTATTAGCTCCAAGTTCTTTTGCTTTTTTATTCATTAATTCAGCAAATGATTTAACATCTCCGGAAATATTGTCTGCTATTACATATGCAGTATCATTACCAGAAAAAAGTAGTAAGCCCTTCATTATATCATCGGCAGTTACTTTGTCACCAGGCTGCATAGTATTATGCATATAATTTAAATTTAAAGAGTATTCAGGTTGTTCCTTTGCAGATTTAGTATATTCAAGCTGATCTGCTTTGTCTTTGCTTTCAGCTAATAATAAGCCAGTTAAAAGTTTTGTTGTACTAGCAGGATATCTCTTGCTGTCAGCATCCTTGCAATAAATTATCTCTCCTGTTTCTAAATCCATAGTTAAAGCAGCTTCAGCTTTAATGTTTGGTAAGTTCTCTGATGAAGTTTCAGTATTAGGTTTTGCAGAATTGCTTGCTGCATAACTTGCCATACTTAATGGACTAAATAAAGAAAGAGAAAGGGTTAATGCAAATGCTTTTAAAATTAAATTTTTTTTCAAGTCAAATCTCTCCACTTCTTTTAAACATATATAAAATAATAATCTTTTTTAACATGCCTTAAGTATAATAAAACATTTTAAGTATAACATTTATGTAATGCTATAACAATAAATGTTATGTAAAAAGTTACAAACAATATATGAGAATTTACAATTTTGTAATATTTACTTTAGTCTTTGTATTATAGAATTTTTTGCTTTTAATTCGAAATTATCATTCAAGTTTTCTAATTTTACATCTTCTCCGTATTTGTTCTTCAAAGCTAATGTTAGAAGCCTATCTGCAAATTCTGGATTTTTTGAAAGAAAAGAGCCATGAAAATACGAACCAAATGTATTTTTATAGATACATCCTTCATATCCATCTTCACCATTATTGCCATATCCGTGAATGCATTTTCCAAGGGGAGTATGGTCATTTATATATGTTCTACCAGAATGATTTTCAAATCCAACATAAGTTTCATTAAATTCTTCGTTAAATATTTCTGTATTTCCAATAAATCTAGTATCCCCGCCTTCGGTATATAGATTTAAAATACCAAGTCCATCTATTTTTTCTCCATTTGGAGCAGTGTAGTATTTACCTAATAATTGATATCCGCCGCATATAGCTAGCATAACTTTGCCATCTTCAATATAACTTGTTAAAGCATCTTTCTTTATCTCATTTAAATCATTAGAGACTATAGACTGTTCATAGTCTTGGCCACCACCGAAGAAGATGATGTCCACATTGTCTTTATCTATGTTTTCACCTATTGAAGTATTTATTATATCTACATCAATTCCTCTAAGGGCTGCTCTATGTTTTAAAATGAGTACATTACCTACGTCACCATATACATTTAGTAAATCCGGATATAAATGACAAATAGTTAATTCCATAATAGTATTCTCCTTATCTTACCAAAGTTTTTTTATATAACCTTTTGAATGAAGATATTTTCTATAATTAATCATTGCAGTATAAGTTGCTAATATATATATTTTTTTAGATGCAGATTCCTTAATTTTATCTGTAAGCTCTTCATAATCTTCTTTTAAAATAAATTTATCTACATTTAATCCAGCAACCTTTAATCTTACTGCCATATCATACATTCTAATTCCTGATACAAAAATATCTTCTATTTTTAAACTAGATATTTTTTCGAAGTCTACATCCCAAATCCAAGAGACATCACGTCCGTCAGCGTAATTATCATTTAACATGAAAACTGCTGAAAATTCACTCGTATTAAGAGCAAGGGTGTCTAAAGCTTGGTTATATCCAGCTGGATTTTTTACTAATATAATTTGTACATCTTTATTATCAATAGATATTTGCTCTTGTCTGCCAAAGCTTGAACTTTGATTTTGAAGAGAAGCTTTAATTACTGAGTCTTCTATTCCAAGTTCTTTTGAAATGGCAAATGCACATAAGGCGTTGTAAATATTATAAGCACCTGATTGGCTTATGAAAACTTCAGTGTCATTAATTAATACAGAAGAGTTTTCAGGTGTTAAATCAAAAATTTTATTTACAGCATAAGCAAGTTCAGAACGCTTGTAACCACATTCAGGACAGTAAAAATCGCCTAAGTGATTATAAGTAACTAGATTATATGAATAAGGTGCCTTACAGAACTTACAGAACTTTGCATCAGCATTTATTTCCAATGTAGTATCTTCTTTAATAGGTGTATTAAAACCATAATATACTACTGGATTTTTTATATCTAACTTTCCGAGTAAAGATTCATCACCATTCAAAACTAGTTTTGACTCAGGAACTTTAGTCACACCTTCTAAAATTTTAACTAGAGTTGTATAAACCTCTCCATATCTATCTAGCTGATCCCTAAATAAATTAGTTACAGTTATTATTTCAGGGGTTATATGTTCTGTAATGAATTTTACATTAGCCTCATCAACTTCTATTACCGCATAAGGATTTTCTTTTTTCTTAAAAAAAGAATAGTTGGAAACAAAACAAGCTACGATACCTGGGTATAAATTGGCTCCAGTGCTATTTGTTATAACGTGTAATTTATTTTCCTTTAGGATATTATAAATCATGCTTGTAGTTGTTGTTTTTCCGTTAGTTCCAGTAACTAGAATCACCTTGTATCCATTACTAACATGTTTTAAGATTGATTTATCAATTTTTAAAGCTATCTTACCAGGAAAATTACTTCCACCTTTTACAATGTGTTTTGCAGAAAACGCAGTAATTTTTGATAGTAATATGCTTAAAATAGATTTAATATTAATTTCACTCACCGCCCAATTCTAGTTATATATAAGAATGATTAACACAATAAAGTAATATTAATCATTTTTATACAATTAAACAATAAAATAATCAAAATAAGTATAGCATAAAATTTAAGAAGTACGAAAACTTTTTTAGCAATTGAATAGATATAGGTTGTTTTTCGTAAATTTAAAGAAAAAGTGCAAGAATTCAAGGTTCAGTTAACCTAACATAATTGTTTTATTAGTGAATATACCATATAATTAGAAGTAATAAAGAATTTTACGAGGTGCTATTATTATGATTAGGGTAACAGTTAATATAAATGGTATGAATTATAACTTAAAAGGGGAAAAAGACGAAAAATATTTGCTTGGGGTAGCAAATTTTGTTGATACAAGAATTAAAGAAATTCTGTCTAAGAAAGCTAGTTTTAGTACAACAGATGCTTCTGTTTTAGCGGCGGTGAATATAGCTGATGAACTTTACGAGTGTGATTTAGAATTAGATAAAGCAATTAAAATAAAAGAAGCCATTAGTGGTGAAAATTCTTCGTTAAAGAAGAAAGTAGACGAGCTTAGCTTGCAATTAGAAAATATAAATAGAGAAAAATCAGAACTTCAAAATAATTTTCAGAAGAAAGAAGAAGAACTACATGGGAAATATAATAATGTAGAAGTAAAATTTAGTTCATTAAGTGATGAAATTAATAAACTGAAAATTGAAAATGAAAAGCTGAAAAAAGAAAATAAATTAATAACTGATGAGAATAAGAGAAATAAGAATAGTAATGAAGCCTTAACAAAAGATATTTCCGACTATAAAGAGAAGAGCAAGATTCTTTATAAGAAGATAGATGAGGCCAAAAACAAAGAGCATAGATTAGATAAGCAAGTGCAACAAGCTAATGAACAAGTAAGTAGTTTAACTAGCGAACTTACTAAAGTTAGCAAAGAAAAAGATATGGTGACTGAACAACTAAACGAAATGACTGCTGTAAATTTTGAGTTAGATAAGCAAATAAAAGAACTTACTCAAACTAAGTTAAATTTAGAAAATAAGATGCTTCTATTACAAGAAAAGAATATCTCGCTAGAAGCTGATTATAATAATGTGTGTAAGGAATTAAAAAAAGCAAGCGAAAACTTAAAATATGAAATTAGTAATAAAGAGGTTATAAACAAAGAATATACCTCATGTAAAGCAAATTTAGAAAAATTAAATGAGGAGCATCATAAATGTGCTAAAGAACTTGCGGAGTATAAGGAAAAGTTAGAAAATCAAATTACGACTAATAATGCAATAACTTCTAAAGCTAGAGAAGAAAAAGAAATACTAAAAAATAAAATTACAGAATTGTTACTAAGTGAAGAAGAATTAAATAAAAAAATTAAAAAATTACTTGAAAGAGAGCAGGAATTAAATGATAGTTTAAAACTTGAAAAAGATAATGCTGTTAAATTAACAAAAGAAATTCAAGATAATAATATGGAAAAAGCTGATCTTAATAAACAGCTTAATGATCTATTTGAAGAATCAGAAAAAGAGATTACGGAATGTAAGCAAAAATTGAGCAAGCTGAATAAAGAAAATGAAGGGTTAGTAAGTCAAATTGATTTATTAAATGAAGAAAAGGATACTTTAGTAAGCGAAATTAATAAATTAAATAAAAAACAAGATATTTTAAATAATGAAATTAAAAATATCAATGATACTAACGATAAATTATCACAAGAAATAGAGAATTCTGATAGAGAAAAAGAAAGATTAGAAGGGGAATTAAAAATAACAAGAAATGATAATGAAAAGCTAAAAGGTGAACTTAAAGAAGTTCATGAAGAAAAAGAAGTAGAAGTTAACATTAAGGTAAAAGAGATTGAGGAAGTAAGCAATACATTAGAGTGTAAAGAAAATGACTTAAGAAGAATTAAAGAAGAATTAGCAAGTAGAGAGAGAGCTTTAGCTAGATTAGAAAAGGAATTGGAAGATAAAGAAGGGATTTTCCTAAAATTAAAAAGAGAAATAGAAGCTAAGGAAAAAGATTTGAATACAAGTAAGGTATCAATAGATGATTTACAAGGAAAGATGTCAACACTAGCTAAAGAAAAAGAAGAATTAGCTAATGAAAATGATAAACTTAATCAAGAAGCAAGAACTTTTCACAATAGGTTATTTGAGCTACAAGCAGAAATAATAAACAAAGAAATAGAAATTGCAAGAGCTAAAAAAGAACAAGTAGGTCCTATTGTAAAAAAGAAAAGATAATCAATGAAGGAGAAATATGAATAAGATAGAATTACTGGCTCCAGCAGGAAGCATGGAGAGTTTAATTGCTGCTATAAATAATGGAGCAGATGCAATATATCTTGGTGGAAATAAATTTTCAGCTAGAGCTTATGCATCAAATTTTGATAATGAAACAATGATGAAGGCTGTTGATTATGCTCATAGCTATAATGTAAAAGTATATGTAACTATAAATACAATTTTAAAACAAAGTGAATTAAAGGAAGCTTTAAAATATGCAGGATACCTTTATGAAATTGGAGTAGATGCAATAATAATACAAGATTTAGGGCTAGTAAAATTAATAAGAGATGTGTATCCTGATTTTGAACTTCATGCATCTACACAAATGACAATTCATAATGCAGAGGGAGCCTTATATTTTAGAGAAAAAGGAATGCAGAGAATAGTTTTATCTAGAGAGCTTACAGTAGATGAAATTAAGTATATTTCAAAAGACTTAGGAATTGAGACAGAAATATTTGTGCATGGTGCTTTGTGTGTATGTTATTCAGGACAGTGCTTAATGAGTTCTATGATTGGCGGAAGAAGCGGAAATAGAGGAAGGTGTGCACAACCTTGTAGAATGCAGTATACCTTAAAGGGTGAAAATTTTGGAGAAAGAAAGGCTTATCTTTTAAGTCCTAAGGATACATGTTTTATTGATGATATGGACGCCATTATAAAGAGTGGAACTTCGTCATTAAAAGTTGAAGGAAGAATGAAAAAGCCAGAATATGTTGCTGGAGTTACAAGGAATTATAGAAAAGCTATTGATAAGGTATTAGTAAATACAAAGTTTGATTTACAAAGGGGAAGACAAGAATTAGCACAGCTATTTAATAGAGAAGGTTTTGCTAAAGCATATCTATATAAAAATGTAGGAAAAGATATGATGAGTTATAATTACCCTAAAAATACTGGTGTATATATAGGTCAGGTGTCTAACAGTGGAGAAGTTAAACTAGAATCAAGTGTATCTTTGGGTGATGGTATAAGGTTTAATGACGATGGATTTACTTTAAGTAAAATTTTAAATAATAATAATGAAGTTAAGGAAGCTTTTAAGGGTGAAACAGTAAAATTATTTCCAACTGGGGGATACAAAAAAGGTTATAAGCTATATAAGATGTCTGATAAAAAACTTTATGATGAGTTAAATGATGATTTAAAACCTTATAAAAGGAAGATAAATTTAACTGGAGAGATTGAATTTAAAGTTAATGCACCTCTTTGTATTAAAGCAAAATACAATAAAAAAGAATATAGAGTTTATGGAGAAATGGTTGAAGAAGCAACGAATAAACCATTAACAAGAGAAAGAGTAGAGGAAGCCTTAAGAAAATCAGGAGAAATTCCATATAAATTTGATAAGATAATTTTTGATGTTTTTGACGATGGATTTATAAGAATTTCATCTATAAATAATCTAAGAAGAGAATTATTTGAAAAGATTTTAAAAGAAGAAATAAGTTCATATAGAAGGAAAAGAACAGAAGGAACTATTAAAGAATATAATGCAAAATGTCAGGAAAACTTAGGCTATATTTATAGTTGTATTACAAAAGATCAACTAAAGGCACTACTTGAGGATGATAAGGCTCAAAATATAGCGTTAGATATATTTTTCAGCAGGCAAAAACATGCGTTGAATAAAAATGATTTAAAGAATTTATATGAAACTTCAAAAGATAAAAATATATATTTAAAAGTTCCAAGTATTATTAAGCAGGAATTTAATAGCATAGTAAAGATAATAGATGAACTAAAATCTTATATAAAGGGAATAATTACATCTAATGCTGGAATAATAAAAATCTATAAAGATAAACTATTTATAATAGGAGATTATAAGTTAAATATATTTAATAAAGAAGCGGCTGGATTTTATGCGCAAGACGTTGACATTCCATTCTTAAGTCTTGAACTAAATCGAAAAGAAATAAAAGAATTAATGAAGCACACTAACTGCAACATGGGAATAAATATTTATGGAAAAACTGAGCTTATGATTAGTGAATATTGTCCTATGGGAAGTACTTTTGGCAATAAGTCATCTAAAAAAGAATGTAGTGGTGTGTGTATGAAGGACAACTTTAAGTTAATAGATAGAATGAACGAAAGTTTTACTGTTTTGGGTGATAATAGCTGTAGAAGTTATATTTTAAATTCAATATCTACAAATTTAATTGATGAAATGGAAGAACTTAAGTCTTTTAATATTTCAAATTTTAGAGTAGACTTTAAAGATGAAAGTTATGATGAAGTAAAAGATGTTTTAAATCAAATTACTCGTAAAGCAAAAAATGAAAATAATAAATATACTAAGGGCCACTATAAACGTGGAGTAGAATAATACCAAGGAATAGTTGACGGTTTGTAATTGATAATTAAGGTGAAAATTACTTTGAAACTTATTAGAAAGAGAGTATTTTAAGTTTTATAAGTATAAAGTTTTAGTTATCTCTTATATGCTGTCAATTATTGATTGATCGATTGATTGTTAGGATGTGGGATAATGAATGAAAGATCTCTAAGAATTTTAGAGTTTAATAAGATAAAAGAAAAAATTAAAAAATATGCAAGAACAAATGCTGCTAAAGTAAAAGTTGAGGCTCTTGAGCCTTATGATAATTTATATGAAATAAATAATAAGTTAGAAGAGACAAACGAGGCTCTTGAAATCTTAATATCAAAGGGGAATCCACCACTTGAAGGATTAGCTGATATACATGAAGGTATAGAAAGAGCTAAAAAGGGAGGAACCTTATCACCAGGACAATTATTAAAAGTTGGTGGAATGCTTAAAGCTACGAGAAATATGAAGGAATTCTTTAAAAGAGAAGAAGTTGAAAAGTCATATCCAAAACTTGAAGACTTAGCTTACATATTAGCTCCAGTAAAAGCATTAGAAGACGAAATAGAAAGAGCTATAGTATCAGAGGATGAAATTAGTGATAAAGCTAGCCAAACTCTTTATAATATCAGACGAAGCTTAAAAGAAAAGAATTCTTCAGTTAGGGAAAAAATAAGTTCTATTGTTAGAAGTAATTCAAAATACTTACAGGATGATTTATATACTATGAGAGGCGATAGATATGTGCTTCCTGTAAAATCAGAATATAAAAGTCAAGTTCCAGGACTTGTACACGATCAAAGTTCAACTGGAGCAACTTTTTTTATAGAGCCTATGAGTCTAGTAAATTTAAACAATGAAATAAGAGAGTTGTTTTTAAAAGAAAAAGCTGAAATAGAGAGGATACTTTCTGATCTTTCATTGAAAGTTAAAATTAATGGAGATTCATGTTTAAGTAACCTAAAGGTACTTGTTGAGTTTGACTTTATATTTGCAAAAGGAAGATATGCATCTGCATTAAATGCTGTAAAGCCTATAGTTAGAGAAGATGGAGCATTTAGCATATTCTCTGGAAGGCATCCATTAATAGAAAGCGATAAAGTTGTGCCATCAGATATATATCTAGGGGAAGAATTTCAAACCTTGATGATAACAGGACCAAATACCGGCGGTAAGACAGTTACAATAAAAACTGTTGGTTTGCTTCATATTATGGGATTAAGCGGATTATTAATTCCTGCTAGAGATAACTCATCTATAGCCTTCTTTAAAGAAATATTTGCAGATATAGGTGATGAACAAAGTATTGAACAAAGCTTGTCTACTTTCTCATCTCATATGACTAATATAGTTAATATCATGAAGCATGTAGATGACAAGTCTTTAGCTTTATTTGATGAGCTTGGTGCAGGTACAGATCCAGCAGAAGGAGCAGCTCTTGCAGTATCAATATTAGAAACTTTAAGAAATAGAGGCGCAAAGCTAATCGCAACAACTCACTATAGTGAACTTAAAGCTTATGCATTAAAAACAGATGGTGTAGAAAATGCTTCTGTTGAATTTGATATAGAAACCTTGAGGCCAACTTATAGATTATTAATTGGTGTTCCAGGTAAATCAAATGCCTTTGAGATTTCTAAGAGATTAGGACTTGTAGAAGGTGTCATTAAACGCGCAAAAGAATATATGTCCGAGGAAAATCTTCAATTTGAAAATCTAATCAGGGAACTTCAAGAAAAAAGTATAATAGCTAAAAAAGAAGCAAGGGAAGCTAAGATACTTAGAGATCAAGCAGAAGATCTTAAAAAGAAGTATGAAGAAAAGCTTGAAAAATTAGAAAATACTAGGGAAAAAGCTTATATGGATGCTAGACGTGAGGCTAAAGAGATAATTGCAAATGCTAAAGATGAAGCTGATGATATTTTAAAAGCTATGAGAGAGCTTGAAAAGCTTGGAATAGCAGGTGGCGGAAGGCAAAGACTTGAAGAAGAGAGGAAGAAACTTAAAGATAGTTTAGAAGAAAGAGAAAAAGGAATTCACAAGATGAAGGAAAATGAGGGGGAATCTATAACTAATGTAACTCTTGGAATGGAAGCTTACCTGCCTTCATTAAATCAAAAAGTAATTATTGTTTCTATGCCAGATAACAGAGGCGAAGTTCAAGTTGAAGCTGGAATAATGAAAGTAAATGTTAAGCTTAAAGATTTAAGAAAAACTCAAGTTACCAAAGAAGAAAAAGTAAGAAGAAAAAGAGAAGTAAAGCTTAATCTAAGTAATGTAGAATCTAGAGTAGACTTAAGGGGATTAGATGCAGAAGAAGCGTGCTACAAAGCAGATAAATATTTAGATGATGCATATATGGCTAATTTAGGGGAAGTAACAATAGTTCATGGTAAAGGAACTGGAGTACTTCGTAAAGCAATAAATGATATGCTTAAGAGACATCCACATGTAAAATCATATAGGCTAGGTGCATATGGTGAAGGTGGAGACGGAGTTACTATGGTAGAACTTAAGGGGTAGTTATTTTTTTCATATACCTAATATTTTTACTTATTTAAGTTAAAAATATCATTAAAATTATTGTTAGTAAGAATATTATACAAATATTAATGTATAATTAAGTAAAGCTATAATTAAATTTCTCTTAAGTTTTTGTTTTATAGTGTTAAGTGTACGTTAGATAAGAGGTGATAATATGTACATAATAAGTGCATGCTTGTGTGGAGTTAATTGTAAATATAGTGGTAAAAATAATCTAAATGATAGATGTTTAAAATTATTTAGAGAAGGAAGAGCGGTTCTAGTTTGTCCAGAACAATTAGGCGGATTACCAACTCCAAGAAATCCTGTTGAGCTAAATAGTGCAGCAAGTGAAGTGTTAGATGGGAATGGAAAAGCATTAAGTAATAAAGGTGAGGATTTTACTAAGCAATTTATAGATGGTGCATATGAAACATTAAAAATTGCGAAAGAACTTGGAGCCACAAAAGCTATATTAAAAGAAGGAAGTCCTTCATGTGGAGCTAACTTTGTCTATGATGGTACTTTTACAGGTAATAAGATAGAAGGCAAAGGAATTACAGCTCTTTTATTGGAGAATGAAGGTATAACAGTATTTTCAGATGAAGACTTAGAAGTAAACAATAGTAAGTTAGTATACCTTAATGAGTTTGATAGAGAAAAGGCTAAGAAAAGAAGACTTTTTGAACAAGGAGAAGAAGACGAGTCTTATGGAGAAGAATATTTTGATTTAACAGAAAATTTAACTGATATGTCTGAGCTTCCACCAAGTGTTGAAGAAAATGTGAAAAAGCTTATGATTTCATTAGCTCGTGATTTAATGGGCTTTGAAGAAATTGATGAAATTGCAGAAGCCACAGGGCTTAGTGTAGAGGAAGTAGAAGAAATTTTAGAGGAAGAATAATAAGAAGCAAATAGATATTAATTAATATATGTTGATTTTGTTAATTCAGATATTACTAGTATTTGTTTAATCCCCATGATAGATTAAATTATCATGGGGATTTTTAGCGTGTGGAAGTTTTGGAGGCTTAATAAGGATTATAATGAACAATTAAGAATCGTGTTTAAAAAGTACTTTAATGTCAGTTAAAAGAAAAGTTAAGCTGTTACATAAAGAATTTCTTTGTGATGTAACAGCTTTTTTATATCTTTTAGATGGAGTATAAAAACTAAGAAATATTTTTAATTTACCTTACATCAGTGTTATTACAAGAATATTTAAATTCAGGTTGAGTTTGAAGATAAAATCCGTTTCTTACCTGTGATATCCAATTTTGAAATATTTCTAGCCACGCATTGCTTGTAAAGAAATCTTCAAGTGGCCTTGTAGGATCCCACTCCAAAATTAGAAATGGACCTATACCAAATGACCAAATCCCACTTTGTTCTACTCCAGCTTCTCTTATAAGAAGAATAGGAAGACCGTATTGATAAGCCATAGCTGGTTCAATTTGAGCAAAAGGACTACCCTCAAGAGCAAACTGATTTTGAGGTTGACCAAGATTATTTTGAATTATATATACCTGTCGTTGATTAAGATTAAGTGAAATAAATCCATAACTAGATAGCATCATTCTTCTGATATTTGTTAATGGAGTTTCGGGATATTGTTCGGTTACTGGTAGGGTACGTGGAAATAATAAAGCCTCTCTTATTTTAGATATTATAGCATCAACAAATTCTTGTTGAATAGAATTCAATCTACTTGGATGGCTTAGGAATACAGGAACTCTAAATAAAAGATTTGATGATTCCTGCATTAATTCAGTTGGTTTTACGCCAGTATATTGATTTATAGCGTCTCCTTCATATATTTTAGTCATTTGTTTTCCTCCATAATATTATTTTATCTTAAGATATATATTCTTGAACTATTACCATGAATTATTATATGTAAACAAAAGTGTTAACGTTACGATAATGTTTTAATTTTAGATAAAAAAACTTTATGTTGAAAAATTCAAGTATTGTAGCTGCTATCCTTGAAGATTAGAAAATTATATTCTCATAATAATTAAGCTTTGTATTGAATTATTAATATTTAAAAGGATCAAGTAATTCAATACAAAGCTTTTACTTTTTAAGATTATATGCGATTTACATATTATGTAATTAATACATTTATGTGTATTGTACATGTATTTTTAGAATACACATTAAATAATATGTATTATTTATCTATAAAGCATCTGTTTTCAATATACATTATTTGTATTTTATAATTGGCATAATATTTGCTTTATATATAATTGAGATAAAATAATTATTAGGGGGAATTTTTATATGAAAAATTTACGAAAATTAGTTACTTTAGCAGTATCTTTGACTATGTGTCTCTCATTCTCTTCAGCAGCATTAGCCATTACTGCAAATTCTGAACAAAAAGCAGTGGACCTTCAGTTAACGACTGTATGTGAAAATAGTAAAACAAAGTTTGTTTATAATTATGCAGAGAAGCTTGGCTCATTTGATGGACGAGGAATTACATTTGGATGTATAGGATTTACTACAGGAACTTACGATGGAAATATATTAATACATTATTATACTAAGCTAAATCCCAATAATAATTTGGCAAAGTATATTCCAGCATTAGATAGAATAGACAAGGAAGAACATGATGAGGATGGAAAAAATGATGATATTAAAGGCCTAGATAATTTTATAAAAGATGTAAAGGCATGTAATGATTCATTATTTAAGAAAGCTCAATTATATGAACTTGATGAAATGTATTGGAAACCAGCAGTATCTCTAGCAACTTCCATTGGCGCTAAACATCAACTAACTTTAGCATTTATATATGATATGTGTGTAAATCATGGAGAAGATGGAGCAAAAGAATATATTAATTCGGCTAAGAAAAAGTTAGGTGGATTACCTAAGGATGGTATAGATGAAAATAAATTTCTTTCTAGTGTAATGGATTATAGATATGCATTCCTTAAAGATGATGATCCAGAAGGTTCGGATAGAGTTAATGCATACAGAAAATTATTAAAAGCAGGTAATGTAGATTTGAAACCAGACTTTAATTTTACAGTTTATGGAGATACTTTCAATATAGATGGTGATGTTTATTAGTATTAATTAATGGTTTAAGAACAGGTTTTTCTTATACTAATTTGTGATAGCTACTAAAATTAATGTAAACAGGATAGTAATTAGATTTTTAGCTATGCAATAAAATTATATAAATAAAGATAAAAAACAGTATTAATATGGACAAGTATTAATATTGTTTTTTAGTTTATACAGATTTTTGCACTTTTAAATATTAATTTTGTATGCATATATGTTGTGATAACAAATTTATATTCAAAGCGTTAGTAGGCTACGTAATCAATTAATGGCATAATACTGGCGTTTAATTATATATGGCAGTATTTTAAGCCTTTTAGTTATGAAAAACGAAATGTAGAAAAGATATAATACACATACGTGTATTATATCTTTAGAAAACTGTAAAATGTGTATTGATTTTATACTGAATCAATTAAGTCTGAGTTTTATCAGTATTTTAGAGTATTGGCATGGTAATTGCTTATATAATTCTATGTAAAAATAAATTCATTCTGTGAGTTGCTAGAAGAAATAATTTAATACTTCATAGAAATTTTACTATTTAGCGATTATATAATTTTAGTTTAATCCTACTTAAGCATAAATTTAATAAACAAACTTAGTTATTTACCATAAACCTCAAATCTCTTGTATTTTATAAAAAATAAACGTAATCTTTTGCCTATATATTGAGTGAAAATTTATATTGTGATAGTAATAATAAACAATAATTCAATTATATTTGTCTTATACATTTATAAATATTAAAATTATACTGTAACATATAAAAACGATTACTTTAGTATGCTGAAATAATTATGTGATTTAATTATTTTCATTTTTGAGTATTAATAATATTATGCAAAAGTTATGGATTTCATTTTTCATAATACATTGTTTGAATATAATGTTTATTAAAATTAGTTTTATATAACTTATCGTAAGATAGAAAATTTTTATGTTTGTTTTCTTCAGTTCTATTATTTAATACTTTAGCAGAGATATTCAATACTTAGCAAGCTTGCGATTACTACTTAAATAGAATTGAAAGATGTTTATGCAGCTTAACAGAACGAAAAAATTATGGAGGAGAAGAAATTATGGAAAGATTTATGGATTTTTTTCAAGAAAAGATGATACCACCATTAGTTAAAGTCGGTAATCAAAGGCATCTAATGGCAATTCGTAATGGATTAGCTATTACAATTCCATTCATTATTGTAGGAAGTATATTTCTTATTTTAGGTAACCTTCCATTTGATTGGTGGGCAGATTATATTGGAGAGCTTGGCCCAAAGATGAATGTAGTTGTAAATTCATCATTTGGAGTTCTAGGCGTTTTAGCAGCCCTTGGAATAGGATATCACTTAGCTAAAAGCTATAAATTAGATCCAATTACAGGATCAGTAATATCTTTTGTAGCATTTTTACTTACACAAGTGACAGAGGATTTTCAATTAGATACTAGTAAATTTGGAGCAGAAGGACTTTTCACTGCTATAATAGTTTGTATGTTTGCAGTAGAAGTATTAAGATTTTTCGTAAAGAGAAATATTGTTATTAAATTACCAGAGGGAGTTCCGCCAGCAGTTGGAAATTCATTTATTGCGTTAATACCAGCTCTTGTAGTTATGATTACAGTTTGGCTAATAAGAGTAGTTATAGGATTTAATATAACTGATTTTATTACTATGATATTTAGTCCAGTTGTTTTTGCCCTTAATACTCTTCCGGGAATATTAATATATAGCGCATTAGTTACATTACTTTGGTCAGCAGGTATTCATGGAGACATGACGCTTGAAGGTATAGCAGATCCAATATATATTCAATTTTTAACTGTTAATACAGCAGCTTTTATAGCACATGAAAAGATTCCATACATTACAGCATCAGGATTTTACTCATTGTTTGTTAATGTAGGAGGAACAGGTGCAACTCTTTGTTTAGTTTTATTAATGATCCGTTCAAAGAGCAAACTTTATAAATCACTTGGAAAGGTTTCATTTCCATCTGCATGTTTTGAAATAAACGAGCCAGTCATATTTGGTTTTCCAGTAGTTTTAAATCCAGTTATTCTAGTTCCATTTACAGTGGTACCTTTAGTACTTACTACTTTGTCTTATTTTATGATGTATTTTGACATAATTGGTAGACCAGTAGCTATGGTTCCGTGGACAATGCCCCCTATTATAGGACCATTTATTGCAACTGGTGGAGATTGGAGAGCAGCAGTTTGGTCTGCTGTAGAAATGGTTATAGCAGCAATAATTTACTACCCATTCTTTAAATTTGCTGAAAAACAACAATTAGAAATTGAAGGGAAAGAAGAAAATTTAAATACAGTACAAGCTTAGTGTATTAATTAGAAAAATATTTATAGAATGAAATTTAGGAGGAATTTAGCATGAAGATATTATTAATGTGTGCAGCAGGTATGTCAACAAGTTTGCTAGTAACAAAAATGCAAAAATATGCAGAGGAAATAGGTCACAAGGACTTAGTTATTAATGCTGAACCAGTAGAAGATTTGGATGAAAATGTTGATGATTATGATGTATTTTTACTTGGGCCTCAAGTTAAATATAAAGAAAAATGGGTTAAAGAAATAGTTGATGAAAAAGGTAAGCCTTATGCCTGCATACCAGTACAACTTTATGGAAGAATAGATGGAAAAAGTGTTCTAGAACTTGCACTAAACTTAATGGATAAATAATGGAGGATTTAAAATGAATATGGAATTAGAAGAAATAGTTTTCACTATAATTAGTCACGCAGGTAATTCACGATCAGCTTGTTTTGAGGCTTTAAATTTAGCTAGAAATGGTGAGTTTGATAAAGTCAATCTATGTATGAAACAAGCTAAAGAAGAACTTTCATTAGTTCACAATATACAGACTGGCTTAATTCAAGAAGAGGCCGCAGGTAATAAACAAGAATTATCTTTATTACTGATGCATGCAGAAGATCATTTAATGACTGCATCTTTAGCTAAAGATCTTATCTGTGAACTTATTAAAATGTATGAAGAAAAGTTTAAAGAAAAAGAAATAGCATGCAATGTATAATAAGTAAAAACAGCAAATAGTAAAAATGGAGTGGGTTATTTAATAAAACTTGAATAATCCACTCTTTGATATGTTTATTCAAATTCTATGGTAAATCATGTATAATAAGCTTATTAGTTAAAGATATTTAAATTTAATTTACGTACCTAGAGTGTTAACGTTAAGAGAGTTATACGAATAGGATATGAGGGGAAAAGCAATGAGAAGGATTGATAATATTTATAAAGTTCTAAGGGATCTGTGTAGTAAGGAATATAATGAACGTAGATGCATCAACGGTTTTTCAGCTACAGAAATTTCATTAATAATGAATATTCAAAGGACAAACGTATCTAGTGATTTAAATAAACTTTATAGAGATGGAAAAATAGAAAAGATATTGAAGAAGCCGGTACTATATAAAATAAAGGAGGAGGATATTCAGATAGGGCAAGGCACAGAAAAAGTTTTAAAAGATGCTTTTGATAACATCATTGGAACTAGCTTCAGTCTGAAAAACGCATCACAACAGGCCAGAGCTGCTATAATATATCCTCCCAATGGACTTCATACTCTTCTTTTAGGGGAAACTGGTACAGGAAAATCAATGTTTGCAGAAGTTATGTATAAGTATGCTAAAGAAATTGGCAAAATAAAAGCCAATGCGCCATTTATTTCATTTAACTGTGCAGATTATGCAAATAATCCACAGCTACTAGTGAGTCACATCTTTGGTGTTAAGAAAGGGGCATATACTGGTGCTAGCAGAGATACCATAGGATTAGTTGAAAAAGCTAATGAAGGAATATTATTTTTGGATGAGGTTCATAGATTACCATCGGAAGGTCAAGAAATGCTATTTTCTATAATTGATAAGGGCATATATAGGAGACTTGGAGATTCTGAGGAAGAGTATAAAGTTAAACTACTTATAATATGTGCTACTACTGAAAATGTTGAATCGGCATTATTGAAAACATTTACTAGAAGGATTCCTATGATTATACGGTTACCAGCATTAAAAGATAGGACTATAGAAGAAAGATACGAACTTATTAAAAACTTTTTAAAGATAGAAGTGAGTTGCATTAAGCAGAGCATAAGTATTACAGCAAATGCGCTAAAAGCATTTTTACTATACAATTGTTCTAATAATATTGGGCAACTCAAAAGCGATATAAAACTAAGCTGCTCAAAAGCTTTTCTTGAGAATATGATGAAAAGAGATAAGAATATATGCATTCATAGTCAATACTTGCCTCAGTATGTACTTAGCGGATTATTTAAGTATAAAGAGAAAAGAAGTGAAATTGATAGGTTTGTAAATCAAGATGTTATAAAGTTTTGTTTGGATGAAAATAATGTAAGAGAAGAAGAAGATATAAAAATAGTTGATTTTTATGGAGCATTAGAAGAAAAAAGAAAACTTTTGGAGTCTAATGGAATAAGTGAAAAGGACATAAAACTTATAATGAGTCTTGATATAGATACGTATTTTAAAAAATATATACTGAATATAGATAAGGATAGTTTAGAAGAATTATATAAAGTAGTTGATAGAAAAATTGTAGATCTAGTTAGTGAATTTTTAAATAAGGCTAGTGAAAAATTGTTAATGCAGTTTGATAGTAAAATTTTATATGGACTATCAATGCATGTAGCAAGTACAGTTGAAAGAATTTTAAATGGAAAAGAAATTAAAAATCATCAGCTTGAAGATATTAAAAAGATGCATTCCAGGGAATATGAAATTTCGTATGATTTGAAAGAAAAAGTTGAAAGCACATTTCATATTAGAATTCCAGAAGATGAAGTTGGATTTATAACTATGTTTTTATGTATAGATAAAGAGGATTATGAAAATGAGAGTAGTGTTGGAATTATTGTTGCTATGCACGGAGAGTATACAGCAAGTTCAATGGCTGATGTAGCTAATAGACTTTTGGGTGAGAAATATGCTATAGGCTATGATATGCCATTGGATCAGAAACCAGAGACTGCACTAGAGAATTTAACAGAAATAGTAAAAGAAATAGATAAAGGTAGAGGAGTATTGCTGTTAGTAGATATGGGATCTCTTGTTTTATTTGGTGATATGATTTACGAAAAGACAAAGGTACCGGTAAAAACAATAGAAATGGTGTCTACACCTATTGTTCTTGAAGCTACAAGAAAAGCAACATTAAAAGCCTCATTGGAGGAAATTTATGATTGCTGCATAAATTTGAATCCACATATAGTGCGAAGTTATGCAGATAATTTTAGTATAAATTCAACACTTAAAAAGAAAGTAATTATAACAGCTTGCATCACAGGACAAGGAACTGCTATAAAACTCAAGCCAATTGTGGAAAAGAAACTAGAAATCACTAGCAATGACATCGACATACTTAATATAGACATAGTAAACAAGAAAAAATTCAATCATAATATACAAAAAATAAAGGCAGAAAAGGATATATTGGCAGTGGTAAGTGCAGTAAAACCAGATGATGAGTCTTTGTTGTATATATCAACATCAGATATTTTTGATAAGAAAAAAGTAGAACTACTAAAATCACGATTAAGTCTAATAGAAGAGATATATGATATGAGAGAAGTAATTGGAGAAAATGTAAATATAGATTCATATAAGTATATCGAGTGTTTTAGGAGCTTTTACATACGTCTTGTAAATAATAAAGTTGAACTTAATAGTTCTGCATTAATAGGGTTAATATTACACATTGCATGTGTAATAGAGCGTATGTTGAGTGGCGAAAAAATTATATATCGTAAGTATAGTGAGAAAATGTTAGATGAGAATAAAGATAAATATAATTTTGTTAGAGAAATATTAAAACCAATGGAAGAAGCATTTAATATAGAAATATCTGTAAAAGAGTACTTAATTATTCTTGAGACTATATATTTCTTGTAAGTTATAAAAAAGGAAAGTACAGGTCATGTAAAAATATTTAAATATAAAGTTAAGATATAGTTCTAATGTAGAAAAATATAGTATAATATAAAAAAGTTTTTTATTTATATACTCTTGTTTCATTTCTCAAAAATAATATATAAGGGTGATAAATATGTTGTTAGACTATATAATGGGATATTTGGAAGAGCAAACATGCTACTTTGGAAGAGCTGGTGATAATTCTAGGTTTACAGCTAGCGAAATTGCAAAGAAGTTTGATGTTAAGAGAAATACTGTAAGCCATTATTTAAATCAAATGGTTGACGAAGGTAAGATAATAAAAATTAATACAAGACCTGTTTATTTTTTGCATTATAGTCAATTTGAAAAGTGTTTTTTTGGAATAAAAGGCAACAAATATAATAGCATTGAAGAATTATTTTTTCAAAAACCATTAGATGAAGAAAAGGACAAGTTTTCAGAGCTAATTGGATTTAAAGGAAGTCTAGAAAAAGCGTTAGAACAAATAAAAACATCTATATTTTATCCTAATAACGGATTACCGATTATACTTAGTGGGCCAACTGGAGTTGGTAAAAGTCTTTTAGCAAAGTATATATATAATTATTCGGTAGAAAAACAAGTAATATCAAAAGATTCCCCATTTATTGTATTTAATTGTGCTCAATATTATAATAACCCTGAATTATTATCGGCAAATCTTTTTGGATATATAAAAGGTGCCTTCACTGGGGCAGAAAGCGTAAAAGAAGGGATGCTTAAGGAAGCTGATGGAGGAATACTCTTTTTAGATGAAGTGCATAGACTAAACGAGGAAGGACAAGAGAAGTTATTCACATTTATGGATCAAGGGGTTTTTAGAAGAATGGGTGAAAGCTCAGGATGGCATAAAGCAAACGTTAGACTAGTTTTTGCTACAACAGAATCACTATCAGAAAATTTTTTGAGAACTTTTTTAAGAAGAATTCCTATATCAGTCTCAATACCAGATCTAGATAAGCGTGGCACCGATGAAAAACTTCAATTTATATATCAATTTTTAATAAAAGAAGCGAAAATATTAAATAAAAAGATTTCAATTTCAAATAGGGCTATAGATCTAATGTTGAATTATAGCTTTAAAGGGAATATAGGTGAACTGCAAAACACAGTTAAATATGTATGTGCTAAATCTTATACTAAAAAAATAAATTCAGAAATGATACAGTTAGGGGTATTGGATTTTCCAGAAGAGTTGTTGGAAGACTCAATTAAGAAATCTGATATAAAGATAAAACAAAGTGAATATATATTAATTTTACCAGATACTACTGTACCAATGATATTAAAAAAAGATGGGAATTGGCAGCAACTAATAAAGAATACTTATATTCAAATAATGAGTTTTTTTAATGATATTCAAAAGAAAAATGTAAGCATTGAGTATTTTGAGACTAATGTTTTTCAAGAAGTATATGCTTTGTTTGATAAATTAATATTTGAAAGAAAAGAAGAAAATAAAAATGTTATGATTCAATACATAACAGCGAGTATTCAAGAGATATTTAGATACATGGAGATAAATTATAATATAAAATTTAATGGTAATAGCGTTTATGCAATATCATATTTTTTATATATAAAGAGTGAAGATTCATTAGAATGGAATGAGGAACAAAGAAAATTAAGAGATAGTTTGTATAACTATATTTTAAAAAACAATAAGCTAGAACATGAGATTGCAATTAAATTAATTAAGCTTATTGAGAGCAAGATGGATATTAAGTTTACGATATATGATAAGATTTTTTTATCTTTTTATTTGAAAAGCTTAAACATTCAGCAATCTAATAACGGAACTAAAACTGTAATTTTGGCTCATGGTTATGCAACAGCTAGTAGTATTGCAAATGTAGCAAATAGAATGTTAGAAATGAATATGTTTGAAGCTTTTGATATGCCTATTGATATAAAAATGGATGAAATAGCAAAAAAGTTAATAAATTTTATTGAAGAAAATGATGTATCTAAAGGATTGGTAATACTTGTTGATATGGGTTCGCTAAATGATATATATAAAAGCATAAATAGTTATATAAATGGTCCAGTAGTAATTATTAATAATGTGTCTACTCAAATGGCGCTATTTGTTGGTGAAATGTTAAAAAATAAAATCTATCTTGAAGAACTTGTGGAAAATCTAAAAGAACATAATGAAACAAGTTATAAAATTCTATACCCTGAAGAAAATAAGAAAAAGGTAATCGTAACTTCTTGTTTTACTGGGATGGGAACTGCGTTACAACTTCAGAAGTTATTGCAGGACAGTATCCCAGAAAAACTTAAGATTAAGGTCATAGCACATGACTATGAGAGGCTAAAAACTTTTGGAATGAATGAAGCATTATTCCAATTGTATGATGTTTTAACTATAGTAGGTACTGCAGATCCGGAAATTAAACATATTAATTATATTTCCTTAGAAGATTTAATGTCTGGAAGAGGGGAAAATCAATTAAGACGTATACTCCAAAAAATAGCTGATGAAAATGACTTGAAAACTATTAATGATAATATAGTTCACAATTTTACATTAAGAAGGGTAATAGATACATTAACTATATTAGACACAGATAAATTGCTAAGAAATATAGAGGAATGCTTAGATAACTTAGAAATAGCTATGAAAAAGAAATTAAATAATGAGAAAAAAATTGCTTTATTAGTTCACATAAGTTGTTTAGTAGAAAGACTGATAAGGCACGAAGAAATAGATGCATATCCAAACTTAGAAAACTTTATAGAGTGTCAAAAAGATATGATAAAAACTATAGAAAATTCATTTAGTGTCATTGAAAAAATATATAATGTCAAAATTAATCTACCAGAGATAGGATTTATTTATGATATTTTGATGTATCAAAGTACTGAAAATACTGAGTTTTAAGTGATAGAGATAGTGAAGAATAAAGAAGCGTGCCAGACATTGGCACGCTTCTTGCTTTTATAATGCTATGAGAAGTGAAATAAGATTTATAATATCATGAGTTTGGATGGAGATGATAAATTTTGAAGAGAAGATTTTTATTAGCAAGTCACGGAAGACTTGCAGATGGAATGCATGAATCTGTAAAGATAATAATAGGAAAACAAGATAATATATCAACACTTTGTGCATACATAAGCAGCGAAAAAAATTTAAGCCAACAAGTAAAGGAGGTCATAAATAATTTAGAAGATGGGGAAGAGTTAATAGTAATAACGGATATCTTCGGAGGAAGTGTAAATAATGAGTTTATGAAATACATTAATTATGAAAACTTACACATTATTTCGAGTATGTGTTTACCACTTGTAATTGAATTAATAACAAGCCAAGAAGAGAGTACAGAAAAATTAATCGAAGAAACAATTAAAAATACGCAAGAGAATATAAGATATTGTAATAAAACATTTCATACGGCTAAATCAATTAGAGACGAAGAATTTTAAAGGAGTGATTTTATATGATTAAACTATTAAGAGTAGACTATCGTTTGTTACATGGACAAGTGGCATTAGCATGGACTCAACAAATTAACACAGATTGTATATTAATTGCAAATGATAAACTTATGCAAGATGAGATAAAGAAGACAACAATAAAGTTGGCTAAACCTAATGGGGTTAAATTAGTAATTAAGAATATAGAGGATTCCATTGCGGCTATAAAAAGTGGAGTTACAGATAAATATAAGTTATTCATTATAGTAGAAACAATAGAAGATGCAGCAAAATTAAGCAATGAATTGCCTGATATAAAATCAATTAATATAGGAGGTGTTATGCCTAGAGAAGGGACAAGAACAATCACTAAATCAGTTCCAATATCAAAGGAGGAGGAAAGAATATTACAAGAACTAATAAATAGAGATATTGAATTAGAGATAAGACAGGTTCCAGGTGATAAGAAAATTTTAGTTAAAAACGTATTATAAGGAGGTAAAATTGTATGACTCAAGCTATTTTAGTAGGATTGATTGCAATGTTTGTTACGTTTGAATGGTGTTTAGGATCATGCTTAATAACAAGGCCAATAGTAACAGGAGTACTTGTAGGATTAGTTATGGGCGATTTACAAACAGGTATTATAATGGGAGCAACTCTTGAAATGGCATTTATTGGAGCAGTTACATTAGGTGCAGCAGTTCCACCAGATGTTATAACAGGAGGGATCTTAGGTACAGCTTTTGCGATAGCAACAGGGCAAGGAGCAGAAGTTGCATTGACATTGGCATTTCCAATAGCAACGCTATTTCTATTAGTTGATAATGTTATGACACTTTTTGTAATGCCATTTTTTCTTCATAAAGCAGATAAATATGTAGAAGAGGGAAATTTCAACGGTGTAAGTAGGATGCACTTTTTAGGGGGATTTGTAGTAAAGAGCTTACCAAGAGGAATTTTTGTTGCACTAGCATTATATTTAGGAAGCCCATTTATGAGCGCCGTTCTAGATAGCATTCCACAATTTGTACAAAATGGGCTAGTAGTTGCAGCAGGATTTATTCCAGCTTTAGGAATATCACTTCTAGCACAAATGATTTTGACAAAAAAATTGGTTATATTCTTTGTATTAGGATTTGCAATTAGTGCATATTTAAAAATACCTATGCTAGGTGTTGCAATTTTTGCAACTATCATTGCGATAGTTCTTGTGGGATTACAAAACAATAATGTAAAGAAACAGGAGGTAATGCTAGATGAAGATTTCTAATAATTTAGAACAATCAAATGATGTTAAAGTTACTAAAAATGATCTTAAGAAGATGTTTTTGAGAGGCCTTGCTTTAGAATATTCATGGAATTATGAACGCCAACAAAATATGGGGTATTGCTATGCTATGCTGCCGATTATTAAGAAACTTTATAAGAAAAAAGAAGAGCAAATAGAGGCCGTAAAAAGGCATATGGAATTCTTCAATACAACACCATATGTATCAACTTTAGTATTAGGGATATCTACAGCAATGGAGGAGAGTAACGCAAATAATGAAGATTTTGATACATCTTCAATAAGCAGCGTAAAGGCATCTCTAATGAGTCCCTTAGCAGGAATAGGAGATTCGCTTTTTTGGGGAACATTAAGGGTAATAGCTACAGGAGTTGGAACATCATTATCATTACAAGGAAATATTTTAGGACCAATATTGTTTTTACTATTATTTAATATACCACAATTTATTGTTAGATATGTCTGTATGATAAGTGGATATAAATTTGGAACGAAGTTTCTTGAAAAAATAGAAGACTCTGGATTAATGCCTAAGTTAACATATGGGGCTTCAATAATTGGATTAATTATAATAGGAGCAATGATACCTGGAATGGTGAACATTAAAATTGCTGGAATGATGGGAACTGGAGATAGTGCTGTTGAAATACAGAAGATAATAGATGGAATAATGCCATATATTCTTCCTCTTGGGCTTACTACTATAATTTACTCATTATTGCAGAGGAAATTAAAAGTTATATATATACTAATAGGATTAATGGCATTAGGCATATTAGGCACATTTTTAGGAATATTTGCAGCTTAATATTAGAGATGCAATTATATAAATATTTATTACGTAGATATCAATATATAAAAATTAGGAGGATATTATGATTAAATTTGATGAAAAAAAGATGCTAGAAAATGGAGAATATATCTATAGTAAAAGGGAGGCTATTGAAGAAATAGCAGACAAGCTAACAGAAAAAGGATTTGAAAATATATTATTTACATCATCTGGTGGATCTATAGCAATGATGCAACCATTTGAATATATGATTAAAACAAAATCTAAGATTCCTGTATACTCAGAAATATCAGCAGAATTATTATTAACAGGAAATTCTCAAATAACTGATAAATCAATAGCTTTTTTAGCATCCAAGTCAGGGGATACAAAAGAGACTGTTGAAGCAGCAAAGTATTTAAAGGAAAAGGGAGTTACTACTATTTCTATAATTGGGAAAGAGAATTCTATCCTAGAAGAACTATCAACATATTCAGTAGTATACAAGGATGGTAGACCACAAGAATTAATTCTATATATATTAATTGGTAAGTTATTAAATAACAATCACGAATTTACGGATTATAATAAGTTTGCAGAAGAGCTACAAAGCTTACCAGCTGCATTGAACCATGTTAGAAAAGCAAGCGATGAAAAAGCAAGAGAATATGCAGAAAAATATAAAAATGATCCATATCAAATTTGGATTGGGTCTGGAAACCTTTGGGGAACTACTTATTCATACTCAATGTGTGTATTAGAAGAATCCCAATGGTTGAGAACTAAATCTGTAAGTTCACCAGAATTTTTTCATGGAACTATAGAACTAATTGAAAAAGATGTGTGTGCAACTTTATTAAAAACAGAGGCAGAAACTAGACCATTAGATGACAGAGTAGAAAAGTTCTTAGTTGATTATACTGATAAATTTACAGTATTTGATACAAAGGATTATGAACTACCAGGAATAAGTGAAGAATATAGGAAATTATTATCTCCAGTAGTAATGTGGGCAATACTAGGAAGGATAAGTGCGCACCTAGAAGTAATACGTAATCACTCATTAGAAATAAGACGTTACTACAGAAAGGTTGAATATTAAAAATAATAATAATGGTTATCCTAAAATTAACTTTTAGGATAACCTCTTTTTGAAAGTGAGGAAATAATATTATGAAAGTTATTGGACTGGGAGACAACGTAATAGATAGATATATGAATAAGAACATGATGTATCCAGGAGGAAATGCAATAAATTTTGCAGTAAATGCGAAAAAATGTGAAGTTGATTCTGCGTATCTAGGAGTATTTGGGGATGATGAGGAAGCAGAGTTAATAAAATATTCCTTAGAAGATTTAGGGGTTGATATATCAAAATGTAGAAAGTTGGAAAATGGAACCACAAAAAGGTGTGATATAAATATAATCGATGGGGAGAGAGATCTATTAAATGTTGATATAGGAGCAAATTGGCCTAAGCCTATAAGAATTGAAAAGGATGAGTTAGAGTATTTAGCTGAATTTGATCTCATACATAGTAGTTGTAATGCAAAGTTAGAAGATCAAGTATATAAGTTAAAAGCGATAGATTCAATAATAACTTTTGATTTTTCTACCAAAGATAAGTATAGAACAGATGACTATTTGCAGAAGACATGTCCATATATAGATTTAGCTTTATTTTCATGTGAGAATATGAATATAAATGAGATAAAAATATTTCAAAAGAAGATTCATGATTTTGGATGTAAGTATGTCTTAGTAACTATGGGAAAAAATGGACAAGTATTTTTTGATGGCGATAAATACTATAATGGAAAGGTAAAGTTAGTTAATCCAGTGGATACAATGGGAGCAGGAGATTCGTTCATCGCGGCATTTATTGTCACTTTGTTAAGATTTGGGTGGAAAGATAATAATAAATTAACTGAAAATGAAATACTTAGTGCATTTGAAAAGGCAAGTAATTATTCGGCAGATATTTGCATGATTGAAGGTGCATATGGATATGGAAAGCCTATAAAGGAAAAGAGATAATTATAAAATAAAAAAATATATTTATATGAAAATTATAAGAACTATTATTATGAAGTGAACCCAATTAAGTAGAGAAAGCTGAAAATGCTAGAAGAGGATTTACTTAAAAGGGTTCACTTTATCTGCATTCTTATTAAGCGAAACTCAAGGTATATAATAAAAGGGAGTTCACAATATATTATTAAAGCTAAATAAATATGAATGAATTATTGTAGCCAGTTTTTAGCTATGGGATAATTAATTGGTATTTTACCTTCATTTCCAAATCCTAATGTATGAGCTGAAGTATGAAAATCACTGCCTCCGCTTTTTAACAGGTCATGGCTGTCACAATAATTAATTATTTCATTTATTTGTGAGTGAGAATGCTTACGATGTATGCATTCAATACCATCTATTAAGTTTAATTTGACAATACTGTCGATATAATTATATATGTTATCTACGTCATATACATAAGGATGAGCTAAAAAACATTTACCGCCTGAACTATGAATGGTTTCTGCAGCTTCATAGATATTTGGAAGATCTTCTGTTGGCTTTATATAAAATTGACTATTAGGGTTTAAATAGTGTTTTCTATAAAAAGTAGTTCTATCAGTAATTTCTAATTTTTTTAGAATATGCAAATTTTCATCATAGCTTAAAATATCATCGCAAATAACATCGTTAGCAGGAGTATTTCTGCCATTTATATTTAAATTAGAGGAATGTAGAATTTTTAGTTCATTACAAACATTTATTAAATAATTTAATTTAGAATTTTCTTTTTCAATAACATTAATATTTTTATTAACTTGTAATATTCTTGATTTTTCTATAGAATCAATATCAATATTATATCCTAGCATATCCATGCTGATTCCGCCAAATGAAAAAGCGATTTCAATTCCATTAATTATGTTACCACCGTATAAATCCTTTATATTTAAGTTGCTAATTTTTTTATATGCATCAACAGATTGATGGTCTGTAAATGAAATAAATTCTAAATTCTTTTCTTCCGACATTTTTAAGATGTCTATTACATCAAAATCTCCATCAGAATTATTTGTATGAATGTGTAAGTCTATCATTAGGCATTTCTCCTTCATTTTAAATCATAAAGAATTATAAACAATTTTAGAGTTATTTATTTTAAGGAAACTAGGTAAGTAATTTTAAAGTTATCATATCATTAAATATTTTTTTAGACAAATAGTTAATGTGCATTGTCATTTTTTGAATTAGTTATAGTACAGATAGTTGTTTTATTTATAAAACTTAGTATGATATTTGTAATATATTAAATATATTAAATATATAAAAATAAAGGGTGAGTTTTGATAAAGGAAAAATAAAGGTGCGCAAAAAATAAAATATGTTAAATATGATTGAGTTTTACTAACAATGTGATAAAATTATATAAATAATTTGCTGAGATGAGATAAAAATTTTAGAGGGAAATGTTTCTTAGTATACTAGTTTAAAATAAATTTTTATATGTACGGGAGGGAATTTATGATTACTAAAGTTTTAGAATTTATTAGCTCTGAAGCTGTATTTGAGAGCTTTAAGGAATTAGAAAAGTATGGAGGAATTGAGACTGAATATATAGCTAGCACTTTTAAGATGAGCAGAACTCAAGCAAGTAGATTACTAAATGAATTGGTGAAATCTAACGATTTAATTAAGATAAATAATCGTCCAGTTAAATTTCTTCCTAGAAAAAAAATTAATGATATTATTGGGCCAACAAAGAAGAGTATATATAAAGATATATACGAGCTAGAACAGGAATGTAAGTCATTAAAACAGGAGATTATTTTTGAAAATATAATTGGCTATGATAACAGTCTGAAGGAAGTCATTGAGCAAATCAAAACGGCAGTTTTATATCCCAAAGGGGGATTAACTGTTATGCTTACAGGTGAAAGTGGAGTTGGTAAAAGCTTTTTAGCAGAGATAATCTACAAGTACAGTGTAAGCTGTAATGTTTTAGAAAAAGATGGACCATATAATGTTTTGAATTGTGCTCAGTATTATAATAATCCTGAATTATTATCTGGTATATTATTTGGGCATGCTAAAGGGGCATATACGGGGGCTACAGAATCAAAAGCAGGGTTAATTGAACAATCAGATGGCGGAATCTTATTTCTAGATGAAGTACATAGACTTAATAGCGAAGGACAAGAAAAATTGTTCACATTTATGGATACAGGAGTATTTTCAAGAATTGGTGAGAATGGCGTAAAGAGAAAAGCAGATGTACGATTAGTTTTTGCAACAACAGAAAATCTATCTGAATTTTTGCCAACTTTTTTAAGAAGAATACCTATTAATATATATATCCCTAATGTAGAGGAAAGGGGACCTATCGAGAAAAGGAGAATAATAGAACATTTTATCCTGAATTATTCATAGATATAGTTAATAACATAAGAAAGTTAGTTTTTCATGCTATTAGCTATTTCTTTTCTTAATTTTTAATTATTTTTCTAAATATACGTACAGCTTCGCTACGGACTTTAGGTTTTAACCATATCTTACATATTAAATTGTAATCTGAATCAATTTAATAACGGCAGTGAATTGATATTTTTTAAAATATGCCAAAACTCATTTTGATAAGCACATGAACTACAGAGTTTGAATTTTAAGTATCTACTACTCTTTACAAGTTTACCAGCTACTTTAATTATTTTCATTCGTATTGTTTCTATTCTTAGAGATTTCATTGAATTTGTAAAACATAATCTTCTAATCCAATTGTTTAAATTGTATGCTAAAACCATCTCTTGAAGCTTATTAGCATTTGCGATAAAAGATGAACTACTCATTTTATCGAAAGCGAAGCCGTTTTTGCCTTCTTTAATAAAATTCTCCATTGTTCCTCTATTACAATAAAATTTTATTACAGCTTCTGGATGGCTGGTCATGTTAGTCACAACAAAAGTATAATCTATACACATTTGACCTTCTTTCTTTTCTAATTTCACAACAACTCTACGTTCTTTAGTCCATTTCTTTGCTTTATATACAAATTCACCATATATAGTATAATGGTCATAGATATTTCTTTTGCATAATATCTCCATTCTTGTAGTAAATTCTTCAGAATACTTATACAATGTTGCATTTGCTTTTAATCTTATTGCATATTTAGCATCATGTTCTTCTGCAATTTCATAAAGTCCATAAGTATAGCAAAACCGCTATCGCCACGAATGTATAGGTCTGTACAAATATATTTATTTGAATACCTTTTTAATAATGGACCAATAAAAGCCACTGTTTTTCTTGATGTATAAACATTTCCAGAACGCAACTCTGCCTTTAATAAATCACCTGTTAGTCCATCAAAAACTAATAGTGGATGATATCCATTTGCTGAATAATGTGAATTGTATGCTGAACCATATTGATTACCATAAGTTTCAAAATTAGTAGAATCAATATCCAAAATTATTTGATTTGGCATATCAATTGAGTATACTTTATCCAAAACCAACTCATTTATTTTATTAAATTGTCTTAAGTTTTCTTTATCGAGATTGTTATTAAAACGTGAAATTGTAGGCTGTGAAGCTAGTGCATTTTTATCTAAAATTGTAGTAAGCGCTGGATCATATCTTAATTCATCTGAATTATCGTCGGTTGTATAGCCAGCTATTCTTTGATAAACTTTTTGTAGTAATATCTCTTCGTTTGTATGTTCTCTATGATTAATTCCATCATTAACATAAAAAACATCTTTTACAGTTCTTGAAAAACCTATTCTTTCATCAAATTCACTATATAAAATAAGACCAGAATCTGATGTTAAATTTCCACCATCAAAATTAATTTTTACATTTCTCTTGAAATTCAAAGATTTTTCTAATAAACTACCCATATAGACTCTCCTTTGTTAATTGTTTTTTTTCGCAAATTAACCATAACAAATTTGAGTCTATTTTTCTATATTTTTTCACTTAATAAGTGAAGTTTTGAATTTGTTAAGAACAGCTTAACGAGCCATGCAAAGCATGTTTCATATAATTTTATGAATAATTCAGGTTTATATATGAAGAAAGTAAGATTTTTGGAATACCAATTGAAATTACACAGCTTACACTAAATACAATTCTAAAAATAAAGTTTAAAGGAAATATTGGAGAATGTAAGAATGTAATAAAATATGCGTGTGGAAGAGCATATTCAAAGGGCCAAAGAAGAAATGGGAATATATTTGTAACATTGCAGGATATACCAAGAAATATATACATTGAGAATGCAGAAATTTTTAAGTTTCAAAACAATAATAAAAGCAAAAGTATTGTATTTTCAGACAATAGCAATATACATGTTCAAACATATGAAGAGAGTAAGCAAAGCATAATTAAGCAAAGTATATTAGAGTGTTTTAAGTTGTATAAATTAGTTGAAAATGGAGAAGTCAGCAAAGAAGGATTTTATGAGAAGAGTTCCAATATAATGGTAAATTTGATGGATAGGCTAGTATTTGCTAATAATGATGAAACTAAAAACGTAATTATAGAATTTATAATATCAACAATGCAAGATATATTTAGAAATCTAGAAATAAATTATAATATTAAATACGATGGGAATAATGTGTTGGCTTTTTCATCATACCTATACTCAAAAAATGATTTTTATAGCTTAAATGAAGAGGCGTTAAAAATAGAGAATAATTTATTGAGCTATTTAAAGAGAGAAAACTATAAAGAATACTCTATAGTGTATAAGATAGCAAGTTTTATAGCAAATAGGTTGGATATTTATTTAACTGATAGTGATTTAATTATTATGATTATATTCATTAAAACTACCGCAATACGTATAAATTTTAATAAAATGAATGCAATAATTGTTGCTCATGGATATGCAACTGCAAGTAGTATGGCTAATGTCTGCAATCGTATTATAGGTGTAAATGTATTTGCATCTATTGATATGCCAATAGATGCAACAGCAATAGATGTACTTAAGCAATTGAACAGGTATATTGAAGATGATAAATTAAAAAATGGCTTAATTGTTTTATTTGATATGGGCTCTCTTAGCTTAATTTATGAAAATTTAAAAGATAAGATTAATATTCCAATGCTTTGTATAGATCAAGTTACAACTGTGTTAGCTTTAGAAGTAGGAAATTTATTAATACAAGGAAAAACTATTGAAGAAATCTCTGAAGTAATGAATGAAGAAATTAAACCTAACATACAGTTATTTTATCCTCAAAAGAATAAAGAATATGCAATAATAGCATCTTGTTTTACAGGAATAAGTACTGCAATTAAGATACAGAATTTACTTTCAGAAAGTTTAGCAGGAATAGTTGATGTAAAGGTGGTTCCGTATAGTTATAATAATCTAGTGTCTAAAGGAAAAGATGACTCTATATTCAAGATGTATGACGTATTAGCTATTGTTGGTACGTATAATCCTGAAATTGAGACAATTAAGTTTATATCTTTAGAAGATATTATATCAGGAAAAAGAGAAGATGAGGTGTACAGAATTTTCAGTAAGGTAGCAGGACATGACCAAATTAAATTAATAAATGATTCTATTGTGAAAAACTTCTCTTTGACAAGAGTTATAGATAGCCTGACTATTTTAGATTCTAATAAGATTATAGAGAGAATAGAGGACGGTATTAATGAGTTTGAAAATAATCAGAAAAGAAAAATACCAAATGACAAAAAAATTGCTTTATATGTTCATTTAAGTTGTATGGTAGAGAGACTAGTAAGACAGGCTGAGATAGAAGAATATACAGATTTAAATTTGTTAATTGAAGAGCATCAGAGTGAGATTAAGCTAATTAAAAATTCATTTAGTGTGATAGAAAAAAGTTATAGTGTGCAAATACCAATTGCAGAGATTGGATATATCTATAATATAATATATGGACCAATTCAATGATTTCAAGCGATTAAGAGAATACAATAAAGTTTTATAAAAAGCATGTCACTAGTTGGCATGCTTTTTGCTTATTAATAAGGTATAAATAAAAAAACAAAGGAGGTGATGGTAATGAAGAAATTTCTAATTGCAACTCATGGAGAACTATCAAAAGAATTTATAGAAACTAGTAAATTAATAGTAGGATCATTAAGCAATGTTGAATATTTCTGCATGACTAAAGATAAATCGGGAGATGATGCAGAAAAGGAAATGAAAAGAATTTTATCTAATAAAAGCGAAGAAGAAAAGTATATTGTTTTAACAGACATTTTTGGTGGAAGTGTAGCTAATTTATGTACCAATTTATTGCTAAATGGATATGAATTTGAATTAATAACAGGTATAAATTTGCCAATGATTTTAACAATACTATTATCAGATGAAGAGGATATAGAAACATTGGTAAAGAACGGAATAGAAGAATCAAAAAAAGGAATTATTCATGTAAATGAATTACTAAAAAACAATAATGAAAGGAATGAAGAAGATGATATCATTGATGAGAATTGACGACAGATTAATACATGGTCAGGTTGCATTTGGATGGTCAACATCATTAGGAATAAATGTAATATTAGTAGTTAATGACGAAGCAAAAAATGATCAAATGAAGGCCATGGCATTAAACTTAGCTAAACCAAACAATGTAACTTTGTATATTAGGGGAGTGCAGGAATCAGGTGAGATAGTAGAGAAATTTGCTCAATCTAAAAAGAATAATGTACTTGTTTTAGTGAAAAATACAAAAGATGCATTGGAATTAGTAAAAAATTCAGGCGGAGCTATAAAAGAGTTAAATGTAGGGGGCTTGAGATATGAAGCTGGAAAGCAGAAGCTAACAGATTTAGTAGCAGTTGATGAAAATGATGTATCTAATTTAAAAGAAATAAATGATTTAGGCATAGAAATTGAATTTAGAATGCTGCCAAGGGATAAGAAAAAGACTTTATCAGATTTACTAAAATAAGTAAGGAGGTAAAAAATTATGATAGCACAAGCAATTATGCTGGGATTACTTGCAGGAATAGGTATACTGGATGGACGTATTTTTGGGCAGATAATGCTTGAAAGACCAATAATCACAGGTGCCTTAGTAGGACTAATTTTAGGCGATTTAAAAACAGGTATTATTATAGGAGCTCAACTTGAACTTATATGGATGGGTATTGCAGGAATAGGCGCAGCAACACCACCAGATGTTGTAACAGGTGGTATATTAGGAACAGCTTTTGCAATATTATCTGGAAATGGTGTTGAGGTAGCTCTTGCTATAGCAGTACCAATTGCAGTTTTAGCACAATCATTAGGAGTATTAGTAAGAATAATAAATTCTTATTTTGCTCAAAGGGCAAGTGTATATGCTAAAAAGGCTGACTTCAGGGGTATTGCAATAATGATGTGGATTCCGGTTATGTTATTTTTCCTAAGCACTTTTATTCCAACATTTTTAGCAATTATGTTAGGGGCAAATGCTGTTACAGCATTGATAAATTCCATTCCAAAGATAATTTTAGAAGGGCTTGGAATAGCAGGATCATTATTACCGGCTGTAGGATTTGCACTATTAATGGATATGTTACTTTCAAAGAAAATGGCTGTATTTTTCTTCATAGGATTTTTATTAGCAGCCTACGCTAAATTAGATATAACAGCAATAGCTTTATTTGGAGCATGTGTTGCATTTATATTAAATATTTATATTAACACTAAAGAAAATAGCACAGCTAAGCAGGCAGTTGCAAGTAATTTAACGGAAGGGGAGATTGACTTTGAATAAGCTAGGTAAAAAAGAGTTAAGAAGTGTATTTTGGCGTTCATTCGCTCTTCAAGGAGCATTTAACTATGAAAGAATGCAGAATTTAGGCTATTGTTATGCAATGTTACCAGTTATTAAAAAACTTTATTCAAAGAAAGAAGATCAAGCTAAAGCTCTAGAAAGACATCTTGAGATATTTAATACAACCCCAGTAATTGTTCCGACAATACTAGGAATTACTGCTGCAATGGAAGAACAAAATTCAAATAATTCCGATTTTGATGAAAGCGCGATTAGTGCAATAAAGACTGCTTTAATGGGGCCTTTAGCAGGAATAGGAGATTCGCTCTTTTGGGGGACATTTAGAATTATAGCAGCAGGAATAGGTGTTTCTCTAGCCAGTGAAGGGAATATATTTGGACCAATACTATTCTTACTATTATATAATGTACCAGGTTTTGCTATTAGAATATTGGGATTAAAATATGGGTACCAATTAGGAGTTAACTCATTAGAGAAGATACAAAAGCAAGGATTAATGGAAAAAATAATGTCTATAGCAACAACAGTTGGATTATTTGTTGTTGGTGGAATGGTATCTACTATGTTAAAAATAAAAACTCCGTTGGTATTTAATTTAAACGGTGCAAAAGTAGTAGTTCAGGATATATTAGATAAAATATTGCCAAACATGCTGCCACTATTATTTGCCTTCTTTATTTACTATCTATTAAAGAAGAAAGTAAGCATCACTAAAATAACAATAGGTGTTATAGTTGGTGGAATAATATTGCATGCAATATGGCTATTATAATAAAAAATAAGAGAAAGAGGTAATAAAAATGAGAATACAAGATTATATGTTAGAAACTCCAACTAAAATGAAGGAGATAGTCTCAAAATCTGATGAATTATTTAAAGAAATAATAAAGGAAGATATAGATAAAATTATAATTACAGGATCAGGAACAAGTTATCATTCAGGGGTACAAGTACAAACTTATTTGCAAGGAATATTAGATGCTGAAGTTATAGCAATGTATCCATTTATGATAACTAAAGATACATTCAAAGGTAAAAACGAAAAGACATTGATAATAGGGATATCACAAGGCGGAAGTAGTTATTCGACTTATAATGCAATGAAATTGGCAAAGGAATGTGGTTGTATAACTGCATCTATGGCTGGATGCGAAAATGCTTTAATAGATGAGGCTGCAGATTATATTTTAACAGTATACTGTGGAGAAGAAAAAGCTGGAGCTAAAACTAAAGGTTTTTATTGCACAAAGTTAAACTTAATGCTTCTTGGACTTAAATTAGGAAAAGAAAATGGACAAATATCTGAAGAAAAATACAAAGAAGAAATAGATAAAATATTAGATGCTAGCGATAGATTTGAAGACGTATATAAAAAGTCAGAACAATGGATTGAGAAAAATAAAAGTAGATTAGTAGAAGCTAAGGAAATAAGAATAATAGGTCCAGCAGAATTATATGGTGATACTTTAGAAAGTGCATTGAAGTTATTAGAAACTATGAGAGTGCCTGTTACAGGATATGAATTTGAAGAATTTATACATGGTATATATAATGCAATAAATAGTGATTCAACAATATTTATATTAGATACAGGAAAAGAACCAAGAGTAGCAAAAATGATTGAAGTTTTATCTGAATGGACAAGCAATATTTATGTAATAGGAAGAAATGTTGCTTCGGATGATAGAAATCTACAAATAAATGTGAGTGAAGATGAACATCATCAAACATTTAATTTCATAGTGCCAATGCAATTAATATGTGGAGAGATACCTAATTTAAGAGGTGTTAATCCGAGTATACCAAAAGATCCTCAATTTCATATGAAACTTGGAAGCAAGAGAATTAATAAATAATCTGTAATAAAAATAATTGTTAATAAGTTGGTTGCGTAAAAATTCTATAATAATTATTTAAACGTATTGATGAAAAAATGTTATTAGGCTAATAATTTATTTTGAGGTTTAATTGAAATTGAATATATTAAGTTTTTTGTAAAATTTAGAACAGTAAATAGTTTTTAATAAAAATAAACTATTTACTGTTTCTTCTATTTGAAAAGAGACTACAATACACCATTTTTTATATCCATTCTAATTAACTAGAAAGATCTATATTATTCTGTGATTATATAACACTTTTAATTTTTTAAAGACTATGCTTAATAATCCAAGGAATACCTTATCTCTTATTGCTATAAGAATTATAAAGTAAATACTGCAGCAAGCAAGTATATCAAGGATACAGGATAATATAGTTCCAGATATAAAATTATTTATAACAAAGGTTATTGGGATGAATATTAAAGAGTAACATAAATACTTAAAATTCTCAAAAGCAAATAATTTTATATTTATGTTAAGTTCATTTTTTACTAATCTATATTCTAAAGCCATAACTACTAAATTTGAAACTAAAGTTGTTGCGATTACTTTTGTTGGTGTGAACATATTGGTAAATATTAAAAGAGCATTCAAGATTAAATTTAATATCCCTCCAATGAAAACTAACTTAGCGTCTGTTTTTTCTCTCCCGAAAATATAAATTATCTGATCTGAAATAATTCTATCAATTCCAATAGTCAGCATATATACTGAAAACACCATTAGTATTGGTACGGCTGGAAGATATATATCAGTACCTTTGCCCATAATTATGATAACTTGTTTAGAAACTCCAAGTAATCCTATTGAGGCTGGAAATAAGAACAGGAAATATATTTTAATTACCTTATTTAATAAATTTAAATAGACTTCTTTTGAATGATTTTCTAAATAGTTTGAAAGTCTAGCCATGGAAACTTGAACTATTGTAAACATTAAGATATCTATCATTGACATTATCTTTTGGGCGACTCCATAATATCCTGCTTCTGTTGATCCTAAATTGCTATTTAGCATGTTTTTATCAAGCCAAGTATATAAAATGTATGTGTTAGCAAGTATTACAACTGAAAACATAGGTTTTATATGTTTTTTTATTTGTAAATCTGAGAAGTCAAAGTGTATCATCTTTTTTATATATATAAAACTGGATATGTTATTAATAAAATTTATACCGCAAGTAAGATATATGTAAAATAAAAAATCAGCCTGAGTCTTTACAAAATATATTGTTAATAAATTATATATTATTTTAATTATCATAGTTTTTAATGCTATAAAATCATAATTTTCAAGAGCTTCATTGATCCATTCAACATTGAACATATTAAAGACTATGTTTAATCCCATAACCATGCAAGTATAAAAATATGCATCATTTCTATGGAATATAGTTAAAAAGATAGCATAAAAAATAGAAGTTACAGCTGTTGTTGTGGTGGTAATTACAAATAGACTAGTAATTGTTTTGGTTAGTTTATCCTTATCATCTCTTACTTTGCTTACTTCTCTTAAACCATATTGATAAACTCCAAAGCTTGCGAAAATCATAAAAACTGCAGTCCAGGTTTCCCCCATGGTCATATATCCATTTAATTTATCTTGAATTGCACTAAGAACTATTGGCATAACTATTATAGGTAAAATTATATTTGAAACATTTAATACTGCTTTAAAAAAAGCATTTTTAGATATTGATCTAGACATAAGTATCTCCTTAAAATATATTGTATTTTGAAGTTTGCAATATTATGGTAATATAGTAAGTGAATTGTTTCAATTACTATATATAAATGTCTAAGATAATTGAAAAATATAAAATATTCAGTTGAATATGATTCAACTTACTTGATTATCATAATATGATAACAATATGGAGTGAGGAATTTGAATAAAGATTTATATGAATTTAAAGAAATAAATGAAAAGATAAGGAAGAAATTAAATTATATTAAAGCTGATTCAGATATTATGTATAACAATATTAATGAAGTAAAAGCATTAAAAAATGATATATATGAAAAGACATCTAAGGTTTTTACGTACAATCTAAGAAAATTAATTCAACTGGAATCAACACAAAAAAAGTTGGCTGGTAAAATTGGTATATCTGAGGATTTATTATCTAAATACAAATCAGGAGATGCTTTCCCATCTATAGAAACATTACTATATATTTCTGAAGTATATAATATAACAATTGAAAAGCTTATTTCTATACCGCTAACAGCAGAAGATATTGAGAACTTAGAAAATAATAATGAAATTGGATCCTATATTTTTGAAGAGAAATACTATGTTTATTTTTTTGTTACTAATATAGCTAAAGAAGGGTCTTTGCATGAAGGAATCATAGAAATTAAGAATGAAAATGTAAATTTTAAGATTTGTTCAGATGACAAGGTAATTAAATATTTTACGGGGAAGTATATTGTATCCGATAAAATGATATTTTTTAATTTAAGCAGCTCAAATGATGGGGTTACATATATAAATATGATTAAACCAAACCTAAATAAAAATAAGTATACTGGTGGAGTTGCTATGATGATGCTTCCCTCAGATGCGAATAGTAAACCATGTGTTCAAAAGATTTTATTTAGCAAAATCAAGTTGAATAGAGAATTATATTACAATAACCTAAAAGAGATTTTAAATTTTAAAATTGATGGAGTTAATTTAGGTCATGTTAAGTTATCTCAGTGGGAAGATGAGGCGGCATATAATTTTATATTAAAACTAAAGAGTTCTAGGAGAGCTTAGTGTTTCAGCACTAAGCTATTTTTTGGCTATTTAGGAAATTATAATTCAGTAAAATCTGTGGACGAGGAGATACTCCTTGAGGGTATAACTTTTTGATCAAAGATAAAAAATCTAAACTACTATGTTATAATATATTTTATGCAAAAATAGCATTATTGAAATGCAACTATTAGAGGTAAAAGTGATATTTAATTTATAATTTATAGATTAAATAAATGGCTAGAATCTTATTTGTGCTTGTCACGAAAGAGGTGATTACTTGAAACTAGAAGAATTAAAGTCAATATTATTTAAATCAGCTTCATCTACTATGAAAAGAGAGGGAGAGGTTAAATTTAATAATGGTTTAGTCACTTATTTTAAGGGGAAAAAGATAGATAACATATATCATATTTATGGAAAAGTTACGGATAAAAATAAAATTAACGAATTTAGTACACATATTAAAATTAATCTTCAGAAGAAAAAACTAGAGAGTGCTAACTGTTCTTGTAATGAGTTTAAAGAATTTACTTCAAGTGGATATACATTAATGTGTAGTCATATAACTGCTACTGAATATAAATTTATTAGCTTACTTGAAAATGATAACAATAGAGAAGAAAATTCTGAAAAGAAAGCTGCAGAAAAATATAAAATATGGGGAAATAATCATAGCACAAGGCTTATTCGTAAAATAGAAAAAGATTCTCTATATTATGAGGTACAAACACCTTCGAGAAGTGGAAAGCTTATACTTAAGCCAGAGGAACTTAGAAAATTTTTAAAAGGTATAGAGGATAGAAAAATAAAATTTAAGTTTGATTATATTGAAATTACAGCACCAATATTACACAAAGACCTACCTATAACCTTTAATGTTAAGGAAGATAACGGAATGATAGTCTTGACCACTCATAAGCAGCTTCCCATTCCACTAAATTCAAACAATGATGTTTATTATTTTAGGAATGAACTCTATTTACCTTCAAAAAATCAAATTGATAATTATGCTAGTCTGCATGAAAGATTATTAGTTCATGGCAGAATTACCTATAAAAAAGATATAGATACTTACACTAAACTAATGTCTCTTTTAAGTAGAATTTCGAGTAACATAAATATTGCGGAAAACTTAAGAAATTATGCATCTAATTTATCAAGACCTGAATTCTTTTTATATGAAGGGAACGGAAAAATTTATTGTGATATATTTCTTAGCTATGGTAATACAAAAATCAATATATTAGATGAGAGAAATGTTTCGCATACGTTCATAAGAGATGATAAAAAAGAAGAAAAGCTTCTTATGGAAGTTGAAAAACTAAGTTTTGTAAAAATGGATAACAGACTTGTATTTATAGGTAAAGATGAAGAGTTGTTTAATATACTAAGCAAAAAAGGAGAGACAATCCACTCCTTGGGAAATGTTATGTTAGGAAACGGCCTTAGCAATAAAAAAATATATAATCTGGATTCAATTAGAGTTGATTTAGATGAAGTGGACGGAAGTTATAATTTCTTTTATAGTATAGGGGAGTTAGGAACAAAGGAATTAAATAGTGCATTAGAGGCATATAAAGATAAAAATAAATTTTACAAAACAAGAAATAATAACTTTTTAGATTTTGAAGATAATGGTGTGAGAAGTTTTTTTAATCTAATTGAAGTGTTAAATATAAATCTGGATTCAAATAATGAAAAAGTTAAAATCGAAAAGAATAAAGCCTTATGTCTATATGAAAATATGAAGAATATAGGTTTAGGGAGTATAGAAAATTCGAATGAATTAGATGATATAGAAAATAAGTTAGACAACATAAATAATAAAAATATATCAATCCCAAGTGATTTTAAAGGAATCCTTAGAGAATATCAAATTAATGGATTTAAGTGGCTCAAGACCTTAAGTGAAGTGGGATTTGGAGGAATATTAGCAGATGAGATGGGATTAGGTAAGACAATACAAGTTATAGCATTATTATTATCAGAGAAGAACAAAAAGACTTGCATAATTTGTCCGACATCATTGCTTTATAATTGGAAAGATGAATTTTTAAGATTTGCGCCAAGTTTAAGAGTTGTGATGATTCATGGAAGTCAAAGAGATAAAGTGATGGAAGATATATGTGAATATGATGTAGTGCTAACTACCTATGGAACATTGAGATTAGATATAGATAATTATAGAGATATTGTTTTTGATTATTGCATAATTGATGAGGGTCAGAGCATTAAGAATTCGGAAGCGCAGAATTCAAGAGCTGTAAAAGAAATTCAGGCAAAAATTAGATTTGCTTTAACTGGAACACCTATTGAAAATAATTTAACAGAGCTTTGGTCTATATTTGACTTTATAATGCCAGGCTACCTCTACGCTAAAGAAAAGTTTGAGGAAAAATTTATTTCAAGAAGGGAAGAGAATTTAGAGAATCTTAAGACTATGATAAAGCCTTTTATTTTAAGGAGAACTAAGAAAGAAGTAATGAATGAATTACCAGATAAAATAGAAAAAACTTTATTAGTTGAAATGACACCTTCTCAAAAAGCTGTGTATAGTAATTATGTAAAAAGAGTAAAAGCTGCAATGAAAAATAACAAAGATGGTAGAATCGAGATATTCTCATACTTAACTAAGCTAAGGGAGATATGTTTAGATCCTTCACTTATACTTGAAGACTATAATGGAGGAAGTGGGAAAATAGAAGAAGTAGTAGAAATCATTAAAAATCATATTGATTCTGGTGGGAAGATACTTCTATTTTCACAATTTACTTCTGCATTAGATAGGATTGGGGATCGCTTAAATAAGGAGAAAATAGAATTTTTCCATTTGAGCGGAAAAACAAATCCTAAAAATAGAATAAAAATGGTTAAAGATTTTAATACTAATGAGTTTGTGAATGTCTTTTTGATTTCATTAAAGGCTGGAGGAACTGGACTTAATTTAACATCAGCTAATTTAGTTATTCATTTTGATCCATGGTGGAATCCAGCAGTTGAGGCTCAGGCAACGGATAGAGCTCATAGAATTGGTCAAAGAGATGTAGTAGAGGTGATTAAGTTAGTATCTAAAGGAACTATAGAGGAGAAAATCATTTTGCTTCAAGAAGATAAAAAACAACTTATTGACAGTATTTTAACGGGAGAACTTAAAAATAGCGGCTTATTAGGAAGTTTATCAAAAGAAGATTTACAACAATTGTTTGAGAGAGATTAAATAATTGTTGTATAAATATAAAAAGATATTAGTAAGAAATAATTATGTTGAATGAAGAAAAGCTGGCTAGGTTTTTAATGTTAATTGAAATCTATAAAAATTATATATTTCTATGAGTATAAAATTATCTGAAAAATATTTTCAGATAATTTTATTATTTAAAGGAATATTTGAAAATAAATACCTGTTTTGATTGCATGTATATAATTATCAATAGTTATCTACTATAATGTAAATGAACAAAATGTAATACTAAGTACGAAGCATAAACGTCTAAAGATTAGGTCATTCTTCTACCTGGCGATGATCTAACTTATTAAATTCGTTTAGGCGATACTCCATGTTTTTTTCATAATCTTTGTTAAAGATACAAGAGAATATGACATCTAAAACATATTGTGTAGCAATATGAGATGAATAGTGAGAAATTTTCTTTTTTAAATTTTCTTTGCTAGAAACAAATATATGATATTTAAATAACTTAGTTAAATAGTTTTCTTGAGCTGAACAGATAACTAAGGTTTCTATTTCCTTACGTTTTAGAACTAAAGCAATTTCCTTAATTTCAGGTGTCTTACCAGAATAAGAAAGAATAATTGCGACTTGCTTATTTTTATTATTAGAAGCGGCAGCACGGTATACTTGGTTCATTGGAATTAGTGAAACATTAACGTATCTACCGATGCTTTGCATTTTATCTTGAAAGTTCAATGCCGTTTGTATGTTATTTGTAACGGCATAAACATCGACTATCTCGGCATTATAAATTAAATCAACAGCATCTTCTAGCTGTTCGGAATTAAAGAAGGAAAAAGTGTTGGTTAAGGTATCAATATAAAGCTGCTTAATGTTACTAGCGATTTGAAACTGTGTATCGTCTTTCTTGAAAGGAAAATTTATATCAATATTTTCTGGCTTATTCATTTTTGAGTATAGTTCTTCAACAAACTTGATTTTAAATTCTTTGAAACCAGTTAATCCGATTTTTTTACATAGTCTGTGTATAGTTGAGATTGATGAAAAAGATACTTTGGCTAATTCATCTAGTGACATACCAGCAACTTGCTCCTGATTTTCCAATATGTAATTTGCAAGTAATTTCTCTGTTTCAGTTAAATTATTAGCATATAAAAGTAAATTATAAATTGTCATGATGATTATCTCCTTGGTGAAGTTTACATTTTTAGATGAATTATTTTATTAATGAATGTCGTGAATAAACAATTAAATTTGTCATTAATACTTTTTAAGGAAAAGTATTATGTATGTTGATAAAATAATTGCTCATCATAATTCTAAAAATAATTAAAGAATTTTAGCTGCAATTATGAAATATCCATTAAGAATTGCAACATATATATTTATTTTAGCATTAATAAAAATTATTATCATCAAATTGAACTGAAGAATTATAAACTTAAAATATCAATTGAGTTAGAATATAAATTATATTGTAGAAATTATAACTGGATTTGAGCATCTATTATAAAGATGACTTTTAAAGAGTACAAGCAGTTTATTTTTTTATGAAGAAAATTATTAAGTAGAGTATATATTCACAGCACAAGATTCATACATTATTTAATTCTTTGGAGAGCTACAATAAAATCAAATCTGAAAGTGACTTTTTAAAGTAGTAGAAATATACAGTCTTAGAAGCAGATTTTGTTTTAAATATTTTAAAAAAGTATATATAAAAATGCGCAATATAGGAGGAGGCAAAATTATGGCATATAAACTAATAGCTTGTGATATGGATGAGACATTATTAAATGATAATCATATAATTTGTCAAAGAAATATTGATTTAATAAAAAGAGCAAAGAAAGAGTATGGAGTAAAATTTGTACCAGCTACAGGAAGAGGTTATTCTTCTATTCAGAATGACTTGAAAATTTTAGACTTATATGATCAGGCTGGGGAATATATTATTTCTTTTAATGGTGGCGCTTTAACAGAAAATAAGGATAACAAGCTACTGCAATTTAAAGGATTAAGATTCGATAAGATGAAAGAAATTTTTGAGTATGGATTAAATAAGGATGTTTGTATACATGTTTATACAAAAGATAAATTATATATTTATAATTTATCACAAAGTGAAAAAGAAAGAATTAAAAATCAAAAATTAGAGTGTACTATTATGAAAGAAAATACAGTGGATTTGCTTGAAGAGGAACCAATTGCAAAGATTATATATCAAAATATAAATGTTCCATATTTGATGGGTATTGAGCCAGATATGAGAAGTATTACAGAGGGGCATTGTGCTGTAAGTTATTCGTCAAATCGATATATGGAATTTAATTCATTAGGGGTAGATAAAGGTAGTGGTCTAATTAATTTAGCAAAAATTTTAGATATAGATATTAAAGACACAATTGCTGTAGGTGATAACTACAACGATATGTCTATGTTAAAAGTAGCAGGTCTATCAGTAGCGTCGGGAAATGCAGTTGAAGATGTAAAAAGAGCTTGTGATTATACAACAGAAGCTGATAATAACGAAGGTGTTGTCGCTGAATTAATTGAGAAGTTTATATTGAAGAAATAGTAATAATAGTTGTAATAATATTTTAGGAGGAAATTTAATTATGTTAGCTGATTATCATATGCATACAAGTTTTAGCGATGATTCCACTTATCCTATGGAAGATGAGATCAAAAAGGCAATATCTTTAGGAATTGATGAAATATGCTTTACAGAGCATGTTGATTATGGAGTGAAAGTAGATATAAATTGCAATTATATAGCTTATATAAATGAATTTAATAGATGCAGAGAAAAATATATAGATAAAATTACTATGAAACTTGGAATCGAATTTGGGATGCAAGAACATACTATTCATGAATTTCAAAAGGATTTTAATGAATATGACTTTGATTTTGTTATACTATCTTGTCATCAGGTAGATAATAAGGCATTTTGGACACAGGATTTTCAAACAGGAAAGACACAAAAGGAATATAATGAGAAATATTATGAGGAAATATTAAAAGTAATAAAAAAATATAATGATTATAGTGTTTTAGGTCATTTAGATATGATTAATAGATATGATAAGATGGGAAAATATCCTTTTGAAAAGGTAAGAGATATTGTAAAAGAAATCTTAGTTCACGTAATTTCTCATGGAAAAGGAATTGAAATTAATACATCTTGTTTTAGATATGGGTTAGATGATTTGACACCTTCTAGAGAAATATTAAAGTTATACAGAGAATTAGGAGGAACTATTATTACAATAGGATCTGATTCGCATAAGGAAGATGATGTAGGATGCAAGATTTCTTATGTAAAAAATGAACTTAAGGAACTGGGATATAAAGAATTTTGTACATATAAGAAAATGGAGCCAATCTTTCATTGGTTATGATAATAGATGAATAATTAAAAATATTAGTAAAGTTCAGCATACATGGACTATAGGCAAATAAGTTCATTTATGCTGTTTTTTTATTTAGTTTAATTTATTATTATTTAATTATTTGTAATTCAGGATTGTTTTATCACTATAAAAATTAATAAAATGGAGCTATTAAAAAAATAATTTTACATATTGCACATAGGTGTTAAAATATAGGAAGATTAGTTTATTTTGAAAGGGATATGAAAAATGATAAGAGAAGCAACGGAAAAAGATTTAGCAGATATTTTAGAGATCTACAATGATGCTATATTAAATACAACAGCGATTTATGATTATACTGCGCATAATCTTGAGGAAAGAAAACAGTGGTTTGATGAAAAGAAAAAAGATGGATGTCCACTATTGGTGTTTGAAAAAGATGACAAAGCTGTAGGATTTGCTACATACGGATCATTTAGAACTTATCCAGCTTTTAAGTACACAATAGAACATTCTGTATATGTTCATAAAAACTATAGAAATTTAGGAATAGGGAAGATATTGTTAAAGGAATTAATTGATGCTGCTAATAGAGATGAGTACGCAACTATGGTTGCTTGCATTGATAGTTTAAATGACGGTAGTATCAAAATTCATGAGAAATTCGGGTTTAAATACTCTGGCACAGTAACTAAAGCAGGCTATAAATTTGGTAAATGGTTGGATTTAGTTTTTTATCAACTAGATCTAACAGGTCCTAAGTATCCAATAGAAAAGTAATGATTTTTCTATTCTTGAAATAAATAGAAGTGTTTTAAGAATGATAAAGCACCACCAGATATCATAATTTATAACATCTAGTGGTGCTTTTTCACTTTTCTATTCTGCTGAATCTATTTCACTACTAATTGAGGTATTAAATATTAATGAAGTAAGCATTGCACCTATTAGAAAAAGTATGCCTGCTGAGATGTAGAGAATAGTAAGGGAAAATTGGCTTTTAAGCCACCCTGTAATTGACATAGTAATAACCATGAATCCCATAAACATTGGATTTAATACTCCGTTTACTCTTCCAACAAACTCAGATTTCGTTAATTGAAGAATTAGTGTGTTAATACCAATTTGAATGCAAGGCATAAAAAATCCATTAAGGAATTGGAACAATAGAATTATAATCCAGCTTGAAGATAATCCCATGCCAACCATTGAAATTGTGTTAACTATAAGTCCTATTGCAAGAAGCTTTTGAGGCATAACTTTCTTTGATATTGTCATAACTAATCCGCCACCAATAAACATTGCTGATCCATTTACCATAAGTAATAATTGAAGATTTTCTTTAGGAAGACCAAGTCTTTCAACAATTAAGAAAACCCCAAGTGGTTGTATGATACCAACAGCAAGGCCTGATACAGCAAAAACAGATCCAAGTATAGTTAACTCTCTTTGCTGCCAAACATAGGCGAAACCTTCTTTTAATTCTTCCAAGAAATGATTTGTAGTTTCTGTCTTTTCAATTATCTCATCAGCGGGTAATAGGGTTAATACTGAAGCTGATAGTAAGAAAGCTACACCCATTACTGATATAGAAATATCTATTCCAAACTTTTGAAAAACAATAGTACCTAATGCTGGTCCTATAATCATAAAAATAGACATAAGAGTTTGGAAAATAGCCATTCCAGTTTGCATAAACTCTTCAGGAACATGGACTTTAAATAATTTCATTGCAGAGGGCTGAGAGAACTGAGACAAAATAGATGAAATAAATGTTACAAAAAATACAGCTTCCCAAGTTGCAAAGATTATTGTAAGCAGAACGGCAAAAACAGAAATAGCACTTAGTAAATCACACCAAACCATAGTACGCTTCGGTCGCCATCTATCTGCAAAGGTTCCACCAATAAATGAGAATATAAATATTGGAGCAAATTCTGCAACTGAAATTAAAGAAACAGCAATTGGATTGTTATTAGTCTTCTCCATTACAAATAACAATATGGCAAAATTACGAACCCATATTCCTATTTGTAGAAAAATAGAAGAAGCTATAATTACTCGAACAAATCTATTGCGAAAAAATGAAGACATTGACATTGTCGATTTTGTCATATAATTACCCCTCTTAAATTATTGAATATTTTATTATATACTATATCATAAATCAGTAGCACATCAAGTTAAAATATAATTATAATGTTGTATAAATAGCTAAGTTAAAATATAATTATAAAGTTGACCTTAAAATAAACAAAGGAAATTTATAAGGAAGTGATTTAAAGATGAATTCAAGAAAAAGAAGCATTGCAGCAGCATTAATGGTAGCAATGTTTTTAGGAGCAGTGGAAGGAACTGTTGTAACGACAGCGATACCAACAATAGTGAAGGATTTACAAGGATTTGAAATTATTAGTTCAGTTTTTTCAGTATATTTACTAACTTCCGCTATTACTACTCCTATATATGGGAAACTATCAGATCTATATGGAAGGAAGAATATGCTTTCAATTGGAATAGTAATATTTTTAATTGGAAGCTTTTTATGTGGATTATCGCAAACTATGTACATGCTGATAGGAGCTAGAGCTATACAAGGAATAGGGGCTGGAGCAATATTTACAGTTACATATACAATTATTGGAGATGTATTTACATTAGAGGAAAGACCAAAGATCCAAGGAATAATAAGTTCTGTGTGGGGAATTGCAAGTTTAGTAGGGCCATTTTTGGGAGGAATTTTAATAGATTTATTATCTTGGCATTGGATATTTTTTATAAACCTTCCCTTTGGAATAATATCAGTTGTGCTTATTCAAAGAAATTTGGATGAAGTTTTCGAAAAGAAAAAACATAGTATAGATTTTGCTGGAATTATAACTTTATCACTGGCGATGGTTATATTTTTGAATATCTTCTTATCAAATGAAGATATGAGTTCTAGCAATAACATATTTATTTTATTATCCGTTATTGCAACTGTTATATTACTAGTTGCATTCTGTATAATTGAAAGAAAAGCGAAAGAGCCAATTATTCCTTTTGATATATTTACAAAGACAACTTCAATTGTGAATTTAATAAGCTTCTTGGCTTCAGCTATATTAATGGGTTCGAATGTTTATCTCCCAATATACATACAAAATGTACTTGGATACAGTGCTAAGATATCAGGCTTGTCACTAGCTCCCATGTCATTTGCTTGGCTTATAGCTGCAGTAATTTTAGGAAAGTGTATAGTAAAGTTTGGTGGGAAAATAGTAATACTTATATCTAATGTTATCTTACTAATTAGTACAGCGTTATTGCCTACATTGAATGCAGAATCTTCTATATTATTAGTAATAATATATGCTTTCATAATGGGATTTGGATTTGGTGGAGCATTTACAACTTTAACAATAATAATTCAAGAGTCAGTAGAATATAACAAGAGAGGTGCTGCGACTGCGGCTAATTCATTGCTTAAAACAATAGGTCAAACTATAGGAGTAAGTATATTTGGTAGTATATTTAATATATATATAATTAAGTATTTTACTCAGTTGGGAATAAATGGAGTTGATCCGAGTAATTTGTATAATTCAGCGGTAACTGATGAACAGATAAGACTCTCATTAAACAGTTCATTACACTTTTTATTTATAATACTTATAGGAATAGCTGTTATATCGTTACTTTCATCAATGATAATGCCTAAAATAATGGAAAGTTCTAAGACAGAGGAGAACAGAGCATAAAATAGAGGTTGAAAATTTATTAATTACTGTGACTGTATCATATTAAGTTTTTTAATTATTATGATGTAGTCACTTTTTTATTATATAAGAGTTTGAATTGGAGTGAAATAGGTGACATCTAGGCTACTCTGAAGCATAAATTATTAATAAAGCTAATTCAGAAGGGGACATTTTAAAAGAGAACAAAAAGGAAAATATATTCATCCCCTAGATATTTCTTAGTTGAATTTGAAAATGCAGATAAAAAAATCTCAGGATACGGAATCACCTGAGACTTTTAGCGATAGAAAATTTTAAAAATTTCTGTTATAAAAATTTGAATGATTTTTAGAAGCTAAATCTAATGAGCAAATACAGCTTGTTTTGCTTTTGATACAACTGCACTTAATGGTAATGCTATTATTATACCAGTAGATACTTGAATTATATTTCCAACTATATCTTTAGCTGAATATGCCATTCCTTGTATTAGCCCAATTTTCTCTGTTAAAAAGCCTGATATTATTATTCCAGCAAAAAAATATGCAATCACCATAAATATACCACTGGATACAAATGCAATTGTATACCTTACAGTAACTTTGTTTTCTGACATTTTTTCTAATATGGATCCTGCAATATAAGCCATTCCCCATTTAATAATTAGCGTAAAGGGTGCCCAAAAATAATATCCACCTAATGCATCAACAAGAAACATACCAAGAGCACTTGAAATTGCTCCTTTTTTCTTACCTAGAACTATTACTGATAAGAATACCATGCAGTCCCCTATTTGGACAAAGCCTCCAACTGATGGAATTTTAATTATGCTTCCTGCTATATAGGTTAAAGCAATCATTAGCCCCATTAATACTAGTTCACTAGTATTTAAAGATTTACTTCTTTCCATAAATATTACCTACCTTTTTTATAAATTACTTGCTGTATATGAATACAGGTTTTTATAGTCTTTGTTTATTATATCTAGCATGCTTTATATAATAAAACTCAATACAAATAATAAAATTATTATATTAATATATGTACAATTTATCAAATGTATGGGTACACATACATTTGATTGGGATAATTAAATCAAATATATATCCACAAAATAGTATTGGAAAAAATCTATTTAAGTAGGCTATAATGTAAATATAAATTGGGCCTAATGGGAGGAGATATAATTTGAGAATATTGCATACAGCTGATTGGCATTTAGGTAAGAATTTAGAGGGACAAAGCCGGATGGATGAGCAAGAAGAGTTTTTAAATGATTTTGTTAAGATTGTAGAAGATAATAATATAGATTTAATCATGATTGCGGGAGACGTTTATGATAATCCAAACCCTCCGGCAAGGGCAGAAAAAATGTTTTATGATACTTTAAAGAGACTATCGAAAAATGGGGAGAGACTTACTTTGGTTATATCAGGAAATCATGATAATCCAGAGAGATTGGTTGCGGCAGGTCCACTTGCTCGTGATCATGGAATCATTATGGTTGGGACACCAAAAACTATAGTTCCTTGTGGTGAGTATGGGAAACATAAAGTTTTGTCATCAGGAGAAGGGTATGTGGAAGTTGAAATTAATAGTGAAAAAGCAGTTATCTTAACTGTGCCTTATCCGAGCGAGAAAAGACTGAATGAAGTTATCTATAACTATATGGAAGCTGAAGATGAAAAAGCTAAATCCTATAGTGATAAGATATTTTCTTTATTCAATTCATTAAAAAATCATTTTAGAGAAGATACAATTAATCTTATAATATCGCATCTATTTGCAATGGGAAGTGAGGAAGGTGGCTCTGAAAGAAGCATTCAATTAGGAGGTGCTTATATAGTAGATGGAAGTTGTTTTCCTAAGGAAGCACAGTATATAGCATTAGGGCATGTGCATAAACCACAAATAGTTCCGGGAACGGATAAAAGAGCAAGGTATTGTGGGTCACCAATTCACTATAACAAAAAAGAGGTTAGCTTTGAAAAGAAATGTTATATAGTTGAGGCAAAAGCTAATGAAGAATGTGACATACAAGAAATAAACTTAAGGGTATATAAACCAATAGAAATTTGGAAATGCTCAAGTATTGAAGATGCAATATTACGATGTGCTGAAAATAAAGATAAAGATTGCTGGGTGTATTTAGAAATAAGTACAGATAGATACATAAGAGAAGATGAAATAAAACAAATGAAAGAATTAAAAGCAGATATATTAGAAATAATGCCTAAGGTTAAAGGATTGGAAGAAGAGAGTGAATTAAACTTAAGTGAAAAATCGTTTGAGGAAATATTTAAGGAGTTTTATCTTAAAGAAAGGGGCACTCCTCCAGAAGGTGAAGTTATGGAATTGCTTTTATCAATTATAAACGAAGAGGGTGGAACAGATGAGACCAATCAAATTGAGGATTAAGGGCTTAAATAGCTTCATGGATGAACAAATTATAGATTTTGATAAATTAACAGATAGAGGATTTTTTGGAATCTTTGGACCAACTGGAAGTGGGAAATCAACCATATTAGATGGAATAACTCTAGCATTATATGGAAATGTATCAAGAAAAAGCTCCAATTTTATAAATACTAATTGTGACAGATTAAATGTAAATTTTGAGTTTCAAATATCAGGTAGTGAAATAAGAAAATATATCATTGACAGGGAGTTTAAAAGAAAAAAAGATGGTGGAATAAGCTCTGGAAAGTGTAAAATCGTTGAAGTAACAAGTTCAGAAGAAGAAATTTTAGCAGATGGAGTTAAAACTATAAATAAGAAAGTTGAGGAGATAGTAGGTCTTAATTTAGAAGATTTCTCAAGAACTGTTGTTTTACCTCAAGGGAAGTTTAGTGAATTCTTAAAGCTTGAAGGTAAGGACAGACGTGATATGCTTGAAAGGTTGTTTAACCTTCAACAATTTGGAGACAATTTATCCAGAAAACTTAGTGCAAAGATAAGCAAAGAGCGAACTGATAGCAATATTTTAGCGGGACAATTAAGTGGATACAGCGATGTTAGTCAAGAAAAATTAAAAGAAAAGGAAAACGCTCTTGAGGAATTAAAAAATAATCTGGAAGCTTTGAAAAAGGAATTAGATATAATAGAAAAGAAGCATAAAGAAAATGAAGAAATATGGAAGCTACAGCTTGATTTACTATATTATAAAAATAAAGAGCAAACATTAAAGGAAAAAGAGGAAAACATAAATTCATATATAGAAAAGATAAAGCTAGGCGAGGCAGGAGCAAAGGTACTACCTTATTTAAATGCATTTGAAAGCACTAGAAAAGCCTTTGATAAAAATGAGATTGAGTTAGAAGAATTAAAATCAAAGATAGGTAAGATAAAAGAAGAAAAAGAAAAGATAGAACAACTTTGGTGCATGGCAAAAGATAAAAAAGAGAATAAACTTCCTCAATTAATGATGCAGGAACAAAAAGTTAAAGATGCTATTGAAGAAAAGAATTTGATACGTGAGATAGAAAATAAAATAGATTTATTAAAGGCACAAATTAAAGAATGTGATGCTAAAAATAATAATATACAGAGTGAGCTCATTAAAATAGAAGAAGAAATAAGTAATAAAAATAAATTAATAAAAGAAGACGAAAAAACATATGATAATTTGAAAATTGAAGAAAGTTTAAAGGAAGCAGTTCAAGAAGGAATAATTGTAGAAGAAAAGTTAGAAAAAATAAATGGAATTCTAGTTAAGGATAAGCAAAAGAAAGCAGTTATTGAAAAAGAAAATAGTGAAACTATACTTAAAGGAAAAGCTTTAAGGGAAGTTTTAGATAAAGAAAAAAAGAGTTTGGAAGATAAAGATAAACAATATGAGTTTTTACTTAAAAATTCGCCAGGTGAACAAAAAGATTTAGTTAATTTAAAACAGTTGATAGTGGAAAATGAGCAAAAATGGAGCAGTTATGTAAAGCTGAACAAAGAAATAGATTTCTCTAGAGAAGAGATAAAAAACTTACAAATAGATATATTAAGTAGAAGAGAAGAAGAAAAGCAACTTGAAAAAGAACTAGAGGAAATAAAAAATACTCAAAGGGAGATTATGAGAGAAAATTTAGCACATACTCTTAGACAGGAACTTAAAGATGGAGATACATGTCCTGTATGTGGATCAACTCATCATATGAAAGAAAATATCAGGATTTTTGAAGTTCAAGATGTGAAGAATGTAGAGGAAAAAATAAAACTAAAAGAAAATTCAATAAAGATTATTAGTAGCAAAATAACTCAAGGTGAAACTAAGGTAAATAGTTTTAACGAAAAAATTAAAGTTAATCTTGAAGAAATTGAAAAGCTCGGAACTGCGTTTAATGAAAAACCTTTGGAAGAGTTAAAACAGGAATTTATAAATTTAGAAAAAGCTTTAGAAAGTTATTCTAAAGCTAAAGAAGAACTTGAAAAAAGTGTTAATAAGCTGAGGAATGAAATTAATATTAAAACCGGAGAAATAAATGAATTACGAGCAGTAGTTAGAACTAACCAAAGACAGCTTGAAGATTTGGAAAAGAGTATTACAGAAAATACAGAAGAATTGAATATTTTAAAAAATAGATTGGATTCGCTAAGGGCAAAGACATTAGTAACTGATTTTAATAAAAAAAGCGAAGAAATTAAAGCTGTTGAAAAAGAGAGAGAAAGATTATCAGAGGTTATTAAAGTTAACAGGGAGCTAATAGAAAAGTTAGAAAAGAATAAAGAAAATTTAACTAGTGAAGTTATTTTAGCAAAAGAAAATTTAACTAGGTATAATACAGAATTAAGTAATTATGAAAAAAGTAAAGAAGAAAAAATACAAGCGATAAAGAACAAAGTCGATAATACAGATGATCTGGTTTCACTACTACATAAAATTCAGGAAAATATTGAAAATATTAATAGTGAGTTTAAGGAAAGTGAAAACAATAAAAATAAAATAGAGAAAGAATTTAATGAAAACAATGAGCGATTAATTTCTGCAATCAGTAAATATAAAGAATTAAGTAAACGAAAAAAAGATGAAGAAGCTCAGTTAGAAGTTGCAATAGACAGTGAAGGTTTTAATTCCCTTGACGATGTCAAAAAAAATATAATTGGAAAAGAAGAAATTAATGATTATAAATTAAAAGTAGAAAGTTATAAAAGTGAAGTATCAAAAGTAAATGGAGCAATTGAAAGTTTACTTAATAAAATAGATGGTAAAGAGTTAAGTGAAAAAGAATATACAGAAATAAAACTCTTAAAAGATATTAAAGAAAAAGAGTTTAATGAAATTAATGAAGACAAAATTAAGGTAGATGAAGAATTAAAAAACATAAAAAATAAGTTGGAAGAGCAGAAAGATCTCTTAGATAAGAAGATGAAACTAGAACATAAATTGGCTCTTCTTGGTGATTTGGAAAAGTTATTTAAGGGAAAGAAATTTGTTGAGTTTGTAGCAGTAAGTAAGCTTAAGTATGTTTCAGTTGAAGCATCTAAGAGATTGAAAGAAATAACTCATGGAAATTATGGACTAGAGGTTGATGACAATAGCAGATTTATAATTAGAGATTATAAAAATGGTGGAGCCAAAAGAGATTCTACTACTTTATCAGGAGGAGAAACATTTTTAGCATCTTTATCATTAGCTTTGGCATTATCAGCACAGATTCAGCTTAAAGGAACTGCACCATTAGAATTATTTTTCCTTGATGAAGGATTTGGTACTTTAGATGATGATCTACTTGAAGTTGTTATGAATTCATTAGAAAGGATTCATAATGAAAAATTGAAGGTTGGTATAATAAGCCATGTTGAAGCAATAAAGAATAGAGTACCAGTAAAACTTATGATTACTCCAGCAGAATCAGGTATGGGTGGAAGCAAAGTTAGAATTGAAAGAAACTAAATTTATAAAAATAACAAGTTTTATATTAATATATTACTTGTTATTTTTTGTGTAAACTGGTAATTAAGTGCTATAATATACATTGTAATTAAATTACGAAAATAAAAATTTAATAGATATTAGAGGCGATTTTAAATGTTTAATTGTAAGTCTAACTTGATTTTATCTTTTCATAATTCTTCAGATAAAATTAATATTAGAAAAACTATTAGACCTTGTAAATGTAATAGGCCTATTTATTTTATTCCAACGTGAATGTACATTCCTAAAATGTGAATTAAATACATTGCAAGAAAATGAAAAATAAATTTTTAGGAGGTACTTATAATGGAGGAATTAAATTTAACTAAAAGAATAAAAACAGCTAGTCATGGTGCTAGAAAGGTAAGAAGAGAAGGCAAGATTCCAGGTGTAATTTATGGAAAAGAAATAGGAAATGAAATATTTACTGTAGATGAATCAGCATTACTAAAAGAAACCTCAGCTAGTGGAGAGCATGGAATAGTAAAATTTAATCTTGATGGAAGGAAAGGAAACGCTGTAATTAAGGAAATTCAAAGAAATGCTTTGGGAAATAAAGCAATTCATGTTGATTTTGAAGAAGTAGCAGCAAATGATACAATGCATACTGAAGTCTTAATTAAGATTGTTGGTAAAGGCATTTTAGAAAGCAAAGGATTAATATTACAAACTCAAAGAGATTTAGTAAAGGTATCTTGTAAAGCAAAAGATTTACCAAAGGATGTTGAATTAGATGTTTCTAATGGACAAGCTGGGACAGTTTATACTTTTAAAAATCTAAAATTTGCTGAAGGAATTGAAGTTTTAGATGATTTATCAACGGTTATAGGATCAATAAGTGAAGAAGAAAAGGCTAAGGAAGAAGAAACAGAATAGAATTACAGATAAACAGAGTTAAATTTTAAATATTATAATCAACCATTTTAATTGAGCATTAGATGGTTGATTTTTTGTTTTTTAGAGTATGTATAGTGAATTTATGATTGTTATGAAAAATGACAGTGTTTCAAAGATATATTTTAGGATAATTTTAATTATTAGAGTTAATATTATAGATTAGAAGGGTAAAATGCTTGGCAATGCATCCAAGTTTTTATATATGATGCAAAATATATAAAAGTGTTTTTATATTATGGATAAATATTGTATAATGTATAGGAGAAAAAACACAGAGAGGGGATCAGAAAATGAATTATAAGGAAAAGTATAACGTGTGGATTAACTCTGACTTTATTAATGAGGAAACTAAGAATGAATTAAAGAGCATATCTGACGAAAAGGAGATTGAAGATAGATTTTACCAAGATTTAGATTTTGGGACTGGTGGATTAAGAGGGGTAATAGGTGCAGGAAGCAATAGAATGAATATATATACTGTTGCTCAATCTACTCAGGGATTTGCTAATTACTTAAATGATAATTTTAAAGATCCTTCAGTTGCAATTGCATATGATTCAAGAAATATGTCTAAGGAATTTGCAAAAGCAGCTGCACTTAACTTATGTGCAAATAATATAAAAGTATATTTATATGAAAGTTTAAGACCAACTCCTGTATTGTCTTTTACAGTTAGAGAATTAAAATGTAATGGTGGTATAGTAATTACTGCATCACATAATCCGAAAATTTATAATGGATATAAAGTTTATGATGAATTTGGCGGCCAAGTAACAGATGAAAAAGCAAAAATGATAATTAACTCTGTTAAAGCGGTAGATGATTTCTCAAAGATTGAAAGCATAGATGAAAATGTTGCCTTAGAGAAAGGGCTATTAAAATATATTGGAGAAGATGTAGATAAGGTCTACTATGAAAAAGTTAAGGGATTAACTATAAGGACAGATTTAGTTAAGGAAAAAGCTAGTAATTTAAATGTAATATATACTCCAATTCATGGTTCTGGTAATGTTCCAGTAAGAACCGTATTAAAAGAATTAGGCTATAGTAATGTTAAAGTTGTTAAGGAACAAGAAGCTCCAGATGGAAATTTCCCAACAGCATCGTATCCTAATCCAGAAAATCCGGATGTATTTGAATTAGCATTAAAGATGGCTAAAACAGAAAATCCAGATATAATTTTTGGAACTGATCCAGATTGCGATAGAATAGGTCTTGTAGTTAAAGATAGCACTGGAGAATACAAGGTATTAACTGGTAACCAAACAGGATTATTATTAACTAATTATATATTAAGTTCAATGAAAGAAACTAATAAATTGCCACAAAATGGTGTTGTAATTAAAACAATAGTAACAACAGAAGGTGCTAGAAGTATTGCTGAAGATTTTGATATTGAGCTTATGGATGTATTAACAGGATTTAAATACATTGGAGAAAAAATAAGAGAATTTGAAGATGCAGGAGATAGAAATTATATTTTCGGATTTGAAGAAAGCTATGGATATCTTGCTGGAAACTTTGTACGAGATAAAGATGCTGTTATTGCAGCAATGTTAGTATGTGAAATGTGCTTATATTATAAAGAACAAGGCAAGAGTCTTTATGATGCATTAATAGATTTATATGAAAAGTATGGATATTTTAAAGAAACTCTTGTATCATTAGAACTAAAAGGAAAAGAAGGTCAAGAGAAGATAGCAAACTGCATTGAAGCACTAAGAAATAATCCAGCAAGTGAAGTTAATGGTGTGAAAATCGTTACAAGATTAGATTACAAATTAAGTGTTGAGGAAAACACTGTAAATAACACTAAGGCTCCTATTGACTTACCTAAGTCAAATGTATTAAAGTACATTTTAGAGGATGGTTCATATTTTGTAGTAAGACCATCAGGAACAGAGCCAAAGATGAAAGTTTATTTAGCAGTTAAGAGCAACAGCTTAGACAATGCTGAGAAAGATATTGCTACATTTAAAGAAAAAGTAATGGAAATAATTAATTCACAATTAAGCTAAGTTTCCATAAGTAGAGAGCTAAAATCTGAGATTTTGTGTGAATCAGTTAAGCAGACAGCCAAATCTGTGATTTGATGATGGTCGCTTACTCTGTGAGTACTCAGCGAACGAATGTGAGTCGAGTTTCCTTATAAATTGCTATCATCTTTTGGTGATAGCAATTTCTTTAATTATGAAATCAAAAAGTGAATGTCCACCAATTATTATTAATGAATACTTAAACAATTGATAAATTTAATGTACACTGCACAATTAAGAAATAAATTCTTTTAAGAAATTTATAGAATTGTATTATTACAAATTTCCTGGGAAATCTGCTCAATAATTGTGCATTCTAAATTTTAGAATTATAAATTGGTTAAGTATTGATAATGATAATTAAATATTTGACTTATTAGATAAACATATTTACTAGATCTTCAGCAATATTTTCATAGCTTTTCGGAATCAAAATATTTATGATTTCGGTAAGTTACCATATAAATTTAGTTCTAGAGTTGGATATCTATAAAGTGAGATTTAAACAAGAGGTGTAAAATGAGTAATTACAAGACAATGTATAAAGATAAATTAAGTAAATTATTATTTTTAGAAATGAATAAAGAAGGGTTCAAAAGAAGTCTTAATATACCAGAAGGCGTTAACTTTAAGAATGATGATCTGTATTTGCCTATAAGCTCGGATTATGTTGTATCAAATGTAAATGATGAAGTTAAGTTAAGTAACCTGCCTATATATTACTTTGTGGAGGGTATATTTATTACTTTTGGAGCAGATAAAAATGTTAAATATAATGATGATTATGGAACAATTCTATCTTATATACCAGATGCAGAAGAATGTGTGAAGAGTCTTATTGCAGATAGAATAAAAAAAGATAGATTAGAAGATGCTTATCTTCTGCTAAAAGGTCTTTATAGGTATACAAGAGAAGAAGAAATTTTAACTAAACTTCTAGCGATAGGAGAGACAATAAGAGAAAAAGATTCTGGATTTTCGGAAATTTTATTAGAAGATATTGAAGAATTTAAGGAAAAGTTTGAAAAATCGCCAGAACCACATCTGTATAATGCATTAATACTTAAAGATGATGGTGATTATAAAGGTGCAGAAGTGGAAATAAATGAGTATATAAATAAGGGTGGTAAAAAAACGGATGAAATTGATAAGATAATAGGGGATATTACTAATATAAGTCACTTTGAGAAAGCGGTTGAATATTTAAAAGATGAACCTAAGAAAGCAATAGAATTGTTATTACCACTAAGTGAAGAATTTAATGAAAATCCTTTAGTTTATTACTATCTAGGTGTTGGGTATAGAAGAATTGAAAACTATAATAAAGCTATTCATTACTTGAATAAAAGTCTTACTATAGAATCAGGAAGTCTTGAAACAGTTAATGAACTTGGAATGAATTATGCATGTATTGGTGAATATGAAGAAGCTATAAAATATTTTAGAAAAGCCTTTGAAGCTTCTAAGGAAGTTGAAATCTGTACTAATATAGTAATGTGCTATATAAACTTAGGAGACAAAGAGCAAGCAAAAATTCATTTGGAACTTGCAAAAAAAATAGCTCCGGAAGATGATATCGTAATAGAGATAGATCAAATGTTAAATAGAACTATAAAATAAACATGGCAATGTATATTTTTCAATTTTGAATTTTGGTTAACATAGTTTTTTATTTGTTATCAGACTTTAATTAATAATTGTAAATTCTATACGATATATTGCCTAAGATTTAGGAGATAAATATGTTTACAAAAATACTTGATTTTAATATTTTTAATAGGGATAAAAATGCGTTAATGAACTATATTGAAAATTTTGAAAAGGTAAATATAATATCTGGAAATCCAGAAGTTCTCTTTAATGGATTAAATAATCTTGAGCTTAAAAAGAATTTTAAAAGCGAGAGTTCAATTATTATACCAGATGGAGTTGGAACTGTTATTGCCTCAAAGATATTAAGAAAACCTGTTAAAGAAAAGATAGCAGGAATTGATATATTTAGAGAGATATTAATTAAAGCAAATTTAGAAGAAAGATCTATATATTTATTGGGCTCGAAAGAGGAAACTATTAAAAAATGTGTTGAAAATATAAAGAATGAGTTTCCTAAACTAAAGATATCTGGTTTTCATAATGGTTTTTTTGATTTAAATAATTGTAGTGATATAATTGAAGATGTAAAAAGTGGGAATCCATGGGCTGTTTTTGTTGCAATGGGTTCCCCAAGGCAAGAGATATTTATTGAAAAAATTATTGGAAATTCAAATGTGCATATCTTTATGGGGGTTGGTGGTGTTTTTGATATATTTGCAGGTGAGCTCAAAAGGGCACCCAAATGGATGATATCTCTAGGCTTAGAATGGTTATACAGAGTTGCGAAAGAACCTTTTAGAATAAAGAGATTAATGGCTATTCCTAAGTTTTTATTGTTAGTATTAAAATATAGGAATAAGCAGATTAGTGTTTAATAGAAAAGCTGAACATTATAACACAGAAATAAATAGGTGATTAAATGAAACAAAAAAGTAGCTTAATAAAATCTACATTTGTAATAATGATAGTATCATTGATTAGTAGATTTTTAGGTTTTGCCAGAGACATGCTTATTGCTAAAAATTTTGGTGCTGGAATATATACTGATGCTTATAATATTGCAGTGTCTATACCAGAAACAATATTTACTTTAGTTGGACTTGCAATTTCAACTGCATTTTTGCCAATGCTCAGCAAAGTTCGAGCTGAAAAGGGACAAAAAGAGATGAATGATTTTGCAAACAATATAATAAACATACTTTTTATTATATCATTCTTTCTTTTTGTTATAACAAGCCTTTTTTCGAAAGAAATAGTCCATATACTGGGGCCAGCTGAGGAAACAGGACTAATTGCAATAAAGTTATTAAGGATTACACTTGTGAATATATTATTTTTATCGGTTAATGCATGTTTTACCGCATTATTACAAGTAAATGAAGATTTTGTAATTCCGTCAATTTTAGGATTGTTTTTTAATTTGCCTATGATATTATATTTATTGTTGTTTAGGAATTATGATATTTTAGGATTGACCATTGCCAATGTAATAGGGAATTTTTTTAGAGTAGCAGTTCAGGTACCATCGTTGATTACACATGAGTATAAATATAAACTTTTTATAAACTTTAAAGATGATAGATTAAAGGCAATTATGGTATTGATTCTTCCAGTAATTATAGGAGCAGGAGCGAACTCGTTAAATATGGCTGTTGATCAGTATATTGCGTTGAAGCTGCCAGATGGTTCAGTCTCAGCTTTAAATTATGCGCAGAAGTTAATTGTTTTTATAAATGCAATTATAACAACATCAGTTACCAGCGTAGCATATCCTCTTATGGCTAATATGAGAAATAGAGGAGATGTGTCTGGGTTTTTAGAGATTTTAAAAAAATCAATTATATATTTATCTATATTATTAATTCCAATTAGTGTTGGAGTTATGATATTTAGTAGAGACATAATAACAATTGTATATGCTAGGGGCGAGTTTACTGGTTATGCGATAAATATTACAACACTTGCATTGTTAGGATACGGAGCGGGAATATTTTTTACAGGAGTAAGAGATATTTTGAATTCAACTTTATTCTCCAGTGGAAAGACAAAAGTGACAGCAATAAATGGTATAATTGGTGTTGTGATTAACATAATATTTAGCATAACTTTATCTAAGTATATAGGTATTATGGGAATAGCATTAGCTTCAGTTATAGCTATGATAGTAACATCGGTACTCTTATTTATAAATATAATTAAATTAGAAAAAAACTTTAACATAACAGAGATATTAAAAAAAGTAAGTATAATAATAATGAATTCAATAATCATGGGAGCGGTACTTTTAACGTTATTAATTTACTTCGAAAATAAATTTAATTCAATTACAATCCTATTACTTGGAGTGAGTATTGGAGCAGCTATATATCTTGGTTTATGTTATTTATTCAAGGTTGAAGAACTAGTGGAAATAAAAGAATTAATTTTAAAAAAGATAAAAAGATAGGAGGATGGTATATGAAGATATTATTTATTGCCTGCTATTCACCATTGATAAATAATTCAGCAGCTATTGAAACTTTACAATATCTAAATAAGTTAAGTGAGATTAATGATAATGAAGTGCATCTTCTAACTGTTAATTTTCCTAAAGATTCAATATATTATGATGAAGTATTACGCTCTATGATGAATGATAAAATCAAAACGCATATTATTGATGGTGGACTTATCTTTAAAAAGTTTATGCCAAGAAATAGTGAAAGCTACAATAATTCGCCTTCAAAAATAGGAAATACTAATAGAAGAAAAGTATTACGGAAAATAAAAAATGCATTAGCAATACCAGATATGTATTATTCATGGGCAAGAAAAGCAGGAAAATATGGAATAGAGTTAATGGAGAAAGAAAAATTTGATGTTATATTTTCTATGCATGAGCCGCCATCTTCACATTTATGTGCTTATTATATAAAAAAGCAGTATCCAAGCGTACCATGGATTACTTACTGGAGTGATCCATGGCTTAAAGATTCAACAAGAGAAAAATCTTTTATTGTAAAAAAGGTTTTAGAAAAGAATATGGAAAGAGATATTGTTAATCTGGCAGATAAATTTATATTTGTGACTGATGCCAATAGAGATGAATATTTAAAAGATTATAATATTTTAGATAATAGTAAGACTTTTATATTAAATAGAGGTTTTGATGCGAAATTATACGATAAATTATTACATGAGAAAGCGCCTAAGCTTATAAAGAAAGATAAACTTAACATAATATATACAGGAGAAATATTTTCTAAGCTTAGAGATATAGGACCTTTTGTAAAAGCGCTTGAAGAAATAAAAACAGAGAACTTAGAAATATATAATCAGTTAAATGTGTTGTTTTTTGGAAATATAGATGATATAGAGGCTAGGAAGAAACTGCAAAATTTAGAAATAGCGAATGTATCCCCTAGAATACCATTCGATGAGGCGCTTAAATACATGTTAAATGGAGAGGTTTTGCTTTTATTTGGTAATAAAAATTCAAAGCAAATACCAGCTAAAATTTATGACTATTTTGGGGCACAAGGTAGGATATTTGTTATTTATGGGGATAAAGATGATCCAATTAAAAGAGTGGTAGAAAATCATAGAAAATGTGTTGTAACTGAGAATAATAGTAAAGAAATAAAAAATCATATCTATAAATTAATAGAAATGCATAAAAATAATAAGATATATTGTGAGCCAGATATCAATTACGAATGGAATTCAATTGTGGAAAGGTTGAACAATATATTAGAAGGAAGTGAATAAATGCACATAATGGTTATTCCATCTTGGTATTCATCTCCAAGAAACAAAGTTCATGGAAGTTTTTTTAAGGAACAATTTAAAGCTCTTTCAAATAGTGGAGAGAAGATTACTGTCGCATACAATGAAATTTGGCCTATTACTATGTTTGGAAAAATTCATGAAAAGAGAGGCATAAACTTTAATGTAGAAGATAACCTTAGAACTTATAGATATAAAGATTATAATTATTTACCTAAAAGTCCATTAATGTTTAAGAGTTTCAATAAAAGAATGGATAAGATGTATCAAGAAATTGTTAAAAATGAAGGAAAGGTTGATATTATCCATGCTCATTCAGCTTTTTGGGGGGGAATAGCTGCTTCATATATAAGTAAGAAATATAATGTTCCATTAGTATTAACAGAACATTCATCTCTTAAGTATGCAAAGTATACTAGAGAAAGTTATAAAAAATATATTTACAATGCTTATGAAAATTCGGATTATTTGATTGCAGTTGGGTCTGGATTAAAAAGAGAAATTCAAGAATATGTAAATAAACCTATCGAAGTTATTCACAACATGGTAGATTTGAATCTATTTTCTGTGGATGAAAATATTAAAAAGAGTACCAATATGGATGAAGATTTTAAATTTTTTTCATGTGCTTTTCTTGAAGAAGGAAAGGGAATTGAATGTTTAATTAAAGCTTTTTCTAGAGTTTTCAAAAATGAAAATGTAGGATTAAGAATTGGTGGAGACGGAACCCTTAAACCATCATTGGAATCACTTATTAAAGAATTGAATATTGAAAAGCAGGTAATACTTCTAGGAGCTTTATCGAGGGAAGAAGTTTCGAAGGAAATGAAGGAATGTGATGCATTTGCATTACCATCTGAACATGAGACATTTGGAGTTGTATACATTGAAGCGCTTGCATGTGGGAAGCCGGTAATTGGAGCTGATAATGGTGGCGCAGAAGATATTATAAAAGAAGATAATGGAATAATAGCTAAAAAGAATGATGTGGAGGATTTAGCCGAAGCGTTAAGAAAAATAAAAGAAAATCATAAAATGTATGATAAATATAAAATTAGAGAACAAACAATTTTTAGCTATTCAGAAAAAGTATTAGTTGAAAAGCTAAAAGGAGTGTATAAAAAAGTATATGAGAGAAGCAATTAAAAATATATATGATTTCTTAGATAATAAATTTTATTTTAAGTTATTGTACTTATTTGTAAGCCTAACATTTGTAACTATGCTCAAAGATGTGCCAGGAATAAAAATTCTAAGCAATATAACAATAGCTTGGGGGATGCTTTTAATTTTATTCATGGTTATCGAAGGATATAAGAGAAGAAAAATTTATAAATTTGATATTCCATTGGCATTATTTATGATAGTGACTTTAATATTTAACATTTTTATCTATAGAAGTGTTAATAACATTAAAGATTGGATTGTTAATTTGATTATATTTGTGGTAATATTTACAGTTGATGTATTTAGAGCAAAAAAGAAGCTTATTAAAGAGATGAACATAATTACCTATTCTTATGTAATCTTTATGATGGTTGCTTCTATTATATCACTGGCAATGAGATATTCGGGAATAAATATAGAAATCGGACAAGTGGTATTTGGAAGCACAAAGGGAGTCTTTGAAAATGAAAATGCTCTTTCTATAGCAACTTCATTATCTATAGTTATGTGTGTATATCTCAATTATATATCAAGAAGTCACAAGCTTAAGATGTTGTGGATGGGAAATATAATATTACAGGCAGTAACTATGATTGGTTCACATGGAAGAAGTGCATATTTGGTGATAATAGCTGTAATATATCTATCTATATTTATATACAGTAAAAATAAATATATTAGAGTGGCACTTGTTTTAGTACCAATACTTTTTTGCGGAGTATTTTTTGAAATGGTTAAAAGTCATTTGGAGGCTTTTACAACAGAGAGGAATATTATTTGGACTTCAGCATCTGTAGTAATAGAAAAAAATCCTTTGACTGGTGTAGGAAATAGTAATCTTATAGAAGCGGTTAGAAATGCAAGAATAGGAAGTTATTTACCTGGAATTGAACTTGGAGGGATGCATAATATATATGTGCAAATAGCCGCGGTAAATGGACTTATTTCGTTACTACTATTTCTTATGTTCATAGCAATGATCTTGGTGTTTATAATACAACATCTAGATAAGTTAAACAGAAGAGAAAAAAACCAGATGACAGTAATAACATCAATTATAGCGGGTATTCTTGCAGTAAACTTATTTGAAAGTGTATTAGTATATACAATAAGTTTTATTTCAATGATATTTTGGATATACTTAGGGTATCTAGTATCGATTCTAGATAATAAAAATATAGATTAGGTATCAGCAATAAGTAATATAAAAAAATACGACTATAGATAGGGGAATAATATTATATGAAATTTTGTGACGAAACTATAAAACAATTTTTAGGTGAATTAGAATCAGATTTGCCAGCTCCAGGTGGCGGAAGTGTGGCGGGTCTTATTGCAGCATTATCTGGTGCATTGAATTCTATGGTTTATTCTCTGACAGTAGACAAAAAAGCATATATGAGTCTTCAAGAGGATGAAAAAGAAAGTATAATAAAATTTCAAAAGGAATCTAAAGAGTTCACTGTAAGGAGTTTAGAACTTATGGAAGAAGATAGAGAGAACTTTTTGAAGTTAATGGATTCTTATAAGTTGCCTAAAGATACTGAAAAAGAAAAAGAAAAGAGAAAATTGGCTATAAAAGAGAATACTATAAAGTCTATGGAAGCGCCTTTAATTTTAGCTAGAGAAAGCTTGGAATTTTATAAGAACCTTAATGTTATGGCGAAGTATGGAAATAAGATGTTGCTATCAGATTTAGCAATTTCAGCAATTTTACTACATTGTGCTATAGAAAGTTCCATAATAAATGTTAAAGTAAATTTAAATGGGCTTAGAAATGAAGAATTTTTTGAGAAACTTGATAGTGAATTAGATAGTATCATAGAAAAATCAGCTAAAGAAAAAGAATTGATTACAGAAACAGTAAATAAAATAATTTATCCCAAGATGTAGCAATGCAAAAATGATTAATTATAATAAGAGATACTTACTAAGAATTCAATTAAAGTAAGTATCTCTTATGTACTTTTATTCTACTGGTTCTCCATCAAAATTTTCGTATTCGGGCCTATTTTTTGGATCGCCCACATTATCTTGGTTAGCATGAAGTCTTCTTCTTCTTACACCTTTTTGCATTGGATTGCTTGATCCTGGTTTGTGTGGTCCATCTTTACGTGGCATATGATACACCTCCTTTTTTATATTTTGTGCTCATATGAGGTTTTGATACGTTTAATTTTTTGGTGATTAATGGATTAATAAATGACTAAGGAATAATATTAACAAGTATTGAAAAAGATTGCATATGTACTGTATAATATTTATTAACATAAGATATATATTTTGAATATAAAAAATATGCATAAGTTCAGGTTTCACTTAGTCTGTCTATATATTATAGTAATTTTAAGGAGGAATTAGCATTGGAAAACGCAAAATTTCCTATTGTTTTAAAGAAAAAAAATGGTGTAATGATAGGAGTTGCAATAATAGAGATAATTATAGGAATAATCTTTGGAGCTTTACAAGGAGGATTAAAAAGTGCTCCTATGTGGGTGCTTTTTTTTGCAGGAATAGTTACCGCACTTTCAGTTTTTGTGGAGTATAGTCAAGACATATTAATTAAAGAGGATGCAATAGAGTTCTATAGAAATAATGATTTAATAAAATCGATTAAGTATAGTAATATAAAAGCTATTCTTATAGGTAAAGGAAATGAGCCTAAAAATAAGAGAAAAGATTTTTTTATAATTAGCTTTTATAAAAATGATAAGAAGAAGAATAAAAATTCTGCAGAGGACACGTACTTAATTAATCCTATGTCGTATAGTGCAGAGGATTTTAAAATAATAAAAAATATTATTGTATCAAAAAATTCTTCTGTTAAAGTAAGCGAAGATGTAAGTAAATTTATAAAATAATAATTATATAAAATACTGGTTTAGGAGATACTTTTTAAAAGTTCTCTAACTAGTAATGATAAGTAGATGACTATAGATTAAAAAAATAAAAGTTAAAACATTTTAGTATGTAACTAAGATAAATTTAAAACACACTAAAATGATATAACTTTTATAATTGAATATCTATAGTTATTCTTGTTTTGAAAGTATTTAAGTGAATCTAACCATTGTATATAGTACTGGAATTGTTAATATACTCTATGGCTGGATTTACTATTCCGTAGGTAAATCATTAAGTGATTTGAATTCGTAACCTTCCTTTTGAAGTGTTTTAATAACTGATGATAATACCTTTGTATTTGTGTTTGAGACAGCATGCAGAAGCATTATGGAACCTGGATGGGCACCCTTGCATATCTTCTCTACAGCATAACTTTCTGAAGGCTGATTATTTACTAACCAATCTTTATAAGCGAAACTCCAGAATATAGTTTTATACCCTAAATCCTTTGTCATTGCTAATGATTTTTTTGAATACTTACCCATAGGTGGTCTAAAAAACTTAGGCATATCCTGACCAGTAAGTTCTTTAAAAGCATTCTCTACTCCAGTAAATTCTGCTTCAAATTTTTCTTTATCACGTATTTGAGCTATAGAAGGATGATGAACTGTGTGATTACCAACTACATGTCCTTCATCAACCATACGTTTTATTAGTTCTGGCTGAGTGTCTATGTATGGTTTGACAACAAAAAAGGCTGCAGGTACTTGGCATTCTTTTAATATATCTAAAATCTTTCCGGTATTACCATTTTCATATCCTTCATCAAAAGTAAGATATAGAACTTTTTTTGATGTATCACCTAGGTAATAAGCAGAATTTTCTTTTAAGAAGCTAACGGATTCCTTTGGACCTTCTGCAATTTGATCTTTTCCTTTACCAACGTAATACCAGTTAAGTTCATCTTCATCACTAAAAGAAGAAAAAATATCTCTTATGTTATCAACATCTAAAATATCTCCAAAGACACCATCTTCTTGAAAACATTCATTTGAATCGGTATCATTATCACTTGCAGCAAGTGCAGGTTTTTGAGGAACAAGAGTAATTAGATTCATTGCTAAAGAAAGAGCAATTAAAGATTTTATAGACTTATTCATTTTCTCACCTTCAATCTTAAAAATTTACATATTTAATTCAGATTTATCCAAGAAAAATATAAAGTGAATATTAGTTGAACTTTATCTAGAGTCATGCTATCGTTATCTTCCACTTGAAGAAATGGTGATATTACAGTAGCTATAGATAAGATAAAATTCAATTGAAGACATTGAATAAATGCTTAACCAAGTATAGTATTTGAATATTGGGTAGGAATAACCGTGGTAAATTATATATAATTTTAGTCCCAAAGGAATACTTGCACATATGTCGCTTATTAGGTAAATCATATAATTATTTAAACTTAAGTTTATGAGGGATTAAACATTTATAATATAGATCTAATTAGTTTTTTTGAATTACTATTAAGTGCAGTATCTTAGTATATAATTTTTCAATAGTAATTGATTATTACAGATGCCTGAATATGCCTTTTGTGATAATATAAAGTTGAAATAAAAAAGGTTCTAGAGTATAATTTTTAAAGGTATATTAAAAGTTAAGGTATATTTTGAATATCTTTAAGTAAAAGTTCGATATAAGAAAGGAATGTACATAGATGAAATTAGGTATGGTAGGTTTACCGAACGTAGGTAAAAGTACGTTGTTTAATGCGATAACAAAAGCTGGAGCTGAATCAGCTAATTATCCATTCTGTACAATTGAGCCAAATGTTGGTGTAGTAAGTGTTCCGGATAAAAGATTAGATGTTTTAGAAAAAATGTATAATACAAAGAAAAAGGTATATACAGCAATAGAATTTTATGATATAGCAGGATTAGTTAAAGGAGCTTCAAAGGGTGAAGGTTTAGGAAATAAGTTTTTATCTCATATCAGAGAAGTTGCAGCAATTGTTCATGTTGTAAGATGTTTTGATGATGGAAATGTTGTTCATGTTGAAGGTTCTGTTGATCCTATAAGAGATATAGAAACTATAAATTTAGAATTAATTTTTTCAGACTTAGAAGTTTTAGAGAGAAGAATGGAAAAATCTATAAAGCTTGCAAGATCTGGTGATAAGACTGCTAAATTTGAATATGGAGTAATGGAAAGAATTAAAGAACATTTAGAAGCAAACAAACCAGTTAGAACTTTAGAAGTTACTGATGAAGAAGAAGCTTTTATAAAGAGCTTATTCTTAATTACTTCAAAGCCAGTTCTATATGCTTGTAACATCTCTGAGGATGATGTTATGGAAGGTAATTTTGATAATGATTATGTTAAAAGAGTTAAGGAATATGCAGTTAGTGAAAATTCGGAAGTTATGGTTGTAAGTGCTAAAATTGAAGAAGAATTATCAGGTCTTGATGATGAAGAAAAAGCTGAAATGTTAGGTGAATATGGTTTGGATGAATCAGGATTAGATAAATTAATTGAAGCTAGCTACAAATTACTTGGCCTTATGAGTTTCTTAACAGCCGGAGTACAAGAAGTAAGAGCTTGGACAATCAAAAGAGGAACTAAAGCACCAGCAGCGGCAGGTAAGATTCACTCTGATATCGAAAGAGGATTCATAAGAGCAGAAGTGGTTTCTTATAATGATTTAGTTGAATGTGGTTCAGAAGCTGCAGCTAAGGAAAAAGGTAAGTTTAGACTAGAAGGAAAAGACTATATAATGCAAGATGGAGATGTTGTTAATTTTAGATTTAATGTATAATTATCTAAAAAATAATGTTTACAGTGCTAAAAAAGAGCAGGATTAAGATCTTGCTCTTTTTTAGCAATAAGGAAAGTATAAAAAGATTTGGGCTGCAAATACAATTGTTTCAGTGCTTTAAGTAGTATGAGTGCATCTAAATGCCACTAATGTGCTTTTTTATAAGAAGGATTTTAAGGTACGAAGGGCTTAAACTAGATAGAATTTGAATTAAAATTGTTTAATATTCAAAATAAGGATATGGGAATATTTAAAGGCAGAAAATTTAATTCTATTTATATTGAGAAGTTTAATCTAGAAATTTACTGATTTAAAATGTAAAAGTTTTAATATATTTATGAATATATAGTTACAATTTAATGAATGTTAGTCAAAAAGTAGATTTTTATATCAAAGTTTGTTAAAATAGAGGACAAGTATGAATTGATTATAAAAGTAAGGTGTGATTTATTCGTGAAGAAATCAGTTATAGAGTATATAAGCGATTTTAAAAATAGCAAATATTTTACGTACATAAATGATTTGAAAAAAAGTAAGTATTTTAAATACATAAGCGACTTCAAGAAAGACAGATATTTTACTCCGCCTGTAATTATAGTAATTTGCCTGAGCGCGGTTATGATAACGAATGTAATCTCTAAATCTAGAATTGAGTCATCAAAAGATAAGCTTACTATTGCAGCTAATAGTGCTGAAGAGGATTTTTATAATGATAAGTATGATGCTGCAATTGAAGAATATAATAAGTATCAAGAACAAGAAAAAGATGAATGGCCAATATGGAATTTAAAAATTGCAGAAATTTATTCTGTAAAAGGAGATTTTGCAGATTCGAATGAACTTCTTACAAAAGTTTATTTAGCTAGAAATAAAATAGTTGATGGTAAGAAGCAAAAAAATATAGATAATTTTGAGTCTAAAGATAGAGAACTTACAAATTATATAGTGTTTACGTCTTTTATGAACGGAGATTATGATAAGGCTTTGCAATATGGTGAATTGTTTTTGATGGATTATCCAACAGATAAGAATTTGTTAAAAACAATGTTTACTATTTATATGGCAAATGACAAGAAAGATAAAATGAAAGAAATAATTGATAATTATCCAAGAGATGATGGAAATGCATCGGATCTGGCAGATTTAGCTAGAATGAATATGATGATGAATAATTTAGATCAAGGGCTGTTATTATTAAAAGATGCATGGCATAAAGATAAAAATGAAGTCAAAGTTTTTGATGTAATAACGCAAATTGCAGAATATAATAAGACTGACATTTTAAATAAGATTTCAGCACTTGAGAAAAAAGATTCAGGTGAACTTGCATATAAGATGTGGCAGGCAGAGATTTACTCTAAAGATAAAGATTCTGCTGAAAAGGCTAATAATTTAATTAGTGAGTTAGAAGGTAAAGATGTTGGAAGTATAAATTTGGCACTTATTAAATCTAACACATATCAGAATTTGGGTGAATCAGAAAAAGCAAGAGATGTTATAAATGAAATGATAAAGAGTGATCCAAACTCATTTATAGGATATCACGCAATGTCATTGGAAGATTATAGTGATGAAAATTATGATGATGCACTTAAGAATTGCGAAAAGAGTATATCTCTAAACAAAGACTATGCAGATAACTATGGATTCTTGATGCCAGAGATAATGGAAAAACAAGATAAGAGTGAAAATGCAGAGCCGTATTTTAGAACTGCTTTATATAAGGAACCTTTTAATTATAATATATTAATTAAATTAGCAGAGTATTATGGAAATACAGTTAAGGATAGTTCTAGAGGATTATATTATTATACCTTAGCATCTAAAATGAATCCTAATGATGCAGAAGTATATTATAATATGGCATTAATTAAAGTAGCAAATCAAAGACAAGACGAAGCTATAGATTTATTGAAAAAGAGTATAGCAATAAATTCAAAAGAAATTAAATATCATAGAGCGCTAGGAACTGTGTATTTAAATAAAGAAAAAGGTGAGGATGCTCTTAAGGAAATAAGAGCGGCATATGCTATTGATAAAAATGATATACTAACGCTAAATAATGCTGGATGTTATTATGTAGCTATAGAAGGAGATTTAAGCAGAGGGCTAGTTAATTTTAAGGCAGCATATGATGGCATAAATGATAAAACAAGTGAAGAGGATAAAGATACAATAAGCGAAAATTATAATAGAGTAAGGAATTTATCTGATGCATATAATAAAAGAAACGGGGCAACATTAAAAATACCAGATTTAAAATTATTTTATTAAGATAATTATTTATATAATATAAACTTGGAAACAAGTATAAAATAGTCATTTGATAGGGGGAGAGTAGTATGTATCCAATTAAGTTTGAAAACCTATATTACGAGAGAATATGGGGTGGAAAGCACCTAGAGAAATTTAGAAATAATGTTCCAGAAGGTGTAATAGGAGAAAGTTGGGATATAGCTTGTCATAAAAATGGGACTGGTAAAGTAGAAAATGGAGAATTAAAAGGTAAAACGTTTGATGAAATAATAAATCTATATGGAGAAAAACTTTTAGGTACTGAAATAAGTACTAAAGAATTTCCACTTTTAATTAAACTAATAACAGCAGAAGATAAACTTTCGGTCCAAGTCCATCCTGATGATGAGTATGCAAATAAGGTTGAAAAAGATTCTGGAAAAACAGAAGCTTGGTATGTAGTTGATGCAGAAGAGAATGCTTCATTAATAGTGGGAACAAAAGATTGCGATAAGGAAAAATTTAAGAAAGCAATAGAAGAAGGGGAATTAGATAAGTACTTAAATAAGATTCCAGTTAAAAAGGGCGACTTTTTCTTTGTGCAAAGTGGATTAGTTCATGCTATATGTGAAGGGGTATTAATTGCTGAAATTCAACAAAATAGTGATACTACATATAGAGTTTACGATTATAATAGAGGTCGTGAAATTCATGTAGAAAAGGCATTAGATGTAATAGATTTTTCTCTTAAAGGGGAGAATTCAAAAGGGATTCTAATTGAAAGAGATGGATATGATAAATCATATCTTTGTTTAGATGAATATTTTACAATACAAAAATATAAAATTACTACATCTGTAAAAGAAACGAGTGATGAGGGAAGATTTTATTTATTTACATGTGTTGAAGGTAATGGTGTAATTAAATATAGTGGTGGAGAAGAAAAAATGCTTATGGGAGATAGTATCTTCATCCCAGCAACTCTTGGAGATTACGAATTAGTTGGTAATTTTACAGTATTAAAGAGCTATGTACCAAACATAGAAAATGAAGAAAAAAGCATAATGAGTGTAATAGAGAAATAATAATAAAGATTAAGGGGGAACTATTAAGTTGCTCCTTAATTGTTTGACTAACTTGTAAAATAAGAATTTGATTAAGGAATAGTCATTATATTTATATATTGAAATAATAAATTATGTTTAGAATCTTATAAGCATTAAAATTGGACAAAGTATTATTTATCTTAGAAATACAGAGCAAAGTGAATTTTGGTGAGAGTAAAGAGAAATATAGTGAATTTATTAAAAAATTAATAATTTTTTAATATGAAATAAGACCTAATAGGTTTAAAATATATTAATATGGTTAAAAAAGTAAATAAGTAAACAAAAAAGAAAGAGAGTGAAAATTAAGTGGGATTGGATATTTTATTTATAATCAAAGCTATAATAATAGCAATAGTTGAAGGATTAACAGAATTTATTCCGGTGTCATCAACTGGACATATGATACTGGCGTCAAGCATCATTAATTTTAAGGGTGACTTTGTTAAAATGTATGAGGTTGTAATTCAATTAGGTGCAATATTGGCCGTTGTTGTTTTATATTGGAAGAAGATAAAAAACAGCGTAATTGAATTTTTCAGATATATATTTACAAAAGGAAAAGAAGGTAAAACAGGTTTTAACTTTGGTATAAATGTAATAGTAGGATGCATACCAATGCTGATAATAGGATTATTATTTTATAAAAAGATAAAAAGTTTATTTAATCCTGAAGCTGTTGTTATAGGATTTATAGTTGGAGGTATTCTATTAATAATAATTGAAAACATGTTTAGAAAAAGTAACAAACATGCAACAAAGAGTTTAGACAGTATAACTCCAATGCAAGCTCTAAAGGTAGGAGTATTCCAAGTACTTTCAGTATGGCCAGGAATGTCAAGGAGTGCATCGACTATTATGGGAGGATGGATTGCAGGCCTTTCAACACCAATAGCTGCTGAATTTTCATTCTTTTTAGCTATTCCAGCTATGATAGGAGCATCTGCAAAAGATCTTATGGAATTTGACTATTCAGGAATGAATTTGACTTCATGGATTTCATTAGTAGTAGGTTTTATTGTGGCATTTGTAGTATCAGTCGTTGTTATGGATAAATTTGTTTCTTATTTGAAGAAAAGACCAATGCGTGTATTTGCAGTTTATAGAATAGGTGCAGGTATAGTATTTGGAATACTTATGTTCTTTGGTTTTTTAAATTTCACATTATAAAAAGAAAGAGTTGGATTAGCTACACGCTAATTCAACTTTTTTTATTCGACCGCTAAATTTTTCTCACATGCATTCGAAAAGGCAGATGCGTGAAAAGAATCTCTGTATCCACAGTAGTCTGCGATTTTTTTATAAAAAAGAATTAAAACAAATAAGTGTATTCAAATAGTAAATTTATATTTATTATTTGAATACGTTAAGAGTTTGATGGGGAATAAAATTCAGAAACGCAATTAAGCATATATGTTAAAAAGAAACTTAAATAATGATAGCACTTAAGATTAATTATTATAAGAAGTTAATTATAACCTAATAGTTAATAATCTACGGAATTTATTAATAAAAATAGAAATAACACTTCTAAATATTAATTTATAAAATATAATACTTAATGTAAGTTTGGGTATAGTAATTAATGTAGGTAAAATTCAAAATAGTCTTTCTTTATAATAATTTAGGATCAAAATTCCTAGGAATAATAATGAAAATTTAAGAGAAACGACTAAATATTAAAATTAAAAATTTCAATTCTTATTTAAAGAATGAATATATTGTAAATTAATACTTTTCATAAATTAAAGTTTGTGATATTATTAAGTAAATAGTCAGAAAATAATGATAATTTAATCGGAACAATAATTTCCAATGAAGATTATGGTATAGGGGGATTAGAAGATGTCCAAAGATATTAAAAAGATAGCTCTATTAACTGGAGGAGGAGATTGCCCAGGCTTAAATGCAGTAATAAGTGCAGTAACGAAATCAGCAATTTTAAATTATGGATATGAAGTTATTGGATATAAATTCGGTTACAGAGGATTATATAACAATGATTTTATTTCATTAGATTTAGGAGCTGTATCAGGCCTTATATCAAGAGGAGGAACAATTCTTTATAGTTCAAATAAAGATAATTTGTTTGATTACTCAGTAGAAGAAAATGGTCAAATAGTAAAAAAAGATGTATCCGATGTAGCAGTTGAGAATTTAAAAAAAGAGGGTGTAGACGTTTTAGTTGTAATTGGTGGAGATGGAACATTAACATCAGCTAGAGATTTTTCAAGAAAAGGAGTAAATGTTATTGGCGTTCCAAAGACTATAGATAATGATTTAGGGTCAACTGATGTAACGTTTGGCTTTAATACAGCTATAGGTATAGCAACGGAAGCATTAGATAGACTGCATACAACTGCAGAATCTCATCATAGAATTATGATTCTAGAAGTTATGGGAAGGAATGCAGGTTTTATAGCATTGGAATCAGGAATAGCTGGTTCAGCAGATGTTATACTACTACCTGAAATTCCATATGATATAAATAAAGTTGTAGAAAAAATTGAAGATAGAAAAAAACATGGAAAGTTATTCACTATAATTGTTGTAGCAGAAGGTGCAAAACCTAAGAACGGCGATGTTATAGTATCTAAGATAGTTGAAGATAGTCCAGATCCAATTAGACTTGGTGGTATTGGAAATAAGATAGCTGAAGATTTGGAAAAGTTAGTTAAGGATAGAGAAGTTAGATGTACAGTTCTTGGTCATATTCAAAGAGGTGGAACTACATCAACATATGATAGAATATTATCAACAAGATATGGTGTTGAAGCAATAGAGCTTATCAATAAAGGTAAGTTCGGAAGCATGGTATGCTTAAAAGGTAATGAAATTACTTATGATAGTTTAGAAAATGTCATTGGTAATAACAAGAAAGTAGATCAAGATGGAGAGTTAGTAGCTGTAGCTAAGAGAATAGGGATATCATTTGCCGATTAGTTAACTTAATATGAGTACCAAATTATACTAGTGATTTAGTACTCATAAGATACCTAATGACATTTAGTAGTATTTTTAGAAAGCGGTGGGTATTATGAAAGAAATAAAAAGATATTTAGAGTCTAGAATAGGAACATATTCATTTTTCTTTGAGGATTTAGAAAGTGGTTTTAGTTATGGATACAATGAAAATGTTCAAATGACAAGTGCAGGGTGTATGAAATTGCCGATAGCAGTATCTATAATAAAGCATGTTCAAGAAGGGAACAGTACATTTTTAGATAAAATAAAAATTGAAGAAGAAGATAAAGTTTATGGAACAGGAATACTCCATGAATTTGATAATAGAGAATATACTATATTTGAATTGTTAGTTGCAATGCTTATACAAAGTGATAATACGGCAGCAAATAAGCTCATAGATATAGTTGGTATAGATAAGATAAATGACGATATAGAAGCACAAGGATTGAAAAATACTAAATTAAATAGAAAAACTTCAGATGAAAGAGCTGTAAGTAATGGAATTGAAAATATAACAAGCGCTTTAGATCTATCAAAGATATGGAAACACTTATATAATTCAAGCTTTTTAGATGAGAAAAATAGCAAAATGCTTATGGATATATTACAAAGACAACAAATGAAAAACAAATTAGCACTTTATATACCTGATGATTTAAAATATGAAATATCAAGCAAGACAGGCGATAAGGCTAGCGTTGAAAACGATACAGCTTTGATCCACTCACCAAAAGGATCTTTTACATTTACTGTTCTTTCAATGGGAATTCCTAATAGTGTTTACGGAACAGTTACCCTTGCTAAATGTGGAAAAATGATGTGGGATAACATAATGAACAACTTTTAGAGACATAATTAATAACTCCTAGAAAACTAGGAGTTATTTTTATAACCTAATTAAAATTTAAACTAATTTATCTGAAATTTATATAAAATAATTTTTATTGACACAACCTCAAAGAAATGGTATTCTTACACAAAGAATAACCTTTAATTTGATTCAGAGAGATCAATAAGGAAGTTATATAATACCAATGATCTAGGATTATTATGCCTTCCTTTATTTTAAGGAAGGTTTTTTATTATATAGTATTATATAATTTTTCCCTTTAAATTAACACAGAGAGGTTAAGAAGGAGTGATAATAAAATGATAAAAGATATTAAACATCTAATAGAGCCTATGGATTTTACGGTAGAGGAATTAGATGAAATATTCAATTTAGCACATCAAATAATCGCACATCCAAAGGAATTTTCTCATATTTGTGACGGGAAAATTTTAGCTACATTATTTTATGAACCAAGTACGAGAACAAGATTGAGCTTTGAAGCTGCAATGATGAGACTTGGTGGTAAAATTCTCGGATTTTCAGAGCCGAATTCAACATCAATTTCTAAAGGAGAAACTTTAGCTGATACAATTAAAATGGTATCAATATATTCAGATATAATAACAATGAGACATCCAAAAGAAGGTGCAGCAAAAGTTGCAAGTATCTATTCTAACGTTCCAATAATTAATGCTGGTGATGGTGGACATCAACATCCAACTCAAACCCTAGCAGATTTACTTACGATTACAAGCTTAAAAAATGGGTTAAACAATCATAGAATCGGAATTTGTGGTGATTTAAAATTTGGAAGAACTGTACATTCGTTAATAAAAGCAATGTCCAGATACCAAAATAATAAGTTTGTATTAATATCTCCAAAAGAACTTGCTATACCACAATATATAAGAGAAGAAGTTTTAGCGAAAAATCACATTGAATATATAGAGGTAGAAAAATTAGAAGATGTAATTGAAAGTCTTGATATCTTATATATGACAAGAGTTCAAAAGGAAAGATTCTTTAATGAAGAAGAGTATTTAAGATTAAGAGATAGTTATATATTAGACAGAGCGAAAATGGATCTGGCTAAAGACGATATGATAGTAATGCACCCGCTGCCAAGAGTAAATGAAATTGCTTATGAGGTAGATGAAGATAGAAGAGCTTCATACTTTAAGCAAGCTGAATACGGAATGTATGTAAGAATGGCGTTAATGATTAAGCTTTTGGGGGTGATGTAAGATGCTTGAAATAACAAGTATTAAGAATGGAATAGTAATTGACCATATCCAAGCAGGAGTGGGAGTTAAGATATTTAAGTACTTAAAACTAGACACTAATGATTGCAGTGTTGCTTTGATAATTAATGCGGATAGTAAGAAGCTTGGAAAGAAAGATATAATTAAGATAGAAAACTGCTTTGAACTTGACTATACTGTTTTAGGATTACTCTCACCTACAATAACAATTTGTGAAGTGAAAGATGAAATGATAATAAATAAAGTTACGCCAACGCTACCTGATAAAGTGGAAAATATAATTAAGTGTAAGAATCCAAGCTGCATAACTAGCCAGGAAGAATATGTACCTCATTCTTTTATTTTAGTAGATAAAGAGAATGGAAGATATAGATGTGAATATTGCGATGAGATAACAAAGCTTTCAGAAATTTAGAAGAATTAAGAGGTGTTATATGGAACTGTTAATTAAAAACGCGAGGATAGTAGATGTAACCCAAGATTTTATAGGCGACATCTATATTAAGGACGGAATAATTGAAGAAATAGGGCAAAAGATCTTTAAGATAGATGTAGAAACTATTGAGTGTGAAGGAAAGATTTTAATGCCATCATTTATAGATACACATGCACATTTTAGAGATCCAGGTCTTACATGGAAAGAAGATATTGAAACAGGATCTAGAGCAGCGCTAAAAGGTGGTTACACAGGAGTTTGTCTTATGGCAAATACAAACCCTATATGTTCATCAAAAAAGGTTCTAGAATACGTAAGAAATAAATCTAAAGAAATTAATTTAATAGATATTCATCAATGTTTATCAGTAACAAAGGATTTTGATGGAGTGACATTAACTCATTTAGAAGAGCTTTTAGGTGATAAGGAAATTAAAGCAATTTCAGATGATGGAGTTGGGATATCAAACTCCAATACAATGCTTGAAGCCATGGAAATTGCGAAGAAGAATAACTGGGTTATAATGTCTCATGCTGAAAGTCCTGAATTCTCCAAAGTAGATATGAGGATAGCTGAGAATATGATGACAATAAGAGATGTAGAATTAGCTAAACTAAGTAAAGCTAGATTACACATGTGCCATGTCAGCACAAAGGAAGCTATAAAATGTATAATTGATGGAAAAGTGAGTGGCGCAAATATAACACTAGAGGTTACTCCTCATCATATTGGTCTAACAAGAGATATAAATGATTATAGAGTAAATCCTCCAATTAGAGAAAAAGAGGATGTAGAGGCAATAATAAATGCCATAAAATTGGGTATGGTTGATACAATAGGAACGGATCATGCTCCACATACAGCGGATGAGAAGATGAAAGGTTCGCCTGGAATGGTTGGAATAGAGACCGCATTTTCAATATGTTATACGAAATTAGTGAAAGAGAACAATGTTTCACTAAATAAATTAAGTGAGCTTATGTCATATAATCCTGCAAAGCTCCTAGGAATGAATAAAGGAAAAATTAGCATCGGAGTCGAAGGGGATTTAGTTTTAGTTGATATTAATAAATGCCTAAAAGTGAATCCAGAAGAATTTGCATCAAAGGGACGGAATACGCCATTTACAGGTATGGAATTCTACGGTGAAATTCTTATGACAATAAAGGGTGGAGAAATTAAGTATACACATATGAAATGTGCGCGAAGCGCAATAGGGAACATTTCACATTAGAAAAAGGCGCGAAGCGCGACAAAAAACATTTCACGTTAGAAAAAGCGCGAAGCGCAATTAAGAACAGTTCACATTAGAAAAAGAGTGCAGCACAAAAGAGAACATTTCGTATTAAAAAAGCACACACATATGAAATATGAGAGAATCGTAATAAAGAATTTTTGGGTGAATTAAGAACATTTCATATCAAAAAAGCGTATAGCTAGATAGAGAATTTTTAGGCGCAACTATGATTATAAATTAGGAAGCGGACAAGTGTAAAATAAGAGTGGCTTAAATAATATCATAAGTAGAAAATGGAGAACATAATTAAGAAAATTATAAGATATGAGTTCCTAAAGGAATTAATTGTGAATTCTGACTGTGGACTAAATAGGGTTGGAGGGAGATCTGAAATGACAAATTACATAATTGATAAATTATACAATAGGGTTGAAGAAAGAGGAGTAGTTTGTGTAGGGTTGGATACTGCATTAAGCTATATTCCAGATCATATAAAAGAAGGTAGAACTGACAGTGAAGCTATCTTTGAATTCAATAAACAAATAATAGATGCGACTTGGGATGTATCAGCATGCTTTAAGGTGCAGATTGCTTACTATGAAGCTTTAGGACTTGAAGGATTAATTGCTTACAAGAAAACTCTAGACTATTTAAGAGATAAAGGTGAAATTATCATAGCGGATATTAAAAGAGGAGATATAGCAGCTACAGCAACCATGTATGCAAAGGCTCATTTTGATGGGGATTTTGAAGCTGATTTTATAACACTTAGTCCATATATGGGAATGGATAGTATTGAACCATATCTACCTTATTTAGAAAAGGGAAGTAAAGGTGTGTTTAGCTTAGTTAGAACTTCAAATCCAGGTGCAGAAGATATTGAGTATCTAGATACTACTGGAGATAAGAAAGTTTACGAAGTTGTAGCAGATAAAATTACTGAAATGGGAAAAAATTATACTGGAAGTTGTGGATATACAGCAATTGGCGGTGTTATAGGATGTACTCATGTTGAAGAAGGAAAGAAAATAAGATCAAACTATAGCAATATGTTTTTCTTAATACCTGGATATGGTGCACAAGGCGGGAAAGCTGAAGATGTTGCACTATATTTAAACAATGGAAATGGTGGGGTTGTAAATTCTTCAAGAGGAATACTCCTTGCTTACAAAAAAGAAAATAGAGAAAAAGAGTTTGCTTTATGTGCTAGAGAAGAAGCCATAAAGATGAGAGATGCAATAAGAGAAGCAGTGAAGAACATATAAATTTTACATTAAAGATAACTTAAGGAGGCAGGGTTATGGCTATAACTTACAGAAATGCAAAAGTAGTTTCAAATAAAGAGATCTCAAAAGATATATATAAATTAGTAGTTGAAGATGATGCAGAAATAAAGGCAGGACAATTTTATATGTTAAAGCTAAATGGTGCAACATTTCTGCCAAGGCCAATAAGTATATGCGAAAAATCTAAGAATAAACTAACATTTTTATATGCTGTAGTAGGAAACGGAACTAAAGAATTTACTAAGCTTAAAGAAGATGATGAAATAAGCTTAACAGGGCCTCTTGGAAATGGGTTTGATTTAGAGAAAGAATATAACAAGGTAGCACTAGTTTCAGGGGGAATTGGAACAGCACCAATGCTTGAACTAGCAAAGAAATTAAGAAAGAAAAATCCAGATCAAAAGATAGATCTCTATGCAGGATTCAGACATGATGTTTACTTAATAGATGAGTTAAAAGAATATGTAAATGAAGTTTATATATCTACAAACACTGGAAAGAATGGTCATAAAGGATTTGTTACTGAAATTTTAAAACCAGAAGATTACGATACAGTGTTATGCTGCGGACCAGAAATTATGATGAAAAAAGTTGTAGATATGTGTAAAGAAAAGAATGTTGCTGTATATGTATCTATGGAAAAGCATATGGCATGTGGAGTGGGTGCATGTTTAGTATGTACTTGTAAAACAAAAGATGGACATAAGAGAACGTGTAAAGATGGTCCAATATTTGATGGATACTATGTTGAATTATAATAACCAAAGGAGAAGAAGAATATGATGAAAGTAACTATTAATAATGTAGAATTTAAAAATCCTGTAATAGCAGCATCGGGAACCTTTGGTTTTGGTGAGGAATTTAATAATTTTTATGATGTTGGAATTCTTGGCGGAATATCTTCAAAAGGGCTTACAATAAACCCCAAGCAAGGTAATGAAGGGATAAGAGTATATGAAACACCATCAGGAATGATGAATTCAGTAGGATTACAAAATCCAGGAATAGATGCATTTATAGAAAATGAGCTTGCGAAAATGAGAAAGTACGGAACTAATGTTATAGCAAATATTGGGGGAGGATGCTTGGAAGACTATGAAGCTGCTGTAAGTAAAATTGATAGCAGTAATGTTGACATGATTGAACTTAATATTTCTTGCCCAAATGTAAAACATGGTGGTATGGCTTTTGGGATTAAGTCAAAAGTAGCATATGATGTGGTTAGAGAAATTAAAGCCATGACTAAGAAGCCGTTGATGGTTAAATTATCTCCTAATGCAGAAGATATAGTAGATATGGCTGTAAAGTGCCAGGAAGCAGGAGCGGACTCTATATCATTAATAAATACCTTAAAAGGGATGGCTATAGATGTATATAAAAGAAGGCCGGTATTTAATAATATAACTGCAGGTCTTTCAGGGCCGGCTGTAAAACCAATTGCTCTTAGAATGGTTTATGAAGTGGCTAAGGCTGTAGATATTCCAGTAATAGGACTTGGAGGAATATCAAGTGGTAAAGATGCCGTAGAATTTATGATGGCAGGAGCTAGCGCAGTACAGATAGGAACGATTAATTTTGTAAATCCTATGGCTGGGAAAGAAATAGTTGAAGAAATGGAAAGTTTCTTGAAGGAACAAGGAATTAAGGATATTAACGAGATTATAGGAATAATATAAATTGATCATAGATCCTAATTCCTAATAATGAAAATAAGCAACTGATAAGTGAATATTAATAATTACAAAGTAGATATTGGAGGAATTTTAAATGAAGGCATATAAGAAAGAATTTATCAATTTTATGATAGAATGTGGAGTACTTACATTTGGAGATTTTGTTACTAAGAGTGGAAGAAAGACTCCGTTCTTTGTTAATACAGGTAACTATCAAACAGGAAGCCAGTTAAGAAGACTTGGAGAATTTTATGCAGAGGCAATAAAAGAAAACTTTGCAGATGATTATGATGTATTATTTGGGCCTGCATACAAAGGAATTCCTCTAAGCGTTACAACATCTATTGCTTTGTCTAGCTCATTTGATATTGATGTAAGATATTGTTCAAATAGAAAAGAAGTAAAAGATCATGGAGATACAGGAATTCTTTTAGGAAGTAAACTAAATGATGGAGATAAAGTACTAATAGTTGAAGATGTTACAACAGCAGGAACATCAATTTACGAAACTATGCCTATCTTAAAAAGCCAAGCAGATGTTAATGTTAAAGGTCTTATAATATCGGTAGATAGAATGGAAAGAGGGCAAGGTGAACAATCAGCCTTAACTGAAATCAGAGAAAAATTCGGATTTAAAACTTGTGCCATAGTTACAATGGCGGAAGTTATAGAATATTTATACAATAAAGAGATTAACGGAACTATACTTATAACAGACGAAGTTAAAGGTAGAATTGACGAATATTACAAACAATATGGTGCAAAATAAAAGTATTAAGAACAACTCAACGTGAAGCAATGAACAACCGAAAGAGAATACATATATGTTTCTCAGGACTGTGAAAAATTTCGCTTAGCATATCTAAACGCGAAGTTGCACCCAAGTCTGCATGCTCCTGCGACAAGCCCATGACAAGCAGACTTGGAACAACTTCCCGTTAATATATGCAGCAGCTTATTTTTCAATGCCTGTTCCGCATATATGTATTCTCTTTCTTTGTTTTATTATCACTTTAGTTCTTTTAGTAACACTTAATATAGAAAAAGAGAATATATATTTTATAAAAAGTTACAATATAGTTAAAATAAAGGTATTGTAACAACAGAAATATAAAAATACTTGCCTAAATATGCTTTACTTTAAATTTAAGATAAACAAAGAAATGAAATATATGTTTTTGAGGAGTGTTCATAAGAAGATTTTGCTGGAAGTAATTCTTAGAATATAAGTTGTTCCAAATGTGCTAGTTCAAAGCGTAGCCTTTGAAGCAAGCACTTTGGGTGCAACTTATATTGTTTGAATTACCCAGTAAAATCTTCAGAGAACCGGAGCAAACACATATATTCCATTTCGGTTGTTTAGCAGGAAATTTAAATGTTCATAAGACTGCAAGTGTTTTTATATTTCGGTTATTCATTGCGTTACATTAAGTTGTGATCAAATACATTTACAAGGAGGGTTTATGAATATTTTAATTACTAACGACGATGGAATAAATGCACCAGGAATAATTGCTTTAGCAAAGGAAATTTCTAAGGAGCATAAGGTTACAATTGTTGCGCCCAAGGATCAAAAAAGTGCGTCTAGTCATTCAATATCTATTCATAGTCCGATTAAAATTAAAGAAGAATTCATTGAAGGCTTAGATTGTAAGGCTTATAGTGTTTCAGGAACGCCTGCTGATTGTACTCAAGTTGGGTTATCCTTTTTGAAAGAGAATATAGAGCTTGTAATATCTGGCATAAATAAAGGACCTAATGTAGGGACTGATATTTTATACTCAGGTACGGTATCGGCAGCAATAGAAGGAACCATATACGGAATTCCGTCAATTGCAGTTTCAATGGATGTTGAATATGGGAAAGATGATGAGGATTATTCTAAGGCTGTTAAATGGGCGATAAAAGTTTTAGATATAGCAAAGGAAGAATATTTAAAAAGTGATGTGGTATTAAATCTTAACATTCCAAATTTTAATGAAAGAGATATAAAGGGCATCAAAGTCTGTAAGATTGGAAGGTCCACATATAAAACAGAATATATACTTTTAGAAAGTAATGAAGAAGGTGACTTGTATACAACAAAAGGAACAAGAAATGCTATAAAGGAAGAAGAAAGTGATTTATATTATCTATATCAAGGATATGTTACATTAACACCGCTTCATTTTGATTTTACTGATTTTGCAATATTAAGTGATGTTACGAAAATATTTGAAAAATAAAGGCTTGTCATGTGAATGGCAAGCCTTCCTTATTACTTGTTTATAAGTTCATCAATATGAACGGTAGTATAATCATTATCTTTAAATGCTTTTACTATTTGTTGCAAAGGTGAACGTGCATCATAATTCACGTTAAGTTTGTTTCCATTTAGGTTAAAGTTTATATAATCTATTTCTATAGATGGATGATAATAAAAGCTATTAAGCGTATCAGCATCTCCTTCATTAATCGTATTTACCATACGAGTCGTATCTGTTGATGGATCAGCTATACGGCCTAATGGAGTTGGAACAAATAAGTGAGAGTCATCTGGCTTATAAATGTTACTTTTTGTATAATCATATGGCTCGTATATGAACTGAAAATATTCACTAATTATTTTCTTTTGTTGCTCAGTATCTCTGTAATGAGGACTTTCGTAATACGAGATAGGAATGTTCAGAGCACTTGCAGTATCTATACCTTTTTCTATTACTGCTCTAGTCTCAGCTTCTGTACTATTTACGTCTTTAGACATTTCTTCACCAGTTCCGCTTGAGTCATTACCAGATTGATGAGTATATCCGTGTAAACCTATTTCTCCACCTTTATTAAGAGCATAATCTAATACATCTACAAATCCTACATTTACAATGTTATCATTCGTCAACAAATCATTATCAAAATTTGCTGAAGGAACTACAAATCTAGGTATCCATGAAATATGAAATTTCAGTCCTTGGGAAAATAGCAAATTAGCCATTATCTTTATTTTTGTTTGATTTTTATCTACAACATTTGTATAACCGCAACCAAAATCTTCAAAACGTATTAAACCAATTTTATCGCTATATAGTATAGCTGAATCTTCTGGTTCCTTTACATCGTTAGGTATTAGGTTTATTTTTTTGTTCTGAAAGTCAAATACAGCAAATAAATCAAAAATTTCTTCTATATCTGAAATTGAAATATAATAGCTACCATTATTGTTAAGTAAATTACCACGAAGATTACCTTTTCTAGAATTCTTTTCATAAGTGGTTTCATTTAAGAAAATTTTATTACTATCATTATATATTGATATGGAATTATTAGAAGTATCTAAAGTATAATTGAGTTTACTGCAAATAAAAGTTAGAGGTATATAATACCTTTGGGCTTTTAGCAGTATTGGAACATTAGTTAGATTTCCTGTATTCAAAATATTTAGGGTTACATCATTTACTTTTGTTACAGGCTTGTCCGAAAATTTGATTTTGGGTGTATATGTACTTTTAAATTTTTCCTCTGGTAGCATACTTGAGTATAATGTTTTATTAATAATAGTTAGATTCTTTCTAAAAAAATTAAAATAAGAAAGAACTTGATATAATATAAAGACAGATAGAGCTATTGCTAAAAAAGAAAATAAAGATAGTTTAGCATTCCTTTGCATATGTTTTCTCCCCTTTGAATTATGTATAAACAATATTGTAACAAAATTATATCATTATTTTGTGTCAATTATTTTGTACAAATGTTAAATTTATGTTATAAATTCTAAAAAAAGTTGACAAAGAAAACTTTTTGGTATAATTTTATAAGCTTATGAATCTAAAATATGAAATTCAAAAATGCATTTTAAAAGATTGAAGAATATTTAAAAATTATAAATGTAAATAACATTATGTTTAAAACGTTTTCTGATAATACTAATATGTCAATATAAATTGATTTATACACTGAAAGAAAAATATTATAAATTTAAGAAATGGTAAAGGTTATAATATTTGCAGTTAGTAATCTAGAGATAAATAACTTGATCTATTTATTAATAATATTTTTTATAAATTAAAGATAATATCTTAATTAGCAATAAGTGACAAGTTAAGAGGAAAATTTATTTCGCGAACTTATAGAAATATTATCTTATGAAAGTCTGATGGATTTATTAACAAAAAGTGAAACTAATTACTAATTGATAAAAGATATCATTGACATGCATTTAATTAAAGTATACAATAATGGTATGAATTAATTGATTAAAAATTAACAAAGTTTTTAATCAAAAGTATAAAGGAGGAAAACTAATGTTTAAACAATGGGATGGATTTAAAAACGGAACATGGCAAGAGAGTATTGACGTAAGAAACTTTATACAAAAAAATTATAAGTTATATGAAGGAGATTCAACTTTCCTAGAAGATAAAACTGAAAAAACAAGCAAAGTATGGGCGAGAGCTTATGAATTAATAGTAGAAGAAGTTAAAAAAGGAATTATAGATGTAGCGACTGATAGAGTATCAGGAATAGATAACTATGAACCTGGATATATAGATAAAGATAACGAAGTTATAGTTGGACTTCAAACAGATGCACCACTTAAGAGAATAGTAAATCCATTTGGTGGAATGAGAATGGTTCAAAGCTCTTTAAAAGAATATGGATATGAGTTAGATAAAAATATCGAAGAATATTTTCCTAAGTACAGAAAGACTCACAACGAAGGTGTATTTGATGCGTATACAAAAGAAATAAGAGCAGCAAGAAGTGCGGGATTATTAACAGGCCTACCAGATGCATACGGTAGAGGAAGAATAATAGGTGATTATAGAAGAGTAGCTCTTTACGGTATAGATTACCTAATAGAAGAAAAGAAAAGGGATCTTGATAATCTAAATGGTGATATGCTTGATGAGTTAGTAAGAAAAAGAGAAGAAGTTTCAATGCAGATCAGAGCTTTAGGCGAAGTAAAATCAATGGCAGCAAAATATGGAATTGATATATCTAAGCCGGCATCAAATGCAAGAGAAGCAGCACAACATTTATACTTTGGATATTTAGCAGGAATTAAGGAAAACAATGGAGCTGCAACATCATTTGGAAGAACTTCAACCTTCTTAGATATTTATATTGAAAGAGATTTAGAAGCAGGATTAATTACAGAAAAAGAAGCTCAAGAAATTGTTGACCAACTAATTATAAAGTTAAGATTAGTTAGACACTTAAGAACTCCAGAATATAATGAATTATTCGGAGGGGACCCAACTTGGGTAACTGAATCAATTGGTGGTGTAGGTATTAATGGCAAGCCGCTTGTAACTAAGAATTCATTTAGATATCTTCATACCTTAATTAATCTTGGAACATCAGCAGAGCCAAACTTAACAGTTTTATGGTCAGATAAGCTTCCAGAAAGCTTTAAGAAATATTGTGCAGAAATCTCAATAAAAACAGACTCTATTCAATATGAAAATGATGAAGTTATGAGACCGATTTATGGTGATGATTATGCAATAGCTTGCTGCGTATCAGCTATGAAGGTTGGTAAACAAATGCAATTCTTTGGAGCTAGAGCAAATATAGCTAAATCACTTTTATATGCCATAAATGGTGGAGTAGATGAATTAAAAGGTATTAAGGTAGTGCCAGGAATTGAAAAGCTTACAGACGAAGAAATTCTTAATTTTGATAAAGTAAAAGCAAATTACTTCAAAGTATTAGAGTATGTAGCAAAAGTTTATGTAGATACAATGAACATAATCCACTTTATGCATGATAAATACGCTTATGAAGCAAGTCAAATGGCTCTTCATGATACAGCAGTAGAAAGATTAATGGCATTTGGTATTGCAGGTCTATCAGTAGCAATAGATTCATTATCAGCTATAAAATATGCAAAAGTTAAACCAATTAGAAATGAAGAAGGTATAACTGTAGATTTTGAAGTTGAAGGAGATTTCCCTAAATACGGAAATGATGATGACAGAGCAGATGATCTAGGCGTAGAATTAGTAACTAAATTCTCTGGAGAGCTTAAGAAACATCCACTATACAGAGATGCAAAACATACATTATCAGCGCTAACAATCACATCAAATGTAATGTATGGTAAGAAGACAGGGACAACTCCGGATGGAAGAAAGAAAGGTGAACCTTTAGCACCAGGAGCAAATCCAATGCATGGAAGAGATATTAATGGAGCATTAGCATCACTTAACTCAGTAGCTAAAATACCATATAATGAAATTTGCCAAGATGGTGTATCTAATACATTCTCAATAGTTCCAGATGCACTTGGAAAAAATGAAGATCAAAAGATAACTAACCTAGTTGCAATATTAGATGGATATTTCACTCAAGGGGCTCATCACTTAAATGTTAATGTTCTTAATAGACAAACATTGATAGATGCTATGGAAAATCCCGATAAATACCCAACACTTACAATCAGAGTTTCAGGGTATGCTGTTAACTTCAGTAGATTATCAAAAGAACAACAATTAGAAGTTATAAGTAGAACATTCCATGAGAGCATCTAATGAGAAGTAGAATAATGTATATTATTTAAGGATTACTATAAAATAAAAAAATTTTGGAGGAAGGGGAAGGTGAACTTTCCCTTCTTTTGCCTTATGATGAAGAAACAATAGAGTTAGATAATATTAAGTAATGATATAGTGTACCATATACAATTCGCTTAAATATTAATAGCTTATTTAAGGGAATAATAAATTAATATATATTCTAAAAGTGTTAATTCAATAAGCGTTCTCTTAAAATACTAGATAATGTCCCCAAATAATTTTATAGAGGATGAATTATATTATTTAGAACTTATGTATATTAATTTGAAGTATAATAAAGTATAGGGGGTGTAACAAATGGTAAAAGGTAATGTTCATTCAATAGAGAGCATGGGTCTTGTGGACGGACCAGGAATTAGAGTAGTAGTGTTTTTGCAAGGTTGTGCGTTAAGATGTAAGTATTGTCATAATCCTGATACTTGGGCTACTAATGGTGGAGAGGAATATACTCCAGAACAGCTAGTTAATAAGATTGAAAGATTTAAAACTTATTTTGCAAGTAGTGGAGGAGGAGTCACATTCTCAGGTGGAGAGCCTTTAAGGCAGCCAGAATTTCTACTAGAAACTCTTAAACTATGCAAAAGTAAAGGAATTAATACTTGTATTGATACAGCAGGTTATGGATTTGGTGATTATGATGAAATATTAAAATATACAGATTTAGTTTTATTTGATATAAAACATTTTACACCAGAAGGATACAAAAATATAACTTTAATGAATATAGATGAATCCTTGAAATTCTTAGAAGCAATGAAGAGAAATAATACAAAGATGTGGATAAGGCATGTTGTGGTTCCGGGATTAACAGATGATGTAGAACATTTAAAGGAACTTAAAAAATACATCGACGAGATACCTAATGTTGAGAAAGTAGAATTACTTCCATATCATTTATTAGGTACAAATAAGTATGAAGGACTAGGGATTAAATATCCTCTTGAAAATGTAAAAGCTATGGATAAAGAATTAATTAAAAAATACCAGAAAGAGATATTTGGAGATTATTCTTATGGCAAATAAGATGGGTTCGTTATTTCTTCATTATGCCTAATACTAATAAGTGTAAAATTATTCTTATTGACAAACTAAATGGTTTGGTATTATTCTTATATTAGATATTAGTCATATGACTGACGGAAGTGGAGTTACCACATGAAGTATGACTAGGCATATTATATGCCACAAAAAGCCGACCGTCTGGGCAAAAAAAGCCTGGATTGCGTCGGCTTTTTTATATGGAAAAAATTATAAAACTAAATTTATCTTAGGGAGGAAAAATTATGTTTAAACAATGGGAAGGATTCAAAAACGGAACATGGCAAGAGGGTATTGATGTAAGAAACTTTATACAAAAAAATTATAAATTATACGAGGGTGATGGAAGTTTCTTAGAAGAGAAAACAGAAAGGACAAGCAAAGTCTGGGACAAAGCTTATGCCTTAATAGTTGAGGAAGTAAAAAAGGGAATAATTGATGTTGCTACAGATATAGTATCAGGGATAGATAATTATGATCCTGGGTATATAGATAGAGATAACGAAGTTATAGTTGGGCTTCAAACAGATGCACCACTTAAGAGAATAGTAAATCCATTTGGTGGAATGAGAATGGTTCAAAGTTCATTAAAGGAATATGGATATGAACTTGATCCAGAAATTAATAAGAATTTTTCAAAATACAGAAAGACTCACAACGAAGGTGTATTTGATGCGTATACAAAAGAAATAAGAGCAGCGAGAAGTGCTGGATTATTAACAGGCCTACCAGATGCATACGGTAGAGGAAGAATAATAGGTGATTATAGAAGAGTAGCTCTTTATGGTATAGATTACTTAATAGAAGAAAAGAAAAAGGATCTTGATAATCTAAATGGTGATATGCTTGATGAATTAGTAAGAAGAAGAGAAGAAGTCTCAATGCAGATCAGAGCTTTAGGCGAAGTAAAATCAATGGCAGTAAAGTATGGAATTGATATATCTAAACCAGCATCAAATGCAAGAGAAGCAGCACAACATTTATACTTTGGTTACTTAGCAGGAATTAAGGAAAACAATGGAGCTGCAACATCCTTTGGAAGAACTTCAACTTTCTTAGATATATACATTGAAAGGGATTTAGAAGCCGGATTAATTACAGAAAAAGAAGCCCAGGAAATAGTTGATCAATTAATCATAAAGTTAAGATTGGTTAGACACTTAAGAACTCCAGAATACAATGAATTATTCGGGGGAGATCCAACTTGGGTAACTGAATCAATTGGTGGTATGGGTATAAATGGTAAACCGCTTGTAACTAAGAATTCATTTAGATATCTTCATACATTAATAAATCTAGGAACATCAGCAGAACCAAACTTAACAGTTTTATGGTCAGATAAACTTCCAGAAAGCTTTAAGAAATATTGTGCAGAAATATCAATAAAAACAGATTCAATTCAATATGAAAATGATGAAGTTATGAGACCGGTTTATGGTGATGATTATGCAATAGCTTGCTGCGTATCAGCTATGAAGGTTGGTAAACAAATGCAATTCTTTGGAGCTAGAGCAAATATAGCTAAATCACTTTTATATGCCATAAATGGTGGAGTAGATGAATTAAAAGGTATTAAGGTAGTGCCAGGAATTGAAAAGCTTACAGACGAAGAAATTCTTAATTTTGATAAAGTAAAAGCAAATTACTTCAAAGTATTAGAGTATGTAGCAAAAGTTTATGTAGATACAATGAACATAATCCACTTTATGCATGATAAATACGCTTATGAAGCAAGTCAAATGGCTCTTCATGATACAGCAGTAGAAAGATTAATGGCATTTGGTATTGCAGGTCTATCAGTAGCAATAGATTCATTATCAGCTATAAAATATGCAAAAGTTAAACCAATTAGAAATGAAGAAGGTATAACTGTAGATTTTGAAGTTGAAGGAGATTTCCCTAAATACGGAAATGATGATGACAGAGCAGATGATTTAGGCGTAGAATTAGTAACTAAATTCTCTGGAGAGCTTAAGAAACATCCACTATACAGAGATGCAAAACATACATTATCAGCGCTAACAATCACATCAAATGTAATGTATGGTAAGAAGACAGGGACAACTCCAGATGGAAGAAAGAAAGGTGAACCTTTAGCACCAGGAGCAAATCCAATGCATGGAAGAGATATTAATGGAGCATTAGCATCACTTAACTCAGTAGCTAAAATACCATATAATGAAATTTGCCAAGATGGTGTATCGAATACATTCTCAATCGTTCCAGATGCACTTGGAAAAAATGAAGATCAAAAGATAACTAACCTAGTTGCAATATTAGATGGATATTTCACTCAAGGGGCTCATCACTTAAATGTTAATGTTCTTAATAGACAAACATTGATAGATGCTATGGAAAATCCTGATAAATACCCAACACTTACAATCAGAGTTTCAGGGTATGCTGTTAACTTCAGTAGATTATCAAAAGAACAGCAATTAGAAGTTATAAGCAGAACATTCCATGAAAGTATTTAGTAAAATAAAATTATTGTGTTTATAGTAAAGTTTTGATGAATTTAAATGCACAAAAATTTTAAGAAAACATAAATGGATTGAGGCTAATAAATTAATTACAAATATAAAAAGACTATAGGACATAATATTCCAGTCCATATAGTCTTTTTGGTTTCATATGAAAATATTAATTCAAATTGTCTTTAAGTATACTAATTTTTACGAGATGAGTTAAATATAATTTTTATAATGTGTTATTCTAGTACAGAAAAATTATCTTTGTTAAAAGCGCAAATGGGACATACCCAATAATCAGGCAAATCATTAAAATCTACATGTGGAGCAATTCCACCATCAGGATCTCCAAGTTCTGGATCATAAATATATCCGCATACTTCACAAACATATTTTTTCATTTTATCACCTCATTTATAAATTAAACAAGACAAGAATAAATTTTAAAACTGTCTAAATCTAAAGTTCTAAATACCATAAAGAATAGATAGAGTAAAAACCACAAGTTATAGTATATTATATGATATTTTTATTGAGGTGTTAATTAATAAAAATTATATTTTATTTTAAGCCGTTTGAGTTCTTAGCTAGAAGATTTGAAAAATACCCTTTTGGAAAGTAGCCTTTCTTTAATCCTTCGATAACAGTTAAATATGTTGCAGCTGTATCAAATCTGGCATCATGATAATTTCCACTACCTTCAAATAATTTTTCAGATGTTTCAACAATTTGCTCGCTTGAAATATTTAACCAATCTATGACTTCAGATAATTTTGGATTTTTGATTTCTCCATTGGCTTTTGGAATCTTACATATATCTCTATAGTAAGCCATAGTGCAGAAAACATTTTTTGGGTAAAAATCCTCTCCTAAAGATAATAGTTCATGTTTTAAAAATCTAACATCAAAATTAACATTATGACCGATTAGAAAATCAGCAGTCATAAAATCATCAAGAAATTCAGGTACTAAATCCTCAAAATATTGTCCATTAGATAATTCATAAAGCTTCTCTAAAGAAAAACCATGAATTTCTTGGGCAGAAGGGTCCATCTCATCGACTGTAAAAAAGAAATTTTTACCAGTAGTTATCTGAGGTTTTGTACTAGCATCAACAGTTATGTAACTTAACTGACATATGCTGCCCGGTTTTATGCTAGTGGTTTCTGTATCAAAAAATAATAATTTCATTAAAGTGTACCTCCATCTTCTGCGTAAAACATTTAAAAATAATTACGTCTATATGCTTACTAATAAATTCATTATTAAGTTGCTAAATTTAATTATATAGTATTTACGAAAAAATTCAAATAAGGTATAATCAGATAAGAATGATTATTAATTAATAAAATTTTTGGATAATAATTTAAGATGAAACTTTTTATGAGCAAATAATAAATTTGTTATCTGGAAAGAATAGAATTAATATTGTATTAATTAGGAGGAATATATAATGGTAGAAAGAAAACGTAAAATATCTGTGATTGGTGCAGGTTTTGTAGGTGCAACAACAGCATATGCATTAATGAATAGTGGAGTAGCTACAGAAATATGTTTATTTGATATAAATATGGATAAAGCAATGGGAGAAGTTATGGATTTAGTTCATGGTACTTCTTTTGTAAAGCCTGTTAGCATTTATGCAGGAAGTATTGAAGAAACTAGAGATTCAGATATAGTTATAATTACAGCTGGTGCAGCTCAAAAAGAAGGGGAAACTAGACTAGATCTTATTGAAAAAAATTACAATATATTTAAGAGCTTTGTTCCACAAATAGCAGCAGCAAGCCCAAATGCTATTTTGTTAGTAGTATCAAATCCATGTGATGTGCTTGCATATATAACTTATAAGTTATCTGGATTCCCTAGGGAAAGAGTAATAGCATCAGGAACTGTATTAGATACGTCAAGATTAAAATACGTTATTGGTAAATACTTTAATGTAAATAATAATAATATCCATGCGTATGTTTTAGGAGAACATGGTGATAGCGAAGTTGTAAGTTGGAGCACTGCAAGCATAGCTGGAGAAACTTTTGAAGAATATGCTAAAAAGTTCAATTTAGAGTGGGATGATGATGTAAAATCAGTAATAGAAAGCGATGTTAAAAATGCAGCTTATGAAATAATAAGCAGGAAAAATGCTACTTATTTTGCTGTAGCATTAGCAGTAAATACAATAGTAGAAGCTATATTAAGAGACGAAAATACTATTTTAACTGTATCATGTTTGATGCAGGGAGAGTATGGAATAGAAGATGTTTACTTAGCAGCCCCAACAATTTTAAATAGTAAGGGTGTTGTAAGAATTGTAAACCCTGTTCTAAATGATGAAGAATTGAAAAAATTAAAAGAATCAGCAAGTGTTCTAAAAGGACATATTGAAAAAGTTGTGAATAAATAACTAGAATTAACTAAAGGTATTGTGTACTAAGCGAAATATAAAAATACTTGCAGTATGAGTGTAAGTTCTAAGTTTACTGCTGAACTCTCGAAAGGGAATATATGCGTTTGTCCTGGTTCTCTGAAGATTTTACCGGGTGATTCTAAGAATAGAAGTTGTGCCCAAAATGCTAGCCTCAAAAGCGAGTTTTGAACTAGCATATTTGGAACAACTTCTAATCTAAGAATCGCAGCCGGCAAGATCTTCTAATGAACATTGCACAAAAGCATATATTCTTTTTCTTTATTTAGTAGTAAACTTAAATCAAATTCATATTTATGCAAGTATTTTTATATTTCTGCATTTAGCAATATCCCATCTAATAATTGACTTAAATATTTTAGAGTCTATATTGATTCCTAAGTTTTTCTCACATATATTTGAAAAAGTAGCTGGTAAAAGATACCACTACACATTCGTCTGTGACTTTTTCTTATAACTATCATCATAAATTTATAATATTTGAAATACTCAAAATGATAGCAAAACAAAGAAAGAGAATACATATATGTGGCTTAAGAATTTTAGAATATCCTATAAGAATATTTTAATGAGAGATTGCCGATTAATACATTTTGGTTATTTCACACATAGATAACGGGCTAAAGTTAAGAGTATATCTTAATTTTAGTATATACCAGAAAAGAAGATCATGCTTTTGTAGAGGCGTTACATAGAGGATTTAGCTGTAGATATTTCTTCAGTAGAAGTTGTTTCATTTTTGCTTGTCATGCACTTACTGTAGCAACATGCAGAAATGGGTACAACTTCTGCTGTTAGAAATTCACAGCAAAATCCTCAGTAACCCGAACAAATGCATGATCTTCTTTTCGATAATACATATACTTAACTTTAAACATTGCAATATAAATTTTTAGTTCATTCCATTAAAACTAATCTCTCCAGTAATTACAGCTTTTTCATTTCCGTTGCTATCTATGACCATAAGGTCGCCGTTATCAGAAACAGAAACACAGGTAACAATTTCTTCATTATTATATGTGATTAATTTTGCCTTTCGACCTAAAATGTTGGAATGATCTCGGCAGATTGAAATTGTCTCGGAAAGATCTAATTTATTTATGAAGTTATTGTATAATACTTCGAAATTATTTAAGAAAGCTGAAAGTATCTCAGTTCTTTTGAAATCTTTATCATATTCAATCTTTAGTGAAGTGGCAATTGCTTTTATATTATCATCAAAGTCACTTTCATCTATATTAATATTCATCCCTACGCCCAAAACTAAATAATGAACACTATCCATGTCACATTTCATTTCAGCTAGGATTCCACAAAACTTTTTGTCATTCAAAAGTATATCATTAGGCCATTTAATGGTTGAATTAATACCTAAATTACTTAGTGTCTTATATACAGAAGCAGCAGCAATTTGAGTTATTTTAGGAGCTTCCGTTGGAGGAAGTTTAGGTCTTAATATTAATGAAAACCAAAGACCGCCATTTGGAGAAACCCATTTCCTATTGAAGCGACCACTTCCTAAAGTTTGCTTTTCTGCAATTACTATAGTACCGTGTTCGATTTCTTTCTGTGCAAGCTCTTTTGCTTTAATATTTGTAGAATCTATTTCATCAAAGTAAACTATGCTTTTTCCAATAGCAGATGTTTTTAATAAAGGTAGAATTTCATTTTTATTTAATAAATCAGGAGAATTAAGTAATTTGTATCCCTTATTAGAAATTCCTTCTATTATATAGCCTTTTAATTTTAAGTTTTTTATATGTTTCCATATAGCAGTTCGTGAAACATTTAAAGTAGAACTTAGGTATTCGCCAGAAACATAATCTTGAGATTTTTTTAATTCATTTAAAATTTTATCTTCCATTTATATATACCTCCTAAGACTAATTATAACATAATGTGAGTATTTAAAAGCAAAATCCAAGTACCAAATAGAATAAAATGCTGGAAAAATGAAATTATTGTAATCTAATTGAAAATATTATATAATTAGGTCTGGTGTAATTTTTATAAATGCAATTAAAATGCATTTTTAGAGAGGATAATAAAATGGATATAAATAGAAAAAATAAGAAATCTAAGGTAAAAAAAAGCAAGAAAAGAGTAAATAAGATTTCATTTAAGACATTAGCTATATTTTTTGCATTTGAATTATTTTTTACTGGATGTACATTCCCATTTTTACTTTTATATGGACCATTTGATAATGCGAAAAGCCAATATGTTGGAGCAGCAATGACTTCAATGAGTCATCAATATCTGGCTACATGGTTCTTATCAGATAAAAAAATAGCAGAAATTATGGGAGAAAACTCAACTGAAGAAACTAGTGAAACTACCAATATATCTGATATTAAAGTTCCAAAGGTTAAAGATGATACTATAGAACTTCATGATATAGAAAATTCTAAGTATAATGGTTATTATTTGGTGGTAAAAGACCCAACAAGAGTTAAAATTGGAGTAAGTTCTAAATTGGGAGTTGAAGGTGAAACTACATCAACAATTGCTGAAAACAATGATGCTATAGCTGCTATTAATGGGGGAGCATTTACAGATCAATCATCTGCTGCTCAGTGGACAGGAAATGGTGGATTGGCATCAGGAATTGTAATGACTGGTGGTGAAGTGAAAGTTAATGATGTAGGAGATAACCCAACAACAACTTTTGGGATAGATAAAAATGGAGTAATGGTTGTAGGTGATTATACAGTAGATAAACTTAAAGAACTTGGAATTCAGGAAGCTTTAAGTTTTGGTCCGGCATTAATAATTAATGGAAATATGGTAAAGATAAACGGTGATGGAGGATTTGGGACAGCCCCTAAAACTGCTATAGGACAAATGAAGGATGGCTCAATAATTCTCCTAGTTATAGATGGTAGAGAAATTGGAAGCATAGGAGCAACATTAAAGGAATTACAAGAAATTATGCATCAGCTAGGTGCATGGAATGCAATGAACTTGGATGGTGGAAAATCGACAACATTGTATTACTATGGAGAAGTTAGAAATAAACCATCAAATAGTATGGGAGAAAGAACTATTCCAACAGCAGTTATTGTTAAATAAACAGAAGGTGAGGTAGAATTATGAAGATGTTTAAGAAGATAACTGCATGGGCATTGTTATCTATACTATTACAAATTTCTGGCTTATATATTTTAGAAAATTTTATTTTTAAGCATACGTCAGAATTTAAAAGTAATAAAATAGAAGTTCAAAAAAAGGATAATACAAAAGATATTTCAGCATCTATTCCGGGAAGTGCAAAAGATACTAAAATATCAGATGATGGTAAATACATATGTTACCAGGATGGCGAAAGTGTGTATTTGGAAGATACCAAGACGGGAACAAGTAATCCAATTACAACGGAAAAAAAGGGTACAATTATGTATTATGATTGGCTTTTAGAAAGAGATATACTAGTAATAGCTCAGAAGATTGAAAAAGATGGGGAATCTAAAGTTCAGCTTATAACATATAATGCTAAAGATTTAACAGAAACAGTTGCAAGTAAAGAAGATATTTGCCCATACCAAGAGGGTATGGAAGTTAAAAAGATAACCACTTCTGTCTTTACAGGTGTATTTTATGTAGAAATATATACAGGTGGTTTAAAGAGCGCAGTTTATAGATTTGATAGAGATTATGAAAGAAAAAAGGTTCCTCTAGCAGTTAATGTTTTAGGAAATATGAAAGTAATGCCTCACAACGATAGATTAATATATGAAGATAAGTTGAATAGTAAATTTTTTGTTACCAGCCCCAATAAGCAATTAACATTTAGTGGTAATAAAAATCTGACGCTTCTTGGAATCGACAGAAATGATGTGATTTATATTGGTGAGCTTAACGGTGATAAAATTACCAGTATCACTTATGGAAAAGTTGATGAAGATACAGCAAATTGGAAAAAGGCAACACTTGATTCGGTTGTAAGTGCTAATGACTTGTATTTTAGTAATAAAAGTGAAATACTAGTTAATGATAATCTTAAAGGTAGTGTCAAGAATTTAAGTACAGGAAAAGAAGTTGAATATGAAGGAAAACTTGTTCAGATTAAAGAAGATTTCATAGCGACTGAAGATAATAGCGGAAAATTAGTTTATAAAAGTTTAAATAATAGTAAATAAAGAGGGTAAATAAAGAGTGTTTAATTAAATTGAAATTAAACACTCTTTATTAAATTAGATCTTATAATGTATATGTTGTAACTGAGTTTCTACCTTTTGTCTTAATTGAGCATTTGTTTTACTAAAATTTTAAATGTAGGTTTATTAGTACAACATATAGAACAATGTTCTGATATAAACTAATAAGTGCATTTACATTGTTGATAGTAATCTTTTATGATATAATGTTGGGAATAAATAGTAAGCAGTATATACATTTTATATAAACATTTAAGACACTATAATAGCGTAAGGAAGATAAAGAATATATATACCTAAAAAGTTTAATTTATAAAAATTTATCTTAAATTATTAGGTGGCAAAAATGAATAAGTCTATAAGAACAGAGTAATATTATTTAGTTGAAATATATATGTTCTTTTAATAGGATTTGTTCTAAGTATGATATAATATAAAACATACATATCGAAAAAGGAGGAAAACATGAATTCAGTACTTAATATGATTTTAATGATTCCAGGGATGCTTATCGCTTTTACATTTCATGAATATGCACATGCATTAATAGCAGATAGAATGGGAGATAAGACACCAAGGTTTCAAGGAAGATTGACTTTAAATCCAATTGCGCATATTGATCCTATAGGATTTGTGGCTGTACTTATCTTTAGCTTTGGATGGGCAAAGCCAGTACAAACTAATCCATCGGCATATAAAAACTATTATAAAGATGACTTGAAAGTAAGTTTAGCTGGACCAATTGCAAATTTTTTAGTTGCCATAGCAACTTCAATAGTTTTGGGACTTTATTATAGTTTTGCATATAGATTTTTACCAGATGCATTAGCTGGTGTTTTAGAGCGAATGATATATATGACGCTTGTTATTAATGTAAATATAGGATTATTTAATTTGATACCAATACCAGGACTAGATGGCTTTAGTCTTTTAAGAGATTTAAGTCCAAATACGTTCTATAGATTTGAAGAAAAATTTTATCAATATCAAATGTTCATTATGTTAGCGTTAATCTTTGTTGGAGGAAGAATAATTTCTATACCAGCCGGCGTTATACGTAATATGCTTTTAGGGATTACTAATTTAATAACACGTTTCCTATTTTAAAAATAAAGTTGACAAAATTTAAGATAATTTGTATAATTTATTATCATTAATATTGAAAAATTCTAAGAAGAGGAAAGTAGTTTAATTAATTCCTTTAGCGAATAGGGAGATGGTGTAAGCCCTATGGATAGATTAAGTGAAAAGAGCCTTGGAGAAATCACCTGAAATAAGTAGTTGAAAAGATAATAATCTAATATAGCTGGTATGATATATTAATTATTATTTTTAAACCTTTAGTAGGGCTGGTCGCAAGTTAAATTGCGTTAAAAGTTGAGAGGTATTTTATTTATATAAAATACAATAAGAGTGGTACCGCGGATAATTCGTCTCTTTTTATTTAAGAGGCGGATTTTTTTTGTTCTTTAGAAATCTATATCGAAGTTAAATTTGTGCATTTATTATGAGAAATACTGACTAAGAAAATTAAATTTTGAGAAAGAATAAAGAAATACATTCTTACAAATTATAAAGTTATTTAATTTATGAAGAGTTTGTCTAAATATAAGGAGGATATTATGGATTATAAAAGTAAAGTTGCAGAACTAATAAAAAAACATGTGGAATTAGAAATTGAAGCTATTGAAAAATTGATTGAAATACCGCCAAAGCCAGAAATGGGAGATTATGCATTTCCATGTTTCCAATTGTCAAAGGTTATGAGAAAAGCTCCAAATATGATAGCAGAAGAATTGAAGAATTCTATGTCAACTGATGGATTTGAAAGAATTGAGAATTTAGGGCCATATGTTAACTTCTTCGTTGATAAAGGAGTATTTGCAGAAAATACGATCAAAAAGGTTTTAGCAGATGGAGAAAATTATGGAGCATCAAATATAGGGGAAGGGAAAACAGTTTGCGTTGAATATTCTTCGCCTAATATAGCAAAACCTTTTCATGTTGGTCACTTATTCACTACAGCTATAGGTAATTCTTTATATAAGATGTTTAAGAAGGAAGGATATAATACTGTAGGATTGAATCACTTGGGAGATTGGGGAACTCAATTTGGTAAGCTTATAAGTGCGTATGATAGATGGGTAGACGAAGAGGCATTAGAAAAGGCTCCAATTGATGAATTACTTAGAATATATGTTAAATTCCACGAAGAGGCTGAAAAAGATCCTTCATTAGAAGATGAAGCAAGAGCAAACTTTAAGGCACTAGAGACTGGTGATGAAAAAGCAACAGCACTTTGGACTAGATTTAGAGAGTTGAGCTTAAAAGAATTTGAAAGAGTTTATAACATTTTAGGAGTTAAATTTGATTCATTAGCTGGAGAAGCATTTTATAATGATAAGATGGATGTTGTTGTTGATGAATTGAAAGAAAAAGGACTTCTTGTAGAAAGTAATGGGGCTCAAGTTGTAATGCTTGAAGAATATAATATGCCACCTTGTATAGTACTTAAAGGTGATGGTGCATCTATATATGCTACAAGAGACTTAGCAGCTGCTATGTATAGAAAGAAAACTTATGATTTTCATAAATGTGTTTATGTAGTTGGAACTCCTCAATCACTTCACTTCAAACAAGTATTTAAAGTGTTAGAACTTGCAGGACATGAATGGTCTAAAGACTGTGTTCATGTAGGCTTTGGGTTAGTTAAATTTGCAGATAGAAAACTTTCAACTAGAAATGGATCGATTGTTTTACTTGATGATTTACTTCGTGAAGCTGTAGAGAAGACAATGGAAGTTATAAATGAAAAAAATCCAGAACTTGAAAATAAAGAGGAAGTTGCAAAGAAAATTGGTGTCGGAGCAGTAATCTTTACTTATCTTAAAAACTCAAGAGAAAAAGATATTGTTTTTGATTGGAAGGAAATATTATCATTTGATGGAGAAACTGGCCCATATGTTCAATATTCATATGCAAGAGGAAATAGTATATTAAACAGAGGTAAAGAATGTACTGGAACTGTTGAATATAGTAAATTATCTTCAAAAGAAGAATTTGAGTTAGTTAAGAGTATAGCTAACTTTAATAGCGTAATAACTTTAGCCTTAGATAAGTTAGAACCTTCAATATTAACAAGGTACGTAATTGAAGTTGCAAAAGGATTTAATAAATTCTATAATGCGCATTCGGTATTGAACTTAGAAGATGAGGATTTAAAAGCTACAAGACTAAACTTAGTTAAAGCAAGTTTACAAGTAATAAAAAATGGATTAGAGTTACTTGGAATAGATGTAGTAGAAAAAATGTAGTTATTTAATATTAAATTTATTATAATTTTTTGAAATAGAGGGATGTCTTATGTAGCAACCCTCTATTTTTTGACTCGTTAATTTCTTTTATATGCCTTAAAAAATGATATATGGTATAATTGAAAAAAGCATGGAAAGGATGTGGAATGAATTGTTTATAAATAGAAATATTAAATATAGGGATATATTAATATTTGCTTTAATAGGTGTAATTGGATACAAACTTATAGATAATTATAATTTTTTCTTTGATATAGGCAGAAAAGTTTTATCTATTATGTCACCTTTTATATATGCTATTATTTGTGCTTATATATTAAATCCAGTAGTAAGTTTTTTTGAAAATAATTTTAAAACTAAAAGAGCAATATCGATATTGATTACATATTTTATAATTATAGCTTTAATTATTATAATATTATTTTTTACGATACCAAGTATAGTAGATAGTATAGTAAATATAACTAGAGAAATGCCGGCCTATGTGGAAATTATACAAAAGTGGATCAATACTCTTCTTCAAAATGAAAGAATAAAGACACTGATTGTACAAGCGGGACTTTTAAATAAGCTACAGGAAATGTCAAGCCAGATAGGAAGTGTAACAATAGGACTACTACAAAATTTTATTATGTACTTATTATCATTTACATCAAATTTAGTTAGTGTGATTTTTGGTTTTTTAATTTCAATTTATGTTTTAATGGATAAAGAAAAGTTGTTAAAACGTGCTAGAACCATAACATATATGATTTTTAATGAAGAAAAGGGGAATAAGTTAGTTACATTTATTAGAACCTATAATAAAATGATAGGAGTTTATATAGGGATAAAAGCAATTGATTCAGCAATAATAGGTTTTATATCACTTATAGGTCTATTAATTGTTGGGGAACCCTATGCACCACTAATAGCCCTGATAGAAGGGATTACTAATATGATTCCTTATTTTGGACCACTTATTGGTGAAGTAGTCGGTGCGGGAGTTGCAATCTTTGTTTCACCTATGAAGGCTTTTATGGTATTCATACTTTTACTTTGTATTCATCTTTTTGATGCTTGGTACCTTGATCCTAAGCTTATAGGAAAAAAGGTTGGAGTCAGTCCATTAGGGATAATATTAGGAGTTGCAATAGGCGGTGGCTTTTGGGGACCTTTTGGAATGCTTCTAGGATCACCTACAATGGCAACCATAAAAATATATTATGAGAAAACAGTAGAGGAGTTTAGAAAAAAGAATCCAGGATTAGTTAAGAAAGAAAGTCTTGGAGAAATTGATTTATAAAAGATTATAAAGAATTTAGGAGAAGTTTTATGAAGGAATTTATTGATTTATTAAATGAACGTCAAAGTTGTAGAAAGTATTTAAATAAACCTGTTGAAAAAGAAAAGTTAGTAAAATGTATTGAGGCTGCCAGATTAGCTCCATCAGCATGTAATAGCCAACCATGGCATTTTGTAGTAGTTAATAATAAAGAGCTAGTACCTAAGGTTTCAGAATGCTTACAGGATGCAGTTATGAATAAATTTACTACAGAATGTCCAGCTTTTATAATAGTGGTGGAGGAAAGTGGAAATTTAACTTCACGAGCTGGAGCATTAATTAAACAGCAGGATTATAGATCTGTTGATATTGGGATTGCAACTGAGCATATATGTTTAGCGGCAACAGAACAAAATTTAGGTACTTGTATTTTAGGTTGGTTTAATGAAAAAGAACTAAAGAAACTTTTAAATATAAATAAATTAAAGCGAATTAGATTAGTAGTGGCTGTTGGATATCCAGAAAATGATAATATAAGAAAAAAAGTGAGAAAGAATATAGATGAAATTCTAACTTTTATAGAATAGTCATGGATAAATTTTAACGACACTATCAATAATAAATATATTTGGTAGTGTTTTTACTTATACAATTTATATGATATATTTCAAAAATAATTCTTTATCATAATTCAAAAAATATTGCAAGAATTTCCGTCGTGATTGTGAAGCGTGAAATGTGCATTGTGAATTGCAACATATATATTTAAATTAATCAGATAGATTTTATAAGCTTTTCTGAAATGAAAAAATAAAGTATAATAAATAAGTATAAAAGGATGTGAGTTAATGGCAAATATAGGTGCGTTTTTTGATTTAGATGGAACTTTATACAGAGAAGGACTAATAACAGAAGTATTTAAAAAGATGGTTAAATATGAAATTATAGGTTCAGAAAGATGGTATAATGATTTAAGGCCTTACTTTATGAAGTGGGATAAGAGGCAGGGTGATTATGATCAATACCTGTTGAAAATGATTGATATATATATTGAGTCAATTAAAGGATTACAGAAGTATCAAATGGAATATATAGCTAAGAAAGTTGTAGAACAAAAGGGCGATAGAGTATATACTTTTACGAGGGACAGAATAAAGTGGCATCAAGCTAATAACCATACTCTAATTATAATATCTGGATCGCCTTCAGAACTTGTTGGAGAGATGGCCAAGAAATATGGCTTTACAGATTATATAGGTGCAAAATATATTATAGATGATAAAAATGTATATACAGGGCAAGTTACACCAATGTGGGATAGTAAAAGTAAATCGAAGGCGATAAATGAATTTGTTAAAAAGTATGATATAGATTTAAACGATAGTTATGCATATGGAGATACAGCAGGCGATTATACTATGTTTAAAAATGTAAAACATCCTTATTGTATGAATCCAACTAAAGAACTTTTGCAAAAAGTATTGAAAGATCGAGAATTAATAAAAAGAGTGAATGTTGTTGTTGAAAGAAAGGATGTAATATACAATTTGGACATTGAGGATATACAATTCTTATAGAAAAGAGTGATACTGTGATTATTCGTGAAAATAAGGTGAAGGTTGAAGAATATAGTGAAGAATTTATGATGAAGTCTCTAGATAAAGAATATACACCAGAAGAAATTATCTTCTTTGATTTAGAGCATTATGTATATAAGAAGCCTAAGTGTATTGGAGTATTTGGGGCGTGTGAGTATGATAAGAAAAATAATAATATTCTAGTAACCCAATATATGATTGAAGATAGAGATGAGGCGACACATATATTGTATCTCGCTAAAGAATATTTTATAAAGATGAAACAAAAAGGAAAAAAGGCCATTATCACTTTTTCAGGGAATAATGATTTTTCAGTTATTAATTATCTTTTCAAAGAAAATAATATATATTATAATTTTAGTGAAGAATTTGATTCGATTGATATTCAAAAAGAATATGAAAAGAATAAAAAATTGTCTATTGGGCTTAAAAAGTTAGAAAAAGTTTTTGATATTGTAAGAGAGGGAGAGGTAATCAGCGGATCTAATTTAGCTAAAACTTTTCACAAAGTTATGAAAGATAAAAGCTATTTCAAAAGAATGCCAGAAGAGAAAATTGAAAAAATTCTTCTTTATAATGAGCAGGATGTTATAAATTTATATTATATATATGTAAATTGGAAAAAATATATTTATGAAGATATTATCGAAGAAGCTATCGCTGAAGATGAAGTTGAAGATTTAGAAAATCTAGAAGAAGAGTATGATATTCAAGAAAATTCATTGAATAATAATTCTAATTAATGACTGCAAAATAAATAAGATAGAAATAAATAATTTAGAAATAAATAAATTTTATTTCTGATTTTTAAATGGCTCCAAGTTTTTGGGGTCTATTTTAATGCTTTAAGAACACCTAGGATGCTTTTAATATAATGAAGCATCCTAGGTGTTGATTTATTTTTTTGATATGTTAGAGCCGTCTGAGCAGATGACGATGGTTCCATCTTTATCTGTTCTATAAGTTTTTATATTGCTTTCATCTAATAATTTTGTAGTAATAGCATCAGGATGATTGTATATATTATCTTTACCTACAGATATAACTGCTATTGAAGGATTAACTTTTTTTAGAAAGTCTTTACTAGTAGAAGTTGAGGATCCGTGATGTCCCACTTTAAGCACATCTGCGCTGATATCTTCATTATTATTAAGAATTTCTTTTTCTACTTCCTTTTCGGCGTCACCAGTAAATAAAAAAGAAGTGTTACCATATTGAATTTTTATTACAGGAGAGTAGTTGTTTAAATTATCATAAAAATCCTTATTAGGAGAGAAGACATTTACTTTAGTATTTTCACCTAAGTCAATAGAATTACTATTGTTTTTCAATACATGTACCTTTAAATTCTTATTTTTTAAAGCATCTACCATGTCCTCAAAGCTTTTTGTAGTAGATTCAACTTTTGGAGAATAGAAAGTTCCTATACTATAAGTTTTTATTATATCATCCATATTACCAATATGGTCTTCATGTGGATGAGTTGCAATTACATAATCTAATTTATTTAAGTTTAGCCCTGATAAATAGTTAAAAAGTTTTCTTCTATCAGATTTAGGCCCAGAATCTATTAAAAGATTTTTGTTATTTACTTGAACGAGAATGCAATCGCCTTGGCCTACATCTATATAATGAACGAACATCTTGTTTATATCAGCGTTATTGGCTTTATTTGAATTGAATTTTGTAAGGCCACAACTTACTATGGAAAATGAAAATAATAGAATTGCAAGAAAAGTTAATAAATATTTTTTTACATTATACTTATTTTTGTTCATAAAAAAGTTGTCTCCTTGATTACATAGTTTTAATATAATTCTACCATTTAAGGAAATGTAATGGAAACAAAATTATTCTAAATGCAAGCAAAAGAAAAATAAAAAGTTAAAATAAAACACGAACAAAATTGTAAAAAGACGATATAATATTCATATAATGAGCTTTCTGAGCTTTTTTATAGCATAGTCAGATAGGGGTGGAGGAATTAACTTTGTTGAATTTTAATTTAAGAAATTTCTTATGAACTCGAGTTATTTTTAGATGAAAAAAACTTTAAAATGAAAAATGCAAAGGTTGAATATTGCAAAAAGTATGATATAATTATTTCAATATGTGGAATTTGAAAAGAAAAATGCAATATTTAAATATGAAAAAATTCATATGGGGGGCCATGAAATGAAGAAAGAATTTTCTATGAGTAATGACAAAGTGATGATAAACTTTACAGCAAAGTACTGTAATAGCTTTGAGGCTATACTAGAAAGTGATGGATTTAGACGAATTTTAGAAGTTTATCTAAGAAGAGCTAAAAAGAAAAATTCAGTAGCATACAGATATTTAAGTAAGACATTAGATACAGATAGTCTTATAGATATTAGAAGAGATTTAACTGTAGTAATAAAATATTTAACAGTTATGAGTGTTGAGGAAATTATAGAGATTAGTGACTCATATTCGAAACTATTAGAGGATAGGGACAAGTTTGTAGTATTTATAGAAGATTTCTATTTATTTTGGAGAAAGCTTGAAAGATATACAATAGTTCATAGATATAAGGTTCAACAAGGCCTTGCAGCAGTTAGTTTTACAGAAGCAAATGCTAACTTTTCTACATTAATTCTAAGTTTGTACAGAAAAATTGAACAGCATGTTGCAGGATATCAGCCAAAAGTTTATAGACAAATACCAGCTGGTGGAAATGCCTGCATAATGATTCATGAAATGGAATGGGTAAGACCAAATGGATATGAAGCTTTAGAGGAAGTACCATTTATTGATCATATACTTTTAGAAACACCATTTATAACTTATCCTAAAAAGAATACAAGAGATGGAATGTTCACAGAGATAAAATATAATCCATTAAAGTATGCACAAATAAATAAAGAGCATTGGTTTTGTTATCCAGCTAAGATAGGCGGGTTACTTACTTTTATTTATTTCCATAGAGATTTTATGGAACATGGAATAACTTTATGTAATCTGTTCGAGATGGCTAGAAGTGAAGAAACAAGGGGAAGAAAGCCAGACATTATTTATGTATATGGAGCTAAAGATAACGATGAAGATCTAAAAACAGTGTTCTTTGATGATGTTCAAAATGATATAATGCTTGGATATGTAAATCATTCAGAAAAGATAGATTATTTTGGGTATATAAAGAAGATGACATTAACATTATACAACTTAATAATGATAAAGAGAGGATATTTGCCAATACATGGTTCAATGGTGAATATTATTTTAAAAAGCGGAGATGAAGCTAATGTTGTTATCATGGGAGATAGCGGAGCTGGTAAATCTGAAAGTTTAGAAGCTTTTCGTAGTTTAAGCGAAGATTATATTTCAGATATGACTATTATCTTTGATGATATGGGAACTTTTAAAATAGAGGATGGATTAATTAATGGATATGGAACTGAGATTGGTGCATTTGTCCGATTAGATGACTTAGATCAAGGATACGCCTTTAAAGAAATGGATAGAAGTATATTTATGAATCCGGATAAGGTCAATGCTAGACTTGTAGTACCAGTAGCATCATATAAGGAAATATCAAAGGGACATCCAATAGACTTTTTCTTCTATGCTAATAACTACGACGGCGTTAATGAAGGAGAAAAATATTTAGATTACTTTAAAACTCCAGAGGAAGCCATTAAAGTATTTAAAGCAGGTGCTAGAATGGCGAAGGGAACAACAACGGAGAAGGGCTTAGTAGAGTCATTTTTTGCAAATCCATTTGGGCCAGCGCAAAAGCAGGATGAAACAAATATTCTTATAGAAAAATATTTTAATACAATGTTTGAAAATGGACAAGTAAAAGTTGGACAAATTAGAACTTGTTTAGGTGTAAAAGGGCAAGAAAAAAATGGGCCAAGAAATGCAGCTATAGAATTATTCGATGAAATTAAAAAGATGAAATAAGTATTAAGGCACAATCAAATAAATAAAAAGTCCATTTGCCAGCCTATTTCCCATTATGCTACGTTGGAAAATCGACCTAATAGACCCGCTATGAGGGCAATTTGTCGCATTGCCTAATGAAAAATATCTATGGCAACTTTGGACTTATTATTTATTTTAATGTGCCTAAAAGAGATTAAGGTAAAGCATTTACCTTAATCTCTTTTTAATTTATCTCTTAAAGCCTTAAAAATATTTAAAGATCTATAAGAAATACTTGAAAAGTTTTGTCTTGATTGTCTATTATATAAATTCATTTTTAGCTTACTGAAAAATGATTCAAAGTGTCTAATCCTACCAACAGCTTTTTCTTTTGTAAAATTCAATAATGAACTTGGTTTATCAAATAAAAAATTAGCTGGCACAAATTGAAATGCAAAAGACATTTTTTCAAATTGCATTAAAGAAGCTATAGTTAAACTAAAATCAATAAGATAATAAATAATAATAAAGAAAATAAATACCTCACCAAGTGTTTTGGGAATATTATTGATTATGTTTACCACTATAGGATGTATTATCTTAATTATGCCTACCTCACCAACTCCCCAGAGTAGAGAATAAAGTAAACAAACACGACCATGTATATTAAATGGATCGTCAGTATAATCCCACCACTTTGTCTTAAATGCTTTTTCTAATACAAAACCAGTAATATATTCTAAGACTGTTGTAAAGAAACAGGCTAAGAAGAATAAGGCGAAAATATTATGTTTGTAGTTATCAAGAAAGACTACAAGAAATAAGACACCAAATCCATATATAGGACAAAAGGGACCATATAAAAATCCTCTATTAACAAACCTACGTTCATTTTTAAAATAATACAAGACTTCGAGGCACCAGCCAGCAAATGAATAGAATACAAAAAAATATATTAAATTATAAAAATTAAAATTTAATACTGTACGCAAATGTATACTAACCTCCTAGTAAAATATAAGTATTAATAATTTATTCCATTATATATCAAAACATAGCTAAAGAAATATTAATTTTACATTAAAAATTTCTTATCACTATGTATAAAGCTTAAGTATAAATAAATATTATATTGAGATTAGCAGCGATAGAATTAGCGTTTAAGTCATTTTTATTTTAACAAATATAATATTAATATTTATTATGCTGCATTATACTCTAGATCTTTCTTGAACGAAAAAAGAGATAGAATATAAACTAGCAATTCCAACTAAACAATAAATTATTGTAGATAACATTGAAAAACTTCCAAAAAGGAAATCTACTAAGTTAAATCTAAAAAAACCTATTAAGCCCCAATTAATGCCGCCTATAATTATAAGGGCAAGTGAAATTGAATTTAAAATTTTCATAAAAAACACACTCCTTATTATAAGATACCTTTAGTATGTATATAAAAATGTGTTTTTATTCTATTTTTTTATAATTATTCTAATGATATATTTCTGTCTATAGGTTGAGATAGAGAAATAAATGTATCAGTTCTTTGTACTCCATCAATGTTATTTATCTTGTTAAGTAAAACATTCTGCAAATCTAAAATATTAGCACATACAACTTTAGCAAACATAGAATAATCACCAGTAGTTAGATGCAATTCAACTACTTCCTTTATGTTTGACATTTGGTCAAATACATAGTTAAAAGAAGATGTTTTATCAACATAGATACCTACAAAACAACATACATCGTATCCTAGCTTAGGAAGGTTTAAAATTATTCTAGAACCTTTTATTATTCCTAGATCTTCCATTTTCTTCATTCTTACATGAATAGTACCACCGCTTACGTGGCATATTCTGGCAATCTCCAAGTAAGGAGTTCTACAATCTTTTATTAATAAGTCAAGTATTTGTAAATCTAATTCATCTAAATGATTATTTGAAATTAAATTCATTATATCACCTCATATCTTTTATATCATATACTTTTTCTATTTTATCAAATATACGCGAATAATTAAAGATAAAACTATAAATTTGTTAAAAAAAAATTATAATATTGATATTTTAATAAAAATTATTACTTTTTGATTACAATGTATACTGATGAAATCAACACCAATTAAAAGGAATGCTTGATAATAGTTTATATATAAATTATCATTAACCATATAGACTTTTTTATAGGAGGATATGTGAGTAGATGAATCTTTTTACATCAATTATTTTATTTGTAGTAATGCTTCTTGTTATATTTGTAGCTTATGCATTATGCAAAAAATTTATATTTGGTAAAGTGCGTATAAATAAGTGGATACCTTTAGCGATAGCTGCAGTATTATTTGCGGCCCAAATATTCGTAGGTGCATCAAATACTTATATTTCAAGTGGATTATCTATTTTTGCAGTTCTATTTTTCTTATGGTTCATGGATATTACACAAAGAGGCGGACTTAAGAAAAAAGAAAAGCAAATAGTGATTAAGCCAAAAGCTAAACCAAATAGAGTTAAAAAAAATAAATAGAAACATAGAAAAGAAATAGAATGTATGATTTATAACAATGTAAATGTTTTGAAATTATATATTCTATTTCTTTTTATATGAATTATTTTTTTAAGAATATATATGCGTTGCAAAAAATCTTCATCATAATTCTAAAAATATTGCAAGAATTTTAGCTGTAATTGTGCATAGTGAATTATGAATTGCTAATTGCAACATATATATTTTAAGTATATAAACAATATTATTCTTGACCTCTAAAAATGGGAGAACTAATAGCGATTTTGTTATTATCCAGTGCTATCTTTATTACATACCACAACTCAGTTTTTAAGGGCTCGTGAGAATACAAGTATTTTACTTTATTTAAATTCAAGTTAGATATTTTTTTTATTATAGTCCCACCAGTAGATATTATATCAATTTCTAATATTTTGTGATTAGGATCATGGGCAAAAATTGAAAATTGTAAATTATCATCTTCCATAGGTATAATATCGCCCATAAATTCATTATTTATTGTAAAGTACATAGTTAAAGTTCTGGATTCTGTTGAATAAGTGTGTCGTTTTCTAAAAGCGTCGACTAGAGACTGAGTTGTAAGCTCTTCTGCAATTATACATGTTAAATTTTCATCGTCACCAAAGTTTAATCTATGATTATCCTGACCATTGATTGCGCCTAGTTTCCAGTTTTTATCGAGTAAATGGTAATAATATTTTTCATATCTTAAATACTTGTTTGGATAAGATCCATTTCCAACTTCTATTGAAGTTATTAGTTTATTTAAAATAGAGTTGTATTCTAAATATGTTATTGTTTTGTGGGGATGGTTAATTGAAATAAATGCATTAGGATTATTAAGCATCCATAAAACTAATAGTTGCATATTATTTACTGTTCCAGTAAAGAACCTGTTTGGATTTACTACATTAATGTCTCCAAACGGATTAGTTTTGCTTTCAAAACCAACCACAGCTAAAAAGTTTTCATGTTTTTTATTATAACGAACAGTTAAATATTTTAGAGCATCCCATCTACTTAGCTCAGAGCTTTTTACTTTTATTGTTTTTGTTAAATGATTATTATGGTCTGTTAATATAAGGAAATTAAGGCCGTTATGTCGTGCATAATCAAATGCTTCAATTGGAGTTCCATGTCCAGTGGAAAAATTGCAATGGGCATGAGGAATTCCATAGTAAAAATTCAGATCATCTATATTAAGCTTATTTTTAGGTGATTTTTTTTTTCCCAAAGTTATTACCTCTAAAAATTATTTATAGTATATATATATTGCAATGCACAATGCACAATTCACAATTAATAATTAATTATGGTTTAAATTATTATTTTATTTCGTATTTCTAAAGTGAGCAAAATAATGACAATAAGTGAATGTAATGTTAAAATAACCTTAGTGTTTAGTGAGGTGATTGTTATGGTGAAAATTTATAAAGACAAAAAACCTGTTTTGGATAGCGATATTTATATTTCAGAAACTGCAGTAATTATTGGAGACGTAACACTTAAGAAAAATGCGAATATATGGTTTGGTGCTGTTATAAGAGGTGATGAAGCATCAATAACTATAGGAGAAAATACAAACATCCAAGAAAATTGTGTGGTACATGTTGATTATGGATATAATACAGTTATAGGAGATGGTTGTACTATAGGGCATGGCGCAATAATCCATGGATGCACCATTAAAAATAATGTTTTAGTAGGTATGGGATCAATAATATTAAATGGAGCAAAAATAGGCAATAATACAATTATAGGAGCAGGAAGTTTAATAACTCAAAATAAAGAATTTGAAGATGGCGTTTTGATACTTGGAAATCCAGCAAAAGTGATACGAAAGTTAACACAAGAAGAAATTGAAGGAATTAAGAAATCATATATAAGTTATCTGGAATTGAGTAAAGATTTCAAGTAATTTAGATTTAACATGTTTTATATAAAGAAAAGATACAAGTTATTATCATATTGTGTAGTAATAAATTTACATTCAAGGTTCTAGTAAGGTGAGTACCCAATTGATGATAGCAATGTAGAAAGTTAATTTCAATATATAGAATGATCAAGAAAAGTAATAAAGAAGATAACATCGATTAAGTTGTTATGATTAATGGAGGAAATTAAAAATGATATCAGTAGGGCAATATAGTAAATTAAAAGTAAGTAAAAAAGTAGACTTTGGATATTATCTTGAAGATAATTTTGGTGATGAGGTCTTACTTCCAAACAGTGCGGCAAAAGGACATGAAATAACAGAAGGTGACCAATTAGAAGTATTCATTTATAGAGATTCAAAGGATAGGATGATTTCAACTCTAAAAAAACCATTATTAACAGTTGGAGAGATTGGTTATTTAGAAGTAGTAAGCCAGAATAACATTGGGGCATTCGTAAACTTTGGGCTTGAAAGAGACTTATTCGTTCCATTAAAAGAGCAAAGTTATAAGCTTAAAGAAGGAAAAAAATATCTATTTTATATGTATGTAGATAAAACTGATAGATTAGCGGCAACTACTAGAATACACTCTTATTTAGATATAGCAGAAGAAGGTAAATATAAAGTTTCTGATGAAGTAAATGCTATAGTTTATGAAATAAATGAGAATGCGACCTTAAATGTTGCAATAGATGGTGAATATAGAGGATTAATATTAGCTAATGAACATTTTGAGTACATATATCCTGGACAAGAAATAAAGGGAAGAGTCAAGAGAATTTATGAAGATGGGACTATTGGAGTTACAACAAGAAAGAAAAGGTTAGAAGCAAGAAGTGAATTAAGTGAAACGATACTTAATTATTTAAAAGCAAATGGTGGATTTATGCCTTATAATGATAAATCATCTCCTGAAGATATAAAGAGAGAGTTTAATACAAGCAAAAATTATTTTAAAATGACATTAGGCGGGCTAATGAGAGAGAAATTAATTACACAGGATAAAGAGGGAACTAGACTCCTATAAGTGGCAAGTGAAAAGTTATAAATTAAAAGTGATAAGTTTTATGTTAACTTATCACTTTTTTCCTTCACAGGACTTATTGTACATCGTTTGATATTCTTGTTCTGAATAATAAATTTTTAAGAGCTTTCCAGTTAAATGGTATTAAAGGATAAAAATATTTATCACCAGCTATTGTTTTTGTACTTGCCATAACTATTAGAATGAATATAATACCGCCTAAAAATCCCCAGAAACCAAAGAAACCACAAAGTATAAGTAAAATCATTCTTGCAAATTTTAAAGCAAAATTCATTTCTATACTAGGTTGAGTAAAGTCCCCTATAGTAACGATGGACATATATAATATAGACTGAGGAATAAACCAGCCTGTTTTTACAGCATAATCACCAAGGATTAAACCACCAATCAGAGACATTGCACTTCCAAGTGGGCTTGGAGTATTTAAACCAGCCAGCTTTAATATATCAACAGCAAATTCCAAAAGCATGAATTGTCCGAGCAGAGGTAAAGCAAATTCCTCTTGCGGTTTCAAGAAGTCAAAATAACTCGGTATAAAAATATTACCATTAACAATCATCAAATAAACTGGAGTTAATAATATTGTTGCTAACATTACGAAATTTCTAACAAGTCTTAAGTAGTTTCCAGTGAATAATGGGAAATAATAATCATTTACATCTTGTAAAAAATCAAAAATTCCTGTTGGGAGAATTATTACGTTTGGAGAATTATCCACAATAATAATTATTTTTCCTTCAACTATATGTGCAGCGGCTACATCAGGTCTTTCTGTAAATCGCACCTTTGGAAATGGATTAAGCCAATTTTTTGTGCACATTACATCAACTAAACTTTGGTCAGAAAGCGTTAAGGCTTTTATATTTACTTTTGATATGCTATCAATTATTAAATCAAGAACTTTTTTATCTGCAACTCCATCTATATATGCAATACATACATCTGTTTTTGATATATCCCCAACTTGGTGTATGTCAAAAACTAATCTAGGATCTCTTATTCTTCTTCTAATGAAACCAGCATTAAATACTAACTTTTCAATGAAGCCATCTCTTCCACCTCTTAAAGTTTTTTCCTTTTCAGGTTTTGATGAATCTGAACCTGGATAAGTACGCAAATCTAAGAGTATAAATGAATCATAGCCATCAACATACATTATTGTTTGGCCAGATAATAATGCGATTAAAATTTTGTCTAAATCAGTTTCAGTTTTAACGGATACGTGTGAAACTTTATTGTTGATAAAGTCATCAATTGTTTTGTATGAATTCATTGTTTCAGGTGTTATCTTAAAGAAAGATTTTAATATTTCTTCCATGATAGCATCTTTAATAAAACCATTCAAAAAATATAAAACAGAGCTTCTTCCCCCAACAATGAAGTTTCGTTCAACGATATCGAAACTTTTATCTACAACTAAATTTGAATGAATTAAGTCAATATTTGCTTGGTAATTGTTTGCAACATTCAATTATTTTACCTTCTCTCTCTATTTAAATATACATATCTAGTATGTTACAGATAAGAAATAGTATTCATGTTTATCAAATATATAAGTTTATAATTCTTTATACAATTATTAGAGAGAGAAGTTTTTAACTGTGAAATGATCTTAATTGCACTTCGTGCTTTTTTTTATTGTGCGTACTTTTTTCAAATGTGTAAAGTTCTTAATTGTGCTGTCGCACTTTCTTTAAAGTAAAAAAGATCTTAATTGTGCTATCGCACTTTTTATAAATGTGCAAAGATCTTAATGTGCTGTCGCACTTTTTTTAAAGGTGCATATTTTAATAGTATCAATACTATTAGAAGGTGAAATGGATGTGCGGAATTGCTGGATTAGTAAATTTTAAAAAGAATATAGTACAAGATAAAGATATATTAAATAATATGATAAAGACTTTGGAGAAGAGGGGACCTGATGCAAAAGGATATTATATATCTCCAAATGTTTTATTAGGCCATAGAAGGCTTATAGTTGTAGATCCAGAAGGTGGATTGCAACCTATGACTAAAATATTTGAGGGTAAGAAATACACATTGGTTTATAATGGTGAGCTATATAATACTGAGGATTTAAGAAAAGAATTAAAAGCTAAAGGATTTACTTTTGATTCTTATTCAGATACTGAAGTATTGCTTACATCGTATATTTGTTGGGGGAAGGACTGTGTAAATAAGCTTATAGGTATATTTGCATTTGGAGTTTTTGATGAAGATAAAAGAGAAGTTTTTTTAGCTAGAGATCAAATGGGGGTTAAGCCATTATTCTATACTGTTCATGATAATACCCTTGTTTTTGGTTCTGAGATAAAAACTCTTTTAGCAGATCCAAGAGTTAAAAGAGAAATTGATATGGAAGGATTAACTGAAATATTTGGGCTTGGACCTGCGACAATACCAGGAAGCGGAGTATTTAAGAATATAAAAGAAATTGCACCAGCCAACTGTTTATTAGTTTCAGGTGATGGAAACATTAAAAAGTGGGAATATTGGACAGTTGAAGCAAAAGAATTTCATGAAACAGCAGAAGAAGCAATAGTTCATGCGAGAGAATTATTAATAGATGCAGTAAAGAGACAATTAGTTGGAGATGTACCTGTTTGTACATTCCTATCAGGGGGATTAGACTCCTCAATTATATCAGCAATAGCTGCTGAGGAATTTAGAAAACAGGGAAAGAAGCTTACTACTTATGCGATTAATTATGAAGACAATGAAAAGTATTTTAAAGCGTCATTATTTCAACCGACATCAGATGAATACTGGTCAGAAGAAATGGCAAAGTTTATAAATAGTGATCATAGAAAAGTAGTTTTGAATCATTCAGATTTAGCAGCTGCATTAAGAGATGCTGTGATATCAAGAGACTTACCTGGTATGGCAGATATCGATTCATCAATGCTTCTATTTTGTAAAGAAATTCGTAAAGACTTTGTAGTTGGACTTACAGGAGAGTGTGCTGATGAAATCTTTGGGGGATATCCTTGGTTTACAAGGGATGAAATGTTCTATTTAGATACATTCCCATGGTCAAGGTTTGTTAATGATAGAAAGGCTATAGTTAATAAGAAATTAAAAAATATGCCGCTAGAGGAATTAGTTAGAACTCAATATGAAAAATCTCTAAGTAAAGTCCCTCATCTTGATGGGGAGAGTAAGAGAGATTATAGGATGAGGGAAGTGTCATATTTAAATCTAAAATGGTTCATGGTTCAGCTTCTTACAAGAAAAGATAGGACTAGCATGTATAATGGACTAGAAGCAAGAGTTCCATTTGCCGACATTAGATTGGTTGATTATGCGTTCAACTTGCCAGCTGATGTAAAATTATATAAAGGCAGAGAAAAAGGATTATTAAGAGCAGCTTTTGAAGGAATATTGCCAAATGACATTATATACAGAAAGAAGAGTCCATATCCTAAGACACATAATCCAGTTTATACAGACATTGTATGTAAGATGATAACTGAGATTTTAGATAAGAAATCTTCACCAATTCATGAAATCATTGATGAAAAGGTAGTTAGAGAGATAATACTCACAAAAGGAGAATCATATAAAGCTCCATGGTATGGGCAGCTAATGACTGGACCACAATTGCTTGCTTTCTTGATTCAAGTAAATATTTGGCTTGAAGAATATAATGTTAATCTACTAATTTAATTTTTAATTCATAATGCACAATTATGGGTAAGCTACTTTGGAGTTTTAAAAATATATATCTAAAAATTTAATCGTGAATTGTGAATCAAAAAAGTTCTGCCTTCCAGCAGAACTTTTTTCTAGATATATTTGAACTTTACAGATATTTCTTTAATTTCACCTTTTGAATTTTTTCTAATTGAAAATTGTTTTATGTCTTTAAAATCATTTTCTAATTGATAAGTTAATTCTGTAATAGTAGCTTTAGCTTTCTTAGTTAAACCACCATCTTCAATAATTTCAAATCTTGATTTTCTGCAAGTTGTTTCATCATTTTTATCATCAATAATTACATAATATTCAGGTGCTTCTTCTATGACCACATATTCCTTATTTAAAGTTAAAGTTGAACAAAGATCATTATCTATACATTTTATTATCATTTTAATACCTCCTAAATCCCTTTTATATGATAGATTGTACTATAGATATTATCTTGTTTCAACTATAATTAAAAAGATAAAAAAAGTTTGTCAATATTCATAAAAATTGATCATTAAAATATTGTAATAAATGTAATATTTTAATTACCTTATGCTTATCTATGATATTTAATTAACTTAAATATTTCGTTAAGCAAGAATGGGATTAAAGAAATACATATTACTAGAAGCCAATCTCTGGCACTTAAAATAAATACATTAAATACATCAGCGAAGAATGGAATTATAATTATTAAAAATTGAATACACATACCAAGTAGAATTGATAGCAATAAATATTTGTTTGTGAAGAGTCCAACCTTTAAAAGAGATTTTTCTCTGCTTCGCATAGAGAGTGAAAAAAATAATTGGGAAAAACTTAAAACTACAAAAGCTAAAGTTTGAGCATGAACTAGGGAGCTCATATACAATCTTTCACCAAGAAGAAAAGCAGCTAATGTTACACCACCAATTAGTACACCATTTAAAGCCAGAAATAACCCCATGTGTTCTGCAAAAAGTGATTCTTTTGGATTTCTAGGTGGATGCTCCATTACGCTTGGATCCTTTGGATCTATACCAAGAGAAAGAGCAGGAAAACTGTCTGTTATTAAATTCACCCATAAAATATGAATTGGTAATAATGGTGGATCAAAATTTAATAGAATAGCTACAAATAAAGAAACTATTTCGCCCAAGTTACAGGACAATAAGAATATTATAGCTTTTCTTATATTTGCATAAATATTTCTTCCTTCCTCTACAGCTTTGACTATTGTGGTAAAGTTATCGTCAGTTAAAATCATATCAGCAGCACCTTTAGCGACGTCAGTCCCTGTAATACCCATAGCAACACCTATATCAGCAGCCTTTAAAGATGGAGCGTCGTTAACGCCATCACCAGTCATAGATACAATATTCCCATGGAATTTAAATGCTTTTACAATCTTAACTTTATTTTCTGGAGAAACTCTAGCAAATACCTTATAATTGTTAACTATTTTATTAAATTCTTCATCGCTATAGCTATCAATTTCAGCGCCAGTCATGCATTCATTTATACTATTTGCAATTCCAAGTTCACTAGCAATTGCAAAAGCAGTATTTTTATGATCTCCAGTTATCATAATAGGAGTTATTCCAGCTTGCTTACATAAAGCAATTGATGGTTTAACTTCCTCTCTAGGAGGATCTATCATTCCCATTAATCCTACGAAAGTTAAATCTTTTTCGAGAGAATCTATGCTGACGCTTTCATCCTTTATGTCTTTATAGCTTAAACCGAGGACTCTTAAGGCTTCGTCAGACATTAGATTAGATATTTTTAGGATTTCATCCTTTTTTTCTTGTGTGAAATCAATTATTTCTCCATCTAATAAGATTTTGTCTGAAAGTTTAAGTAAATTATCAATGGCTCCTTTGGTGAAAGCTTTAAAATGTGAATCGTATTTATTTACAGTAGTCATTAGCTTTCTATCTGAGTCAAAAGGAATTTCATCAACCCTTGAGTGATCTGTGCTTAAATCTTCTTTATATAAGTCATACTTGATTCCAGCATCAAGCAAAGCAATTTCAGTAGGATCTCCTGTTTTACTACCATCTTTTGAAGTAGCATCATTGCATAAAATCATTCCTTCAAACAACAATTTTGTATCATTATCACCTAGATCGCAATCATTAATAGATACAAGTTTATTATTTATGCAGCATTTTTTTATTGTCATTACATTTAGAGTTAAGGTTCCAGTTTTATCAGAACATATTATATTAACAGATCCTAAAGTTTCAACGGCTGGAAGTTTTTTTACTATAGAATTTTGCTTTATCATTCGCTGTACACCCATTGCTAGTACTATTGCAACAATTGCTGGAAGGCCCTCAGGAATTGCAGCAACAGCTAAGCTTATAGCAGTTAAAAGCATTTCGAACCAATCTCGTCCTTGAAACATTGATATGACAAAGATCAATATACAAATACCTACAGCTCCAAAGCCTAAAGTTTTTCCAAGAGATGCAAGTCTTCGCTGCAATGGAGTCGTATTATCTTCTTCTTTATTTAGCATATCAGCTATTTTTCCTATTTGTGTATTCATTCCAGTATTTACAACAACACCAGTTCCGCGGCCGTAAGTCACTAAAGTTGACATAAAGGCCATATTTATCATATCACCTATAGGTATATTGCCATTTGCAAGGGTAACATTACTATCTTTTTCAGCAGGGACAGATTCACCAGTAAATGCTGATTCATCTATTTTTAAATTAGCACTTTCAATTAATCGTAAATCAGCAGGGAGATATCTTCCAGCATCTAGTATAATAATATCACCCACAACAACTTCTTCAGAAGGTATTTCTTTTATAATACCTTCTCGCTTAACTATAGCTTTTGGGGTAGATAATTTTTTTAATGCCTCGAGAGATTTCTCTGCCTTAGATTCTTGAAACACTCCTATTAGAGCATTTATTAAAATTACAAGCAGTATTACAATTGTGTCACTATATTCGTGCATAAATGCAGAAATAATTGCTGCAACTAAAAGTATATAAATCATAACATCGTTTATTTGAGATAAGAATAGCTGCCAAAGGCTCTTTTTACTTTGAGAAGCTAATTTGTTTTCTCCATATTTTTCAAGGCGCTCTTTTGCCTCTGATTCAGAAAGACCAACATCAGGATTAACATTTAATTTTTGCAGAACTTCTTGTGAAGGTGCATCAAACCACATGGATAACATCACTCCATTCATAATTTAGTATATACATATATATATTAGAGGTTTGATGAATTTATATACATGGGAAAAAATGAAATATACATATCAAAATCAAATATTAAGTAGAGAAAATAACTGGATTTTGATATAATTAATTAAATATATATATTGCAAAAATAATTCTTCATCATAATTTTAAAGATATTGCAAGAATTTTAGCTGTAATTGTGAATTGCAACATATATACAATAGAGCGTAATTAGCTATTTTTAGAGTTTTAAACTTTTAGATAAACTTTATTTTTGAGTTAGGAAAGGATTGAATATACATGGAGATTGGTAGAGTGCGAAGAGGGACTGTAACTTCTGAGAGAAAAATTATTTCTGAAAAAAAAGATTTTTCCCAAAGTTTTAGTCAGGAAAGACATAAAAAATCAGAAGAACAACTCAAAAAAATGATAGATGACATAAAAAAAAGGGGTAACAGACTCGTAACTACTAAGACTTATGTTGATGTAGTTATGTACAAGAAGATGATAAAAGAATATCTAGAATCAATACTAAAGTTCATGTATGAGACTAAAAAAGATATTAGCTTTTGGCAGACTCAGTATTTCGTAACGGTTGATACTGTTGATGGAAAACTTGAAGAATTAACAAAAGCACTCCTTTCTGATGAAAAAGATAATATAAATATAGCGTCAACAATTGATGAAATTCAAGGGATGATTGTTGATATATATAGATAATAAATGATATATGTGTTGCAATAACATATTCACATTTACAAAGCTATTAAGTTAATCGTTCAATCAAGATGGGAATGTGGAAATCTAATCTCAGTAAGTACATAAATGTATATTTTTTATAAATAGAAATATATTAGAACATGTTTAATAATTATTCTACATGTTCTTTTGTCGTTTTTAATCTTTATTGAAATTATATATGGATACCCTGATTAAGACCTGAACGTATGCATATGTCTCGCCGAAATAAGGATTATGCTATTGTTCCAGTTTCTAAGGGAATTATGATGGATGATTCTAAGATCACAAGTTGCACCCAAGATGCTAGCCTCAAAGGCGAGCTTTGAACTAGCATACTTGGAACAACTTTTAATCTAAGAATCAAAACAATCAAATTCCTAATGAAACATTTCATATTATGACCCTTGTGGTTACAAAAGCATAATTCTTATTTCTAGTTGAGATATATTTCATAGTATCAATCTAACTTATAATCGGGGCATCTATATAGATATCCAATCAAAAATTGGAGTTATTAGATGAACATATTTACAAGGTCGCTAGAACTTTAAGTTCATATATTCACCAGAAATCATAAATATATTTGTGGAGAAAACATTTGAAAATGAGCTGCTAAGATTCTTAGTTGTAGATTGTTCCACTTTAGCTTGTCACACTGAAAGTGGGAGCATGCTAAAGTGGTGAAATCTGCGGCTTAGAACCTTCAGTGATATTTTCACAGCTTTTCGGAACAAAATATTTATGATTTCGGTAAGTTACCACATAAATATAGTTTTAAAGTTGGATATACATACAGATTTGGTATTTCAATTTTAATATGTTATTATAATTAATAGTGAATATCAATTAATTAATATTACTATTAAGTATTTTGATTTAATTCTTAATTTAGATATTAATATTTTTTAGGGGGAATTAGAATGAAAAAAAAGGTATCATTATTTTTAATCATGATATTGTGTGTGTTTACATTTGCAGGTTGTGGCAGTAGCTCAAATCAAGGCAAATCTGAAGATAATAAGAAATCAACAAAAGATATTAGCTTTGTAACACCAGATGGTCTTACAGCTATAGCAGTAGCTAAACTTATAAAAGAAAAACCGGAAATTAAATCTGGATACAATGTTAATTATACTATTGAGCAAAACTCTGACAGCTTAGTTACAAGCGTTATGAAGAGTGAACCAGATATTGCAATTGTTCCTTCAAACGTGGCGGCAACTGTGTTTAATAAGAACAAGGAATATAAAATAGCAGGAACAGTTGGATTTGGATCGTTTTATATAGGCACAACTAATCAAAATCAAAGTGTTGAAGATTTAAAAGGAAAAGAAGTTTACAATATTGGGAAGGGATTAACGCCTGATATAATTGCAAGAACAATACTTAAAGAAAAAGGTATTGATGTAGATAAAGAAATTAACTTTAGCTATGTGAATACAGTAAATGAGCTTGCACCAATAATTTTATCTGGAAAGTCAGAATATGCAGTAATTCCAGAACCGGCTTTATCAACAGTTCAGAGTAAAAATGATAAGTTTAATGTAATGCTAAATTTAAATGAAGAATGGAAAAAATTAAACGACTCTCAATATGGATATCCTCAATCAACAATTATAGTTAAGAAGGGATTGTTAGAAAATGATAAGGAATTTGTTTCAGAACTTTTGAAGCAAGTTAAAGATTCAGAAGAGTGGATATATAATAATAAAGAAACTGTTGGAGATTATTGCGAAGAAATAGGAGTTTCGGCAAAGAAGCCAATAGTAGTAAAAGCTATTGATAGGTCAAATATAAAATACGTAGGAATAAAGGATTGTTATAAAGAATATGAAACTTATTTTAAAAAATTAAATGAATTTGATCCAAAAACAATAGGAGGAAGTATACCAAATGATGAAATATTCATGGAAAAGTAGATTATATACTTTACTATCATGTATATTTTTCATAGGGATATGGCAGCTAATTGCAGTAATAATAAATAATGACATATATATTCCAAGATTAGAACAAGTATTAGAAGCTATTAAGAATATTTTTGGTGATAAAAATTCGTTAAAGATAATTTTTAGCAGTTTTTACAGGACTACGACTAGTTATGTATTAGCTTTGATTTTTTCAATGATTTTAGGGGTGCTCGCAACAGTGTATCCCTTTTTCAAGTATTTAATGGAGCCTGTAAATTCATTTAGCAAGACAATTCCAACTATGGTGTTAGTAGTTCTTTCATTGGTGTGGTTTGATAAGGATAGTACACCATTTGTTGCAGGATTTGCTATCATTTTTCCAATCCTTTATGAAGGTATACGAAATAACCTTTTGCAAATAGATAAAAAAATAATCGATATGACGAAGATATATGAAGTGAGCCTAAAAAACAATGTCAAAAAGATCTATATTCCAACTATGAAATTTTATTTTATGAGCATCTTTGTATCGACATTTTCATTGACTTTTAAAGTTGTAATTGCAGGAGAAGTATACGGGCAGCCAAAGTTTGGGATAGGATCACAGATACAGGTAGAAAAAGTTAATTTTAATACTCCAGGGATTTTTGCATGGATTGTAATTATTGTCATTATATCTCTAGTTTTAGAGTTTTTAAATAAGTTGTTAAGGAAAAGAACATATAGGTGGTCCAAATGAATATAAGTATTAAAAATCTAAATAAGTCATATGGAACTGAGAAAATTTTTGAGAATTTCAACATAGATTTTTACGACGATAAGATAAATTGTATAATAGGAAAATCTGGGTGTGGAAAGAGTACTCTATTAGACATTATAGCAGGTCTAATAGATGTTCAAAGTGGAGAGATAAGTGGCGTTTCATTAAGTGACATAAGCTATATATTTCAAGAAGATAGGTTAATTGAGTGGCTTACTGTTAAAGAAAACTTGGAAATTGCATTCAAAAGGTATTTCAAGGATTCTACTTTAGAGAATAGAATTGATGAAGTATTAAATTTAGTTGGAATTTACGATACAAAAAACAAATATCCAAATGCACTTAGCGGAGGAATGAGACAAAGAGTTAATATAGCAAGAGCATTTGGAAAGCCATCAAAGGTCATTTTAATGGATGAGCCTTTTAAATCTTTAGATTATAAGTTGAAATATGCCATAATTGATGAATTTAAAAATTTATTAGACAAAGAAAAAAGAATGGTTATATTGGTTACTCATGATCTAGATGAAGCTATATATTTCCGAGGGAATATAATAGTATTTAACAATAGACCAGTTAAAATAGCAGGAACATTCATTGAGAATTTAGATAAATGTAAGGAAGAAATTTTAAATATAATATAAAAGTTATATAGTAGGAATGCACTACTAGTACACATTTTTAATTATATATACAAATTTTGCTTCCAACTAAAACGAATAAGAAACTTGCTATTACAAAACTGGAAATACCCAAAAATTTTTTATTTGCATTTAATAAATTAATGCCAAGCAATGTATCACAAAGGCCTAAGCAAATAAAGATTAATGGAAAAAAATAATCTGGATCAGATTTACTTGCTATGATATTTAGTGAGAATAAAGGCAATAGAATTGCTAAGCAGAAGCTTACAAAATAAAATAGCTTTTTCATAAAAGTTATTCACCACCTTACAATTGGGAAATTATGTATTATATTAAAGTATATACAAGCTATATGAATTTTATTCATTATAGGAAGGAGATTTTAAATGATAAAAAAATTTATTTCATTTTATAAACCATATAAATTACTATTTATTTTAGATTTAGTAGTAGCGCTTATCGCATCTTTATGCGATTTAGTATATCCAGTTATGACAAGGGATCTAGTAAATGAATCGATTCCTAATAAAGATTTAAGGACAATTATTGTATTTGCCATAGCATTACTTATAATTTTTGGAATCAAGGCTGCATGTGGATATTTCATGCAGTATTGGGGACATGTTGTAGGTGTTAGAATGCAGGGTGATATGAGAAGACATATATTTAAGCACCTTCAAAAATTACCTAATAGCTTCTTTGATAATAATAAAACAGGAGATATAATGTCTAGAATTATTAATGACTTAATGGATATTTCAGAGCTTGCTCATCATGGGCCAGAAGATTTATTTATATCAATAGTTATGCTTATAGGTTCATTTATAATATTGTGTACAATAAATATACCTCTTACGGTTTTAATATTTGCATTCATACCATTTATAGTATGGTTTACTTTATATGAGAGAAAGAAGATGAATAAAGCTTTTCTTGAAACTAAAGTAGAAACAGGAGCAGTCAATGCAAATCTTGAAAATAGTATTTCAGGAATAAAAATATCAAAAGCATTTGTAAGTCACGAAGCCGAAGAAGAAAAATTTGAAAAAGGGAACAAAAAGTTCATTAATGCAAGAGAAAGAGCATACAAAGTAATGGCAGAATATTCTTCTGGTGCAGGATTTGGAATGGACGTGCTAAGTTACGTAGGTTTAATAGGGGGAGGAATATTTACACTTATTGGACTTATAAACATTGGAGATTTTATGGCATATATGCTGTTTATAAAAATCTTTATGACCCCAATAAAGAAACTTATTGATTTTATGGAGCAATTTCAAAATGGAATTACTGGTTTCCAAAGATATATAGAAATAATGAGTCAAGATAAAGAAAAAGATAAAGTAAATGCGACTGAACTTGAAAATGTTCAAGGGGAAATAGAATTTAAAGATGTTAATTTTAGCTATGAAGGAAAAGAAGTTTTGAAAAATATTTCTATTAAAATAAATAAAGGAAAGATGTTGGCATTAGTAGGAGCTTCTGGTGGAGGTAAAACAACATTTTGTAATCTTATCCCAAGATTTTATGAAGTGGATAGTGGAGATATTTTAATAGATAATAAGAGCATTTATGATGTTAAATTAGATTCTCTTAGAGAGAATATTGGAATAGTTCAGCAAGAAGTTTTCTTATTTACAGGAACTATAAGAGATAATATACTGTTTGGAAAGACAGATGCAACTGAAGAAGAATTACTAAGAGCCGCTAAGATGGCTAATATTCATGAATTTATAAATACATTACCAGAAGGGTATGATACTTACATTGGTGAAAGAGGTGTTAAATTATCTGGTGGGCAAAAGCAGCGTATTTCCATTGCAAGAGTTTTTCTTAAGAATCCTCCAATATTAATTTTGGATGAAGCAACATCGGCACTAGATAATGCAACAGAACGCATAATTCAAGAATCTTTAGAAAAGTTATGCGCTGGAAGGACAACCATAGTAGTTGCACATAGATTGTCTACCATTAAGAATGCAGATGAAATTATTGTACTTGGAAAAACAGGTATAATAGAAGCAGGAACTCATGAAGAATTAATGGAGAAACAAGGAGAGTACAGTAATTTACATAGACTAGCAGCAGTGTAAACTTTAGATAAAAGAAGGTTGCCAAAAACCATATGTTTTGGCAACCTCTTATTAGTTATTAGATTCATTTTTTAATGAATTTAGTAATTGTACTTTTTTATATAGAGTAGATACATCCACATCAACATCCATAGCTTGAGCAAGTTTGTTATGCAATTCAGTTTGAGTAGCATTCTTCTCAGAAGTCTCAGAATCTTTTATTTTATTGTTGAACTTTGCCTGAACTAATCTGGAGTTTTCTTCACTTTTTAATCTTGCCATATTTTCCAATTCATTTGAAAAAGTCGTTGAATTGTCATTTGATGATGATTGTGAAGCTGATGAATGCAAAGTATTGTCAAAAGATTTAGCATTATTTTGTTTTTTATTGGAAGGATTTCGAGGGTTAATATAAGGTCTCTTTATTATTTTATTATCTATAGCAGCACCAGATACACTAGCCACAATATATTCACTTCTAGAAATTATTCTGTTATCACTCATATAATATCCCCTCCCTAAAATTATAAATTCAGCTTCAATATTAGTATCAATATATTACTTATATATTCGTATATCTACTAGAAAAGTTTACTAAATATTCTATAATATAATGTATATTTATTTGATTAATATATATACATAAGAGTATAAAAAAATAGTATGAACTTATTTTTTGCTAAGTTCATACTATTTTTAAATTCATTTTATAAATATTATTCTACTTCGTATATCCAGCCTTCTGGAGCTTCAACATCACCAAGTTGAATTCCTAAAAGTAAGTCATATAATTTTTGAGTTATAGGACCAACTTCAGTTTCGCTAAAGAATACATGTAATTTATCGTTATGTTGAATTCCACCAATAGGAGTTATTACTGCAGCAGTACCGCAAGCACCGGCCTCTTTAAATTGATCTATTTCATCAATAAATACTTCTCTTTCATAAACAGGCATCTTTAAATAATGTTCAGCAATGTAAAGAAGAGATCTCTTTGTTATACTTGGCAAAATAGATGGTGATTTAGGAGTAACGAATTCATCATTTTTAGTTATTCCAAAGAAGTTTGCAGCACCTATTTCTTCTATCTTTGTATGAGTAGCTGGATCTAGGTAAATACAATCAGCAAATCCTTTTTTTACAGCTTCAGCATGAGCTTGTAATGAAGCAGCATAGTTACCACCAACTTTATTTCCGCCAGTACCATGAGGAGCAGCTCTATCAAAGTCATCTAAAACTATATAATTGCAAGGAGATACACCATCTTTAAAATAAGGTCCTACTGGTATACAAAATACACCGAAGATATATTCTGGAGCAGGTTTAACACCAATGTTGTTACCAACTCCCATTAAATATGGTCTAATATATAGAGTTGCACCACTTCCATAAGGTGGTACATATTTTTCATTTGCCTTTACAACTTGTTTAACTGCATCGATAAATTTTTCTTTTGGAATATGTGGCATAAGAAGTTTGTCACAGCTTTCATTCATACGATCTGCATTTAAGTCAGGTCTAAATAATTGAATTTTACCTTCTTTTGTTGTATATGCCTTAAGCCCTTCAAAACAACTTTGGCCATAGTGAATAACCGTAGAAGCTTCACTTATACTAAGCATATTGTCTTCAACAAGTTTTCCTTCATCCCATTTTCCATCTTTCCAAACTGAAATATAACGAAGATCTGTTTTTATGTAATCAAATCCTAATTTACCCCAGTCTATATCAGCTTTTTTCCCCATTTTTATATTCCTCCAAATCTATAAGGCTTATTGCCATTGTTTATTATTGTTATTTAATAACATCTATTTTAGCACTACTTAAAAAAAATTTCCACACATTTGAAAAAAAGTACGCACCTATAAAAAGAGCACGAAGTGCAATTAAGATCTTTTCACCTATAAAAAGAGCACGAAGTGCAATTAAGATCATTTCACAGTTAAAAAGAGTGCGAAGCACAATTAAGAACTTATTAAACGCAACTAGATAGAGAATTTTTGCGTTTAATAATTTTTGGGAGAATATCTCAACTGGAAATCATATATATCTTTGTGTAGAAAACATTTGAAAATAAGCTGTTAAAGGCTCTTAGCTGTAAGTTGTTCAAATTTAGCTTGTCACGCTGAAAGCGGGAGCATGCTGAATTGGGCGCAACTTGCAACTTAGAGCCTTCAGCGATATTTTCATAGTTTTTCGGAACAAAAATATTTATGATTTCGGTTAGCTATTCCCAAGGCTTAGCATCTGATGGCATACGCCAGTCACCTCTAGGACTTAAAGAAATACTTCCGACTTTAGGTCCATCAGGAAGAGCACTTCTTTTAAATTGTTGAGTAAAGAATCTAAAAATAAATTTATCAAGCCATTTTTGTATTTCCTCATCAGAGTAATTATCTTTAAAGGCAGCCTTAGCTAAAAAGAATATTCTCTCTTTAGTTGAGCCATGTTTAATAAAGTGATATAAGAAGAAATCATGAAGCTCATAAGGACCTACAATATCTTCCGTTTTTTGAGCGATTTCACCGTTAGCATCCTTAGGTAATAATTCAGGGCTTACAGGTGTATCTAGTATATCCATAAGAATATCGCGTACAACTTCAGTAGATTCATGTTGAGCTACATATTGAACTAAATATCTTACAAGAGTTTTTGGAATAGACGGATTTACAGAATACATTGACATATGATCTCCGTTATATGTACACCAGCCAAGAGCAAGCTCTGATAAATCACCAGTACCTATTAAGAGTCCTCTTTCTTTATTAGCAATATCCATTAAAATTTGGGTTCTTTCTCTTGCTTGAACATTTTCGTAAGTTACATCATGAATGTCTTTATCATGACCAATATCTTCAAAATGTTGAAGAGATGCTTTAACTATATTTATTTCTCTAAGATCTGTACCTAATTCCTTACATAAATTAATAGCGTTATTGTAAGTTCTATCAGTAGTACCGAAGCCAGGCATAGTAATAGTTACTATATTTTTTTTATCAATACCAAGTAATTCAAAAGTCTTTACTATTACAAGTAATGCTAGTGTGGAATCCAAACCTCCAGAAATTCCAACTACTGCTTTTTTAGAGCCTGTATGTTCTAATCTCTTTGCTAAGCCAGCAGCTTGAATATTAAATATTTCTTTGCAGCGAACTTCTCTTTCTTTTTCGTAAGAAGGCACAAATGGATGTTTATCCACAAATCTATCAAATGTGCTTATTGAAGCATCACTAAATTCAAATTTAATCATGTTAGGATTCTTATTGATAAATTTAGATGAATCTCTAAAGCTCAAGTTTTTCATTCTTTCAGACTTTAATTTGAATACATCAACTATAGAATATATTACTTCGTTTTCTCTTTGAAATCTGTCATTTTCTTTTAATAATGAACCATTTTCACTTATTAATAAATGCCCGCTAAATAATACATCTGTAGTGGATTCATGAACACCAGCAGAAGAATATATATAGCTGCAGATTGACCTAGCACTTTGATTTGATATCAGGCTTTTTCTATAATCCATCTTACTAACAAGCTCATTTGATGCAGAAAGGTTTCCGATTATATGAGCGCCCATAAGAGAAAGATAAGAGCTTGGTGGAATTGTTACCCATAAGTCTTCACAAATTTCAACTCCAAAGTTTGCGATACTTGATGAAAAAATTAAGTTTACTCCAAAAGGAACATCTTTTTGGAATGGTAAATCCACTCTTTCATCCTCAACTGAAAGACCTTCAGTAAACCATCTTTTTTCATAGAATTCACTGTAATTTGGAAGATATGACTTAGGAACTATTCCTAAAATACTTCCTTTAAATAATAGAAAAGCACAATTGTATAAAGTACTTCCACAGATAAGTGGTGCACCTACAGCAATTAAAGCATCATGGTCTTTAGTAGATTCTAATATTTCAAAAATTCCATCTAAAGCTTTGCTTAGTAAGTATTCTTGTAAAAACAGATCTCCACAAGTATAAGCTGTTAAGCAAAGTTCTGGAAAAACTATGAATTTACTTTCATTTTTTACTGCATCATTTATGCATTGTAAAATATTTTTAACATTATAATCAACATCTGCAACTCTAGTTTTAGGGCAAGCAGCTGCGACTTTTATAAAATCCATTTAATCACTCCTTGCAATTATAAAGTTTAAGTTTTTTTATTGGTTTATAAGATATAGTTCTAATATAATTAAATACGTTTTAAGTATATTTTGCTTAGTAAACATAAACATATCCTAATAATTATATACTAACATGTTTGTGAAATCAAAAAAAGATAAAAGGTATAAAATAACTCTTTTTAAGTTAATAAATATCTTGAAATATTCATAAATGTACTGTATAATATAAAATAAGATTACAAATTCCAGTATGTATGTAAAAATTGGACAGTAAATCTTAGAACTAATATTATGATATTTTTAAGGAGGGAAGTTGTATGGGGGCGGCAGTTTTTTGGTTAGTTATAGCTATATGCGTATTTGCAATAGATATTTTAACTAGTAATTTTTGTTTTACACTATTCGCAGTAGGTGCTGTCGTAGCTGCAGTGTGTGGAGTAATGGAAGTACCATTTATAATTCAAATAATAGTATTTTCTGTACTGAATATAATATCATTTGCAGTTGGATACCCGCTACTCAAGAAAAAATTTAAAGCAGCAAACGAAAGAATACCACTTATGGAAGAAACATATGTAGGAAAAATTATGATAAGCGAAAAAGAGATTAGAGATAAAGCCCAAGTTAAAGTTGGTGGAGAATATTGGACTGTAATAAATGAAGGCGATATTATTCACAAAGGGGACAAGTTTACTATCAAAGGAATAGAAGGTATAAAATTAAAAATTGAAAAGGTTCAGGAGGACTAGATTATGAGTGTTATTATAATTTTAGGGGTTATTTTACTATTAATATTAATAGTAGTTATCTCATCAATTAAGGTTGTAAATACAGGGCATTTATATGTTGTAGAAAGATTTGGACAATTCCATAGAGTATTGGAACCAGGATTACATTTTATTGTGCCATTTGTAGATTTTGTTAGAAGAAAGATTTCTACAAAACAACAAATTTTAGATGTGGAGCCACAATCGGTTATAACTAAAGATAATGTTAAAATATTAGTAGACAATGTTATATTTTATAAGGTATTGAATGCAAGAGATGCAGTTTATAATATTGAAAGTTTTCAATCAGGTATTGTATACTCAGCTACAACTAATATGAGAAATATCTTAGGTAATATGTCATTAGATGAAATTTTATCAGGAAGAGATAGTATAAATCAAGATCTTTTAAGCATTATTGATGAAGTTACTGATGCTTATGGAATAAAGATACTTTCAGTTGAAATTAAAAATATAGTTCCACCAGCTGAAATCCAACAAGCAATGGAAAAGCAAATGAAAGCTGAAAGAGATAAGAGAGCTATGATTCTTCAAGCAGAAGGTTTGAGACAATCTCAAATAGAAAAAGCAGAAGGAGAAAAACAAGCTAAGATCTTATCAGCAGAAGCAGAAAAGCAAGCAAATATAAGAAGAGCAGAAGGTTTAAAAGAATCTCAGCTACTAGAAGCAGAAGGTAAAGCAAAGGCTATAGAACAAATAGCGATTGCAGAATCTCAAGCTATAAGAAAAGTAAATCAAGCTATTATTGAGTCTGGAACAAATGAAACTGTTATAGCATTAAAGCAAGTTGAAGCACTTAAAGAAATGGCTAACAGTCCAGCAAACAAGCTTATATTACCAAATGAGACTTTATCATCTCTTGGGAGTATAGCTGCAATTGGAGAAATGCTAAAAGGATCAGGAAAGAAATAATAAATTAAATACACCTAAAAGAGAGCAAGATAATTGCTCTCTTTTAAGTAGTGAACCAAAATCTATGATTTTGTGTGAATCAGTTAAGCAGACATCTCGAATCTATGATTTGATGATGGTCGCTTACTCTGTGAGTACTCAGTGAACGAAAGTGAGTCAAGTTTCATCTAAGTAGAGAAACAATGTAGAGCGTGCAAATTTTAATTTATTTGCTTGAACTTTTACATATTTAATATATATTATTTTAGGTAAATCAATTAATTATGTTTGAAATACCGTTTTTGGTGCAATTATTATATTATATAAGTAGGTTAATTAAGTACAGTAATTTATTATTTATAGAAGGGATTCGGTATAGCTGCGCATGGATTATAGGGATAAAAGAAAAGAAAGAATATTAAATAGTCAAATGAAAAAGTTAATAAAAAGAGAAGACAAGTTCTTTTATAAAAAAGAAAATGAATATATAAAAAATAAGATATTACCTGTAAAAGAGCAATTAGAAGAAAAAATTCCGAAAAATATGATAGAAACTTTTGAGAAAGCATTTGAAAAGGGATTTTATTATGTTTTTGAAAAAGGTACTACAGTAATAGAGAAAAGTTACAACTCAGAGAAAATTAAAAATGAAGCAGATATAGATGAATATATTTTATCTAAGCAGATGAATAACAAAAATTTAAGCAGAATAGATAAAAGAGTGAAAAAAGGTGTGCTTATAAATAAAGGGATCACAGCAGCCGAAGGGACATTACTTGGTATATTAGGAATTGGAATACCGGATATACCCGTGTTTATTGGAGTAATATTAAAAACTGTGTATGAGATTTGTGTGAATTATGGATTTGATTATAAGTCTAAAAGTGAAAAGGCATTTATATTAAATATAATTTGTGCAAGTTCTATAAAAACAGATGAAAAAATTCTATACTCAAATGAAGCAGATAGAATTGCATATAGTATTGAAAATAATCATGATCTTAAGGTTGATATAAATGAATTAATTGAGTCAGCTTCAAAATGTTTATCTGAAAATATAGTTGTGGCAAAAGTTATCCAAGGAATACCGATAGTTGGAGTATATGGTGGAATATCAAATTATAGATTATTAGCTGATATAAGCGAAGTGGCAAGTATAAAATATAAAAAAAGATTATTATCTAAATTGAAAAATACTCTTTAGCTTAGATGAACTTGTTGCGTTTAAGTGTGCCTCAATTTCATTATTGAAAGATTAGCAAAAAAATATTAATATAGACTATATATGTTGCAATGCACAATTCACAATTACGGCTAAAATTCTTGTAACATTTTTAGAATTATGATGAAGGATTATTTGTGTAATATATATTATAAAACAAATTGAGGTGAAGAAATGAAAAAGAAAAATATAATGAGCTTTATACTTTTATTAATACTTTCTTTTTCTTTAATTGGTTGTAATCTTAAAGATGATTATATACTTCAAACAAAAGAAGATACAGATGAAAAGCCATCTGCAGATAAGGTTAATGAAGTTTTTGAATCAGATAAGATGAAGGAATTAATGGATAAATTAAAGTCTAACCCTAAGGAAATTTCTGATAAAGTTAATGAAGTAGATAGTGATACTACACGTGTAATGAAAGAATTAAATGATAAAGCAGATGAATTAACGGACGAGCTCAATAATGCTGATTTTGAAGGAAAAAGTGAAGATATTAAAAATAAATTTGATGATATATCTAATAAATTAGATGAAATTAAAGATAATGTTGATGATGCAAAAGATAGAGCAGATACATTTAAGGATCCAATTGATAAAAAGCAAGTAACAGATACAGTAGATGAATTTACATCACATATGAATAACCTTGAAAGAGCGATAGATAGAATAGCAACCACGAGATAAAATTTATAATTCTAAGTTTTTTACAGGTATGATAGGCGTAATACAGCATCTGTTATGCCTGTTATAATTTAGAATATAAAAAATACTTGATTCTTTTGCTTTAGTATGATAAAGTGATAAATAGAAAGTGATGTAGGGGGTTATTACATATGAAAATAAATAGTTTAATAAAAAAATTAACAGTAGTTGCTATCATAGCTACATTGGGAGTAAGCTTGGTTGCATGTGGCGGGAATGCCAATAAATCATCAGAATCAAAGGCAGCAAAAAGTGCATTAGATAAGGATGAATTAGTAATAGGTTTAGATGATACTTTTGTTCCAATGGGATTTAAGAATGAGAACGGGGAAATAGTTGGATTTGATGTTGATTTAGCAAATGCAGTAGGTAAAAAACTTAATAAAAAGGTGAAATTTCAATCAATTGATTGGAGTATGAAAGAAACTGAACTTAATAACGGTAATATAGATTTAATATGGAATGGATATTCAATTACTGATGAAAGAAAAGAAAAAGTTGAATTTTCAAAGCCATATTTAAGTAATACTCAAGTTATAGTAACATTAGCAGATTCTAATATTAAATCTAAAAATGATTTAGCAGGTAAAAAAGTTGGTGCTCAGAACGGATCAACAGCAGTAGATGCAGTTGAAGCAGCTAATGGAATCGAAAAAACTTTTGATGGTGGAAAACTTGTTACGTTTGAAGATAATAACGCTGCATTAATGGATTTAGAAGCAAAGAGATTAGATGCCATTGTTGTAGATGAGATTTTAGCAAGATATTATATGAAAGCAAGAGGAGAAGAAAAATATAAAATCTTAACTGATAATTTTGGAAGTGAAAAGTACGGTGTTGGAATTAAAAAAGGTGATACTAAATTTGTAGAAGCTTTTAACAAAGCTTTAGATGAAGTTATTTCTGATGGAACTGCAGCAGACATATCAAAGAAATGGTTCGAACAAGATATAATCCTTAAATAGTGTTAATTAGATAATTATAAACTTAATTTATTAGAATTTTATGAAGTTAATATTATAAATAAAATTTACTAAATTAACTAGTTAGAAATATAAATACTGATGGTGAATAATAAGGGATGAAATTATAAAAGAATTTCTTTTTGGAAATTTAAAAGTGATTTCATCCATCACTCTTAATTGTTCTTTATTAACATTTGATTGGAATGTGGCCTGGCCACTTTTTATTCTTTAGGAGATTATATTATTGGACAATCTATAGATAACTTTTAGAAGTATTAAAAACACACAGTCTGCGAAGCAGATTATTTTACGCATAAATAATTTGAAAATAAAGAGGAGGAAATAACTTTGAGTTATATTTTAGAGATAATGCCTCAAGTATTAGAGGGATTAAAAGTCACATTAGAAATTTTTGTACTTACATTAGTATTATCTATTCCATTAGGAGTAATAGTAGCTGTAATGAGGACATCTAAATCTCTAATACTTAAGCAAATAAGTGGAATATATATTCTTATAATGAGAGGTACTCCTCTGTTATTACAAATTATTGTGATTTTCTTTGGACTTCCTCTAGTAGGGGTCAGCTTTGATAGATTTCCAGCAGCAATTTTAGCATTTACTTTAAATTATGGAGCTTATTTTGGAGAAATATTTAGAGCAGGTATAGAATCTATAGATAATGGACAAGTTGAAGGGGCTAAAGTTTTAGGGTTAAGTTCGAGACAAACGTTTTTTAGAATAATACTTCCTCAAGCATTTAAAACAGTAATACCACCAGTTGCAAATGAAATAACAACTTTAGTGAAGGATACTTCACTAGTTTATGTAGTGGGTATGGATGAGTTACTAAAGATAGGTAAAACTGCTGCTAATAGAGATGTTTCGTTATTACCTCTTTTAATAGTTGGTGCTGTTTACTTAGTAGTAATAGCAATTTTCAGTCAAGTATTAAAGAAAATTGAAGATAAGTATGACTATTATAAATAGTGTGGAGGAGATTATATGCTTAAAGTAAGTAATTTGAAAAAGAGATTCGGAAATACAGAAGTTTTAAAAGGTGTTAATCTTCATATAAAAAAAGGTGAAATATTAGTTGTCGTTGGAAATTCAGGTGGCGGAAAGACAACTTTACTTAGATGTGTAAATGAATTGGAACATTGTGATGAAGGCGATATAGAAGTTAACGGAAAAGTTTTATGTAAAAATGGTAAGTATGTAGATAAAAATGCGTTAAAAGAAATAAGAAAAGATATAGGATTAGTATTTCAAAATTTTAACTTATTTCCGCATATGAGTGTTTTAGAAAATCTTATTGAAGCACCACAAAAGGTGTTAGGATGGTCAAAAGAAGAAGCAATAAAGAAAGCAGAAGAAACTTTAGGTTTCTTAGACTTGTTAGGAAAGAAAAATAACTATCCATTTGAATTATCTGGTGGTCAAAAACAGAGAGTTGCTATTGGAAGAGCATTAGTGCTTGAACCTAAAATAATGTGCTTTGATGAGCCAACTTCTGCACTAGATCCAGGACTAACTGGAGAAGTTGCAAATTTAATAAAGCGTTTAAGTGAAAAAGGCATGAGTATGATGATTATAACTCATGATATGGACTTTGCTAAAAAAGTGTCAGATAGAATAGTATCAATGGATGCTGGAAAATTGCAAGAGGGTCTAATGTTCGAAGAAGAGTAGCTATATTAGGATTGAGGTTGAATTAAACCTCAATTTTTTTAACAAATTATATATAAGTTAATAAAAGTTTTGATATATTATAAATTGAGAAGGTTTAAATTTAACAATTTAATTGTAAGAATTAGTGTTGAAATATGTGGCAAAGTGTGGTATTATAAGAATGTAAGATAATTCAAGATTTAATCAATACTGTACATTCGCCTCTGTTTCAGAGATTGGGTCTAGGTATCAGGTTATAATCTTTGGAAAAAGGGAGGATTTTTATAATGGAAGATAGAACTTTAGTATGTAAAGATTGTGGAAAGGAATTTGTTTTCACAACAGGAGAACAAGAATTCTACAAAGAAAAAGGATTTGACAACGATCCAGTTAGATGTCCTGATTGTAGAAGAGCTAGAAAGCAACAAAGAAACAACAGAAACTTCGACAGATAGTAAGTTGTTGAGCCATAAGAGAAATCTTATGGCTCTTTATTTTTTATATAGAAAAATAAATTTTTAGACGTAGGGAATTATAGTATTGATAGAAAACACTATAATTATCTGCGTCTTTTTTTCAACATAGATTATGTTGAAATTGATTCTTTATACTATAAAAATGTGCACTATTCTAAGAAAAAAGAAAAAATGCTTTATAATACATAAAAATATATATTAAACAAACAAAATACGAACTATATAAAAATAATATAAATATATAGTTCGTAAAAACATAAATTAAATGAAAAATTAACATAAAATAGGTTGACAACATACGTGTTGAATGATAATCTTATGGTATCGATACGAAAGTTAGTAGAGTGTTATCGGAAAACATTCGCCATTACGAAGGTGTAGTGAGTAGGTAAATGAAAAAAATAACAAGTATAATATACAAGTATATTGACGCGGTATTTTTTGAATGCACCTAGGCTAAATCTCATAATATTTTTTGGAGGAATTAAAATGTTAAATATTAGAAGCGTATTCGTTGAAAAGAAAAAAGGATTTAATGTAGAAGCTCAAAGTTTATTAAATGATTTTAGAGATAACTTAGGAGTAACTGGATTAGAAGACGTAAGACTTGTTAATAAATATATAATATCAGATATACCTGAAGAATATTATAATAAGGCTTTACATACAATTTTTTCTGAAGCAACAGTAGATGTAGTTTACGAATCAGAATTACCAATGAATGAAGGAGAAGTAGCTTTTGGTGTAGAATATTTGCCAGGTCAATACGATCAAAGAGCAGATTCAGCTTCAGAATGTCTAGCTCTATTAACAGCAGAAGACAAGGTTGAAATAAAATCAGCTAAAGTAGTATTATTAAAAGGAAACCTTTCAAAAGATGATATTGAAAAAATTAAGAAATATTATATAAACCCAGTCGATTCAAGGGAAGTAGATATAAATAGCAAAGATTTATCATCACTTTCAAACATACCTAAAGATGTACAAATCTTAGATGGATTTACCAGCAAGACATTGGATCAATTAAAAGAATTTCATAGTGGACAAGGTTTGGCTATGAGTATTGATGATCTTCTTATGATTCAAGATTATTTCAAAGGAGAGAAAAGAGATCCAAGTATAACTGAAATTAAAGTTATAGATACATACTGGTCAGATCACTGTAGACATACAACATTCTCAACTATATTAGAAGATATCCAAATTGAAGATAATAAATATACAGCTCCAATAAAAGCAAGTTATGAAGGTTATATAAAATCTAGATCATATGTTTATGGCGAGAAAGAAAAGAATAAAACTCTTATGGATATGGCAGTAATTGCTATGAAAGAACTTAGAAAAAGAGGAAAACTTGAAGATCTAGATATTTCCGAAGAAATAAATGCTTGTTCAATTAACGTGAAAATTGAAACTGATAAAGGCATGGAAGATTACTTAGTAATGTTCAAGAATGAAACACATAACCATCCAACAGAAATTGAACCTTTTGGTGGAGCAGCAACATGTCTTGGTGGAGCTATAAGAGATCCACTATCAGGAAGAACTTACGTATATCAAGCAATGAGAGTTACAGGAGCAGCAGATCCAACAGTTCCAGTTGAAGATACATTAGAAGGGAAACTTCCTCAAAGAAAGATAACACTTGGAGCAGCTCATGGATATAGTTCATATGGAAATCAAATTGGTCTTGCAACAGGTCAAGTTGAAGAAGTATATCATCCAAACTATGCAGCAAAGAGAATGGAAGTTGGAGCAGTTATTGCAGCAGCACCTAAGGAAAATGTGGTAAGAGAAGAACCAGCTTTAGGAGATGTTATTATCTTACTTGGTGGTAGAACTGGAAGAGACGGTGTTGGAGGAGCTACAGGTTCATCTAAGGAACATACAGTAGATTCACTTAATGAATGTGGAGCAGAAGTTCAAAAAGGAAATGCACCTACTGAAAGAAAGCTTCAAAGATTATTTAGAAATTCTAAAGTAGCAAAGATGATTAAGAGATGTAATGACTTTGGTGCAGGTGGAGTTTCAGTTGCAATTGGAGAACTTTGCAGAGGATTAGATATAGATTTAGATAAAGTTCCAAAGAAATATGAAGGTCTAGATGGAACAGAACTTGCGGTTTCAGAATCACAAGAAAGAATGGCAGTAGTTGTTAAGAAAGAAGATGCAGATGAATTTATAAGACTTTCAAACGATGAAAACTTGGAAGCCAATTTAGTTGCACATGTTACTGATACAGATAGACTTAGATTATTCTGGAGAGGTAAAAATATAGTTGATTTAAAGAGAATATTCTTAGATACAAATGGTGCAACTCAAAAGACAAATGTTACAGTTAAAGCTCCAGTTGATTATCCATATGTAGTAGCAGATATTGATGTTAAAGAAGAATGGATAAATAATTTAAGAAAATTAAATGTATCATCTCAGCAAGGATTATCAGAAAGATTTGATGCAACAATAGGACATGGAACAGTACTTATGCCATTTGGTGGTAAGTATGCAAAGACTCCAGCAGAAGGAATGGCAGCTAAAATCCCAGTTCTAGATGGAGAAAGTGCAGATGCTACATTAATGACATTTGGATTTAATCCAGAATTAGGTACTTGGAGTCCATATCATATGGCATACTATGCAGTAATTGAAAGTATATCAAAACTTGTAGCTATGGGTGGAGATTACAGAAAAGCTAGGCTTACATTCCAAGAGTATTTTGAAAGATTAGGATCAGAAAGCTCTAGATGGGGAAAACCATTTGCAGCATTGCTTGGTGCATATGAAGCTCAAATGGCATTTGAAACAGCAGCAATCGGTGGTAAGGACTCAATGTCAGGAAGTTTTGGAGATTTAGATGTACCTCCAACATTAGTATCATTTGCTGTAGGAGTAGAAAAAGCTAGAAATATAATATCACCAGAATTTAAAGAAGCAGGATCAAGTTTAGTTTTACTTCAAACTGAAAAACTAGAAGATGGAACTATAAATTTAGATAAGATTAAGAAGAACTTAGACGTACTATATAACTTAATTCAAAGCGGAAAAGTAATTTCAGCATCTGCTGTTAAGTATGGTGGAGTTTCAGAAACTGTTACTAAAATGACACTTGGAAATAGAATTGGTGCAGAAATTGAAAACTTAACAAAGGATGAGCTATTTGGATTTAACTATGGAACTATAGTACTAGAAGTTAAGAATGGTGTTAATGTAGAAGAAGAATTCAAAGAGTGTTTATATAAAGAAGTTGGTAAGACAATAAGTTCAGCAGTTATAATTTCTAAGGAATATGATTTGAATTTAGATATAGAAGCTTTAGAAAAAACATACGAAGAAAAATTAAGCTCAGTATTTAAAATTAAAACTGAAGATGTAGAAGGAAAAGTAGAAACAGTTTTATATGATAAGAAATCAACACTTTCTCCAGCAATTAAAGTAGCTAAGCCAAAGGTTGTAATTCCAGTATTCCCAGGAAACAACTGTGAATATGACTGTGCAAGAGCATTTGAAAAAGAAGGAGCAGAAGTAACTCAAGTAGTATTTAGAAATATTACTAAAGAAGCACTTAATGAATCTATTGAAAGACTTGCAAAAGAAATAAGTACTGCTCAAATTCTTATGATTCCAGGAGGCTTCTCAGCAGGGGATGAACCAGATGGTTCAGGTAAATTCATTGCCAATGCTCTTAGAAATGAAAAGATAAGCAATAGCGTGATGGAATTACTTAAGAATAGAGATGGATTAGCACTTGGTATTTGTAACGGCTTCCAAGCGTTAATTAAATTAGGATTAGTACCATATGGCGAAATAGTTGATATTAAAGAAGATATGGCAACATTGACTTACAACAATATAAACAGACATATGTCTTCAATTATAAGTACAAAGGTTGTTTCAAATAAATCACCTTGGTTCAGTGAAGTTAATGTAGGAGATATACATTCAGTTGCAATCTCGCATGGTGAAGGAAGATTTGTTGCACCAGAAAGCTTAATTAAAGAATTAATTGCTAATGGTCAAGTGGCAACTCAATATGTTGACTTTGATGGAAATGTATCATTAAATATGCCGTTCAATCCAAATGGATCAATGTACGGAATAGAAGGTATAACAAGTCCAGATGGAAGAGTCTTAGGTAAGATGGCACATAGTGAAAGAATAGGAACAGATTTATATAGAAACATCCCAGGAGACTTTGATCAAAAGATCTTCAAAGCAGGAGTAGAATATTTTAAATAAAAGTTGAAAGTTAGCATTGCTTGCTGATTGCTAACTCTCAATTAGATGAAAGATGCAGAATATAAAAATAGTTATATATTTAAAAATTTAAATAGTTATATATTTAAAAATTTAAATAGGTATATATGTAAGAAGTTAAATTTTTAAATATGTACAAAGTTAAGTATATAAATATTTAAAAAGATAAATATGAAGATATGTAAATAGATAAATATATAAATATGTAAATATTTATAGTTGTAATGCGGGTTACGGGTATTTAAAGGAAACTCGACTCACGTTCGTTCGCTGAGTAAGTTCGAAGAGCGAAATCAAAGATTTCGATTCTCACTTATAATGCGGGGTACAGCCCTTAAGAGAAATATATAAATGTATTAATAGGAACATTACAAAAACAGGAGGCTTAAAAATGCAGGTAGCAATATTTTTTGGAAGTAAATCAGACACAGAAGTTATGAGAGGAGCGGCAAATGCTTTAAAGGAATTTGGAGTAGAGTACAAAGCGTTTATACTTTCAGCTCATAGAGTGCCAGAAAAGTTAGAAGAAACATTAGAAGAAATTCAAGCTCAAGGATGTCAAGTTATTATAGCTGGAGCAGGGCTTGCAGCACATTTACCAGGAGTAATAGCATCAAAGACAATACTTCCTGTAATAGGAGTTCCAGTTAAGGCAGCTCTTGAAGGTGTTGATGCATTATATTCTATAGTACAAATGCCAAAGTCAATCCCAGTTGCAACTGTTGGTATAAATAACAGCTACAATGCAGGAATGTTAGCGGTTCAAATGTTATCAGTTAATAATGATGAATTAAAAAATAAATTAAAAGAATTCAGATTAAATATGAAGAAAAAATTCATTGAGGAAAATGCGGAAGGGGTAGAACTATAATGGAAAAATTAGAAATGTTATATGAAGGAAAAGCAAAGAAAATTTACGCAACAGATAAGGCTGATGAAGTAATTGTATATTACAAAGACGATGCTACAGCATTCAATGGAGAAAAGAAAGGCCAAATCGAAGATAAAGGTATAATGAATAATGCTATAACTTCAGTATTATTTGAAATATTAGAAAAAGCAGGAGTTAAAACTCATTTTATAGAGAAACTAAATGATAGAGAACAATTATGTAAAAAGGTTGAAATAGTACCACTTGAAGTAATAGTTAGAAATGTTGCAGCAGGAAGCATGGCTAAGAGATTAGGTCTTGAAGAAGGATTTAAACTTAAGACTACTGTATTTGAATTATCATATAAAGATGACTCATTAGGAGATCCATTAATAAATGATTATCATGCAGTTGGAATTGGTGCAACTACTTTTGAAGAATTAAAAGTAATCTATGATATGACAGCAAAAATTAATGACACTCTTAAAGCTGTATTTAAAGAACAAAACATAAACTTAATTGACTTTAAAGTTGAATTTGGTAGATGTGCTGATGGAACAATAGTTTTAGCTGATGAAATATCACCAGACACTTGTAGATTCTGGGATGCAACAACAGGAGAAAAATTAGATAAAGATAGATTCAGAAGAGACTTAGGTAATGTTAAAGATGCTTATGTTGAAATATTAAAGAGAATTTCTAAGTAGTATATATTTAGAATCAAATTTACTATAAAATTTATATTAGAATGCAATTAGCAATGCACAATGAGGGAACTAAGTTCGCAGAGGAAGGTTGAGAATTCGTACATTAAGTCTTGAGTGTTATTTTGAATTCTCATTTCTCTGATGAAGTTTGATGAATTATGTGATTTAGAAGTCAAAAAAAATTTCATCCTTAATTGTGCATTAGTTCTCATGTATTTTAAGTTTTTCAAAAATAGATTAGTGAAAGGATTGTATAGATGAGTAATCCGAATTTTGAATTAATAATGGATCCAAGTAATGATAAATTTAAGGATGAGTGTGGGGTATTTGGAGTATATACTAATAAGCCAATAGATGTAGCATCAATGACTTACTATGGACTTTATGCTCTTCAACATAGAGGGCAGGAAAGTGCTGGAATTGCAGTAGCAGATGGTGAAAAAATTGACATACATAAAGGATTAGGTTTAATAACTGAAGCATTTAAGCAGGAAGATTTACAAAAGCTAAAAGGTCATATAGCTATAGGCCACGTAAGATATTCAACTGCTGGTGGAAAAGGCATTGAAAATGCTCAGCCAATACTCGTTTCATCAAAGATGGGACCAATAGCTATGGCTCATAACGGAACTTTAGTAAATGCAGATGTAATAAAAGAATTGCTTGAAGATGGAGGACAAATTTTCCATACTACAACAGATTCTGAAGTAATTGCATGTCTTATAGCAAGAAGTGCAAAAAAAGGTTTTGCAAAAGCAGTAGTTGATGCTATGTCAGCTGTTAGAGGTTCATTTGCATTAACTATTATGTCAAAGGATAGATTAATTGGGGCTAGAGATCCACATGGAATTAGACCGCTTTCGTTGGGGAAAATTGAAGAAGGTTACATTCTAACTTCAGAAAGCTGCGCTTTAGATGCAATAGGTGCTGAATTTGTAAGGGATATAGAACCAGGAGAAATAGTTATAATAGATAGTGAAGGAATACAATCATACAGATATTCTGAAAATACTAAATGTCAGACATGTGCTTTTGAATATATTTATTTTGCTAGACCAGACTCTAGAATTGATGGGCTTGAAGTTCATACAACAAGAGTTAAAGCAGGAGAACAGTTATATAAAGAGCATCCATTAGATGCAGATGTTGTTATAGCAGTTCCAGACTCTGGAATACCAGCAGCTATTGGATATGCAAAGGCTTCTGGTATACCTTATGATACTGGATTTATTAAAAACAGATACGTTGGAAGAACTTTTATATCGCCATCTCAAGAAATTAGAGAAAGAGCAGTTGCAGTAAAGTTAAATCCACTAAAATCAAACTTAGAAGGAAAAAGAGTTATACTTATTGATGACTCAGTAGTAAGAGGCACTACATCAAAACATTTAGTTGAATCACTTAGACGTGTAGGTGTAAAAGAAGTTAGTTTCTTACTAGCATCACCAAGTGTTAAGTATCCATGTTATTTTGGAATAGATACACCTTATAGAAGTGAGCTTGTTGCTGCTAATAATACTATAGAAGAGATTAGAGATATGATTGGAGCAGATTATTTAGGATATCTAAGTGAAGAAGGCGTTTATAAGAGCTGCGGTGATAGAGAAGAATTTTGTATGGGATGCTTTAATGGAGTTTACCCAGTTGCAACACCAGTAGAGAAAGAGATATAGACATCTAAGGCACATTCATCTATTGTTTTTTGAATATGTCAATAGCATTTTGAAAGGTGGAGTTAATAAATGATTACTTACAAAGAAGCGGGAGTTAACATAGAAGAAGGATATAAATCAGTTAAGCTTATAAAAGAATATGCAGCAAGAACTATGAGTCAATATGTTTTAAATGGTCTTGGAAGTTTTGCTGGGATGGTTGAATTACCATCAGGCTATGAAAAACCAGTTTTAGTTTCTGGAACTGATGGAGTAGGAACTAAACTAGAAATCGCATTTAAGAACAAGAAGTACGATACAGTTGGTATTGACTGCGTAGCTATGTGCGTAAATGATATTTTATGCCATGGGGCAAAACCATTATTTTTCTTAGATTATATAGCTTGTGGGAAGCTTGAAGCTGAAGTTGCAGCAGATTTAGTTAAAGGTATATCGGATGGATGCGTTGATTCTGACTGTGCCTTAATTGGTGGAGAAACAGCTGAAATGCCTGGATTCTATTCAGATGGAGAATATGATATGGCTGGATTTGCAGTTGGTATAGCTGATAAAGATAAGATTATTAATGGAAGCAATATTAAAGATGGAGATAAGTTGATTGGTATAGCCTCTTCTGGAATACATTCTAATGGATATTCATTAATCAGAAAAGTATTCCCAGATTTAAATGAAGAATTTAATGGTGAAGAAGTATGGAAGACATTAATTACACCAACTAAGATTTATGTAAAACCAGTACTTAAATTGTTAGAAAGCTATGAGATTAAAGGTATGGCTCATGTTACAGGTGGTGGATTTATAGAAAATGTTCCAAGAATGTTTAATGGTGGGGACTTCACAGCTGTAATTAACAAAGATTCATATCCACTTCCAGCTATATTTGAAAGAATCATTGAAAAAGGTGTAGACAAGGAGCATATGTATAACACTTTTAACATGGGAATAGGGTTTGTTCTTGCTGTTAAAGATGAAGATGTGGAACCTATTATAAAGGCTTTAGTAGAAATGGGAGAAAAAGCTTATGAAATAGGATACGTAACATCTGGGGGTGAAGGTATTTGTTTAAAATAGCGGTCTTGGTTTCTGGGGGCGGAACAGACCTACAATCGGTAATAGATGCGGTTGAAAGTAACTATATGAATGTTAAGATAGAGATGGTTATAGGAAGCCGTGATAATATTTATGCTTTAGAGAGAGCAAAAAAGCATAATATAGATACTTTTGTTGTTAATAGGCGTGAATATGGTGAAGAATCCTCTAACAAGATCTTAGAATTAACAACGGGAAAGGTTGATTTAATAGTTCTTGCAGGATTTTTGGCAATTTTAGATGGGGAAATATTAAAAGAATTTGATAATAGAATTATAAATATTCATCCATCTTTAATTCCATCGTTTTGTGGACCTGGAATGTACGGATTAAAGGTTCATGAAGCCGTAATTAAAAGTGGTGTAAGATTTTCAGGATGTACAGTTCACTTTGTAAATTCTGAAGTTGATGGGGGTGCCATACTTCTTCAAGAAGTTGTGCCAGTTTATTTTGAAGATGATGCGGAAACACTTCAAAAGAGGATTTTAGAAAAAGAACACGAAATATTACCTAAGGCAATTAAGTTAATTAGCGAAAATAAAATCAGAGTAATTGATGGTAGAGTCAAGATAGAAGAATAAAGGAGGCCTTTTCGTGAAAAAGAGAGCTTTAATAAGTGTATTTGATAAAGAGGGAGTTTTAGATTTTGCTAAATTTTTAGTATCTAAAGATGTTGAAATTGTATCAACAGGTGGAACTTATAAATATTTGAAGGAAAATGGATTAAATGTAATTGAAATCAATGAAGTTACTGATTTTCCTGAAATGTTAGATGGAAGAGTTAAAACGCTTCATCCATTAGTTCATGCTGGAATATTAGCGATAAGAGACAATGAAGAACATATGAATACATTAAAAGGAAGAAATATTCATACTATAGATTATGTAGTTGTAAATCTATATCCATTCTTTGAGAAAGTTAAAGAAGATTTAGAATTTGAAGAAAAGGTTGAATTTATAGATATTGGCGGACCTACAATGCTTAGAGCAGCGGCTAAGAATTTTCAGGATGTTGTAGTAATTTCTGATAAAAATGACTATAAAGTTGTTATGGAAGAGATTGAAACAAATGGTGAAACTTCTTATAAGACTAAGAAGAAATTGGCTGGTAAAGTATTTAATCTTATGAGTGCTTATGATGGGGCTATTTCAAACTTCTTGTTAGCTGATGATGAAGAAGAATATCCAGAATATCTTTCAGTTTCATATAAGAAGATGCAAAGTCTTAGATATGGCGAAAATTCACATCAAACTGCAGCTGTTTACGCATCAACAATGCTTGATGGAGCTATGAATACTTTTGAAACATTAAATGGTAAGGAATTATCTTATAATAACTTTAAAGATGTTGATATAGCTTGGAAATGTGCTAATGAATTTGATGAACCAGCATGTTGTGCATTAAAACATAATACACCTTGTGGTGTTGCAATTGGAAAAGATTCTTATGAAGCTTATATGAAGGCATATGAAGTAGATCCAACTTCAATATTTGGGGGAATTATTGGGTTTAATAGAAAAGTAGATAAGAAAACTGCTGAGGAAATGGTTAAAATTTTCTTAGAAGTTATAGCTGCACCAGAATATGATGAAGATGCTTTAGAAGTTTTAAAGACTAAAAAGAACTTAAGAGTTCTTAAATTCCATAATACTCCAAAGGCAGATAAATATATGGTTACAGTTGATGGAGCAATGCTTGTTCAAGAGGAAGACAATAAATTAGTAGAAGAAATTAAAGTTGTAACTGAAAAGAAACCAACTGATGAGGAAATGAAAGATTTATTATTCGGAATGAAAGTAGTTAAATACGTTAAATCTAATGCTATAGTTGTTGCTCATAATGGAATAGCACTTGGAATTGGCGGAGGTCAAGTTAACAGAATCTGGCCAACAGAAGATGCTTTAAAGAGAGGAAAAGGAGCTACAATCCTTGCATCAGATGCTTATTTCCCATTTAGAGATGTAGTTGATGAAGCTGCTAAAAACGGTATTAAAGCTATAATTCAACCAGGTGGTTCAATGAATGATCAAAAATCAATAGATGCTTGTAATGAACATGGGATAGCAATGGTATTTACAGGATATAGACATTTTAAACATTAATATAAATAAGTTATTTGTATTAGGTAATTAAGCAATAAATTCTATATTGAATTGAAAATATATAATAAAAACCCTGTGTTTTTTAAAGTTAATTGTTATAGATAAACAAGTTATGAATTAGACTTATGCTTTGAAATGACTCCCACATTAGAAAGAAAGGGTACTCTTTTGTGCAGTGTTGCATCTGAGAATATGGCTGTAGGATTTCTTCATTAGAAGTTGTTCCATTTTTGCTTGTCCCAATCTTGTGTTGGGAGCATGCAGAAATGGGCGCAACTTTTGATGTTAGAAATCCACAGTTATATTCTCTAAGTCAACCGAAACAATGGAGTATCCTTTCTTTCGGTTGGTTGTAACATAAGCTATGGGTGTATACTGTTTATCTATAACGGAATATTATTTTGGAGGTATGTAAATGAAACTTCTTTTAATTGGTTCAGGTGGTAGAGAACATGCTTTGGCTTGGAAACTTGCAAAAAGTGAAAAGGTTGAAAAAATATTTGTTGCTCCAGGTAACGGTGGAACTGCAATTGAAAATAAATGCGAAAATGTAAATATAACTGATATTGATGAATTAATTAAATTTGCTAAGGAAGAAATTATTGACCTTACAATAGTTGGGCCAGAAGATCCTTTAACAAAGGGAATTGTTAATAAGTTTAAAACGGAAGGATTAAAGATATTTGGACCAGCTGAAAATGGAGCAATGCTTGAAGGTAGTAAAAGCTTTTCTAAAGAATTTATGAAAAAGTATGGCGTTAAGACAGCAGAATACGAAACATTTACAGATGTCAATGAAGCGCTTAAATATTTAGAAGTATGTCCTTATCCAACAGTGGTTAAAGCAGATGGTCTTGCAGCAGGAAAAGGCGTTGCTATATGTGAAACTAAAGAAGAAGCAATAGATGCAGTAAAATCTTATATGGTAGATGATATCTTCAATGGAGCGGGTCAAAAAATAGTAATTGAAGAATTCCTAGAAGGTGTTGAGGCATCAATTCTATCTATTACTGATGGAAAGACAATAATTCCATTTATATCAGGTAAAGACCATAAGCAGATATTTGATGGAGGTAAAGGACCAAACACAGGTGGAATGGGAGTATTAGCACCAAATCCTTATGTTACAGAAGATGTGATGAAGGATTTCGAAGAAAATATTATGGCTAAGACTTTAATCGGTATTAGAGAAGAAAGCTTTGATTATAAAGGAATAATCTTCTTTGGTATCATGATTACTGCAAAAGGAACTTATCTTTTAGAATATAATGTAAGAATGGGAGATCCTGAAACACAATCAGTTCTTTATCTAATGGAAAGTGACTTAGTAGAAGTCATTGAAGCAGCATTAAGAGAAGAATTAGATAAAACCACAGTTAAGTGGAACGATGGTGTCTGCATAAATGTTGTTTTAGCATCTAAAGGATATCCAGGAGATTTTGTTAAGGGTTATGAGATAACAATTGATGAAAAAGTTAAAGATAAAGTATTTTTAGCAGGAGCTAAAGTAGAAGATGGAGTTTTAAAGACTAACGGTGGAAGAGTATTATCAGTTATTGGTCTTGGAAAAACTCTAGAAGAAGCTAGAAAAGACGCTTACGAAAATATTAAATATGTCACTTTTGAAGGAGCATATTGTAGAAGTGATATAGGAACACATAAATAAATATATATTAAAGAAATGAGCTATTAGGTATTATTATGATTTTAGTCAACAATGCTTAATAGCTTATATATATTTCAAAAATAATCCGTTATCATAATTCTAAAAATATTGTAAGAATTTTAGCCAGAATTGTGAATTGTAACATATATGTTGAAATTTAAAATTCCGTCATTTTATTCGCTATTTGTTCATTGATTTCTAATTGATTCAATGTTAAAATAATCATGAAATAGTAATATTATGTATATAAGGAAACTGTGATTCGAATATTTACTTGGGCACTTTATATTCGATGAGTTAATAGTGCAACCGACCTTTTTATTAAGGTCGGTCTTTTTTTGCTGACTCAAATATAGATAAGCCAATTATAAACTATATCTAGACTATGAAATATGTACTAACTAGAAATAAGAATTATGCTTTTGTGAAATGTTTCATTAGGAATTTGATGGTTCTGATTCTTAGATTGGAAGTTGTTCCAAGTATGCTAGTTCAAAGCTTGTCTTTGAAGCTAGCATCTTGGGTACAACTTGTAATCTTAGAATCATCCATCATAATTCCTTAGAAACTGGAACAACAGCATAATGCTTATTTCGGTGAGTTATATGCATAGGTTTAGATTTCACTTGGCATATCTATAAATAAGTATATAGATAATAAATTAAAATTGAGGTGCAATCTTTATGTTATTTTTTAATAGGTTAAAGAAATATGATGAACATGGGTTTGATTCAAAAGGAATTCATAAAAACGGTACAAAATTTAATGAAGAGGGTTTTGATAAAAAAGGGGTTCATAAAAATGGCACATATTTTAATATAGAAGGCTACAATATAGACGGGTACGATAAATATGGATATGATAAAGAAGGATATAATAGTGGAGGATATGACAGGCAAGGATATAACAAGATGGGATATAACATAAAAGGATATGATAGGAAAGGGGAATTTTTAGAAACAAGATATAAATGGAAAGTGAAATAGAAAAATAAAAATTGCTATAAATTAATTCAATATATATTGCAAAAATAATTCTTCATAAAATTTCTAAAAATATTGCAATAATTCTAAGCATAATTGTGAAATGTGCATTGTGAATTGCAACATATATGTTTATTTAGTAGATTTATGAAAAATTCATTTGAAACCACTAATGCAGGGGGATCTTCTCGCGCATGTTCTAAACTTCATTAGGACAAGCAAGAGGAGAACAGCTCTGCATTAACTGTTTTTAACAGCTTATTTTTATGTACTCTTAGTTTTAATATAGATAACACAATCATAAACTATACTTGAACTAGGAAATGTTTTCTAAATAGAAATGAGTAATATATTTTTGTGGAATGTTTCATTGGTAATTTTGATGGATGTGATTCTTTGGCTATAAGTTGTTCCAAATGTGCTAGTTCAAAAAGTGAGAATCGAAATTTCATATTTCGTTCTTCGAACTTTCTCTGTGAGCGCCTGTTCTTTGAGGCTAGCACTTTGGGTGCAACTTTATAGCCTTAGAATCACCCATCAGAATTACCTAGAAACTGGAACAAAAATATGTTATTCATTTCGGCGAGTTATATGCATAAGTTCAGGTCTTAGTCTATTTATTTATATTACAAGAATTCTAGGAATAATTGTGAAATGTGAATTGTAACAAACATATGCTAATAAGTTTTTTATTAAAAATTCATAGGAATATATTGACATGTAATTCTACAAAGTGTAGTATAAAAACATAAATACTACACTTTGTAGAATTACATAGAGGAGATGATTTAATATGAAGTTAGGGAAGATATCTGACGCTGAAATGGAGATAATGAAAATAATATGGAAAAAGAATGATCAAATTACTACAGCTGAGATTCTAGACGAGCTTCCAAAAGAAAATTCATGGAAGGTAACAACAATAATGACGCTGATATCAAGATTAACTGAAAAGGGAATTTTGAGTGTAACTAAAGTAGGAAAGTTAAATAATTATTTTCCTAAAATTACGGAAGAAGAATATAAGGCTATTCAAACTGATAATTTCTTAGAAGATATGCATAAGGGATCAGTTAAAAACTTTATGGCAACATTGTTTAATAATAAGAAAATAAGTAATAAGGATATTGCAGAGTTGAAAGAATGGCTCAAAGAGGTGTAGGCATATGGAGATTCTAAATTATATTCTGCAAATGTCACTAGCAGGCAGCGTTATGTTTTTAATACTTTGTTTATTTAGGCCATTTACTAAGAAAACTTTTAGTGCCACTTGGAATTATTATATGCTATTTATAACGCTTTTAATTTTTATTATACCTATTGGGAGTTTTGTTAAACTGCCTCAAATAGTGGAACATAAGAATTATTTATTTATGCAGGATGATACGAATACGGTGGTGCAGCAAAATTATGAAAAGATGCTGAAGAGCAACGATAAAAGTGATGAGATAAGAGTTTTGCAAGGGGATGGTACTCTTAAGCCTGTAAGCCAAAGCCAAGTGGATTTAAAGCAGACAAGTATGATGCAAAAAATAATGAATAGAAATATGCTGCTTTATGCATGGATATTAGGTGCACTCATATTAGTAATTAAAGAGACATACGTATATATTTCTTTTTATAAAAAACTTAAAAGTGTAAGCGATATTGTTGATGATAAATCAATAATTGATGTTTTTGAAAACTGTAAGAAAAAATTAAATATATATAGGAAGATAATTCTAAAAGAATGCGGTGGCATTAAAAGTCCAATGATTACAGGAATATTAACACCTACTATCACAATTCCTAAGATGGACCACAATTTGGACAAGCTCGAAATAATACTGGATCATGAATTAATTCATTTTAAACGTAAAGATTTATGGGTGAAGGCAGTAGCGCTTTTAGCAAATATAATCAATTGGTTTAATCCTATTGTTTATATTATTAGAAATAGGATAAATATAATCTGTGAGCTGTCTTTAGATGAACAACTTATAAAGAATATGGATAAATCAAAAAGAAAATATTATGGAGAAATTATATTAGAGTTAATAGAATATTCTCAGAATAAATCCCTAAGCTTAGGGGCATCAGTTTGTAAAAGTAGGAAGGAGATTGAGACACGCTTGAAAAATATAGTGTTTTTTAAAAAGTCAAAAAAAATAGTTGTTTGTATTTCACTTATGGTAACCATGATTTTTACATCTACTAGTTTGCTTGCTTCAAAAACTGTATTTGCTAGTAATAGTGATACAGCAAAAAGTGCTAAAGGAGCAGAATTTGCAGTATTTGTATCAGATGATGGGCTATACATGTCTGAACTAAAAGAAAATAACCCAATTCTTCTTGATAAAAATGAAAAAATTAAATTGCCGAAAATATCTAAAGATGGATTATATGTTGCTTATACTAAAGAAGATAATTTATATATTTGCAATATAGAGACTCGTGAAGTAATTGAAGTAGCTAAAAATGTAGAGTCATATGATTGGAATAACTCAGGAAATTTAATTTGCTCTGCTAAAAATGAAGGTATGTCTATGTATAATACCAATACTAAAAAGTTAGTGGATATTATAAGCAATGAGTATGATTATTTTAATATCAATTGCGATAGTAAAAATAAGGTATATGCTAATAAACAGCTAGAAACTACTACAGACAAAGGGAAAACTATTAAATCAATAGGTATAATTAGCTATGATTTAGCTACTAAAGAAGAAAAGGTTGTTTTGGAAGGTAAAGAAGGAAATGATAAAGAGATTGGAGAGCAGTATACAGCATCTGAGTTATTTGAATCTATTGGATCAAGGCCTAATGTTGAGAGGATATCAAGTGATGATAGATATATGTATATATGGAACAAACCTAATTCAGGCTCAATGTCAGCAGATATGACAGAATTTGCAGTATATGATCTTTTAAACAATAAATTTATAGAAAATAATAATATGATTGCATTAGCATATAAAGATAATATATCTCAAAACCCAGTAGATAGCAGCATGGTTGCTGTTAACAATGGCGAATATAGAGATATGTATAGTAATAAGGCGTTAGGAATTTTCGATATCAAAGCTAACAAATTTACAAGTTTAATTCCAGAAAATCAAGTATCAATGACACCGGATTATTCTAGTGATGGAAAGAATATAGTATATTCTGGAGCTGATGCCTTAAAAGATGACATATCACAAAGTTCGAAAAACTGGGAAAGTGAACCGCACTATATTTATCAAGTGAACACTGAAACAAAAGAAATAACTCAAATTACAAATAACAAATCATTTGATTTCATGCCAAAATATATATCAGAAAATCAAATATTATTTGTAAGAAAAGATGGCGATTCATTTAGTTTATGGAAGACAAAAGATGGAGTAGAAACTAAGCTTGCTGATTCTTTGAATTTTAGATCAACTTCTTATACAAATACTTGGTACTACGGTCATTATAAAACTGAAAATGTTATAGACGTATATAAAAAGTAAATATTTCATATATATGTTGAAAAAATAATACTTCATCATAAATTCTAAAAATATTACAAGAATTTTGGCCGTAATTGTGAATTGCAATATATAAGTTCAATATGATAAAATACTCAATTGTATATAAATTGAGTATTTTATTATTTTAGTAGTTACTATTACTTCTCTATCTAATTGGAAATGAATTAGTATAAGGAAAGATAGAATATACTACTTTGAAGACTAACGGTGACAGAGCATTATTACTATTATTGCAGTGTTCATAAATGGAATGGCAATATAATTTGAGTATATTGAAATACAATGTTTAATTAGATATAATATTAATAAGAAACCAATATAAATGATAAAAGATAAGGTAAGGTTAATAAGATGAACAAAACTTTAAAGGAATTAAATCTTGAAGATGACTTCCTTTTTGCAAAGGTTATGAGTGATAAAGCAATTTGTAAAGAATTATTAGAGAAAATTTTGGAAATTGAAATAGAAAAAGTTGAAATAGTTGAAGAACAGAAAACCATAGATTTATTACTTGAAAGTAAGGGAATCCGTTTAGATGTTTATGTTAAAGACGAAAATAATACAATCTACAATGTTGAAATGCAGAGAGGAAAGCATAAGAATTTGCCTAAAAGGCTAAGATATTATCAAGGAAGCATAGATTTAGACTTAATAAGCAAAGGCGAGGATTACAGAAAACTTACCAAAAGCTATATTATATTTGTTTGTACATTTGATTTATTTAATAAAGGTCGCCATAAATATACTTTTCAAAATTTATGTTTAGAAGACAATAGTATAATGTTAAATGATGAAGCTCAGAAAATAGTATTAAATACAAAGGGAATTATGAATGATTTAAGCGAAGAATTATTAGAATTCCTTGAATATGTAGAAGAATCAACAGATGGAATAGCAAAGAGAGCTAAAGGGAATCTTGTTAAAAGTATACATAAAAGAGTGCTGGAAGTTAAAAATGATATTTCGGTGGAGGTGGAGTTTATGACTTTATTGGAAAGAGATAGAGAAAAAATTGAAGAAGGAAGAGAAGAAGGAAGAGAAGAAGCAATTAAGCAATTGATATTAAAACAATATAGCAAAGGACTTTCTGTAGAGTATATTGCGGATATAAATGAAATAGATATTGAATATGTAAGAGATATAGTGAGAAATAATACATCTAAAATTAATAATTAAAAAATTTCATGTAAAAGTTGCTGATGGGTTAATTTCCATCAGTATTATTTTTACTTATAATAGGTTAAATATAGGGATAAAACTATTTTACATAAAATGTGCAAATTAAATTGCGATATATATAAGTTCAATATGATAAAATACTCAATTGTATATAAATTGAGTATTTTATTATTTTAGTGATATAATTCTAAAGAGGTGATAATTTTGGCTGAATCATATTTTTTAAATGAATTAAAGAAAATTCAAAGTATCGTTTGTATTGCTGAATTTGGGAGTTATAGAACAGAGTATTGGGACAAAGATAGAAGTGACATAGACTTAGCTGTTGTAGTAAAACCAAAAGTTTCATTTATGGACACCTTAGACATTGAAGATAAAATCATAGAATTATCAAAGCAATATTATAACTACGATAATATACATTTGACATTTGTTTTATTTAAAGATTTTGGAAGTAAGTATGCAAGATTTGCAGTAGATAGTAATAATAAATATATTATTGATGAAGAATTATGGTATGATTTTCAGCATTATGTCTTAAAACATGCGAGGAACAATGCAAACTTTGAAAAAGTATTAAAAATAGATGAGCAATATAGTTATTTTGGAGGAATTACAGATGAGTCCTTACTTTAGATATAAAAAAGAAAAATTTTTAGAAAAATATAAAGCTGCCTATGATAATTTAGAAAATTTAAAGGAAGCTATAAATGAATATAAGAAATCCAATAACAAAATAATAAAAAGAGCTGTTATAGCTTATTTTCAAGATTTTGCGGAATATGTAATTGACATGTGTGAGAACTATATAATCATAAATGATGGGAAAATAAGTAGTTCAGCTTCGGCATTAAAGCTTATTGAAGAAGCTTCTGAAATTGGATTTTTTGATGAGACATTAAAAAAATATTTATCAGTAGTAGTTAAGTTGAGAAATAGGTATACTCATGATTATTATATTAGAGAAACAAGTGAAAGCGAAATAGAAAAGTTTTGTTTGGAAAAATTAGCATATTTTGAATTGTTTTTAGAGGAAAGCAAGGACAATGTTATATTAAAATATAGAGATAAAAAATAATATTTTTAGAAATCCACAACCAAATTCTCTAGAAACCGAAACAATGAGTACCTGCTCTTTCGGTTAGTATTACATAAGTATGCATATAACAAATCAAATGAATGGATGAAGAGCAACATGGAAAACAAGAATTATTTATACAATAATTATATAAATATGGCGAGAAATTTAAGATCAGAAAATAACTTATTAAAAGCTATTTCATTTTATCAAAAGGCATATGCCTTAAATATAGGAAAAGAAGATATAGAATTACTAATGGATATGGCATTAATTTACGATGAAATTGGGTTATCTGGTGATGCAGAGAAAAAGTATCGAGAAGTAATTGAATTAGATGAGGATGATGCTAGAGCATATTATGGCTTGGCAATAATATATGATGAAAATGATGAATTAGAAAAGGCTAAGAAATATTATGAGAAGGCCATAGAAAAAAATCCCAATTATGATAAAGCATATTTCTTTTTAGCCAATATATATGATGAATCAGGTGAAAAGGATAAGGCTATAAGCAACTATAAAAAGGTTATTGAGATAAATCCTAATTATATGTGGGCATATGCAAATTTAGCTTGTATTTTAGAAGAAAACAATGAAAATATTGATGCACTGAATTATATAAATAAGGCCTTAGAAATTGAGGATAGACATTACAAGATATTATTTAATAAAGCAGTAATTTTAAATAAGTTAAATAAGATAGAAGAGAGCAAAGGGTATTATTACAAGTCTATTGAAGCAAATCCCAATTATCCTTATAGTTTTCTGAATTTATCTGTAGCATATAGAGAAGAAGGTAATTTTAAAAAAGCTATTGAAGTAATAAGTAAGGGAATAGAAGAAAATGATGATGAAGGTTTTTTATATTATAATAGAGCTTGTTATTATGTAAATATAAATGAAAATTTAAAAGCATTAAGAGATGTAGAAAAAAGTATAGAATTAAATGAATTCTTTTTAGAATATATGAAGAAAGACAAAGAATTAGATCCAATAAGAGAACTTGAAAAATATAAGAATCTTTGGATAGATATCCAACTTGAGACATAGACTTATGCATATAGTTCACCGAAAGAAGAAACATTGTTGCTTCGCAGGACTATAAAAATTTCGCTGAAAGTGCTAAATTGCAGGTTGTCGCAACTTATGCTTGCTCCCACTTTCAGAGTGACAAGCATAAGTAGGACAACCTACAATAAGGCACTTTTAACAGCTCATTTTTAAATGCCTGCTGCGCAAAAATGTTTCTACTTTCTAGTATGGCGTATATTTCAAGGTATAAGTAAATTTCAAGTTGTGGATATCTATATAGATAAACAATATATAACCTAGACTTATGCAATAATCCACCGAAAGTAAAAACATTGTTATTTCACAGGATTATGAAAATTTCGCTGAAAGTTCTAAATTGCAAGTTGCACCACTAATGCTTGCTCCCAATTTCATTGTGACAAGCATTAGTTGAACAACCTACAATTAAGCGCTTTTAACAGCTCATTTTCAATGCATGCTACATAAAAATGTTTCTACTTTCTAGTATGGTATTTATTTCAAAGTATAAATCAAATTCTTAAGTTGTTTATGTATATAGATAAACCAATTATAAGTTAGATTTATACTATGAAATATATCCCAACTAGAAATAAGAATTATGCTTTTGTGAAATGTTTCATTAGGAATTTGATGGCTCTGATTCCTAGATTATAAGTTGTTTCAAGTATGCTAGTTCAAAGCTTGCCTTTGATGCTAGCATCTTGAGTGCAACTTGTAATTTTGGGATCATCCATCATAATTCCTTAGAAACTGGAACAACAGCATAATCCTTATTTCGGCGAGCTATATACATAAGTTCAGGTCTTAGTAGGTTTATCTATACAATACTGGAAACAATAGAACGGATGCCCTTTGAGTAGTGCGTATATCCTCATTAATATAATCTATCTTTTAGGAATAAAATATTTAAAATAACAAAGGATAAACTTAAAGAGTACTTTTTGTAAATAAGGTAGATTTATTATAATATGGAGGAACAATAATGCGTAAAATAATAATCCGTTTGATAACGTTTGTAGTATTCATAACAGTATTCACAAGTAATTTAGCATATGCACAAATTCCGAATATACCTCAGCAGTATGGCCCTAAAATATCTAATTTACAGAATAAGGAGGATATTATTAACAGCTTAAATCAAATTAAAGTTATACGGGCAAATTTAACTGTATATAATATAAAACCAGATACACCAGTTGATGACTTGAAGAAGTTTGATATTGAGATACAGCGTTATATTGAGCAGCTTAGAATTATTAGGACTAATTTGGTAAATCATGCTGATAAATATTCAAATTCAATTTCTGACGTGTTTTTTTCAGAACAAATTGTAATTATAGCTACTTGCTATATTGTAAGTTTAAAGCACCAACAGATCTTAGTAAGAGCAATAGAAAGCAATGTGCCAGAAGCTTCAACGTTATTTTATTCAACGTATATGATACCAATATATTATTACCTTACATTAGGTGATGAACAAATAGCTTATACTCAAACATATACAGTAATTTCTTAATAGATTGAAATATATATTGAAATGCACAATGCTCAATTTAATGCACAATTATCAATTATCATTTCACAATGCATAATTACATATGAAATTCTTGCAATGTTTTTAGAATTATGATGAAGAATTATTTTTGCAACATATATATATTCTAATGAAGAAAAATTTGAAGAACTTTGAAATAGATACCATTATATAAGAAGAGATTTTGTTGAAATACTGGATAATAAAATAAAAAGCAAAAGAAGCCAAGTTTTAAATATTAAAATGGTTCCTATGTCAAGGACATTTTGAAAAAGGCTAGGCAGCTATGAGCTGGTTTCTGTATTGTACAGGAGCCAGCTTTTTAAGTCCCCACTGATATCTATAATTATTATAATACTCCATATAGTTATCAATTGAAGCTTCTAATTCTTCAAATGTTGAACAACTTTTTAAGTCAATTTCATCTTTCATATGACCAAAAAATGATTCCTGCGGGGCATTATCCCAACAATTTCCGCGCCTAGACATAGACTGACCAATTTTATATTTTTTAAGAAGTTTTTGAAATCTAGGACTAGTATAATGAACTCCTTGATCCGAATGAATAAAGGCATCTTTATTTAGTAAATTTTTGTGATTTTTCATCAACTTTTTAATAGTTTCGGTAGCTATATCTAATGTAAGGCTATTGGAAAGCTGATATGAAAGAATTTCATTTGTTGAAGCATCTTTAATAGTTGACAAATAAGCCCTATTGGATGCTCCATATGTTAAATAAGTTATATCTGTTAATAAAACTTTTCCGACCAAATCTTGCTTGAATTCTCTATTTAAAATATTAGGTACAACAGTATGCTCATGAGTAGCTTTCATCATTCTACGATAAGGGTTAGCTTTTCTAATTGGGCACTCAATATTATATTTTCTCATGATTCGTTGTATACATTTTCGATTTATTATAAGATTAAATTCATTCTCTAACACCATTTTTATAGAACGAGAACCTTTCTTGTAGCCCCTATGATTAAATGCTTTAAGAATGATATCCTTCAATTCTAAATCCTTTTCTTCTCTACGATTACGTTTGCCTGTTGATTTTAAATAATTATAATAGCCTGATCTAGATACTAAAGCTACTTCGCATAAATGTGAAACCATATTTTTATAGTTATATGTCAAAATTATATGTTGTATTATTACAAAGATTGATGATGCACTTAGTTTACTATTTTTCACCTGCCTTTCTTGCAGCTCGATTTTTTTAATAGTTCTGCCTCAGCTTTCCAATAAGCAATTTCTGCATCCTTTTTGGCTATTATTTCTTCAACGGTTAGTTCACGTTTAAGTGGACGACCACTGTTTAATTTTCTAGAATCTCTTAGACCAAGCTCTCCTGATTCATTATAAGCATTACGCCATCTTTTACTTGCACACCAAATTCTATTATTTCCAATAACATCTATATCAAATTCAGCATCTTGAAAAATATGAATAGGTAGTTTTCCCTTGCTACGCTCAGCGATAAACAATATTTTAAATTCATCTGTATATGTAATTCCACGTTTACTTACAGATTTAACATATCTATTTTTTGATAAACTTTTAATTTCTTCATCTGAAAATAATTTTTTACTCATTCTTTTCACAACCTTACTATATTTCTTCTTATCTTTTATTGTACAAAAAAAGAACCTATTGAAATAGTCTTTTTTTAGTGTCTATTTCATAGGTTCCATTTTATATTAAAGCTTGGCTTCTTTTTGTTATAACTTAATGTAATTAATTTGCATACTTAACAGTAGATAAGTCTGATGCATGTTCATATTCTATTGTTTCATTATTATATAGGAATTTCACGCCATCAATCCATTCGCCTTTAGATTTGTTATTAGATTGAAGGAAATTCTCAATCAAAGTATTAGCTGTAACTGAACCACCAGTTGATCCTTGAAACTTTGGAACCCATTTTTTATTATTTGAGTCAGTTAAGTTTATAGTAGCAACTTTTTTGCCGTTAACAGTATCTATAGATTTAACTTCAATTGGTAAATTGTCAAATTTTTTCTCTGATACAGCTTTTGCTAATTCTTTTAGCTTGTCCTGTAGAGTTGAATTTTCATTTACCTCAATAGTACCTGATTGATTTGGTTCCAAAGAGTTATCATCTATACTATATATAGAAAGTTTTAACTTATTTACTTTTTTTGTATCGCTTGTAGTTTCATTAGCTTTTTTACTATCAGCATTAGAAGAGCCATTGTCGTCTTTATTTTGCTCTACAGTAGTAGTGTTATTATCACTAGGCTTAGGGGAATCACTAGGCTTTGTGCTACAAGAAACCATTACGGTACTTAACATTAAAACTGTAGCTATAATTAACTTTCTAGTCATGATATGTACACCTCCTATGTTTAAAAATTAATATTATAGATAATATTAACTAATTTAATTAATTATATCATATGAAATTGCTAATTAAAAGCATACAAGAGACTGGAAAAAATTGAAAAAAATTTGACAATGTATTTTGAGTATAGTATATTTTGATTATCAAACTATTTGATTTTAAAACTTTTTGATTAAAGGCGAGGCATACTCAGAAAATATAAAGTAAATATGTTTGTTTATATATTTTGTCTAAAGTAAAGTGAAACTTTTCATGTAGTTCATTCTGAATTCAAAATGAATTTTCCTCAGCCAATCTTAGGACAAAATATCTTTATGTCGTTTGCTTGTTATTTTATTTCATATGTCTAATTGGTCAATAGATTGCGTATTTGGTATGATATTTAAGATTTTCATTACCAAATTTTTCATTTTATAAACACTGAATATAATTTTTGTTAGAAGATATTTTTGGATGTCAAAATGGAGAGTGCAGATAAATGGATAAATCAACAAAACTGATTAATGAGCTTTTGGTGCAGTTATTTAATGATGTCTTACAAATTGAGGAGCAAAGTTTAAAGAATGGTGTACTTTCAGATCTTTCAATAACAGAAATTCATACTATAGAATCTATTGGTATGTACAGTGAAAGAACAATGTCAGAGGTAGCGCAGAAATTAAAAATTACAGTAAGTACTTTAACAACTGCTATCAATAAATTAATTAAAAAAGGATATGTAGAAAGAAACAGGATAGAAACAGACAGAAGAGTTGTTCTTATTAAATTAACTCGAAAAGGAAAGTTAGCATTCAGAATCCATCAGAGATTTCATGGAGAAATGATAAATAATGCAATAGAAGGATTAACGTTAGAAGAAGAAGAAATTTTAATTTCTTCTTTAAGTAAAATAAATAACTTTTTTAAAGAAAAATATGAATTAGTATAATGAAGGAGAAAAATATGAGTAATATTAAAATTGCTGGAATTGGAGCATATCTTCCATCTCTAGTAGTTACTAATGATAGAATAAGTGAATTCGTTGAAACAAGTGATGAGTGGATAGTGCAAAGAACAGGTATGAGAGAAAGAAGAATCTCAGAAGGAGAAAATACATCTGATATCTCAACAAAAGCAGCTAAGCTTGCACTTGAAAGAGCTGGTATTGATGCAAAAGATTTAGAGCTTATTATTGTTGCTACAATTAGTCCAGATATGTTTATACCATCGGTTGCATGTCTAGTTCAAAGTAATTTAGATGCAAGTAAGGCAGCTTGTTTTGATATAAGTGTTGCATGTTCAGGATTTGTATACGGCTTGGAGACAGCTAAAGCTTTAATGATGTCTATGAATTATAAAAATGCATTAGTAGTTGGAGCTGAAGTTCTTTCAAAAGTAACAGACTGGACAGACAGAAGCACTTGTATTTTATTTGGAGATGGTGCTGGTGCGGCTGTACTTAAGAGGGATGAGGCACCAGGAATAATTAAATCATATTTAAGAGCGGATGGAAAAAAGGGGGAAGCACTTACTATAGGCGCTACTGATTTTGATACTCCTTTTTCAAAAGAAAAAAAATTAGCTAAAAGAACTATCGATATGAATGGTAGAGAAATACTTAGATTTGCAGTATCTGCAATAGATGAAGCCGTTACTGAAGTTATGAAAGATACTAATGTTTCATTTGATGACATTAAATATATAGTACCTCACCAAGCAAATTATAGAATTATAAAATTAGCAGCAGAAAAGTTGAAATTAAGCGAAGATAAGTTTTATTTGAACTTAGAAAAGGTAGGAAATACATCAGCTGCAACAGTACCTATAGCTTTAAATGAAATGTATGAAAAAGGCTTACTAAATAAAGGTGATAAAATTATTCTTGTCGCATTTGGTGGTGGGTTAACTTATGCAGCAACATTACTTGAGTGGTAATTAAAAATAATAGTTAAATAAGCTTTTATTATTTAACTTTAAAATAGATTTATATATAAGAATGGAATGGTTATGGAAACAAATATCATATCATTTGAGATTAAAATAATACAAGATGCAATTTAATATTTATAAAAAAACCAATGTATAAACGTTGGAGAATATGAACTTATTTTTAACTTTTTAGTAATCTCATTGATAAAAATATGCTATAATAGTAAAATTACTTATCATAATAGGCAAAATGGCTATTATACATAGATAAGATTAAAATACAGGAAGTTCCATTATTATAGTAAGAGATAGTACATTAAGCGATATTTTGTGATTGGTAATGGTAGGAGGAATATGTTGTGGAAAAAAATAGAGTATGTGACCTGTTAAAAATAGAATATCCTATATTTCAAGGTGCTATGGCAAGAATTGCAGATGCATCTTTAGCTTCAGCAGTAAGTGAAGCTGGTGGACTTGGAATAATAACTGGGGCAGCACCAACTGAATGGGTAAGAGAACAGATAAAGAAAACAAAGGAATTAACCAATAAGCCATTCGGTGTAAATATAATGTTAATGGCAGAAAATGCTGAGGAAATAGCAGAATTAGTATGTGAAGAAGGCGTATCTGTTGTTACAACTGGTGCAGGAAGTCCAGGAAAGTATATGGAAAAATGGAAGGCTCATGGAATAAAGGTTATACCAGTAGTAGCTTCTGTAGCACTAGCTAAAAGAATGGAAAAGTCAGGAGCTGATGCAATTATTGCAGAAGGTACTGAATCAGGTGGGCATGTAGGTCAGTTAACTACTATGACATTAGTACCACAAGTTGTTGATGCTGTAAGCGTACCAGTTATAGCAGCTGGAGGAATAGGTGATGGTAGAGGAGTAGCTGCATCATTTATGCTAGGCGCTGAAGGAATTCAAGTTGGAACAAGATTCTTAGTGGCAAAAGAATGTACAATACATCAAAATTATAAAGATAAAGTACTAAAAGCCAATGATATAGATACAGAAGTAACAGGAAGACCAACAGGTCACCCAGTTAGAGTTCTAAGAAATAAGCTTGCAAGAACTTATCTTAAGTTAGAAAAAGAAGGAGCATCTGCTGAAGAATTAGAAAAGCTTGGAATTGGTGCGCTTAAAAAGGCTGTTGTAGATGGTGATGTGGATAATGGATCACTTATGTCAGGTCAAATAGCAGGACTTATTTGCAAGGAACAATCATGTAAGGAAATGATTGAAGAATTATTTACAGAATCAAATGAAATATTTAAGCGTTTTGGAGGGAATCATGAATAGTAGTAAGACTGCATTTCTTTTTCCAGGTCAAGGAGTTCAAACTATTGGAATGGCAAAAGAACTTTGCGATAATATACCAGAATGTAAAGAAATATTAGATCGTAGTGAAGAAATTTTAAATATGCCTATTAAGAAAATGATGTTCGAAGGGCCAGAAGAAATTTTAACAGCAACAGAAAATGCACAACCTACAATACTTGTTGCATCACTTATCGCGTTAAAAGCACTAGAGATAAATGGCATTGAAGCAGATTATGCAGCAGGTCTTAGCTTAGGAGAATATGCAGCGTTAATATACGGGGGAGCACTTTCTTTAGAAGAAGGATTACTTCTTATAAAAGAAAGAGGAAGAATAATGGGTAGTGCGCTACCAGAAGGCCTTGGAAAAATGGCTGCTGTGTTAAAATTAAATGATGAAAAGATACAAGAATTATTAACTAGAGCAGGTGAATTTGGAATAGTTGAAGGGGCTAACTATAACTGCCCAGGCCAAGTAGTTATTTCAGGAGAAAACAAAGCAATCGATGAAGCCGTAAAAATTGCAAAAGAATTAGGAGGCCTTGGAATTCCGCTAAAGGTTAGTGGACCATTTCATAGTTCCCTTCTTGAGCCTGCAAGTGAAGAATTCTTTAATACTATAAAAAATGTTGATATTAAAGAACTTGACAAAGTAGTTTATTCAAATGTTAAAGGGCTTCCTTATGAAAAAGAAGATGATGTTAAAGAATTATTAAAGAGACATATAAGAACATCAGTCCTTTTTGAAAAGACTATAAATCATATGATAGATAGCGGCGTTGATACATTTATAGAAGTAGGTCCTGGAAAAGCACTTAGAGGATTTGTTAAGAAAATAGATAAGAGTGCAAGTCTTTTAAATGTTGAGGATATGGATTCATTGAAAAATACAATTGATAAGATTAAAAGCAATCTTTAATATATAAATATATATTTATTAAAAGTAAGTATCTGCATTTTTATCTTAACTGACACATGGTCTGCTAGGATTTTAAATGTAGGCTTATTATTGTAAAATATAGTAATAGTTATTTAGAATGAGTAGATGGATTATAAATGATTATTTGCAGCTCAGTTATAGGTTAATTGTTTATAACAATAGGAGGTAATTTAATATATGCTAAAAGGAAAATGTGCAATTGTTACAGGAGCATCAAGAGGAATTGGAAAGGCAATAGCTTTAAAGCTTGCATCTCTTGGAGCTAATATAGTTTTAAATTATAGAAGTAATGAAAAAGAAGCATTAGAAGTTGAAAATGAAATAAAAGGCATGGGTGTAGAAACTTTATGTGTAAAAGGTGATATATCTAAGTCAGAAGAAGTTGATAATCTTATCAATTCTGCTAAAGAAAAATTTGGCACTATAGATATAATGGTAAATAATGCAGGAATCACAAAAGATGCATTAATAATCAGAATGAAAGAAGAAGATTTTGATAATGTTATTGATGTTAATCTAAAAGGTGTGTTTAACTGCTTAAAAGCTATAACTCCAATTATGATGAAACAAAAACATGGAAAGATAATAAATCTTTCATCAGTAGTTGGAATTACTGGAAATGCAGGTCAAGTAAATTATTCTGCGTCTAAAGCAGGAGTAATTGGAATGACAAAATCATTAGCTAGAGAAGTTGGTTCAAGAGGAATCACTGTAAATGCAGTAGCACCAGGATATATCGAAACAGATATGACAGAAGCTCTAGCAGATAAATACAAAGAAGAGATGAAGAAGACTATACCGCTTAAGAGATTAGGAAAAGCAAGTGATGTAGCAAATGTTGTAGCTTTCCTTGCAAGTGAAAGTGCAGATTATGTTACAGGGCAAGTTATCCAGGTTGACGGTGGAATGTTAATGTAATGGAGGAAGTTTGATTTATGGAAAGAAGAGTAGTAATTACGGGGATGGGAGCTCTGACTCCGATAGGAAATGATGTAAGTACGTTTTGGGATAATGCAAAAAGCGGAAAGCTAGGAATAGATTATATAACTTTAGTTGATAAAGATTTAGTAGATGTAAAAATAGCAGCAGAAGTTAAGGGCTTTGATCCAGATACTTTAATAGGTAAGAAAGAAGCAAAGAGATTAGATAGATTTGCTCAATTTGCTTTGGTTGCATCAGATGAAGCAATAAAGAATTCAGGAATAGATTTAGAAAAAGAAAATCTAGAAAGATTTGGAGTAATGCTTGGATCTGGTATAGGTGGATTTGAAACTATTGAAACTGAATGTACTAAAATTGCAACTGGAAAGTCTAAAAGAGTATCTCCATTTTTCGTTCCTATGACAATAATAAATTTAGGTGCAGGAAATGTAGCTATTAAATATGGATTAAGAGGACCATGTACATCAGCAGTAACTGCTTGTGCAACAGGAACAAACAATATTGGTGATGCATTTAGAACAATAAAACATGGTTATGCAGATGTAATGCTTGCAGGTGGAGCAGAAGCACCTATAACTAGACTTGGAGTTACTGGATTTCATAGTATGAAGGCATTAAATTCAGGAAATGATCCAGAAAGAGCTTCTATCCCTTTCGATAAGGAAAGAGGCGGATTTGTAATGGGAGAAGGTGCAGGAGTTGTAATTCTTGAATCTTTAGAACATGCTGAAGCTAGAGGTGCAAACATCATAGCTGAAGTTGTAGGATATGGATCAACTTGTGATGCATATCATATTACATCTCCAGATCCAGAAGGAGCAGGAGCTTCAAGAGCTATGGCTGATGCGTTGCAAGAGGCAGGAATTAAACCAGAACAAGTTTCTTATATAAATGCTCATGGAACTTCAACAGAATTAAATGATAAATTTGAAACAGCAGCTATTAAAAAGGCGTTTGGAGAAGATGCATACAAAGTTCCAATATCTTCAACAAAATCTATGACAGGTCATCTTTTAGGAGCAGCAGGAGCAATAGAAGCAATAATATGTGCAAAGGCTCTTGAAGAAGGATTTATCCCGCCAACAATCGGATATGAAACAAAAGATGAAGAATTAGATTTAGATTATGTGCCTAACGTTGGAAGAAAGCAAGATTTAGAATATGCACTTACTAACTCTTTAGGCTTTGGTGGACATAATGCCACTTTACTTTTGAAAAAGTGGAAATAATGAAGATATATTTGGTAAAATAAAAAGTGTTACATATATTTTATGCCAGAAAAGTTAAATGCAGTTAATAAGAAATATTAACTTTTTGAATGTGACTTAGTACGGCATAAAATATATAAATAATATTTTTGAATAAGATATATATATACATTGCAAAAAATAATTCCTAAGAATAATTCTAAAAATATTACAAGAATTTCATACGTAAATGTGAATTGATAATTGATAATTGTGCATTGTGAAATGATAATTGTGAATTGTGCATTGAATTATGAATTGAGCATTGCGAATTGAAATGTGAATTGATAATTGAGCATTGTGCATTAAGCTGTGAATTGTGCATTGTGCATTGTGAATTGATAATTATGAATTGTGAATTGCAACATATATAAGAGGAGGATATTTTTATGGACTTTGAAAAAATTAAAGAGCTTGTTAAATTGGTTGACTCTTCAAGTTTAGCCTTTTTTGAGCTTCAAAGTGGAAATGATCATATAAAGATGGATAAATCATTAACTAGAGGATTAGCTGATAATGGCTCAGGAAATTATACTCCAGCTGTAAATAATCAGGTTAACACTGCTGCTAGTTCACTTAGTTCAGTAGAAAGATCAGAAAATCATATAGTGGAGAAAGAAGAAGTAAAGGCTGCTGAAAAAGAAGTAGTTATAGACGATAAGGATGTAAGTATTATAACTTCTCCTATGGTTGGAACATTTTACTCTTCAGCATCACCAGAAAGCTCACCTTTCGTAGAAGTTGGCGGCACAGTTTCTAAGGGAAAGGTTATTTGCATTATAGAAGCTATGAAGCTTATGAATGAAATCGAAAGCGAATATAATGGAGTAATAGTAGAACGCTTAGCTAATGACGGAGATATGGTAGAATATGGCCAGCCATTATTTAAGGTTAAGGGGGAATAATTAATGCTTAACATAAATGAAATAAAAAAGATTATACCACATAGATACCCAATGCTTTTAGTAGATAGAGTAACTGAAATGGAAATAGAAGAAAAACAATTTGTAAGAGGATATAAAAATGTTTCTGCAAATGAAGCATTCTTTCAAGGGCATTATCCAGAAGAACCAATTATGCCAGGAGTACTTCAAGTTGAAGCTTTAGCTCAAACAGGAACAGTTGCTATTCTTTCAATGGAAAGATTTAAAGGTAAGACTCCATTATTTGCAGGTATAAATAAAGTTAGATTTAAAGGAAAAGTTGTACCTGGAGATAAGCTTGATTTATATTGTGAAATTATTAAGATTAAAGGACCTATAGGTATTGGAAAAGGGATTGCCTCAGTAGATGGAAAAACAGTTTGTGAAGCTGAAATACTTTTTGCGTTGCAGTAGGATAGGTGATAAAAATGTTAAAGAAAGTGCTAATTGCCAACAGAGGAGAAATTGCAGTTAGAATAATTAGAGCTTGTAGAGAAATGGGAATAAGTACAGTAGCTGTTTATTCAGAAATAGATAAAGAAGCACTTCATACTCAACTTGCAGATGAAGCTGTATGTATTGGTTCTGCAATGCCTAAAGATAGTTATTTAAACATAACAAACATTCTAAGTGCATGTGTTTTAACTGGAGCTGACGCTATACATCCAGGGTTTGGATTTTTATCAGAAAATCCTAAATTCGCAAAGATGTGTAGACAATGCAATATTAAATTTATAGGTCCTGATTATGAGACAATTGAGCTTATGGGAAATAAGGCTAAAGCAAGAGAAATTATGAAAGCTTCTGGTGTTCCTGTAGTACCTGGATATGAAGGTGAAATAAGAGATGAAGCCCATGCTTTAGAAATTGCAAAAGGTATTGGATACCCAATAATGATAAAAGCATCAGCAGGTGGCGGCGGTAAAGGAATAAGAGTTGCTAATAATGATGAAGAATTCTTAATGGGCTTTAAAACTGCTAAAACAGAAGCAAAAGCTTGTTTTGGGGATGATTCATTATATATAGAAAAATTTGTTCAAAAGCCAAAGCATATTGAATTTCAAATATTAGCCGATGAACATGGCCATGTTATACATTTATGTGAAAGAGAATGCTCGATGCAAAGAAAGAACCAAAAGGTTTTAGAAGAAGCACCATCAAATGTATTAACAGAAGAATTAAGAGCTAAAATGGGTGAAATTGCAAAGAAAGCAGCTCTAGCTGTAGATTATAAGAATGCAGGAACTATAGAATTCTTGTTTGATAGAGATAATAATTTCTACTTCATGGAAATGAATACTAGAATACAAGTAGAGCATCCAATTACTGAAATGATTACAGGTATAGACTTAGTAAAAGAACAATTGAAGATAGCTTCAGGAGAAAAATTAGCTTATACTCAAGATGATATAAAGATTAAAGGTCATGCAATAGAATGTAGAGTTAATGCAGAAGATCCAGAACATGATTTCAGACCATGTCCAGGAACAATCGAAGAGCTTTGTGTCCCAGGGGGTATGGGAGTAAGAGTTGATTCAGCTATATTCTGTGGGTATAAAATTCCTCATTGCTATGATTCTATGATAGCTAAATTAATTACTTTTGGTGATAATAGAAATGAAGCTATTGTAAAAATGGATAGAGCATTAGCAGAATTTGCAGTAGGTGGGGTAAAAACTAATATTGATTTTGAATTATCAATACTTCATACTAAAGAATTCTTAGAAGGAGATTATGATACTTCATTTTTAGCAGAAAAGATGGTGAAGAAGAATGCTTAAGGATTTATTTGTAAAAAGACAATATGCAACTGTTAAATCCTCAACGTTAAAAAAGAGTGTTTCTGAAGAAAAGCCTAATATACCATCAGGTATGTGGGAAAAATGTGATAAGTGTAATTCGATGATATATGCAGAAGACTTAGAAAATTCTAAGTTCGTTTGTGCAACTTGTGGTCATCATTTTAGACTTAATGCAAAAGAAAGAATAAAAGTATTTTTTGATAAAGATACTTTTAAGGAATTCTGGAAAGACTTAAAAACTACTAATCCATTAGATTTTAAAGGCTATGAAGAAAAGTTAAAAAGCACTAAGACTGATAGTACAGAAGCTGTTGTTACTGGAGTTGGAAAGCTAAATGGTATAGAAGTAGCATGTGCTATTATGGATAGCTTCTTTATGATGGGAAGTATGGGGACTGTAGTTGGTGAAAAGATTACAAGACTTATAGAACATGCCACAGAAAATAAGCTTCCATTAATGATTTTTACAGCATCTGGCGGTGCTAGAATGCAGGAAGGTATTTTTTCACTTATGCAAATGGCAAAAATAAGTGCAGCTCTAGCAAAGCATAGTGAAGCTGGTCTTTTATATATTTCTATATTAACAGATCCAACAACTGGAGGAGTAACTGCAAGTTTTGCAATGGAAGGTGACATCATTTTAAGTGAGCCGAATGCATTAATAGGATTTGCAGGAAGAAGAGTTATTGAGAACACAATTAAAGAAACTCTTCCAGATAATTTTCAAAAAGCAGAATTTTTACTTGAAAAAGGTTTTGTTGATGCCATTGTTGAAAGAAAGAATATGAGGGCATGTATATATAAAATTCTTATTTTGCATGGAGTGAGGAATTAATTATGGATAAAGATTTTATGAAAATTAATGTAACACCATGGGAAAGTGTTGAAATAGCAAGGCACAAAGACAGACCATCTGGGCAATATTATATAGAAACTATATTTAAAGATTTCATTGAATTTCATGGAGACAGAAACTTTGGTGATGATCAAGCTATAATTGGTGGAATCGCATCTATTAATGATATAAATGTTACAGTTATAGCAATAACTAAAGGATCAAATACTAGTGAGTATATAAAAAGAAATTTTGGAATGCCTAATCCGGAAGGATATAGAAAAGCATTAAGACTTATGAAGCAGGCTGAAAAATTTAAAAGACCTGTAATTTGTTTTATAGATACTATGGGAGCATTTCCAGGTATGGGAGCAGAAGAAAGAGGTCAAGGGCAGGCTATAGCAAATAATCTTTTTGAATTAAGTAGATTAAAGACACCAATAATTTCAATTATAACAGGTGAAGGCGAAAGTGGAGGAGCTTTAGCTTTAGCAGTTGCAGATAAAATCTTTATGTTAGAACATTCTATATATTCAGTTCTTTCACCAGAAGGATTTGCTTCGATTCTATGGAAAGATCCAAACAGAGTTAAAGAAGCAGCAGCAGTTGCGAAAATTACTGCTAAAGATTTAAAGGGTTTTGATATAATTGATGGTATCGTAAAAGAACCTAGGGGTGGTGCACATAAAAACCCTGTTAAAGCAGCAGAGGCTCTTAAGAAAACAATTGTAGATAACTTGTTAGAGTTAAAAGAAAAAGATTTAAACGAACTAATAGATAATAGATATAATAAATTCAGAGCTATGGGGAATTTTTATTAATTTTATAGTATGAATCTATAGATATCCACTAAGACCTGAACTTATTCATATAACTCGCCGAAATGAATAACATACTTTTATTCCAGTTTCTGGTTTGAAGATATTTCATGGTGTAAGTATAGTTTATGATTGTGTTATCTATATAGATAAACAATTTAAGAATTAGACTTATTAGATGAACATATTTACAAAGTTACTAAAACTTTAAGCTCATATCTTCACTAGAAATCATAAATATATTTGTGGAGAAAACATTTGAAAATGAGCTGTTAAAGGGTCTTAGCTGTAGGTTGTTCCATTTTAGCTTGTCAAACTGAAAGTTGGAGCATGCTAAAGTGGATACAACCTGCTGCTTAGAACCTTCAGCGATATTTTCATAGCTTTTCGGAATCAAAATATTTATGATTTCGGTAAGGTATCACATAAGTCTAGTTTTAAAGTTGGATATCTATAGCTTATAATTGATTTATATATGGCAAGATTTAATATAGGGGCTAAAGGGTAGAGAAATACTCTTTAGCCCTATTTTTTGTTTTATTAAAATAACTTATAGGATATAATATAATAAATCAGTTAAAGATCGGTGGTGTGTATAGAGTATGAAGAAAAGGTTTAATAGTACTGGGGTTTGTGTTTCAAGAAAATACTATATGGTTGACATAAGTAAGAAAATTGAACAAATAAAGAAACTTATAGATAATGAATTTTATTTTACTATAAATAGGCCTAGACAATATGGAAAAACGACGACTTTGAATGAGATAAATAATAGATTAAAGGATGTATATTTAGTTATAAATATAAGCTTTGAAGGAATTGGAGATATCGTATTCGAAGAGGAAAAAAGTTTTTGCAACAAATTTTTGAAGCTAATAATTAAAGATCTAGCATTTGTAGATAAAGAAGAAAGCAATAGGTTAGAAAATTTAAGTAGAGAGATTAATGACATTGAAGAATTATCAGAAATAATAACAAAGTTCGTTGAAAAAGCTAAAAAGGAAGTTGTTTTAATTATAGATGAAGTAGATAAAAGCTCAAATAATCAGTTGTTTTTAAGTTTTCTTGGAATGCTTAGAAATAAGTACCTTGGGAGGGAAGTTGGAAAGGACTTCACTTTTAAAAGTGTCATTTTGGCAGGGGTATATGATGTGAAGAGTCTAAAATTAAAAATTAGAAATAAAGAGGAAGCTAAATATAATTCCCCATGGAATATTGCTGTTGATTTCAATGTGGATATGAGTTTTTCGCCCAAAGAAATAGCTACTATGCTAAATGAATATGCAATAGAAAATTCTTTATCTATGGATATAGATAAACTTAGTGAAGAGATTCACTTTTTTACAGATGGATACCCGTTTTTAGTTAGCAGGCTATGCCAAATTGTAGATGAAAAAATTTATGAATTGGATAAAGGGCCTTGGGAGGGTGAAGATATACAAAAGGCAGTTAAAATTATTTTAGAAGAAAAAAATACTTTATTTGATAGTTTAATAAAGAACTTAGAAAACAATAAAGAACTTTATGATTACATTGAAGACATAATAGTAAATGGAAACGATAAGGGGTTTAATAGCTATAATCCAATTATAGAAATTGGAAGCACATATGGTTATTTTAAAAATAAAAACGGAAAAGTATCTATATCTAATAAAATATTTGGAGAAATAATATATAATTATATGATTTCAAAGCTTGAAAATAATTATAACAATATAGAAGAGTATAACTTTAAGGAAGCATTTATAAAAAAAGATGGTGGCTTAAATATAGAAAAAATACTTAAGAGATTTCAGCATTTTATGAAGGAGCAGTATTCTTCTAAAGATAGTGAGTTTATAGAACATCATGGAAGATTGTTATTTTTAGCATTTATAAAGCCTATAATAAATGGAACAGGATTTGATTTTAAGGAAGTTCAAGTTTCAGAAGAGAAAAGATTAGATGTAGTTATAACCTACAATAAGTTTAAGTATATAATTGAGATGAAAATATGGAGAGGTTTAAAATACCACGAAAAGGGAATCGAGCAGCTTTGTGATTATTTGAATATACATGATTTAAATAAAGGGTATCTCTTAATCTTTAATTTTAATAAAAACAAAGAGTTTAAAGAAGAAAGATCTAATATTAATGGAAAGGATATTTTTCAGGTATATGTTTAAGTTAATCAGATCAATGTTATAGGTTTAGATTGATTGGAGAGTGTAAAAATGGAAAGCAATAGTACAAGAGTTGCAAAGATAGCTACTAAAATGGCTATATGTGATAGACATGAAGAAGAGCATTTAAAGAAAGTATATGCAGAGAAGGGAATTAAAGTCACCGCAGTAAATATAGGTGGAAATATTAATTCATCGATAGCTAAAATACTTGAAAGTGCATTAGTTGCTGCAAAAAGAAACGAGTTAATAAGAGAAGAACATTTGCATGAAGGTGCTGTTATAGGTGCAACTAGAGATGCGGTAATTCAAGTTGCAAATAGAGCAAATGGGCAAAATGTAGGTGGAAAAATTGGAATAGCTAGAGGCGGAGAACATATTTCAGTGTGTATATTCTTAAGTATTGGACTTCTGCACTTAGATGAAGTAGTTATAGGAATAGGGCATAGGGCATTACCTTTATAGCAGGAAACAATTAACAGAATTAAATATTATTTATGGGATGGTGATAAAATTATGTTAAAAAAATTTAATGTCACTGGAACTTGCATTCCTAATAAACATTACATTGTAGATATTTCGAAAAAAATAGATAAAATAATGAAGCTTATTGATGGTGAAGAGTATTTCGTGATAAATAGACCAAGACAATATGGGAAAACTACAACTTTATTTTTACTAGATAATAAGTTAAAGGAATCAGAAGATTATTTTCCTATAAAGATAAGCTTTGAAGGTATAGGCGATTTGATTTTTGAGGATGAAAATAGGTTTAGTAAAGGTTTTATGAAAATATTAGAACGTACAATCGAGTTTGAAAATGTTGAATTATCAAAATTTATTTCTTCTAATAAAGAAAGCGTAGAAACCTTAGATGATTTATCCTATTTTATAACTAAATTTGTTAGAGAGATAAACAAAAAGGTAGTATTAATGATAGATGAAGTTGATAAAAGCAGTAATAATCAATTGTTTTTGAGTTTTTTAGGAATGCTTAGAAACAAATATCTTCTTAGAAGTGAAGGGCGGGATTATACTTTTCACAGTATAATTTTGGCTGGTGTCTATGATGTTAAAACTCTTAAAGTTAAAATAAGAAGTGATGAAGAACATAAATATAACAGCCCTTGGAATATAGCCTCAGATTTTGATGTTGATATGAGTTTTTCAAAAGAAGAAATAATGACTATGCTTGAGGATTATGTAGAAGATAAAAAAGTTATATTAGATAAAGAATACTTTTCAGAAAAGCTTTATTTTTATACAGAAGGATATCCGTTTTTAGTAAGCAAATTATGTAAGATAATAGATGAAAAGATAATGAGTGATAATGAATTTGTTTGGGAAAAGGAATATATGGATTTAGCTGTAAAAGAAATATTAAAAGATAGTAATACTAATTTTGAGAGTCTTATTAAAAATATAGAAAACAATGAGGAGCTATATGATTTTGTTAAAAGAATAGTATTAGATAACGAAAATATAAATTATATAAAAACAGATAATATAGTAAGTTTAGGAAGTATATACGGTATTTTAAAAGAAAAAGATGGAGTTTGTAAAATAAATAATAAGCTTTATGAGCAATTGATTTATAATCATATGATGATGAAAGTAATAAGGCAGGATAAGAAATCAGTTATGTCTCAATATAATTATAAGTCGAATTTTATAAAAGAGGATGGAAATCTGGATGTAAAAAAGATTTTAATAAAATTCTCAGAGTTAATGAAACACGAATACTCAGCGAAAAGAGAAGCTTTTTTAGAAGCAGATGGAAGATTACTATTTTTAGCTTTTATAAGTCCAATAATAAATGGCACAGGGTTTGCATTTAAGGAAGTACAGGGTGGAGATGAAAAACGTTTTGATATAGTCATAACTTATAATAAGAAAATGTATATATTAGAACTTAAGAAATGGAATGGAGAAGCTTACCACAAAAAAGGCTTAATACAGTTAAGTGAATATTTAGAACAGTATGGATTAGAAGAAGGCTATCTTTTAATATTTGATTTTAGAAAAACTAAAAACGAAACAGGAAAGCTAGATGAGGAATTTGTGAATTTTGGTGAAAAACAAAAAAGAATAATACAAGTATACTGCTGATATACATACATGAAAGAAAAGGGTTTGTTGCTAACGAATTTTAATCCGTTAATGCGACAACCCCTTTTTTGTGTTCTCTTATATATATGAAGAAAATAACAATTCACAATTATCAGTTCACAATGCACAATTAAGGAGGAAAAGCCGTCGGCTTTTCTAAATATATATATTGAAATCTTCATTGTAAATTGTGAGCTGTGAATTATGAATTGTGCATTGTGAATTATAAAATGTGAACTGTAAATTATGCATCGCGAATTGTGGATTACGAATTGAGCATTGTGCATTGTGAACTGTGCATTGTGAATTGATGTATAATTTTTATACTAAAAAACTAAAAAAGCTTGCAAAGTAAGGGTAGCAACTTTACAAGTATTTCAAAATATGATATCATAACTTAAAAGATTTATAAATTATTATCAATTTATTTGAATATTTATCATAAATATAGATATATAATTATGATTGTATTTATTGAGAAGGTAGTTGGCATTTTGAAGTATAGTAGGAAATTGATAATAAGAATATAGTAGGAGGATAGAAATATGGTAGGAAAAAAGAAAGCAGCCATGCTGCTATGTACAGTTTTAGTTGGAGGAATTCTTGCAGGATGTGGAAAGAGTGCAACGGATTCTAATAATGGAGGTGCTGCATCATCGGCAGTGAAGAATATTGGAGTGATTCAGTTAGTTCAACATGATGCTTTAGATGCGTCTAATAAGGGATTTGTTGATGGATTAAAAGAAAAGGGATATGAAGAAGGTAAGAATATTAAAATTGAACAACAAAATGCTCAGGGTGAACAAGCTAATGCTCAAACAATTGCTAAGCAATTTACAGATGCAAAGAAAGACTTGATTTTTGCAATTGCAACACCAGCAGTTCAAGCAGCTTATAATTCAACTAAGGATATTCCAATAATATTCACAGCAGTAACAGATCCTGTTAAAGCAGAAGTAGCAAAGGATTGGAAGAGCTCGGGAACAAATGTTACAGGTACATCAGATAAAGTTCCTGTGGACAAGCAAATAGAATTATTAAAAAAATTACTTCCAAATGCTAAAACAGTAGGAGTAATTTATAACACTTCAGAAACAAATTCTGTAACTCAAGTTGATGAGCTTAAAGCAGCGGCAGATAAACAAGGCTTAGCAGTAAAAGAAATTGGTGTTACAAATGTTAATGAGATAAATCAAAATTTAGCAAGTGCTTTAGGTCAAATAGATGTATTATATACACCTACAGATAACACAGTTGCTTCAGGATATGCGTTAGTAGGTAAACTTTGTTTAGATAAAAACGTTCCTATAATAGGTGCAGAAGAAGCAGTAGTAACTAAAGGTGGACTTGCTTCTATAGGAATAGATTATTACAAGCTAGGAAAAGAAGCTGGATATAAAGCAGCAGAAGTTTTAGATGGAAAGAAGCCATCAGATGTTGAAATAAGCACATTAAGTGATATGTCATTTACTATAAACACTGATGTAGTTAAGAAATTAAATATAACACTTCCAGCAGATATAGAATCAAATTGTAAAAAGGTAACTGGAGGCGTTGAGTAGTGGGTGTTTTAATAAATATTTTAGAACAAGGGCTGCTATTTTCATTAGTTTCAATCGGAGTATATATAACTTATAAAATTTTAGATTTTCCTGATTTATCAGTGGACTCTACATTCCCACTTGGGGCTGCAATTTCAGCAGCTCTTTTGGTAAATGGGGTTAATCCATGGATTAGTATAATAATAGCAACCTTAGGTGGAGCATTAGCTGGAGGAATAACAGCATTTTTGCATGTTAAGCTTAAAATAACAAATTTAATGGCTGGAATATTAGTAATGATAGGATTATATTCTATTAACTTAAGAATAATGGGAAAAGCAAATGTTCCATTATTTAATACTCCTAATTTATTTAAGTCATCAATTCCGGCTATAGTAGTGATTTTGATAATGGTTATTGTAGTTAAAATACTATTAGACTTATATTTAAAGACTAAATCAGGATTTTTGCTTGTAGCTGTTGGGGATAATGAACAAGTAGTTTCATCTCTTGGAGTAAATAAAGATTTGGTTAAAGTGTTAGGTCTTATGATAAGTAATGCATTAGTTGCACTTGCTGGGGCACTAACTGCACAATATCAAGGATTTAGTGATGTTGGAATGGGAACTGGTACTGTTGTAATGGGGCTTGCGGCAGTAATTATCGGAACATCATTATTTGAGAGATTATCTTTTATTAAAGTGACTACCTTATCAATACTTGGGGCAATCATATACAAGGCGGCAATAGCAATAGTATTAAAACTTGGATTAAATGCCAATGACTTAAAATTAATGACAGCTATAATTGTAGTTATAGCATTATGTTCTAATAGCGGTGTCTTGAAATTTAAGAAAAGAAAATCTGTTATAGGAGGTAGTGCTAAAGATGTTAAAAGTGAAACAACTATCCAAAGTGTTTAATCAAAATACAATAAATGAAAATAGGGTATTTGATAGATTATCATTGGATGTTAAGCAAGGTGACTTCATAAGTATAATAGGTTCAAATGGAGCAGGTAAATCAACATTGTTAAATATGATATCTGGAACTCTTGAAGCAGATTCAGGATCAATATTATTAGATGGTGATGAAGTTATTAATAAACCTGAATACGCAAGATCAAAGTCCATTGGGAGGGTTTTTCAAAATCCATCAATGGGTGTAGCACCTAATATGACAATATTAGAAAATATCGCTCTTGCAGATAATAAAGGGAAATCCTTTGGGCTTAGCTTTGGGATAAATAAAAAGAGGATAGATTATTACAAAGAGATGGTAAAAGAACTTAATTTGGGGCTTGAAGATAAGCTTTATAATAAAGTACAGCTTTTATCAGGAGGACAGAGACAAGCTTTAACTCTACTTATGTCAGTAATGTCTAAACCAAAATTATTATTACTAGATGAGCATACAGCGGCACTAGACCCTAAAACATCAGAAATAATAATGGATATAACAAGAAATATAGTAAAAGACAGCGGAATAACAACACTTATGGTTACCCATAATCTTAAACATGCTCTTGAAAATGGTAATAGACTTTTCATGATGCATAGAGGCAAGATTTTAGTTGACGTCAAAGGTGAAGAAAAAGAAAAATTAGATAATAATAAACTTCTTGGGCTCTTTGAAAAAGCTAATGGAGCAGAAGCTTTAAGCGATAGAACTTTATTTGGATAAACCACCGAAATAAGGGGCATGCATTTACTCCAGTTGCTAAGGATTTAGATGGATGTTTCTAAGAGTATAAGTTGTACCCAAAATGCTAGCCTCAAAAGTAAATTTTGAACTAGCATTTTAGAACAACTTATAATCAAGAAACATAGCCATCAAAATCCTAGATGCAACATTCCGTAAAAGCATGCCCTTTATTTCTAGTGTAGATATAAAGTAAAGTTATATAGTATTAAAACTCCACTTGTTGCAGCTTATTTTCAAATGCCTGCTGCATAAACATGTATCTCATTTCTGTTTTATGTATGAATAAAGTTTTGTGGGAATAATATTTTTTGAGAATCGGACTATGGATTTCTAAAAGTAAAAGTTGCATCCATTTTTGCATGCTCCTGAGGCAAAACTCAGGACAAGCAACAATGGAACAACGTCTACTTAAGGAATCCTATAGCTCTTTTCTCAATGCAACACTACGCAAAATAATAACTATAATGAAGTGGTAAGAAACTTATAGATCTTACTGCTTATTTTTGTTACATATATATCGAAACAAATAACTCCTCATGATGATTCGAAAAAATATCCCAAGAATTATGTCCCTAATAGCGAATTGAAGTAAGAATTGTACACTGTGCATTGTGCATTGAAGTAAGTATTGTGCATTAAAGAATGTGAATTTTATAAAAAAACATAACAAGTTTAATTACAAAATATAACTTATAGAAAAATTAGTGTAAAATATTTTGTTTTTTTATGTCTAATTTAAATACTAAGTATAATATAAGAAAAAATTATGATATAATGGTAAATAGTGATGTTATTAAATTTAATTAACTATTTAGGGGGAATATTTTTTTGAGAAGATTAATGAAATTAATGATGTGTGTAATTTTAGACTAAACCTTTACGACTGATTATTTGAAAAAATGATTTAAACCGAAAAAAATGGTACATGCATTTAAAAATAGAAATTATAGGGAGTTTGACAGATGAACGAAGAAAACATAAGAATTGAGGAGTCCATTAGGATCGAAGAAATAATAAATATATTATTAAAAAGATGGAAGATGATACTTTCAATAACTTTACTTGCAACATTAACGGCCGGAATTGTTAGTTTTTTTGTAATTGCACCAAAGTATGAAGCAAGCACAAAAGTATTTATAGGTAAAGAAAAGACAGATAGCAAGGATCAAAATTATAATAATAGTGATATTCAGATGTATCAGCAATTATTAAAAACTTATGCAGAAGTTATAAAGACTAATGCTCTCGTTGAAAAAGCTATTAATGCTGGAGATTTTGATTTAAAGGCAAAAGATGTACTTAAGGATTTAACTGTTACACCAGCAGCCAATACTCAGATTTTAGAAATAACATACATAAGCAAGGATAGAAATTTAAGTAAAGAAGTATTAGATTCTATAACGAATCAGTTTATAAAGACATCTACAGATCTTATACCAAATGGTAATGTTAAAATAGTAGAGCCAGCAGAATTGCCTGAAAATCCGGCTAGCCCTAATAAGAAATTAAATATTGCTATTGCATTTTTACTTGGACTTATGATCAGTGTTGGATTATCATTTTTATTAGAATTCTTGGATAGTACTTTTAAAAGCAAAGAACAATTAGAACAAATATTAGGAGTTCCTGTTATTGGTGCAATTCCTGAGGATTTGGAATAGGGGGATAAAAGATGTTTTCAGCAAAAAAATTACATAAAGCAGTAGCTAATCAAGACTATAGAGGCTTTGTAGTTGAAAAAAAGCCAAAGTCAATAGTATCAGAAGCTTATAGAACATTAAGAACAAATATTCAGTATTCATCTTTCGATAAGACAATTAAAAGTATTGTAGTTACTAGTGCGGAAGCAGCAGAAGGGAAATCTACTGTATCAGGTAATCTTGCATTATCTTTTGCTCAAAATGAGAAGAGAGTTATAATAGTTGATTGTGACTTAAGAAAACCTTCAGTTCATAAAAATTTTAAATTATCGAACTTAAGTGGATTATCAGAAGTTCTTATAGGAAAAGAAGATTTAGATAATGTAATACAAAGTCGTAACGAAAACCTTGATATACTAACATCTGGCAAGATTCCGCCTAATCCATCGGAAATGTTATCTTCAACTGCCATGACTAATTTGATACAAAAATTAGGAGAAAAATACGATATGGTAATTTTAGATAGTGCTCCACTTCAAGCTGTTACAGATGCTCAAATTCTTTCTACAAAGGTAGATGGAACTATACTTGTTGTAAGAGCACAAAGAACAAACAGAGAATCGGTAATTGATGCTAAAAATTCATTAACTAAAGTTGGAGCTAATATATTAGGTACTGTACTTCATGCAGTAGAAAATACTAGGGGTAAATACTACTACTATTATGGAAGCAGTGAAGAAGGTAAATAAAGTAATATAGATTTACATAATGATCTACCGAAAGTAGAAACATTGTTATTTCACAGGACTATGAAAATTTCGCTGAAAGTGCTAAATTGCAGGTTGCATCACTACTGCTTGCTCCCAATTTCATTGTGACAAGCAGTAGCTGAACAACCTACAATCAAGCACTTTTAACAGCTTATTTTCAAATGCCTGCTGCATAAAAATGTTTCTACTTTCTAGTGAGAATTCTATATGTAATATAAATTAGTTTTGTGAGTATATTTACCGAAAGAAGCGGAACTGTGTTGTTTTGATATGCTAGAGAATAGGATTGTGGATTTCTAACAGTAGAAGTTGTACCAATTTCTGCATGCTCCTGCGATAAGTTTCTGAAAAAAGGAAACTCGACTCACATACGTTCGCTGAGGAAGTTCGAGAATCCAAATATAAAATTTGGACTCTCACTTCAAATTGAACAACTTCTACTGAAGAAATACCTACAGCTGAATTCTTAATGAAACACTACACAAAGGAGTACCTCTTCTTTCTGGTATAGAGTATATTCAGGCATAGATATAGTTTGGAATATGGATATCTAATTGGACGGATATAGATAAATAATTATAATTTCTAGTAAAGACATGAATTCAAAGTTCTAGCAGATTTGTCTATCTAATAAGTAGAGGTTTAAATTGGATATATAATTACAGTTTAGCCTCTAATGTAACACTTCCACAAAAGCAAGACCTTTATTTCTAGTATAGAATATATTCAGGCATAGATATGGTTTGGAATATGGATATTTACTTGAAACAGATATAGATAAAAAATATAATTTCTAGCGAATTTGTTTATCTAATAAGTCGAAGATTTAAATTGCGTATCTATGAAAATTAGTTTTGTGAGTATATTTACGGAAAGAAGAGGGAAACTTTTACTGATTTTTTTATTTTAGAGGAGAGGGATAGTTATGATAGTTGATATTCATTCACATATAATACCTGGGATTGATGATGGGTCTAAGGATATGGAAATGACTTTGGAGATGCTTAGAAATGCTGAAAAAGATGGTGTTAAAGAGATTGTGGCTACTCCTCATTATTTGCTTGAGTATGGAGAAGCTACAATTGATGAAGTTAAGAATTATGTGAAGGAAATTAATAATATTTTAGTAAAAGAGAACATAGATATAAAGATATATAGTGGTCAGGAAGTTTATTATACTGAAAAGATGATAGAATATTATATGCAAGGGAATATTGGAACTATAAATGATTCTAGATATATGCTTATTGAATTTCCGATGAGAAAGTTTGATGAAAGTATATTCGATACTCTTTATGAACTTCAAGTGAGAAATATAGTGCCAGTAATCGCTCATCCAGAAAGATATATTCCTATTATAGAAGATCCTAAGAATATTAATAAGTTTATTAATGAAGGTTATTTGTTCCAAGTAAATGCTGGAAGTATAGATGGAAGATTTGGAGAAAAAGTTCAAAGGACAGCTAATGCACTCCTAAATAATGGTATATATAACTTTATAGGGTCAGATGCTCATAATATTAATAGAAGAAATACTGGTCTTAGTAAGGCTTTGGATTTAATAAATAAAAGTGAAATTAAGGATGTATTTAAAGATAGTTCTGAAAAAATGTTAAATAATGGGGAGATAAAGTTTTCAGGAGAGAAAATCAAAGAAAAAAAATCGATATTTTGGTTTTTAAAAAGATAAGCCCGTTAATTAGATGTCTAACTATGGAAGAAATTTCATGGGATGGATTGTCGAATCAATATTAACAAATTATTAATTATGTGGTATAATCTGAGACAGAGATGCGTTGAACCATATATTTATTTGGGCACTTTATATATGGTAAGTTATTAGTGCAACCGGCTTTAATTTAAGTTAAAGGTGGTTGTTTTTTATGAATGAACAAGGGGAAGTTTATTTTGCTAAAAATGATAAGGTTTAGGGGGAGTAGTATGCAGCAGTTAGAATTTAACAGTGAGGAAGTTTTGTTTAAAGAACAACTGGAAACGGAAGACAGCAGAATAGGATATTGTTTTTTAAAGAGAACTATGGATGTGGTTTGTTCATCTATTGGACTTATAATTTTAAGCCCAATATTTTTAGTTACAGCTATTTTAATCAGATTAGAATCTGAAGGAAACTCAATCTTTTCACAAGAGAGGGTCGGAAGAAATGGGAAAAAATTTAGAATGTATAAATTTAGATCTATGGTGGTCAATGCGGAAGAACTAAAGGACAAGCTAAGTGCTAAAAATGAAATGGCTGGACCAATGTTTAAAATGAAAGAAGATCCAAGGGTAACTAAAATAGGAAGATTCATAAGAAAAACAAGTATAGATGAATTGCCACAATTAGTTAATGTCTTAAAAGGTGAAATGAGCTTGGTTGGACCGAGGCCATCACTTCCAAAAGAAGTAGTGAAATTTGAAGATTGGATGATGGAAAGATTAATAGTTAAACCAGGACTAACTTGCTACTGGCAAGTGTCTGGAAGAAGCGACATTGGCTTTGAAGATTGGATGCGATTAGATGTTAAGTATGTTAGAGAGAGGAATACTCTAGTTGACATAAAGCTAGTATTAAAAACATTTGGGGTGTTTTTTGGTGATGAACATGCAAGATAGGGGAAGTAATATGAAAATAGATGTGATGTAACTTGCGCAGATATTGATAAAATATATGTTGGAAATAGGGGGAGAATAAACTAATGATTATAACAAAAACGCCTTTTAGAATGTCTTTCTTTGGGGGAGGAACAGATTTTTCTGGATTCTATAATGAACATGGAGGAGCAGTGATTTCTACTACATTTGATAAATATTGCTATGTAAATGTCAGACATTTGCCAAGATTTTTCGATTATTCTAATGAACTTTCCTATTCAAGAATAGAGCGTGTAAATTCTATAGAAAATATAGAACATCCTGCCATAAGAGAAGCAATGAAATTTTTAGATATGCATGAAATTCGCCTTACTTACGAAGCGGACCTTCCTGCTCGTTCTGGATTAGGGACTAGCAGTTCGTTCGCAGTAGGGATGCTAAACGCATTCTATGGACTAAAAGGAAAATATGCAGATAAAAAAAAGCTTGCTGATGAGGCAATATATCTAGAAAGAGTGCTATGTCAAGAAAGTGGAGGAATCCAAGATCAAATTGCAGCTTCTTTTGGGGGATTTAATAGAATTGATTTTAGAGCAGATGGATATACAGTGAATCCTATAATTATTTCAGCTGATAAAAAGAGGCACCTGAATGATAATTTGATGCTTTTTTTTACTGGATTCTCAAGATTCTCGTCTGATATCTCAAAAATTCAAGAAAGCACAATGAAAGATAAGAGTAAACAATTATTGGAAATGTTAAGCTTGGTTGATGATGCAGAGGAAATTCTGACATCTAAAAGTGATTTGAATGAATTTGGAAGGCTACTTGATTATACATGGAAATTAAAGCGTGGAATTACTAACAAGATTTCGAATGATTCTATCGATAATCTATATGCAAAAGCTATAGAAGCAGGAGCAATTGGTGGAAAATTACTTGGAGCTGGAGGAGGAGGATTTTTATTATTTTATGTTGAACAAGATAAGCAGCAAAAAGTTAAAGATGCTATGAAAGATTTATTGTATGTTCCGTTTGAATTCGAAAATAATGGAACTAGTATCATTCACTATACATCTGAATCATATGTGCTAAAAGAGAAAACAATAGATAACTCACAGCAATTTGTGGCAGCGGATTCTAGTTTTTAAAGTGAGTTTATTTGAAAATAAATATAAAAGAAATTTGAGGATATGTATTATGAAAATAGTTATTATGGCTGGAGGGAAAGGAACTAGAATAGCATCAATTAATTCAGAAGTTCCAAAACCTATGATTCCAATTTTAAATAAACCAATTCTTGAATATCAAATGGAATGTTTTAGAAATCAAGGTTTTACAGATATAATTTTAGTTGTAGGTCATCTTGGAAGTGTAATTAAGGATTACTTTGGGGATGGAAGTAAGATATCATCAGCTACAGGAAAGTCATTTGGTGTCCATATCAAATACGTAGAAGAAAAAGAGCCACTTGGAACAGCTGGAGCTTTATATTTGTTAAAAGAAAAGCTTACAGAAGATTTCCTGTTAGTAAATGGAGATATTATTTTTGATGTTGATATAAAGAAATTTTATAAATTTCATAAGGATAAAGGTGGATCGGCAACTTTATTTACACACCCTAATAACCATCCTTATGATAGTGGAATTATTGTAGCTGATAGCAATGAGAAAGTAATTAATTGGCTTCACAAGGAGGATAAGAGATTTTGGTACAAGAATCGTGTTAATGCTGGACTTCATATGTTTTCGGTAAATATTCTTAAAACATTTAAAGACTTAAAAAAAATGGATTTGGATAGGGAAGTATTGAAACCTCTTATTTCATCTGGAGAACTTTTTGTTTATGATTCACCAGAGTATGTGAAAGATATGGGGACTCCAGATAGATTTTATTCTGTAATTGAAGACATTAAAACTGGAAAAGTGAAAGGAAAGAACTTATTACATAAACAAAGAGCAGTATTTTTGGATAGGGATGGTACTATAAATAGATATGTGGGATTTCTAAAGAATATTGATGATCTTGAGTTGATTGATGGTGTGGACGAGGCTATCAAGAAGATCAATGAAAAAGGATACCTTGCTATTGTGGTTACTAATCAGCCTGTAATAGCACGAGGAGAGGTTAGTATTCAGGAGCTTGAAGAAATACATAATAAAATGGAGACACTTCTAGGTGAAAGCGGAGCTTATATAGATGATATCTTCTTCTGTCCTCACCATCCAGATAAAGGGTTTGATGGTGAGAAAACTGAATATAAAATTATTTGTGATTGTAGAAAGCCTGAGCCTGGGATGCTTTTAAGTGCTGCTAAAAAATATAATATTGATCTTTCAAAGTCATGGATGGTTGGAGACAGTGAAAGTGATATGAAGGCAGGTATAAGCGCAGGTTGTAATGTTGTTTTAATAGGTAAGAGTGATATTTATACGAATTATGAAACATTAAATAAATTTGTAGATAATATTTAGATCTATATTTCAGAAGTTAAAACGTGAAATGAAGGAGATTAATAATGGGAACTTTGGATGATAGATTAACTGGACATATAAAATTGTTAATAAAGAGATATCCAGTATTAGAAATTATTAAGGCTGAAATTATTGAAGCATATTGTGCGCTTGAGGAGTTATATAAAAATGGAGGGAAATTACTAATTGCTGGTAATGGTGGAAGTGCAGCTGATGCTGATCATATTGTTGGTGAATTGATGAAAGGCTTCAAGAAGAAAAGAAAAATTTCTGATGAGTTTTCCAAAAAACTTATAGATATTGACGATGTAATGGGCAAAAAGCTAGCAGAAAAATTACAAGATGGATTGCCAGCTATTGCCTTAAATAATCACGCGGCGCTTGCAACAGCTTATCTCAATGATGTTGATGGTATTTTATGTTTCGCACAACAAGTTAATGGCTATGGGAAAAAAGGAGATGTTTTTTTAGGCATATCTACGTCTGGTAATTCAGAAAATGTTTATTATGCAGCAATTACGGCTAGAGCTAAAGGAATGAAAGTTATAGGACTTACAGGTAAAGACGGTGGAAAACTTAAAAGTATATCAGATGTATTAATAACGGTACCTGAATATGAAACCTATATGATTCAAGAATTACATTTGCCAGTATATCATTGCTTGTGTCTAATGCTCGAAGAAAAATTTTTTGAATAGGATATTAGGAGAATATGAATAATAGTAAAATTAAATTTTTAAATACGTATGTAAATAACGTATCCATGAAAGAAACTTTAAGTTACATAGAAAATTGCATTAAAGAAGATAGTAAAAAGTCATACATTATAGCGGTGAATGTTGACGTAATAATCAAAATAGAAAATGATAGCTATCTAAAGGAAATAGCAGATAATGCTGATATGGTTCTTATGGATGGAAAACCACTTGTTTGGATATCTAGCTTGTTAAAAACTCCGGTAAAAGAAAAAATATCAGGTTCTGATTTAGTTCCATTAGTTTGTGAAATGGCAGCAAATAAAGGGTATACAATGTTTTTTATAGGTGGAAAAGAAGGTATTGCAGACCAAGCTAAAGTTAGACTTGAAAAGCAGTATCCACAAATTAAAATAGTAGGAACGTATGCGCCAAAATTTGGATTTGAAAAAAGTGAAGAAGAGCTAAATAAAATTAATCGTATGATTTCTGATGTGAAACCAGATATTCTAGTTGTTTGCTTTGGATGTCCTAAGCAGGAAAAATTTATTTATGAGAACATAGATAAATATGATGCTAAAATTTCAATCTGTGCAGGGGCAACTATTGATTTTCTTGCGGGAAATATTAGTAGAGCTCCACAATGGATGAGTAATAATGGGTTGGAATGGTTTTATAGATTCATGCAAGAGCCTAAAAGGTTATTTAGACGTTATTTTGTTGACGATACGAAAATATTTAAACTTATATGGAAATATAGATAAAGATGGTTAAGATTAAATACAAGTCTTATCATAATAGAAAGATAGAGGTTTTGTGGTGAAAGAGCGGAAAAATATATTGTATTTCACAAGAACTATGAATTTAGGTGGGACTGAAAAAGTTGTCTTACAATTATGTGAAATTATGAAATCTGAAGCAGATAAAATTGTAGTTTGCTCTTGTGGAGGAGTAAATGTTGAAAATCTTAATAAAATGAATATTAAACATTACAATATTCCTGACATTGATAAAAAAGATATTAGAACTATTTTGACTGTTTTAAAAAAGATATCGATGATAATAAAGGAAGAAAACATAAATATTGTGCACACCCATCATCGTATGGCAGCATTTTATACTAGAATTATTGGGTTTACTAGAAATTTTATATTTATAAATAACTCTCACAATACTTTTTATGATAAAAAATTGTTAACAAAGTTTTCTTTGGGAAAAGCAAATATTGTAGCTGTAGGAAACAAAGTAAAAGATAATCTTTGTGATTTTTATGGTATTTCAAAATTTAATATTGAAGTTATACATAATGCTGTTGAACCGTTTGAAGATCAGATTGAGCCTATAGAAATACTAAAAAAGTATAAAAGAGACGGTTATGCATTGGTGGGGAATATTGGAAGGATATCTGAGCAAAAAGGTATGGAATATTTTGTTAGAACTATTCCTTTAGTTTTGGAAAAATATAAAAAAACAAAATTCTTTATTATTGGAGATGGTGAAGATAAAGGGAAGATAAAAACTCTTATATCGGAACTTCATGTGGAAGATTATGTGGTTCTTTTGGGATATAGAAATGACATACAAAATGTAATGAGTCAACTTGATTTAATTGTTTTAAGTTCTCTTTGGGAGGGACTTCCGCTTACACCAATAGAAGCTTTCTCAGTTGCAAAACCCATTGTTGCTACTGCGGTTGATGGTACTGTGGAGATTATTGATGATGATGTGAATGGAATTTTGGTAGGACCTAAAGATATTAAGGAACTAGCAGATGCAATTATAAGTATCTTTAAATTTCCGGAAAGAACAGAAATGTTTAAAATTAATGCCTTAAAAAAATATAATGAAGAATTTAGTTATGAAATCTTAAAGGATAGATATATAAAATATTATAAGAGATTAATGGAGTGAATTTTATGAATAAAGTTGCTAAGTGCATTTATTATGCAATTGTATTATTCGGTAATGTTGTTGTTAATAAAATACCAAGCAGACATGTTAGAAAATATTTTTACAGAGCCCTTGGATCAAAGATTGGAAAAGGAACGGTTATATGTAGAAGAGCTGATATTTTGTATGCAAATTGATTAGATTTGGATGAAAATATAGCTATTGGATGGTTTGTGCATTTAGATGCTAGAGCAGGAATAAAAGTAGCACATAATTGTAATATTTCAAGTTATTCAAAATTTATTACGAGAAGCCATGATATCGATGATACTATGTTTACTGCTGAATTTAAACCTAGTACTATAGGATAGAATGTGTGGATTGGTACTGGAGTTACTGTGCTTCATGGGGTAAATGTTGGATATGGAGCGGTTATAGTAGCTGGTGCAGTTGTAATGAAAGACATTCCACCTTTTGAAATTTTGGAGGACATGCTAAATGAATAGAGAAGAGAAACAAAGATTTAATGTACAAAGTGGGGAAAATATCATTTCTGTATTAATGAAATGTGTAAAATGGAGTTTAAGCCTTGTTAGATTGCTAAGAATAAAACTAATATATGGTAAAAAAATAGAATTCAACTTATTTCAGGGTAAGCCAGTATATATAGGCAAGAATTGTAGGTTCATAATAATTGGATGTGGTAAGATAATAATGCATAATGATGTGTATTTTGATGATTATTGCACTGTGCTGGCCGATAATGGACGTATTGTTATTAGAAAGGATACATATTTTAATACTTTCAGCCGTTTAATATCAAAAGGTGAGATAACCATAGGTCAGGGGTGTATGTTTGGCTCTAATGTGTCAGTATATGACCATGACCATGATATTTCGTTGGGAGTTAAAGAATCTTGTGAAAAATATTCTGTGAAGCCAGTAAGAATTGGTGAATATGTCTGGTGTGGTACTAATGTAGTTGTAACAAAAGGAATAACAATTGGATGTAATTGTGTCATTGGTGCAAATTCAGTTGTTACTAAAAATCTTAAATCAAATGCCTTATATGTTGGAAATCCAACGGTATATAAAAAAAGTATAAATTCTAATTGATGGATAGGAAGAATAGGTGAAAATAACATGATACCAAAAGTAATTCATTATTGTTGGTTTGGAGGTAAACATCTTCCAAATGATGTTGAAAAATGTAAAGAATCTTGGAGAAAATATTGTCCAGACTATAAAATAATACAGTGGGATGAAAAAAATTTTGATTTGAATAGTTCCCCTTTTGTAAAAAGTGCTTATGAAGCAAAAGCGTGGGCTTTTGTTTCAGACTATGCTAGATTGAAGATAATTTATGAGAATGGAGGAATCTATTTAGACACTGATGTAGAACTTTTAAAAAGCCTCGATCAATTGCTTAATTATGAGTGTTACATAGGTGTTCAGCAGTGCGAACATCTATGTAACACTGGATTAGGTTTCGGGGCAGAACCACACAATCCGGTAGTACTTGCGATGCTAAAACAATATGACGGACTAATGTATTCAGAAGAAAATAAAATAAATATGGCATGCCCATATTTAAATTCAAAAGTGTTTTTTTATGCTGGATATAAGTATAGTGATGACATCCAAAGAGTTGATAATGCAGTGATATTCCCGCCGCTATACTTTGATCCTGCTGCGCCTGGAAAAGACATGAGAAATTTAAAGTGTAATGAAACCATTTCAATACATCATTATAGTGCTTCCTGGATGGGGAAAAAGACAAGAATTAGGAGAAGCATAATTCGTATGATAGGTCAAGAAAGAATTAATCATTTTAAGAGGATAATAAGGTATGGTAGGTAACAAATATTCTATAAGGATAGTACTAAAAAATATATGGTTATATTTTATTTTTATACCATTTTTGTATCCGAGAGGGTTTTCTGAAATAAATGAAGGCTATAAATTATTCTTTACAATATGGATATGGATAGCGGTATTGTTAATATTAAGCCAATTTTTTTTGAGATGCATCAAAGAAGGCTGCAAATTTAACAATAAAAAATTTATGATATCTCTCTATTTTTTATTAGCAATTATAATTACTTGGGTCAAAAGAGGAACAATTGGGAGTGGTTTACAGCAGATGATTGCAGCACCCGCCTTATGCATTTTTTTCTCAATGAATTTTGAAGAAGATGGGATAAAAATTATTAATAGCATAGTTAATATATTGTTTGTTAATTTCATTATTAATTTAGTTGCATTTAGATCAATATTTTTTGCATATGAACACATTGTTTTCTTAGGCCATGTCCAAACTATATCACAGTTTGGAACATTGGCACTTTATTTTGGATCTTTACAATTCTTATTAGATAAAAATCGGAGAATTAAGGCAGTTTTTTTTATCATAATTTCATTAATAACAATGTTTACTGGAGATGCTGATTCTGCTAGAGTTGCAGCAATTATTATGATTGTTGTTGGTATGATGTATAAATTCAAAATATATCATTTGCTATGGTTTAAATCTAAATGGTATGTTTTTGCTTTTTGGGGGTTAAGCGTTTTTATAGTGTATACTGTGTCAGGAAATAATATTTTTGTAAATATTATAGACAACAGTACTTTTAGTGGAAGAAATTTTGTTTGGAAAAACGCTCTGGAACTTTTTTGTAATAGCCCATATTTTGGATATGGAATTGATGGGGCATTAATAACAACTTTTTGGAGTACTGGGATGAATTATGCGCACAATCAGATTGTTCAGAATTTAATCGATGGTGGAGTTGTATTATGTATATCCTTTTGGATTATGATGATTGAATTTTCTTCATATATAGACAGAATTCAGTTGAAAAAATATAAAGTTCTGGCTAATGGAACGTTAATTACATTCCTCGCTATTATGATAACTGACAGTACAACACTATATTGTTATATGTTTTTATTTCTATCATCTTTGTTTGGACTATATAGATTAGTAGATTGAGAGAAAATGAAAGGAAATTGAAAATGAGTATATTCAGGAAAATAATTTTTGAGTTTAATAAAATATATTATCCGTGGAAAATTAGAAAAACAGCAAAATTTTATAGAGGAAAACTGTATGTTGGCGGGAAAAGTTATGTGACTGGTAATACAATATTGGGAGATAATGTATGCTTTAACGGCATGGCGATTTCTGGAAAGGGCGAGGTGAATATAGGAGATAACTTCCACTCAGGGCCTGGATGTCAAATTATTACTTCGTTTCATAATTATGAAGGTAATGCAATTCCATATGATGATACATTTATAGATAAAGATGTAATAATTGGAGACAATGTGTGGCTCGGAAATAATGTAATCATTTTGGGAGGAGTAACTATAGGAGAAGGTGCCATTATTCAGGCGGGGAGCGTGGTATGTAAAAATATACCTCCATATGCAATTGCAGGCGGACATCCTGCAATTTCTTTTAAATATAGGGATAAGGATCATTATAATAAACTCAAAAAAGAGGAAAGGTTCCATTAAATTATAAGTATTATTTAAAAAGTAGTTTAGGAACTTGATTTCTGAAGTATAGTTGATAAATGTATTATAATTGGGATGATACTACCTTTGAAATATGAGGTGATTTGTGATTGCGCTTAGAGCTTGAGGTTTATGAAAACAATAGGAGAAAAGATTAAAGAATATAAATATGATGATATATAGGAGCTTACGGATTAGAAAATGAGAGAAAAAATAATAAGATTAATTAAAAAATATGAGGGACTTTCTGAACCTGTTAAGGCCTCATTTTGGTTTACAATATGCAATGTTCTTAATAAAGGAATTGCGTTACTTGCAACTCCTATATTTACTAGAATGCTGACTACTGAGCAGTATGGAGATTATACAGTATTTCAGTCTTGGTATGGCATTCTTATAATTTTTGGGACATGTAATCTTTTTATTGGTGTGTATGGTAAAGGACTAGTTGAATTTGATAAAGATAAAGATAAATATACATCTTCATTATTAGCATTGACTACAGTTATTACTATAGTCACGTTAGTTATTTATGCTCTTAATATTGATTTTTGGACACGTTTTTTGGGTTTATCGCCAATTATTATGACAGCTATGTTTATTCAGCTTTTTACCATGCCAGCGTATGAGTTTTGGACAACAAAATTGAGATTTGAATATAAATATAAAGCATTGATTGGAACAAGTATTGGCATGTCAGTGATGAGTATACTCATTTCTGTTATTGCAGTTTTGTCAACAAGTTATAAATTAGAAGCAAGAGTATATTCTGATGTTTTTGTTAAGGCTGTTGTGGGAATTTTTATCTTTGTTTTGCTAGTTTTAAGAGGAAAAAAATTATTTCACAAAAAATATTGGAAATATGCTTTAGTATTTAATATCCCTTTAATCCCACATTTCTTATCTACAATGATATTGAACCAGTCAGATAGGATTATGATTAAGAATATGGTTGATGCTTCATCTGCCGCAATGTATGGGATTGCATATGTAATCGGAACAGTTGTTTTATTGGTTACTAATGCGATTAATAATTCCTTCACGCCATATACTTATCAAGCGTTAAAAGAAAATAATTTTTGTGGTATAAAAAAGAATGCCAATACATTACTTATACTTGCGGCAAGTATGGTTTGCGTATCAATCATTTTTGCACCAGAAATAATATATATATTTGCTGGAAGTAATTACTATGAGGCAATTGGGGTAATACCGCCAGTATCAGCATCTGTATTTTTCATATTCATGTACTCTTTGTTTAGTAACATTGAATACTATTATAAAAAGACAACATATATTTCAATATCTAGTATTATATGTGCAATCATTAATGTTGTATTGAATTACTTATTTATTCCAAGATTTGGTTACTATGCAGCTGGATATACAACGCTTGTTTGCTATATTCTTTATGCTACTATACATTTTCTTTTTTGTTATAGTATTTTGAAGCAAAAAAATATTAGATTAACAGATATTTTTGACATTAAGCGATATGTGTTTATTACATTTTTTGTTTTAGTTGTTATGATGATAATGGTAATAATTTATAAATACATGATAATTAGATATTCAATTTTACTTAGTGCTTTATTTATTGCTTGGATAAAAAAGGAATGGATTATTAAAGAAATTAAAGATATCCAAAGATAACATTTATTTTTTTATTAATGAATATGCGATTGGTAATATGTGGTTAATAAATGTAAATCATTAAAGAAAGGAAAGTACGTTGATGAAATTATTTCACTACATTAAAGATAAAGGAATCAAAAGAATGGTGCAAGTTCTTTATGAGTATAAGATTCAAATAGCATTTACTAAATTGTGCAGTATTTTTACTAAGAATAAAGCATTGAAGAATATTATCATTATTGAGAGTCACAATGATTTTGATTGTAATGGTGGCGCATTTTATAACTATTTGATTGATAATGGGTTTAATAGAGATTATAAAATTATTTGGTTGTTAAAACATGATAAACCAGATCGACTTCCCCAAAATGTAGAATGCTTTTTTTTACATAAGCCAAGTCTTAAAAAAGCTTACTATATTTGCATGGCAAAGTATCTGCTATCTGATAATACGATTACTGATAAAGTACGTTCGGATCAAAAATCGTTCTATTTTACACATGGTGCTATTAGTTTAAAAGAAACCCAAGGTTTGTGTGATATACCATCTTCAGTTGATTATGTATTGTCACCATCTAAGAATTATGATTCGATTTTGTCACGCGAGTTGTCTATGTCATATCCAAATGATAGGATGATTCACATGGGATATCCATCAGAAGACGTTTATTTTAAAAACATTACAGATGAATTTAGTAAGATTACAGATGGTAAATATAATAAAAAAATATTATGGATGCCTACATTTAGAAAAGGGGGGGGATATAAGCGAGTTGACAGTGATGCAGAGTTGCCTTTTGGTATTCCGATGATTGATAGTGTTGAAATGTTTGAAAAGCTTGATAGGATTTTGAATAAATTTGGGGTGATTTTAGTAATAAAGATACATCCGATGCAGGATTTAGAGACAATTGCTAACTTAAGTGAGACTCCTAATATCAAAATTTTGACGGGGATTACAGTAAAGGAGTTAATGATCGATAATTATAGACTTATGGCAAATGTAGATGCGTTGATTAGTGATTATTCGGCATCGGCTTTTTCATATTTGTTAATGAATCGTCCCATTGGTTTTGTTTTATCAGATTTAAAAGATTATAAATTGGGATTATGCGTTGATAATGTAGAGGATTATCTGGTTGGAGATAAAATCTTTACATTTAATGACATGATTAAATTTATTGAAAATGTTGCTTCTAATAATGATGTATTCAAGGATAGGCGCAGTAAGCTGATTAAATGGTTATATAAGTATCAAGATGGTAATAGTTGTAGAAGATTGGTTGAATTTATGGGGTTACGAAAATGAAAATTGCATTATTATTAAATAAGTAAATGATCTTTCTGAACACGTAAAAGCATCATTCTTATATAAGGAATATCAAGAAGAGCTCACTTCATCCCTTTTGATATTATCAACCGTTATCTCATTCACAAGAGTTTCAGTCATCTGCCGAATTATGTGGAAAGATTAGAAATATATAATAATAGTTATTTACCAAAAAATACAGTATCAAATCAATGTTTAGTGTAGTTTGTATTTTAAGTAAATAGTTTATAGGATATAATTGTGATACTTGGTTGCAACATTATTTGCATTTAAATACCACATGATTTTAAAGAAAAATGTTTCAAAATAAATTAATTTATAAGAAAAGAGGAAATATTTATGAATATAGCATTATTAACTGCTGGTGGTATTGGAACTAGAGCACATCAGGATATACCAAAGCAATTTATACATGTTGAAAATAAGCCAATTATCATTTATACAATGGAAGCCTTTCAAAAGCATCCTAGCATTGATGCTATTATTGTTGTTGGATTATCTGCATGGATAGAAATTTTATGGGCTTATGCAAAACAATTTAATATAACAAAATTAAAGTGGGTTGTTGAAGGCGGGAAGACTGGCCAAGAATCAATAAAAAATGGTCTTATGGAATTAAGCAAGCATTGTAATATTGATGATGTAGTATTAGTACATGATGGAAATAGACCATTTGTATCTCAAGATATTATTACGGATTCGTTGATTAAACATAAGCGATATGGATCTGCTATTGCATCAATACCATGTACTGAAGCGGTTTTTCAAAGTGAAGATGGTATTGAATCGGAAAATACAATTCCGAGAGAAAAACTATATAGAACACAGACACCTCATGTTTATAAATTAGGTAAGTTGTTATGGGCTCATGAAGAAGCTGAAAAGAGAGGTATTATAAATACAGCTGCTTCTTGTTCTCTTATGAATGCACTTGGTGAAAAAATTTATTTTTCATTGGGATCTGAAAAAAATATTAAAATTACAACAGTTGAGGATATTGAAATCTTCAAAGCGCTTTTACATTCAAATAATGATGCATGGATCAAATAGTAAAAATTATATTACTTTTATAATAATAAGGAAGGAATATAAATATGGAATATAATGATAAGTATAATAAAAATTTACAGGAAACAATAGATAATGTTTTTAATGTTGATTTTATGAAGAATAAAAGCATATTAGTTACTGGATCCACAGGATTGATTGGCTCTGCAATTATAGATACGTTAATCTATAAAAATTGCATAGATAATTCGAATATCCATATCTATGCAGCTGGAAGAAGTAAAGATAGAATTCAACAAAGATTTAGCCAGTTTTTAGATAAAGATTTTTTTACTTCTGTTTTATATGATGCTAATAAAGAGTTGGATTTTGATTTTGATGTCGATTATATTATACATGGTGCTAGTAATGCACATCCATTAGCTTATTCAGAACAACCGGTGGAAACTATGATTAGTAATTTTTGCGGAATGAATAATTTACTGAAGTACGCTCAAGAACATAACGTACTTAGAACTTTATATATTTCATCGAGCGAAGTGTATGGTGAAAAAACTGATTCGGAATATTATAAAGAAAATGATTATGGATTTGTTAACATCCTAAATCCAAGAGCTTGTTATCCTTCAAGTAAAAGGGCGTCTGAAACTTTATGTGCAAGTTACAAAAAAGAATACGATTTAGATGTATTAGTCGTTAGGCCAGGCCATATATATGGACCAACCATGACAAATAGTGATTCAAGGGCTTCTGCTCAATTTGCAAGAAATGTAATAAATGGACAAGATATTATTATGAAGAGTGCAGGATTACAACTCCGTTCATATTGTTATGTGTTCGATTGTGTATCTGCTATATTGGCAGTCCTATTGAATGGAACATCGGGGGAAGCTTATAATATTTCAAATAGAAATTCAGTTGTAACAATAAGACAACTTGCAGAAAGCTTTGCAAATAGCTGTGATCGAAAGATTGTATTTGAAAATCCAGATGATGTGGAAATCTTGGGATATAATATGATGTCGTGCTCAGCATTGGATGCGAGCAAGTTGGAGAATCTTGGGTGGCAAGGGCTTTATGATATTGATGAAGGGGTCGGAAGAACAATCGAAATTTTAAAGGAAAATCAATAAAATGCAGCAAGTTAAGTTATGCTTGACTAACAAAGGGATCAGACCCTTGTGAAAAGTTATCAATTGTGGAGGTTGTACTAAATTAGCAAGTCGATTGCAAGCTCTCGACTAGCACCCCTGGGGGAAACAGAATTTTCCAAGTACAAGTAGTGTTGCACTAAATGAATTGTTTAGTGCAATCTTTTTGTTGAATTTAATTGTGAAATTACTCAAGTAAAAATTGAATATTATATTCATATTAAAAAATATGGGAGAAACATAAATGAATAAGAAAATAAGAAAAGCAATAATTCCAGCAGCAGGTCTTGGAACGAGATTCTTACCTGCAACTAAGGCTCAGCCAAAGGAGATGCTTCCTATAGTGGATAAGCCAACAATTCAATATATTATAGAGGAAGCGGTTGCTTCGGGTATTGATAAAATTCTAATTGTTACTGGTAGAAATAAAAAATGTATTGAAGATCATTTTGATAAATCGGTTGAACTTGAAATGGAGCTTGCAAAAAACCACAAGGATGAATTATTAGAATTAGTTAAAGATATTTCAGATATGGTTGATATTCATTATATAAGACAGAAGGAACCTAGAGGATTGGGACATGCTATTCATTGTGCTAAGAGCTTTGTAGGTAATGAACCTTTTGCGATTCTTCTATAGTATATAATGAAGGGAAACCTTGCTTAAAGCAGCTTATTGATTGTTATGATGAGTACAAAACAAGTATTTTAGGTGTTCAAAGTGTTGAACCTGAAGATGTGTGTAAGTATGGTATAGTTGATGGAATAGTAATAGAAGATAGGGTTTGCAAGGTCAAGGGATTAGTAGAAAAGCCAAGTATAGAAGATGCACCATCTAATACTGCAATACTTGGTAGATACATAGTTACTCCTGCAATATTTGAAATCTTAGAAAATACAAAACCTGGCAAGGGAAATGAAATTCAACTTACAGATGCATTGCTAGAGCTTGCTAAAAGTGAAGCTATGTATGCTTATAACTTTGAAGGAAGAAGATACGATGTTGGAGATAAGCTTGGATTTTTAGAAGCAACAGTAGAATATGCCTTAAGAAAGCCTGAAATTAAGGATGAGTTTATAGAGTATTTAAAAAATATAGTAAAATAGCAAGTGAGTCACAAGTTAATCACTAGCACCCCTGAGGGGAAACATAATTTTCCAAGTACAAGTATTGCACTAAATTAATGTTTAGTGCAATTTTTATTGTTTAAGAAAAATAGTTTATGGGATATAATATAAATAAATGAATGAATGAGGTGAACAACATGCCAGTTATTACAAGATTTTATGGGATAGTAGTAAAGATGTATCCAAATGATCATACACCACCACATTTTCATGCAATATATGGAGAATATGTTGGTGTTATAGATATAAATACATTAGAAATGATAGAAGGTGATTTATCAAATAGAGCTTTAAAATTAGTAAAAGAATGGGCTGAGAGATATCAAAAAGATTTGATAGATATGTGGAATACTAAATTATTTAGGAAGTTAGAGGGCTTAGAATAATAATTATGAATAATCCTAAAATAAAGAAAATAAAGATAGATTCTCAGCAATATATTTTAATAGTTTTATTTGATAATGGAATACTTAAAGAGATTGATTTTAAAGAAAAACTACAAAATGATTTCTACAGTGATTTAAAAAATAAGATGTTATTTGAACAAGCACAAGTTGATATTGGTGGTTATGGTGTAAGCTGGAATGAGGATATTGATATTAGTGAATATGAACTTTGGAATATTGGGAAAGTTATTAGTAATGAGTCCATTTTATTCTAGTTAGCAACCTCAGCCCTTCGGACAAGTCGCTCGCAAGCTCCCGACTAGCACCCCTGGGGGGAACAAAAATTAGCAAGTGAGTCACAAGTTCCTCACCAGCACTCCTGAGGTCCAAAAGTTTATAAGTACAAGTGTTGCACTAAGTGAAAGTTTAGTGCAATTTTTTGTTTTAAGGAAATTGGTTATAGGGTGTAATATAATTACTTTATAGACAAATTGAAAGGATGTTAAAGATAATGTTATTTGAGCGAAATGTTACATTTTCCGATGTTGTACCTCAATTAGAAATAAATAAATTAATTATATTGATAAAAAGATTATTGCCAGATGTTGTATTTAATATGGCGAGCTTAGAAGGAAATCCATTTACATATCCAGAAGTACAAACACTTTTAGATGGAATAACAATTGGAGGTCATAGATTAAGTGATGAGCAACAAGTTCTTCGTATAAAAGAAGGTTGGAATTTATTATTTGAAATAGTGAAGAAAGATAATATAACAATGGGGAAAGAACTTTTTAATGACTTCAACAAAATAATTGCAAAAGATGAAGCATTAATATGTGGGCAATTTAGAACAGGACAGGTTAGGATTGGTGGAACAGATTTTATGCCACCAAAATATGATGAATTAGAAATTATATTTGCTACTGAATTGCCACAAATTATAGATAGATGTAAGACAAAGACGGATTTAGCATTTGAAATGTTCCTATGGGGGGCGTTAAATAAATTTTATTATGATGGAAATAAGAGAACATCAAGATTAGTATGTAACTATATATTGCTTTCTAATGGTCAAGGAGTATTAAATGTTAAAGCTAAAGATAGATTAGAATTTAATACTTTGATGTTAGAATTTTATAACACTATAAAAGCAGATAATATTGTGGAGTTTTTCTATAAAAAATGTTTGGAAAGATATATATAGCAACTTCATTCTCAAGCTACCTATTAGTACTTTTAAATCACATGTATTTAATGTATATCATGTATGGTTAATAAAAAATCATGTCTGCTTTTTGTTTCATTACAATGTGATTTAGGCTATAATAAAAATATATTAGTATATAATTTATTAAATAAGGGGCTGATATAAATGCATATAGAAGAAAATAGAATGTTTACTTTAGAAGAATATGAGAAGTTACAACATAAATATAAATATAATATAGAGTTCATAAATGGAGATGTTGTTCTTCATTCTAAAACCTCTGTTAAACATAATGAGATAGTAAATAATATTCAATTTAAGCTTATGAGCTACTTAACTAATAGTAAATGTAAAGTATATACTGAGCAAATAGAATTAAAATTTCATAATGATAAGGATATAATAAATATATTTCCAGATGTATTTGTAATGTGTGAAGATGGAAAAAAAGTTGGAGAAAGCTTCGTATCTCCACCAAAGATAATATTCGAAGTGGTTTCTCCTAATTATTCAGGACATGATTATATAACCAAACTTCAAATATATCAAAGGTATGGAGTTTTAGAATATGTAATAGTTGAGCAGACAGGTGAGATGATTCAGTATAATCTGGTAGATGGCGTATTTAAGCCTTCTATAAATGAGTATTACTCCAGTAATATTTTTGAAGGATTATTTATTAAAACAGAAGAAATATTAGAATAGTTAGTTGAGTCATGTTTCACTCAAAAAAGAGTTAGAACCTTATGAAAAATTACCAATTACAAGTATTGCACTAAGTGAATTGTTTAGTGCAATTTTTTGTTTTAAGAAAATGAAATATAGTTTATAATTAAAGTAAGAAACAAGGGAGTGATATGGTGAAAGAGAATAAAGTATATCATGAACATGATGTAGGCTATAAGCACATATTTTCACATAAGGGTACTTTTTTAGAATTTTTAAGAAGTTTTACTAAAAAGGGATGGGCAGACTTAATAAAAGAAGAGGATTTAATATTAGTAGATAAATCTTATATACTTTCAGATTTTGAAGAGGAAGAATCGGATATACTTTATAGGGTAAACATAAATGGAGAAGAAGTAATATTTTATGTGTTACTAGAATTTCAATCGAAAGTAGACTTTCAAATGCCAATGAGGTTGCTGTTTTATATGACAGAAGTTTGGAGAGATGTACTAAAAAATGCGGATAAGAGTGAGGTTAAAAGAAAATCTTTTAGGCTACCAGCAGTTATCCCGATAGTGTTATACAATGGAAAAAATAAATGGACAGCAAAGACAAGTTTTAAGGAAATATTAAGTGGATATGAATTATTTGAAGATAATATATTAAACTTTAATTATATGCTATTTGATATAAATAGATATTCAGATGAAGAGCTATATAGTGTATCTAATTTAGTATCAGCAGTATTTTTATTAGATCAGGAAATGGATGAAGATGAATTAATAAGAAGACTAAGAAAATTAATATATATTCTAAAGAAAATTTCGCCGGAACAGCTTAGTGTTTTTAAGCAATGGCTCAAGAAAATAGTAAAGCCTAGATTAACTGAAGAAATGCAAAAAGAAGTTGATGAGGTATTAGATAAATCTAATCAGGAGGAGGTAGATTTTATGGTTAGCAATTTAGGAAAGACTTTAGAAAAGATGGAAAGAAAAGCAACAGAAAAAGGAATAGAAAAAGGAATAGAAAAAGGAATAGAAAAGAAAGCAAAGGAAACAGCTATAAAGGCTATAGAAATGGGAATGAATAATGAGGTTATAACTGAGTTAACAGGACTATCAAATGAAGATATAGATTTTATTAGAAAAGGACAAAGTCACTAACTGAGCCACCCATGGGGGAAAGAAAAATTACCCAGTACAAGTGTTATAATAAATTAATGGTGTGAGATTAAACTACGTGAAAGCGTAGTTTTTTTGTTTAGAAAAATAAAAGAAAGTCAATAGCAAGTCGCTCGCAAACTCCCGACTAGCAACCCCTAAGGGAAACAGAATTTTCCAAGTACAAGTACTGCACTAAGTGAATTGTTTAGTGCAATTTTTTGTTTTAAGAAAATGAAATATAGTTTATAATTAAAGTAAGAAACAAGGGAGTGATATGGTGAAAGAGAATAAAGTATATCATGAACATGATGTAGGCTATAAGCACATATTTTCACATAAGGGTACTTTTTTAGAATTTTTAAGAAGTTTTACTAAAAAGGGATGGGCAGACTTAATAAAAGAAGAGGATTTAATATTAGTAGATAAATCTTATATACTTTCAGATTTTGAAGAGGAAGAATCGGATATACTTTATAGGGTAAACATAAATGGAGAAGAAGTAATATTTTATGTGTTACTAGAATTTCAATCGAAAGTAGACTTTCAAATGCCAATGAGGTTGCTGTTTTATATGACAGAAGTTTGGAGAGATGTACTAAAAAATGCGGATAAGAGTGAGGTTAAAAGAAAATCTTTTAGGCTACCAGCAGTTATCCCGATAGTGTTATACAATGGAAAAAATAAATGGACAGCAAAGACAAGTTTTAAGCAAATATTAAGTGGATATGAATTATTTGAAGATAATATATTAAACTTTAATTATATGCTATTTGATATAAATAGATATTCAGATGAAGAGCTATATAGTGTATCTAATTTAGTATCAGCAGTATTTTTATTAGATCAGGAAATGGATGAAGATGAATTAATAAGAAGACTAAGAAAATTAATATATATTCTAAAGAAAATTTCGCCGGAACAGCTTAGTGTTTTTAAGCAATGGCTCAAGAAAATAGTAAAGCCTAGATTAACTGAAGAAATGCAAAAAGAAGTTGATGAGGTATTAGATAAATCTAATCAGGAGGAGGTAGATTTTATGGTTAGCAATTTAGGAAAGACTTTAGAAAAGATGGAAAGAAAAGCAACAGAAAAAGGAATAGAAAAAGGAATAGAAAAGAAAGCAAAGGAAACAGCTATAAAGGCTATAGAAATGGGAATGAATAATGAGGTTATAACTGAGTTAACAGGACTATCAAATGAAGATATAGATTTTATTAGAAAAGGACAAAGTCACTAACTGAGCCACCCATGGGGGAAATAAAAATTAGCAAGTGAGGCACTTGTGACTCACTTGCACCCCCGAGGTCCAAAATTTTACAGGTACAAGCAATGCACTAAAGGATTATTTAGTGCATTTTTTGTTTTAAGCGAATAGTTTTTAGGATATAATATAACTAATAAATAGAAATAAAGAGGTGAGTGGATTGCCAGAAATAAGCCTATTTTTTGGAATAAGAATTACTATAAATTATAATGATCATGTACCACCACATTTTCATGCTGAATATAATGGTGAAAAGGCATTGGTAGATATTATTAATGGTAGAGTTATGAAAGGATATTTGCCTAAGAGACAATTGAAATTGGTTTTAGCTTGGGCTGAAATTCACAAGGATGAATTGATGCAAAACTGGGAATTGGCTAGAAGTCACCAAGCATTATATAGAATAGCACCATTGAGTTAGGAGGATGTTTAAATGGAATATATGCCAGAAGTTATTCAAGTAAGACCAACAAATGATTTCAAAGTTTATGTTTATTTTGATGATGGTTCGATTAAGCTATATGATGCTAAGGAGTTAATAAATAAAGGTATATTTACTAAAGTTAAGGATATAAATGTTTTTAAGGAAACTTGCACTGTCTTAAATGGAACACTGGCTTGGGATTTGGATGGTAATTATAATGAAAATACATGTTTAGATATTGATCCGTTTGAGATATATGAAAATTGTCCGGATGTAGATGAGTAGCAATTGATGGTACGCCAAGCAAGGGGGGAATAGCCGAAGCAAGTCGCTCGCAAACTCTCGACTAGCAACCCCTGAGGCCTAAAATTTTACAGGTACAAGCGTTGCACTAAATGGAATCTTAGTGCAATTTTTGGTTTTAAGGAAATTGGCTATGGGGTATAATATTACTATAATCAATATCAAGTGCGAATATATATGAGAGAGGAAGTGAAGCTTGTGTGTAAATTAAATCCAAAAGTTGATTTTGCATTTAAAAAGTTATTTGGAAGTGAAGAAAATAAAAGTATATTAATAGCATTTATAAATTCCATAATATCAGAGAAAAATAAAATAGAAGATATAGAGTTAAAGAATCCATATAATATTTCAAATTACCGAAAAGGTAAAATGACAATTCTTGATATAAAAGCAGTAGATGAAAAAGGAATATGGTATGATATAGAGATGCAAATAGCAGAACAAGGCTTTTATGATAAAAGAGCTTTTTATTATTGGTCAAAGGTGTATTCAGATCAGATAGAAAGTGGAGATGATTTTGAAATTTTAAGAAAGACTATAGGAATAAATATATTAGATTTTAATTACTTAAAAGAGGAAGATTTTCATAATGTATATAAGGTTTATAATGAAAAAACAAAAGAAGAATTTTCTGATTTATTTGAAATGCATTTTATAGAACTAAATAAATTTAAGAAGGATTATAAGGATGTAAAAACTGCGTTAGATAGATGGGTTAGCTTTTTAAATAGAGCTTATGAAATAGATAAATATAAAATACCAAAAGAATTAGAAGAAGACGAAAACATAAAAAAAGCTATAGAAAAGTTGGATATAATGTATTTAGACAAAGAAGAAAGGGAAATATATGAGAATGATTTAAAAGCACTACGTATTCATAATGCAGAAATTAGGAGTGCTGAAGAAAAAGGAATAAAAGAAGGAATAAAACAAGGACAGTATCAGGAAAAAATAAATATAGCTAAAAACTTATTAGATTTTTTAGACAATAAAACAATAGCGATTAAAACTGGATTAACTATAGAAGAAATACAAAAATTAAGGTGAGATATAGCAAGCATTCGCTAAAAGTACTCAGTAATGATACAATCCATCTCTCCATATTATTTTATCATATGACAGAGTAGCTCTTTTTTCAGTAGAATTACTTTCATTTGAATTAGTAGTATTCCTTAATATCTAGTATTTTAAACCAATTTATATTTTTTATACTATTGAAAAAGGCTCGTTACAACAAAGTAACGAGTCTTTTAATTTTATGCTATATCAATTTTTGTAACAGTTTTCTGTGTTAATTTAGCGTCTGATTTTTTTACTAAAGCTCCAGAGGAGCTGAAGAAGACATTCTTTTGAATGATTGTGTCCATAAGAGAATTTACCTCAGCAGGAGTAACATCAGGTTTAACCCCGCTGATACTGAAGTTGCTTTTTAATCCATTTTCAGTTATAAAAGTCATTGCTAAAACATATTCCATAATTTAAATCCCCCTAAAATTTTATTTATAGTAGTTAAAGATTGATTATAAGATGAAGGATAAGAGAAAGTACCTTTTTAAATATTAAGTAAACTAAGGATTACTTAAAGTTTAATGCATATTTTGAAAGGAAAGTTAAGTGTTTGATTGAGCTGTTTTTATTCTTGAGTAAGGCTTGAAGATTCATTTAACAAAGTGGATCTTGTACCAGTGGACATAACACTCTTAATTGCTTCTCCTACTGCATATGCATTTTCTGGAGCTACGTCAGTCCTCACATTTGCAAAGCTTTTCTTGCTGTAGATTGGGTCGCCAGCTTTATCCAACCCACTTTGAACCTCGATACTTAAAGATGTAGTTTTAATTTGTTTTGCTACTGCCATATTTTCTTACCTCCTAAATTTTGTTCTCATATTGTATATACATAAAAATTGATTTTTATAAAGGGTAATTTGAAAATTTTTTTAAAATTTATTTTTTATTTCAGATTTTGAACTTCGCTATCACATGAAGTATCAATGACAACACCTAGTTTAGTAGAAATTATAGTATTTAATTTGTTTATTGAAGATGAAAGGGTAGATAGTTGTTTTTCAAGGCGAAATAGTAAATAAGCGCACACTGCTATAGGAAATCCAGCATTAGTAATAAGGCTCATCATATCGTTAATTCCCATAATTCATTACCTCCAACAATACAACTTTTTAATTTTTTTAAAGCTTTTTTCTTTCTTTTTAAAGCTGTCATATATGATACATTCTCATGATAAGCATAATTTGTAAGGGTATTTTTCATAAAAAAGACAAAGTTTATTAAATACCTCTCTGAATCGCTTAAATTATTTTTTATTGCAGATAATAGTTTAATGTTCTCATATTCAAGATTCATACTTTCATCTTCCATATCATTACTTAGAGAAGTATTACACTCAATATCATCACTTAAAGAGAAATATCCATCAATATCTTTTCGATTATCGTATCTTTTTAGTAGAACAAGTAGATTATTTTTTATGGAATTTGTGGCATATGCAACAAAACGATGAGTATTTAAATCGTACTTAGCTATGCAGTTAAAAAGCATTAAGAAGCACTCATTTTTAATATCGCATTTTTCATAACCATGGATAAATGTTCTCATAGATAAGGAATTTATAAGTGGAGTAAATTCCTTAATTAAATTTTCTTTAGCTTTAAGGTCACCACCCTTAGCCTTTGAGGCTAAGTGTTCAATATAATCATAATTCACATATAATCCCTCCTAAAAATTACTTTTCATAAGAGATATACAGAAAAAAAGATTTTTATAAACACTTTGGGAACAAATTTTAAGAAAAAATTTAAAAAAATATATATTGCAAAAATAATTCTTCATGATAATTCTAAAAATATTACAAGAATTTTAACCGTAATTGTGAATTGCAACATATATAGGATATTAGGTATGTACAATATGGATATCAAATTTGAAAATTGGATATTCATATTTATAATTTCGATAAGTTATAACATAAATCTAGGTTATATTCTGTTTATCTATAATGTATGTTAAGTTGTGTATTTAAAATATATATTGCAAAAATAATTCTAATTATAAAAATATTTAAAGAATTTTAACTGCAATTGTGAATTGTGCATTGTGAATTGAGTAAAGAAGAAAGTTGAGAAAATAGAAGCTAGAAATTTATCTAGTCTTCTACCTATATAAATTTTTTGATTTTTTTGATATATAAATACGAATAAAATCCTCAAAGATTAGAAGATCTTTAAGAGTGATCTTATCGTTCTCCAATAATTTTGCTAGTGTTTTTACTTTATTGGCCTTTTTAGAATAACGTATTTTAGGTTTTGTCTTATTTAAATTAGCAGAAGAATCAACGCTAATTAAGTTTTCATATTGATCAAAACCAAGAAGAAAGTCTGTAGTGACATTATAGTATGAGGCTAAGCGTTTCAAGTGATCATATATTGGTGCTGCTTTACCAGTTTCCCATTTAGAAAGCATGCTTCCAGTAATATTAATATCAAATGTTTTATTTATTTCAGAAGCTAGCTGATCTAGAGTAATATTCTTTTTTAATCGCAAGTTCTTAAGGATTATACCTGTTATATTCATATTTCTCCTCCATAATGTAAAAGATTACTTTGGAGATAAGTATACAACTGTAAGCGACAAAAAGCAAGAAAATAATTTGAAAAAATTTCCAAAAAAATCATTGACACTTATAGCTGTAGTCGTATAATTAAATTAACGGTGGCAACTTAAACCAAATGCTGTTACGATAAAATTATATAAGGGGGAATATAGTATGTCAAAGTCACAAGCTCAATATAATAAATTTAAGGAATTCTTATTGGTGAATAACATCAAACAAAGTGAGTTAGCAGAACACATTGGCAGATCAAGCTCTTTTGTTAACAATGCGTTAAATGGAAGAGGTGCAAGATTTACTTCAGAAGATTTAAACGCAATAAGATGTTTATTTAATATTAGAATAAGTGAATATTTTTAATATATGCGTTTTGTAAACGATGACATGAAAGTATTTACGTTTAAGGGGGAAGTATGGCAGAAAGAGATTTAAAATTCATTTATGGGAATGAGATAGGGATAATATTAGGTATAAATGCAAAGAAAACAATAAAAGAATTATATGAAGAGAAGTTAGAAAAAGGTCAGAGTAGACATATAAATCTTAAGGAAGAATATGAAGAAATTTATTGGTTTAATACTTTAAAGGAGATTTTATGTAAAGAATTTACCATAAGAAGTGGTAAGAAGGTAAGAAAAGAATTAAAAACAATTATTGATGAAGAATATGAATTTATGTGTTGTAAAGTAGATAGAAGAATAGTTGGTGAAAATTCTATTTTACTTTGCAGCATATATAATGGAATTAACTTTGATGAAGAAATAAATAAAAATGTTTTTCTTGAATGTCAACATAATATGAGAGTTACAAAAGCCGATAAATGCTATTTTGCATGTTTAATCAACAGCAGAAAATTTGTATTTAAAGAGATACATAGAGATGAAAAGGTGATTTCAAAGATAGTTAATGAAGAGAAAGTATTTTTTTATGATCATATCTTAAAGGAAATTTCGCCTAGGTGACTAAAGATATAGATAAATAGCCTATACAGTGGAGTTTAGTCATGGCTGTTTATCTATATTTATATAGTTTCAGAGATTACTTTATTTTTGTGAGAATTATAGAACTATTAAATCTGCGTATATTTACCAATTATGAGTACAGCTTATAATGTATATTGCAAAAATAATTCTTCGCGATAATTGTAAAAATACTACAAGAATTTTAGCCATAATTGCCAATTGTGAATTGTGAATTGTGCATTGCCAATCGTGCATTGTGCATTTCAACATATATGTACCATTTAAGTTAGGTTGAAGAGAAGAAAATGAGTGAAAATAAATCTAAAAGGGAGTACTGAATATTTTAAGTAAAAATTAGGTAGGGGACGATATTTATGAAGGGGATAGAGTGGATTAAGCTAAATACAAATATGTGTGAAGATGAAACAATGAGATTAATTGACTCACTGCCATTAAGAGATTGTACAAATTATGTATGGATAAGACTGCTTTTACAGGCGGGAAAGGTTAATGATGGTGGATTAATATATCTAAAAAAAGACGTACCTTATACTAAAAAAATGCTGTCTATATTATTTAACAGGCCACTAGATATTATAGAAGAGGTTCTAGATATATTAGAATCTTTTAAGCTTATTAAAATTTATGAAAATGGCGTAATAAAAATATGCAACTGGGAAAAACATCAAAATATTGAAGGAATGAAAAGAGTAAAAGAGGGTACTCGTGAAAGAGTTAAAAACTTTAGAGAAAGAAAGAAAAAAGAAAAGGAACTTGTAGAGAAAAAATTAAATACTGATGAAGCTTGTAATAATGCCATAAATGAAGGAAGTGATACTAATAAAATTAACAAAAATAAAAACTGTAACGCAAATGTAACGCTACAGAAGGAGAAGAGAGAAGAAGATAAAGAACATAAGAAAAAGAATATAGATAAAAAAGAGAATAAAGAAAAAGATAAGGTAAATGATGTTGCTTTAACAAAAGAAAATGATGAATCTTATGATAAAGCTCATATACAGACTAAAATTCTCTCTTCGTCTCATGATGAAATAAAATCACAGGCTCTTAAAATTATAAAAACCTTAGAAGAAGATAATAAAGTCATAAGAGGATTTACTTTAAGCTGGGTAATAAAAGAGTTAATGATTCATAAAGAAAAGTATGTAGAAATGGCTGTTAGAGAGGCCATAGAAAGAAATAAGCTTGATATAAATTATATTAATGGTATCCTTAAAAACTGGCTTAAGGAAGGATATCCAAAAGACTATGAAGATATGGAGTTTAATGATTGCGATGCAGGCAATTCATCATTTGTTAAAGAAAAACCAAAACTTAGATTTATTAACTTTGAGCCTAGGCAGTATGATTATGATGATTTAGAGAAGAAACTTCTAGGGTGGAACGAAGATAGTTAATCATATGAATTGGTTATTTTAGGGATTATGTCTTAATATATTGCAAAAATAATTCTTCATGGTAATTCTAAATATATCGCAAGAATTTTATCCCTAATTGAGAACTGTGCATTGTGAATTGTGAATTGTGAATTGCAAAATGTGCATTGTGCATTGTGAATTGAAAAAAAGTATATAAGGGGGTATAGGTAATGAGGTATGTTAAAGGAATTGATATATCAAATAATAATGCAAGTATTGATTTTGATAAAGTTTCAGAAGATAACATAGAATGCGTCTATATGAAAGCTACTGAGGGGAAGACTTTTCAAGACAGCAGACTAGAGGAGTTTTATGATTTATGTAAAAGCCATGGGATAAATGTTGGAGCTTATCATTTTTTAGTTAGTACAAGCTCTCCAGAGGCTCAGGCAGGAAACTTTTATAAAAAGATTAAAGACTGTGCATGGGACATGATTCCTATGCTTGATATTGAATCTGAATTTGATGAATTGTGTGATTATATAATAAGATTTGTAAATGCATTTAAGGAATTAAGTCCTCTTCAATTAGGAATCTACTCTTATACAGGATTTTTATCAAATATAGAAGAGATAAAAAGTAAAATAAAAGATTATCCTTTCTGGGAAGCAAATTATAATAATGATCCCTGGAACCTTCCTTCAAATTTCTTTACTAATAGAATAGGGCATCAATATACTGAAAATGGAGATATATCAGGGGTAAGTGGAAAGTGTGATGTGAATTTATTTACAGAAGGGGTTTTGCTTAAAAATAATATGTACTTAGGAACTTGGATAAATGAGAATGATAAATGGTGGTATAAGCATAATGATGGAACTTTTACTAAGGATGATTGGGAATTTATAAACGGAAAATGGTATTTGTTTGATGCAGAGGGCTGGATGGTTCATGATTGGAAAAAGTATGGAGATAGTTGGTATTACTTTGGAGATTGCAATGATGGAGCTATGAAAACTGGATGGTATTATGATGAAAAATCCTCTAAATGGTACTACTTTAATGAGGAAGGCATAATGCAGACAGACGTATAAAGAAGAGCATTAAGACATAATTCAAAAGATTGTGAATTTAATCTTGAAATTAATATAAAAGGTTTTAAAATTAATTTTAAAACATGTGAACAATCTCCTATTAAAAGGAGCTGCACTAAGTGATTATTTAGTGCAATTTTTTTGTTTTAATGAAATAATTTATAGGCTATAATATTACTATAGTTAATGTTAGATGTGAATGTGTAGTAGAGAGGAAGTGGAGCTTGTGTGTAGATTAAATCCAAAAGTTGATTTTGCATTTAAAAAGCTATTTGGAAGTGAAGAGAACAAAGATATTCTTATTTCGTTTATAAATTCAATGTTATCAGAGAATCAACAAATAAAAGATGTATATCTTAAAAATCCATATAATATAGCAAATTATAGAAAAGACAAAATGAGCATACTGGACATAAAAGCAGTAGATGATAAGGGAATCTGGTATGATATAGAGATGCAGCTTTCAGAGCAGATTTTTTATGAAAAGAGAGCCTTTTATTATTGGGCAAAAGTATATTCGGATCAATTAGAAGGTGGATATAATTATGATAAGTTAAGAAAAACTATATCTATAAATATTCTTGATTTTGATTATCTAGATGAAGAAAAATTTCATAATGTATACAAAGTTTACAATGAAAAAAGTAAGAAAGAATTATCCTCTGTATTTGAAATGCACTTTGTAGAATTGAATAAATTCAAAAAGGATTTTAAGGATGTAAGAACAGCTTTAGATAGATGGATAGTTTTTTTAAACAGGGCTTATGAACTTGAAAAGGATAAAATTCCAGAAGAATTGGCAGTAGATGAATCTGTAAAGAAGGCTGTAGAGAGATTGGACGTTATGTATTTGGATAAAGATGAAAGAGAAATATACGAAAATGATTTAAAAAGGCTTAGAGATTACATAGCGGGAATGAAGACAGCTGAAATAAGAGGAATGGAAAAAGGAATGGAAAAAGGAATGGAAAAAGGAATGGAAAAAGGAATGGAAAAAGGAATGGAAAAAGGAATAAAACAAGGACAGTATCATGAAAAAATAAATATAGCTAAAAACTTGCTAGACGTTTTAGACAATAAAACAATAGCTATTAAAACTGGATTAACTATAGAAGAAATACAAAAATTAAGGTAAGATAAGGAAGAAATTGAATTTAATGAAACAATAGGTGAAAAATGAAAATAAAAAAAGAAATGCATCATATACATGATAAAAGCTATAAAGATTTGTTTTCTAATAAGAAAATGCTAGTTACTATGATTCAAAGTTTTGTTGAAAGTCCATGGGGAAAAGACATTACAGAGGATAATATGGAATTAGTAAATAAGTCATATATTCTTTCAGATTATGAGGAATTAGAATCAGATATAGTATATAAAGCAAATATAGAAGATAAAGAAGTAATATTTTATATATTACTAGAATTTCAGTCATATGTTGATTATAGTATGCCTATAAGATTATTTATGTATATGTCAGAAATATGGAGAGAAGTATTAAAGAATACTAAAAAGATAGATGTTAAAAGTAAGGAATTTAAACTTCCAGCAATAGTACCAATCGTATTATATAATGGAGAGTATAAATGGACTGTAGAGAGAAAATTTAAAAATGTTATAAATAAAAACGAATTATTTGGAAATAACATAATTGATTTTGAATATATACTTATAGACATAAATAAGTATGAAAAAGATGAATTGATGAAATTAAAAAATATAGCATCAGCAGTATTTTTATTAGATCAAAAAGTAGATGTTGAAGAATTTATAAGCAGGATAAAAGAGATTGCAATAAACTTTAATAACTTGACAGAAGAACAAAAAATGATGATAAGGCATTGGTTAAGAACGACCTTGAATGACGATATGAAGAATAAATTAGGTGAAAGAATAGAGGATATTTTAATAGCAAAAAAAGAGGAGGTTGAAATAATGACTTCTAATATTTCAAGAACAATAAAAGAAACTTTTGAACAAACTAGAGAAGAAGCGAGATTAGAAGGAAGAGAGGAAGGAAGAGAGGAAGGAAAAATAGAAGTGGCAATAGAGATGTTAAAGGATGGAGAGCCAATAGAAAAAATAATTAAGTATTCAAAGCTTAGTGAAAATGAGATATTAGAGCTAAAGAAAAGTTTATAGAAATCTCACTTCTTCGGTATTTCATAAAGGGGTGAGACCTTTGTGAAAAAATAGGAAAAGGCCCGTTACCATGGTAACGAGCCTTTTAGTTTTATGCTATATCAATTTTAGTAACAGTTTTCTCTGTTAATTTAGCTTCGAATTTTTTAAAAAAGAAAAATATGGTATAATTAAATAAAAATGGTCAGGGGGATGAGCAATGGAACCTTATAGCGATGACAAATATAATAGTAATAATATAGTTAGCGAAGCAAAAAATAAGAGAACTTATTATGCAAAAGCGTCATCAGATAATATAAGTGTTAATATAAAAAGATTAGATGAAAAGTATATTAAAGTATTTAGGGTGACCTCATATTCAGATATTGGTGAGGTGAGAAGAGCAAAGCTTGTTGATAATGATAATATTGTTTTAGATCCAGGAACAACAACTCTTATTATAAGAGTATATAATAATAAACCAGATTCAAGCATAAAATATGAAGATGATAATAATATCTTAAATGAATACGAAGTTAAAGTGGAGTTAGATAAGTAAATTTAATCTTGAAATTAATATAGGATTAGCTTAGTGTTACCAGCACTAAGCTTTTCTTATTTATATTGTATTAAATTTTTTATAAAAATAAACATTTATCTTAAATTATTTAAATTATTCTATGGAGCAATGAGTATCACAAAGGGGGGCAGATACTTTTAAAGAAACACCAAGAACAAGCAGTGAAGTGAATAATTATTTAGTGCAGTTTTTTTGTTTTAGTGAAATTGGTTATAGGTTATAATATTACTATAATCAATATAAAGTATCAATACGTATGAGAGAGGAAGTGAAGCTTGTGTGTAGATTAAATCCCAAAGTTGATTTTGCATTTAAAAAGCTATTTGGAAGTGAAGAGAACAAAGATATTCTTATTTCGTTTATAAATTCAATGTTATCAGAGAATCAACAAATAAAAGATGTATATCTTAAAAATCCATATAATATAGCAAATTATAGAAAAGACAAAATGAGCATACTGGACATAAAAGCAGTAGATGATAAGGGAATCTGGTATGATATAGAGATGCAGCTTTCAGAGCAGATTTTCTATGAAAAGAGAGCCTTTTATTATTGGGCAAAAGTATATTCAGATCAATTAGAAGGCGGATATAATTATGATAAGTTAAGAAAAACAATATCTATAAATATTCTTGACTTTGATTATTTGGATGAAGAAGAATTTCATAATGTATACAAAGTTTACAATGAAAAAAGTAAGAAAGAATTATCCTCTGTATTTGAAATGCACTTTTTAGAATTAAATAAATTCAAAAAGGATTTTAAGGATGTAAGAACAGCTTTAGATAGATGGATAGTTTTTTTAAACAGAGCATATGAGCTTGAAAAGGATAAAATTCCAGAAGAATTAGCAGTAGATGAAGCAGTAAAGAAGGCTGTAGAAAGATTGGACGTTATGTATTTGGATAAAGATGAAAGAGAAATATACGAAAATGATTTAAAAAGACTTAGAGATTACATAGCGGAAATGAAAACAACTGAAATAAGAGGAATAGAAAAAGGAATAAAAGAAGGAGAAAATAAAAAGGCTTTTGAGATAGCTAAAAATTTATTGGATGTTTTAGATAATGAAACTATAGCTGTTAAAACAGGATTAAATATAAATGAAATAGAAAAGTTAAGATTATAAAATAAGTGATAACTCTAGGCTAGCGGTTTTGAAATTCAAAAATTCTCAGTAAGAAATTTAATGAAAAAGGAACTTTTATATATTTAAATAGGAAAAGGCCCATTACTATGAAGTAATGGGCCTTTTGGCTTTATAATACATAAATTTAGAAATTATAAAACTACCAAATAATATGTAGTATTAAATAAATTATGGATATATTTTAAATATTTAGGAAATAAAATGTTTGTTATTTTAATAAAAATATAAAAAAATTATATCAATATAGAGGAAATTGGAATAGCATGAAGAATTATCATACAGTGAAATAAAATAAAACTTTATATGTAAGAAAAGGGGAAATAATAAATGAACAAACATTTAACAGGTTTAGTCGCAGTAGCGGCAGTAGTATCAGTGACAGCTTCATCAATTCCAGCAGAAGCAAAAGTAGCAACAGCAGAAGAAATAAAAACAATTATAGAAGACACTTTAAAAGATTTCGTAGTAACTAATCAAACAACATCGGATGATGTAGAAGCAAAATACAAAGACGCTATATCAGGTTATGAAAATATAACAACGGAACCATATATATGGATAGAAAAAAAAGCTACAAAAACTACAACAGGTTCTGCGGTAATCAATGTGGATATAGCTAATAAATCCCAAACAACTCCGGATTCAGCGTGGGTTTCTATTGACAAAGACATAGCAGTTTTAACTCCGGATCAAGCTGTAGAAGATGCTAAGAAGTCATTGGCTAAGGCAAAATATGAAGTTGTAGATAGTATAGATTCTATGGACATAAAAAATGAAACGACACCTGGAGCTGTATTGATTAGAATTAATGATTCTCTATCTGATCTTGGAGTAACAGCACAGTTTAAAGAGTTTACTATAACTCCGTCAACAACTAATTCTGAAGGTAATTTATATAGCAAAGTTGAGCTGTCAAAGGATGGGAATAGTACTGAGGTAAGATATAAAAAATACATAGATGAAGTAGATGATACTAATCAAACTATGGCAGAATTGGCAAAAGTTATAGAAAATAGAATGGAACATCTTAATGTGAATAATGATTATACAAGTGAGAATATTCTAAATCGTTTAAAGCATTCTGTTGAAAATCCAAATTTATATTTAACGCTAGATAATCTTGATATTACAAAGTCTACTCTAGATACAGAAGGAAAAGCAACTGGAACAATAGTTATACATAAAGATGGTAGTACAGAAACACAAAGTGTATCTTTTAATATAGTAATAGACAAGGAGTTAACAGATGAGGATGAAGAGTTAATAAATGATATTGATGATATATTAAGTGATTATAGTTATACAAAATATAAGGGATCAAATAATACTACAGCAGATCAAATAAAATCAGAAATCGAAAATGGTTTATCAGATGAAAATATAAGAGTAGCTGTTTCAGATTTTGAATTAGATGCAGCTACTGATGATGAGTGGGGATATATAGATTGCAAAATAACACTTACTAGAGCAGATAACTCAGTTGTTACATGCAATGGATGGGTTGATATCTACCCATTATCTTGTAGCGATACAACATCAAATGATTCTTCAGGAAATTCAGGTAACTCGGGCTCATCAAGCGGCTCAAGCTCATCACATCATCATTCATCGGGCAGCTCAAGTTCATCGTCAAATAGCTCAAGTTCATCAAGCAGCTCAAATTCTAACTCAGGAGCTGCAAATTCAGCAAATGGTACTGTATCAGATTCATCTAAACCAGTATCATTAGCTAATATGTCGAAGGAAGCTGTAAAAGCAGTTGAAGCTAAAGTAGTAAATAGTATAAGTGCAGTTACTGGAGCGACTGCTGGAGAAGCTAAAGAATTAGTAACAACAGATGGAGCTAAGTTATCTGTAACACCTATTGCTAAAGATGGTAAGAGTGTAGGAGCTGTTATAACAGCGGAAGCAGCTAGTGCAAAGGCAGTTATTCCAGTTGATAAGAATCAGGCACCAGTTACTGCAGTTTATAAATATGTGCCATTATTAGATAAATATATTCAAGTGCAAAACGCAGTTATAACAACAGATGCTATTACATTACCTGTACAGGCAAATGCAACATATGTTGCTTCACCAACAGTTATGCCAGAAGTGGCTACAATAAAACAAGGATGGGTACAAGCTAACAATAACTGGTATATGGTAAATGTTACAGGAGACCCATTAACAGGATGGCAAAAAGATAATACAGGATGGACTTATATGTCACCATCAACTGGGGCTATGCAAACAGGCTGGGCTCAAGTAGGAGGCTCTTGGTATTACCTAAAGAATAATGGATATATGTCAACAGGATGGGTACAAGACGGAAATACTTGGTACTATTGTAATGCAGATGGTTCAATGGCATCTAATACAACAATTGATGGATATACATTAGGATCAAATGGAGCTTGGATAAGATAATTCTTTAATTAGAGGTGCAGGGGTTGCACCTCTTTTTTAGCTTGCACTAGCTGTAGAAAGATTGGATGTTGTGTATTTAGATAAAGATGAAAGAAAAATATACCCCATCCAATCAGTCTCACGATTTAGTAACGAAATTAAACATATATATGAAATATGGTGTGAAAGAATATTGGATAGTTAATCCTATATTAAATACTGTTATGTTATATACACTAAACCAAGATAGAATGTATGAACAAAGCATAGTTAAGACTGAAACTGGAATTGTCAAATCAAAACTTTTTGAAGAATTTGAAGTTGATATAGAAGATTTATTTTCCTAGGAAATGATTGTTTAGGGTTTTAATAGAGTGGTATTTATTACCACTCTATTTTACTTATACTTAATATTAAATAATTGTAAAATACCCATAATAGGTTAGCATAAATATTTTCGCGATATACATAATAACATTGTGGAAATTTTCTACTGTTGGAGGAAGTAAAAATGTTTAAGAAAATGCTATCTATTATAATGTTTCTAATGATAATGTCATATATGTTATTTAGCTTTAAAGAAAAAGCCACATTTGCGAGTATTAATGTTGCTGAAAAAAGGCCCGTTAGAGTAGCTGTATTTTTAATAAATTTTAGTGATGATTATATTTCTTTAGTGCGTAAAGATTTAGAAGATATTCAAGAAGAAAATCCAGGAAAAGTAGAATTCACGTTTTATGATGCTAAATCAAATCAAGCAGTGCAAAATGAACAGCTTGATAATGTACTTAAAGAAGGTGTTGATCTTATAATAATGCATCTAGTTAAGAACAGGGATGAATTAACGGTAAAAAGAGTTACTAATCAAATTGCTAAAGCTAATATTCCAGTGATATTTTTTAATAGGGAGCCGCTGCTAAGTGAGATTAAAAGATACAATAAATCTCTATATATAGGGTTAGATGCAAAAAGCGATGGAACTATGGAGGGCGAGATTCTTGCTAATGAATGGAACACAAATAGAGATTCCATTGATAAGAACCATGATGGAATAATGCAATATGTTCTTTTAGAAGGTGAAAGAAATAATTTGGTAGCAGCTGATAGAACAAAATATTCTCTTTTAGCACTTAGTGAAGCAGGAGTAGAAACTCAGGAGCTTGAAAGAGTATTTGCTTATTGGAGTAGAGAACTCGCAAAAGAGGCCATAGAGTCGCTATTTTTAAAAACTGGACCTAAAATTGAAGCCATAATTGCAAATGACGACTCCATGGCATTAGGTGCAATTGAAGCACTGCAATCCTATGGATATAATTTAGGAGATAAAGAAAAAAATATTGCAGTAGTTGGTGTTGAGGGGTTGCCAGAATCACAGAAGTTAATTAATGAAGGATTAATGTTAGGGACTATTTTTCAAGATCCAAAAGCAATGGCAGAAGCACTTTATACTATAGGGATGAATATGGTTAAAGGCAGAGATCCAATTGAAGGTACTGATTATCAATTTGATCAAACAGGAGTTGCAATTCGCATACCTAATCAAATTATATACAAGAAATAATTTGATTTAGGAATATTAAAATCAGAGAAGAGCAACCATATACTTTTTGTAAAAATAAAAATTACCGAGCATAAGCATTGTATTAAATCTATTTTTTGTTTTAGGAAGAGAAAATATAGGTTATAATTAAAGTACTAAATAATTTTATGATACAGTTATTGTGTATGGGGAGATGATAGTATGGAATCGGGGAATTTAGAAAAATCATTATTAAAAGAAGAGTGGATTAATAATATAAAATATATGTCGCCAAGGCCTAGATATAATCATATAGAGTTACAAGGAGAATTGTATTTGCAGTTAAGAAACTATTTCAAAAAATCTTGTAATGTTTCAATTGAGGCTGCATTATTTTTGACTAAAGAAGATCCAGCTATTATCAAATCCGATAAAAATATTATTGATAATTTAATAAAATCAAAGAAAGCTGAAGTTGCTCCAGATGTTGCAGTATATTGTGATAAAAATCAAATTTTTTATAGAGGATATATAGGAATTCCGCAATTAGTTATAGAAGTTTTAAGTCCATCAAATTCAGATGATGATCTTATTTCTAAAAAGGATTTATATGAGGAATATGGAGTACCTGAATATTGGATTGTATCACCAATGAGTAAGAAAGTATGGATTTATTCATTAGTAAATAATAAATATGAATTAAAGAATAATTGTACATTAAATGAAAAATTTAAATCTATAAGATTTGACGATTTAGAGATGGATTTATCAGAAGTTGAATTAATAGAAGAGGATTAAGAAAATCTCCTGCCTATATTTTTTATTAGTAGGTGGGAGATTTTTCTCTTTCGTAGCTGAATAAATTTACATAAACATCAGAAGAAGTCATTCATTTTGAGTTTTAAGGTATTCATAATAATAACGAATAGCTTCGTCAACGATGGTATTTAAATAAACATTATCATCAATATGAATGGCTTTAATTTTACTTAAGATTCTTACAGTAGAGCGTCTTAAAGTATAGCTTCTTACCATATCAAAAGCTTCGCCATCAACAGATGGTGTTCTTCCATTTGGATTAACTTTTAAAGTTCTGTGGTCCAAAATTTCATTTTTGACATCAGGATTATATGGAATATCATGAGAATTTAAATTAGGTGTAGTATTAGTGCTATCATTGTTACTGTAATTATTATTATTATTATTGCTATTATTGCTATTATTGTTATTATTGTTGTTGGTGGTGGTATCGTGAATGGTGGGTGGCGCAGGATGTTCAATAAGTTCTTCATCAGAATCAAAAGAAAATGATTTTATAAGAGTCCCATCTAATTTAAGCTCTCCTTCTGAGAAGGTAAATATATCTGAAGATTCATTTTCCACAATGGAAAAATCATCCTTGATTTCGCCTTTTACCTTAGATTTTTTTACAGACATGTTCATTTATAATTCCTCCCTATGTATTAAAATATGAAGAAATAATAGAGTATATAAGCCTCGTCATATCCAGAAATAATTACCCCCTCATATAAGATATATGCAAATATTAAAATATATAAATACTTTAATATGAAAAAATTTAAATTTTTTTATATATTCATAGGTTTCTAGGTTCATATTTTAGAATAAAAATAGGTTTAAATGTTTCTAGGAAAATAGGTTTATGGGAATATATTTTTCTAGGTAAGTATGTTTATAGAAAAATATTTACCTAGGAAAATATTTAAATATGTAAATATTTATAGGAAACATAAGGGTTTGAGATAGATGAATGAAAATTTATATAAAATATATTATGGCAGAAGTTAATAGTGACAGCCATAAAAGAGTACTTAGTACATTTATTGTTTTAAGTAAATAATTTATAGGTTATAATATTATGTATGTTAAGTGTAACAAGCCAAAGGAGAGATAAGTTTGAATTTAGAACAGAAAATTGTTGATGATATATTTGATATATGCCATAAGCATAAAAGTATTAATAAAGTTATTCTCTTTGGATCTAGAGCAAGAGGGGATAATTTATTAAAAAGTGATATTGATCTTGCCGTGTATTGTGAAAATTCAATATCTGAATTTATTGAGGACATAGAAATGAATACAAGTACTTATTTGATTAATATTTATTAAATTGAATATGTACTGCAAGAATTCTAGCAGTAATTGTGAACTATGCATTGAAAATTATGAACTGTGGCTTGTGAACTGTAAATTGAAAATGTGAATTGTGCATTGAAAAACTGTGAATTGTAGATTGAAAACTGTGCATTGTGAATTGAAACATATATTATATCGAAAAGGGAGATTTAATAGTGAGTAAAAGCTTTACATTTAAACTGTATCTAATCTTTAGTATTATTGCCATATTAATGCCTACATTATTTATTATTTTAGTGCAGCAAAAAATAATTATATCCTTTGAAAAATGGGAAATTAGCAATTTTATTTATTTTATGTTTACTATTATTTTATTATTGGCCATTATTGTAAATAAAATTATAAGAGCATATATAAAATTAAAACAAATGAAAAGTAATTTAAATATTGGAGATAGAAAATATTCTAATGATGTTAAATTAATAGATGGAGAATCTCTATTCAATGAAATAGATAAAATAAATAGAAGTATAAGAATATTAAAATTTGAAAATAGTATTTTATATGATACAGCATTTGCTATATATAATATGGCATCTATACAAGAGTTATTAGATACTATATTAGCTCGTCTTGTAACTCACACAAATGCAGATTTTGGATTAATATTTTTGTTAGAAAAAGATGAACTTAAACTGAAATCACATTCTAATGTTTTATATGAAGAGTTAGAAAAGACAACTTTCAGAATAGGTGAAGGTCTTGTTGGATGGACATTTTATAAAGAACAGGGGTTACTCACAGATGATGTTCAAAAGGATTTTAGATATATACGGTGCATAAGTGATACAAGAGCCCAGATTACAATTCCTATAAAAATGCATGAAAAAATATTGGGTGTATTAGTTTTAGGAAGTAAAAAAGATTCGGATTTTGGAGAATCAGATTTTAAATTGATTAATACTATATCTGGAGAAATTGGACTTGCTATAAATAATGCCCAATTAACTGCTAAGCTTCAAAAAGAAAATCAAAATAATCAAAGACTGTTTGAGCTAACTAAAAGAATAACCTCATCTATGGATTTGGAAGAGGTATCTAATATGGGTATTAAGATAGTAACTGAGATTATAGAAGTTCATTCATGTACTTTAGGTATATTTGATAAAGTGGATGAAAATAAGATTAATGTTATTTCATCTTATGGGGATGATAAAAAAGGTTTGGAGTTTAGTGGAACTGTGGAAGAAGCTTTTAAAAAGAAACATATGGCTGAATTAAAAGCAGATAAAGGATACATATATTCCATCCCATTATTATCAAAAGAAAGTTGTATAGGTATTTTACATATAAACACAAAAAATGAATTAACAATAGAAGAAATTGAACTTATAAATGGAACTATAACACCTTTGACAAGTGCACTAGAAAATGCCTTTTTATACAAAAATGTAGAAAGATTAGCTACAAGAGATGGACTTACAGGAGTCTATAATCATCGTTATTTTCAAAATATGCTTGATGAATATATTAGAAAAGTTCAAAAGGATGAGAATGATCTATCTATGGCAATGATTGATATAGATAATTTTAAAAAATATAATGATACTCATGGACATCCAGTAGGGGATCTTCTTTTAAAAAAGGTTGTAGAAGTTATGCGAAGCATTCTACGTGATGAAGATGTTATATTTAGATATGGTGGAGATGAATTCACGATAATTTTGCCTTATACTAATAGTGAAGATGCAGGGGTTATTATGGAGCAAATAAAAAATATTATTAGTGATTATAAATTTGAAATTGGTGATAAAGAGGAAGAAGAAACAGAAGAAACAGAAGAAACAGCATTAGATGTAGAAGTGATAAAAGAAAGCATGTTTAAATCGGAAAAATTATTTAATTCTAATATCTTTAAGAAGTGGATTTCTGAAAAAGTTGGACTAAGCAAATCTAAGTCTATATCTAACACTTTTAATATTACTATTAGTGTAGGAATTAGCTCTTTAGTTGATGTCAATTATGATAAGGAAATGTTAATAAAAAATGCAGATAAAGCATCATTAAAATCAAAACGAAATGGAAAGAATCAATTAACCATATGGAAGCCAGAATTAAATATGGATTAAAAAATAATCCAAAATTAATATATAGTTTCACACTGAAATTTAAATCAGGATATTACATAAATAAAAATATTTTCAATATACATATGAAATATCAATGCGTTGTACAGGCAGTTATACCACTTACCGTCGATACAACGTATTTTTTGTGGAATAATATGTGGACTATAGATACCCCAACTTATGCATATAACTCGCCGAAATCATAAATATTTTGATTCCGAAAAGCTATGAAAATATCGCTGAAGGTTCTAAGCAGCAGGTTGTAGCCACTTTAGCATGCTCCAACTTTCCGAGGGAAGCTCGACTCATTACATTCGCTGAGGAAGTTCGAGAACCCAAAATAAAATTTTGGACTCTCACTTCACAAGCTAAAATGGAACAACCTACAGCTAAGAACCTTTAACAGCTCATTTTCAAATGTTTTCTTCACAAATATATTTATGATTTCTAGTGAAGATATGAACTTAAAGTTTTAGTAAATTTGTAAATACATTTATCTAATAAGTTGAATTCTTAAATTGTTTATCTATATAGATAAGCCAATTATAAGTTAGATTTATACTATGAAATATATCCCAACTAGAAATGGGTAATATACTTTTGTGGAATGTTTCATTGGTAATTTTGATGGATGTGATTCTTAATTGAAATTCCAAATCTATGATTTGGTCAATTGAAATTACTCAGTGAACGAAGTGAGTCGAGTTTCCTTTGAACTGTTCCAAATGTGCTAGTTCACAGCTTGTTCTGTGAGGCTAGCATTTTGGTGCAACTTTATAGCCTTAGAATCACCCATCAAAATTACCTGGAAACTGGAATAAAAGTATATTATTCATTTCGGCGAGTTATATGCATAAGTTCAGGTCTTAGTTGGGGTATCTATACAAAAGTATTAAAAAATTCTTATATTTATTAGTTTATGTATGGAACAAATGTTATAAAGTGCTATAATAAAAAATGTTTGGATATTAAATATTTTTTGCCATATATAAGCTTTAAATAGTATAATTCATTCTTTATAAAACTATATATTGAAAAAATGATTTTTCATCATAATTCTAAAAATATTGCAAGAATTTTATCCGTAATTGTGCATTGTGAACTGTGCATTGTGAATTGTGAATTGTAGTATATAGTTTAAGATGAATTTTTATGAATTAAACTTTTTGAAACATGTATATTAATCTCTTTATAAGGATGTGGAATAATGTCGTTTTTGCAATTTAATTTTTGTATTTTTTTTGTTATATTGATTTTGGCATACTATATTTTACCTAAGAAGGTTCAATGGATATGTTTACTTATTGGAAGTTATATTTTTTATATATCTGCTGGTATAAAGACCGTTGGATATATAGTTTTTACGACTTTGACAGTCTGGGTTGGAACAATTATTATAAGTAAAATTAGCGAAAATATGAAAATTGAATTAACTGAAAAAAAAGAAACACTGACACCTGAAAATAAGAAACAAATAAAGGCTCTGGCAAAGAGGAAGCAGAGAATAATTTTCTGGTGTGTTTTATTAAGTAATTTTGGAATTTTAGCGTTTTTAAAATATTTTGATTTTCTATCAAAAAACATTGTTGGATTGTTTAACATGGTAACGCATCATGGAACAGTTCCAATGAAGTTGGATTTGTTGCTACCATTAGGAATATCTTTTTATACTTTTCAGTCCATGGGATACCTAATTGATGTATATAATGGAAAATATAAAGCAGAAAAAAACTTATTTAAATTTGCACTGTTTATTTCATTTTTTCCTCAAATTGTACAAGGCCCTATTAATAGATTTGATAAATTATCAGAACAGTTATATAAAACTCACAGGTTTGATTGGCAGAAATTTAAATATGGTCTCCAATTGATTTTATGGGGGCTTTTTAAGAAGATGGTAATTGCAGATAGAGCAATCACATTAGTTAATGAAACATTTAAGAACTATGATAATTATGGTGGTGCAATCACAGTAGTAGGAGTTTTATTCTATTCATTACAGCAATATGCAGATTTTTCAGGCGGAATTGATGTTGCTATGGGGATCTCTGAATTGCTTGGAATAAATATGGCTGTGAATTTTAGAAGACCGTATTTTTCAACCTCACTATCAGAATTTTGGCGCAGATGGCATATTACCTTAGGTGCTTGGATGCGCGATTATATATTTTACCCTCTAGCTCTTTCAAAGAAAATGTCTAAGGTATCAAAACTAGCCAATAAACATCTTGGAAGGAAAGCAGGAAGGACTATTCCGGTTGTATTTTCTAACTTAGTGGTATTTTTAGTTGTTGGCATTTGGCATGGAGCTTATTGGCATTACGTAGCGTGGGGATTATATAATGGAATTGTTATTGCCTTTAGCACGATTCTAGAACCGTTTTATGAATGGTTAAAAAGAGTAACTAAAGTAAATACGGAATGCTTCTCATATCACTTGTTTAGGATATTAAGAACATTTTTTATTGTAAATTTAGGATGGTATTTTGATAGAGCAAGTAATCTTAACTCTTCACTTTATATGTTACATAATACCGTAGCAAATTTTAAAATTACGCAATTACTTGATGGTACAATTTATAAACTTGGACTTAAAGAACAGGATTTTAGAATTTTATTTTGGGCAACGGTTATTTTGTTTGCAGTAAGTGTATTACAAGAAAGAGGAGTAAAGATACGTGAATTTTTATCTAAGCAAAATTTAGTTTTTAGGTGGGCAGTATTTTATGCATTAATTTTTGCTGTCATAAGCTTTGATGCTAGTTCTGGAAATCTTCTAGGAGGATTTATGTATGCACAATTTTAAATATAAATGGTTTAGTGGAATCATATTTATAATGGTATTTATTATTTTAAGTTATGGCTTAGCATTTGCCCTTGTGCCAAAGGGAAATTATTCACGAATGACAATGCGTGAAATGTATTCTGAGAAAAAAGATTTTGATGTGGTATTTGCAGGTGCCTCACTATCTCAAAGAGATATTAATCCGTATATTATGGATAAGGAATTGGGGGAAAATACTTTTAATTATGCATTTTCTCAGCAAATGTTTGTGGGTACTTACTATTCATTGAAAGAATTATTTTCTTACCATAAACCTAAACTAATTGTTTTAACGGTTGATCCAGATAATTTTACTAGCAAGGAAGAAAAGCCAATAGTATTTCTTTCAGTTTCTTTATATATGAAATCATTTTTAAATAAGCTTGAATATTATTTTTCATCGTCCCAAGATGGTTCTTATTTAGACAGGCTATTTCCGTGGCGTGGATATGATGTAAAATCACCTCTTGATGTAGTAAACAATATTTATGGAAAATTTGATTCTTTTTATACAGATTATCCAAAACCGGGACAAGTAGAAGCTATGGAAAACAATAAGAGTGGCTATGTAGGAAAAGGATTCAATAAGGTTGATCCTAGTGATCAAAAAGGAACTTTAAATTACGATAATCTAAAATTACCTCCGGCTAATAAAAATATAGGTGATATAAACTCAAAAGATACTGAATATTTAAAGAAGATATCTGAATTATGTAAGGAAAATAATTGTGAGTTAATTCTTTTAACAACACCATTTCCTACATTTCAAATCCTTAGAGTAAAAAATTACTTTGAATTTGATAATAAGGTGGCAGAGATAGCAAAGAACTTAAATATTCAATATTACAATTATAACTTAATAAAGCCAGAATTGTTTAAGCTTAAAAATGACTATCTTGCTGATACTGAGCATTTGAATACTAAAGGAGCAGAGGCTTTTTCTAAGTCTTTAGCAGCTTTCATAAAGAAGCGCCAAAATGGTGATGATATGAGCAAATATTTTTATAAACAAGATGAATATTATGCATCAATAGATTATGTTTCATCTGCGTGGTTTAATTGGAAAAAGAATGGTAGTATTATAACACTATCAGGGGATTCTCTTCATGGATCTAAAGTTACACCAGAATACCAATTTGTATTACTGGATTCAGAAACTGGGCAGGAGCATATTATACGAGATTATGATAAAAATCCAGATTTCGTTTTTGATTCAAAGTCCTATAAGAAGTTTAAAATACGAGTAAATGCCAGAGCAAAAGGATCTAATAATAATGAAGCAATTCGTCATTATGATGAAGATGTTTCCAAAGAAGAGTCATATAAAAGATAATGTAAAGTAAGCTATGAAAAAATAGATTATGGAGGAAATATTATGGAAAAAAGCATTTTATCTTATCTTGAAAAATCAGAAAAGAAATTTCCTAATAAAGTTGCTTTTTCTGATGGTAAATATAAATTAACTTATCATGAATTAGTTGAAGAATCTAAAAGTATTGGGAGTTTTTTGATAGAAAACATAGGTATGCATAAAGCTGTTGTTGTCTATATGGAAAAAGGCGCGCGAAATATTTCAGCATTTATGGGGGTAGCATATGCAGGTTGTTTTTATGTTCCACTGGATGCTCAAATGCCTGTAGAGCGTATTAACATAATATTAGATACATTGAAGCCAGCTGCTATAATTTATGATAATAAAACAGAAAAATATCTTTCGCTTATAGAAACAGATTGCATAAAGGTATTGTACGATGAAATTTATATGTTACCAAAAAATGAAGAAAAATTAGTGACTGCAAGAAGACAAATGATTGATACTGATCCTTTGTACATTCTTTTTACAAGCGGGTCAACAGGAATTCCAAAAGGTGTCATTGTATGCCATAGATCTGTAATTGATTATGCAGACTGGGTAGTTAAAACTTTTGAGTTGGATGAGAATACTACTTTTGGAAATCAGACACCATTTTATTTTAGTATGTCTGTATTAGATATATTTGCAACTATTAGAAGTGGAGCAACATTATACATTATTCCTAAAATGTTATTTTCGTTTCCAGTAAAGCTACTTGAATTTTTAAATGAAAAAGAGGTTAACACAATTTATTGGGTTCCATCTGCATTAAGCATAGTGGCTAATTTAGGAGCTTTAGATGTCATTGAGTTGCCTCATTTAAAGAAGATTTTATTTGCAGGAGAGACAATGCCTACTAAACAGCTTAATATATGGCGTAGACATGTTCCTGATGCAGTATATGCAAATTTGTTTGGACCAACTGAGATTACAGATATAGGAATATACTATATAGTTGACAGAGAGTTTAATGATGATGAACCTATTCCTATAGGGGTACCATGTGATAATGTAGATGCTCTGGTTGTTGATGAAGATGGACAACTTGTTGAAGAATGTGGAAAAGTTGGAGAATTGTTAATTCGTGGATCTTTCTTGGCTTGTGGATATTATAATAATCCAGAAAAAACAAGGGAAGCATTTATTCAAAATCCACTAAATAAGAACTATCCTGAAACTGTTTATTGTACAGGAGATTTAGTTTACTGGAATGAGAATAGAGAATTAGTTTATGTTTCACGTAAAGACTTTCAAATAAAACATATGGGAAATAGAATAGAATTAGGTGAAATAGAAAATGCAATGAGTGCATTAGAAGGCGTGGATATGTGTTGCTGCCTATATAATAAAGAAAGTGATCAAATTGTTGCTGTATATTCAGGAAGCCTTGAGACTAAAAAACTATCACAGAATTTGAAGAAAAAGCTGCCTCGTTATATGCTGCCTAATGTCTGCTATAATAGAAGCAGTATGCCACTCAATATGAATGGAAAAATTGATCGTAAAAAGCTAATAGAAGAATATATAAAATAAATAAACAACATTAAATTTAGATTTATGCTGTAACTTACCGAAATTATAAATATTTTGATTCCGAAAAACTATGAAAATATCGCTGAAAGGTTCTAAGCAGCAGGTTGCATCCACTTTAGCATGCGCCAACTTTCCTAGGGAAGCTCGACTCATTACATTCGCTGAGGAAGTTCGAGAACCCAAAATAAAATTTTGGACTCTCACTTCACAAGCTAAAATGGAACAACCTACCGCTAAGAACCTTTAACAACTCATTTTCAAATGTTTTCTACACAAATATATTTATAATTTCTAGTGAAGATATGAACTTAGAGTTTTATTAAATTTACAAATATGTTTATATAATATGTAAAATCATACAATGAAGGAGAGATATATTATGGAGAAGTTAATTGAATTATTACAAGGTGTTAGAGATGATGTTGATTTTGGGACATGTACAACTTTAGTTGATGAAGGTATTTTGGATTCGTTTGATATTGTTGAAATTGTTAATGTAATTGATGATGAATATGATATCGAAGTTCCTGCAATTGAAATAATTCCTGAAAATTTTAACAGTGCAGAAGCAATTTTTAACTTGATACAACGCCTTTTAGAAGAATAAATTTTATTATAAGTTAGATGGTGAGATTGAAAATTATAATTATATAAAATTACTGCACTAAATTATGTTTAGTGCAGATTTTGTTTTAAGCAAGTGATATATGGGGTATAATATAAGATAACTATTAACACTATTGAAATAGAATTCACAAATGGTCTAATTAAAAAGAGGTGGTCACTTGAAAAAAATCGTTATACTTTTATGTTTGTTCTGGATGGGATTTATATTTTATATGTCAGGAAATAACGGAACAATTTCTCATGAACAAAGCACTAAGGTGGTTAATATAATTGAAAATGCTCAAAGAAATCAAGAAAAATCACAAGCTGAAAATAAAGATAAGGCAGTAAGCAGTAGTGATAGTTCCCAAGTAAATAAGAATAGCATTAATGTTCAGCAGGAAGAAGCAAGTAATTTAGATCATATAGTAAGGAAAAATGCTCATGCATTTATGTATATGGTACTAGCAATTCTAGTTTGCGGTGCACTTTTCTCTTATAATAAAAATGGAAAAGGTATGATAATTTACATATTGTTTATTTGTTTATTTTATGCTGTAACTGATGAGTTCCATCAATCTTTTATACCAGGAAGGACTTCATTAGTTAGTGATATTTTAGTTGATTTTATGGGAGCAATGATTGGATTAGGCTTATTTTATTTTTCTTATTATAAAATTTATAAAAGGAAAAGGTCTTAAAGGAAAAAGTACGTAGTTAAAAAATTACGTGCTTTTTTCTTTATAGATATCCAAATCTAAAACTAAATTTATGTGGTAGCTTGCCGAAATCATAAATATTTTGTTCCGAAAATCTATGAAAATATCGCTGAAGATTCTAAGCGGCAGGTTGTATCCACTTTAGCATGCTCCAACTTTCAGTTTGACAAGCTAAAGTGGAACAACCTACAGCTAAGAACCTTTAACAGCTCATTTTCAAATGTTTTCTACGCAAATATATTTATGATTTCTAGTGAAGAGATGAACTTAAAGTTCTGGCAATTTTGTGAATATGTTCATCTAATAAGTTAAATTCTTATTGGCTATCTATATATTTGTTTTTATAGTTTATTAGGTCAAGGTTGATTTAAAATTCTCTTTATTTCAGCAGCTGTTAAAATAATTTCACAATACAATAAAATTTCATGTTATACTATAAATAGGATATAATTGACAAAAAAAGATAAGATGACTAATATGGGGGACATAATCATGAGTAAAAAAATAAAAAAAGCGATAATTCCTGCGGCAGGCTTGGGCACAAGGTTTCTTCCAGCAACTAAAGCAAAATCTAAGGAAATGCTTCCTATAGTAGATAAACCTGCAATTCAGTATATTGTGGAAGAAGCAATAGCTTCTGGAATTGAAGAAATTCTTATTATAACTGGAAGGCATAAAACATGCATTGAAAATCATTTTGATAAGTCAGTGGAACTTGAAGCAGAACTAGCTAAAAATAATAAGGACGATTTATTAAAGATAGTCAGGGATATATCAGGTATGGCAAATATTCACTACATAAGACAGAAGGAACCAAAAGGGTTAGGACATGCTATTTACTGTGCTAGGGCATTTGTAGGAAATGAACCTTTTGCAGTATTGCTTGGAGATGATATTGTTTATACAAATGAATACCAAAAGCCTTGTTTGAAACAGCTTATGGACTGCTATAGTGAATACAAAACAAGTATATTGGGAGTGCAGGCAGTAGAACCAGAGCATGTATCAAGGTATGGAATAGTTAATGGAATAAAAATTGAGGATAGAGTGTCTAAGGTTAAGGGGTTAGTGGAAAAGCCAAATATTAAAGATGCTTTATCTAATACTGCAATTCTTGGAAGGTACATAATAACACCACAGATATTTGAGGTATTAAGCAGAATTAAACCTGGAAAAGGTAATGAAATACAGCTTACAGATGCATTATTAGAATTGCTTAAAGAAGAAGCAATTTATTCATATAACTTTGAAGGAACAAGATATGATGTTGGAGATAAACTTGGATACTTAAAAGCTACAGTAGAATACGCATTAAGAAATTCAGAACTTAGAGATGGATTTACAGATTACTTAAAGAGTATAGTTATTTAAGTTTTGAAATTAAGTTGAATTAGTAAAAGAGGAAAATAATGAGTATATTAAGTTTAAAAAATATTAGCAAATATTATAAAGTAAAAAGTAGTGAAAAAGTTTATGTGCTAAAAGATATTAATTTATCTTTTGAGAAAAATGAATTAGTGGCGATTATAGGAGAATCAGGTAGTGGTAAGTCTACATTAATGAATTTAATAGGTGGATTGGATTCTAAATATAATGGAGAATTATTTGTAAACGGAGATAATATTAAAAAGTTTAAGAAAAGAGAACTCGATGATTATAGGAAAAATAAGATTGGGTTTGTATTTCAAAGCTTTAATTTAATACCACATTTATCTATTTTAAATAATGTAGCAATAGCTATGACGCTATCTAATGTAAAGAAAAAAGAAAGAGTTAAACGTGCAAAAGAATTGTTAATAGAACTTGGGTTAAAAGATCATATAAATAAGAAGCCAAACCAGTTATCAGGTGGGCAGAAACAGAGGGTAGCTATTGCAAGAGCATTAGTGAATGATCCTGAAATAATTATTGCAGACGAACCTACAGGAAGCCTAGACTCAAAGACATCAATGCAAGTTCTAGAAATAATGAAGAGTATAGCTAAAGCTGGTAAACTTGTGATTATGGTTACTCATTCTGAAAAAGTAGCATCTTGCTGCAGCAGAGTAATTAAAATAGCTGATGGAAGTATAAATGAGGATAATAAATCCTTTGAATTGGAAGCTGCTGTTGGCGATGAGAAGAACTATGAAGGAAGCAGATACATCAGAAAAAGAGGGAAAAGTTTAAATTCTTTTAATGCAATAAAGCTGGCACTTACTAATATGAAGGAAAAGGCAATAAGAAATATATTTATTTCTATAGGCTCAAGTATAGGAATAATGAGTCTTATTTTGATGTTGGCTTTTGGAAATGGAATTAAGGCTTATTTTAATAGAACTATGAATAGTTATGTTAATCCTCTAGTAATAGAGGTAAACATGCCTAGTGATGATTCTGAAACGGTTGATTTAGATATTGCAACCATACAGAAGCCTGACATTAATAAACAAACTCCATTTAAAGAAGAAGATATAAAAAAGCTATCAGAAATAGAAAATGTATCTTCTATAGAAAAGGGATTTAATGAAATATCTCTAGGAGCAGATTCTTTAAGTTATAATGGAAAAGGAAGCAATGTCATGAGGCTTTCAACCATATCTTCAAATATAACAGAATCAAATCTTAAGGAAGGAACGTTGCCTAAAGACGGAGAGATACTAATAAATAAAACTATAAGTGATAAAGTTGGAGAAGACGTTATTGGTAAAAAGGTGACTTTGAGCATTTTAGTAAATCAAAAGGTATTAAAAAAAGAATTTGTTGTAAGCGGAATTTATACTACAGCAGGTGGAGATTTAACTTCAATCATGAAGTCTGTCTTTTTAAACTATTCAGATTTAGAAAACTGGTATTTAGAGAATAAATATGAATTAAAGTCTAATGTAATGTATTTAAATACACCTAGTGAAAAATATACTGACGGAATAAAAGAAAAGGTTAAGGAACTCGGATATTCAGGATCTTCGCAGGAGCAAATGTTAAATATGTTTAATTCTATGATAAGTATTTTAACTTACGTGCTATCAGGAATTTCGGCGGTATCTTTGGTAGTATCTGCAATTATGATTGTAGTAATAATGTATATTAGTGTTGTAGAACGAACTAAAGAAATAGGCATAATTAAAGCCATAGGGGGGCGTCGGAAGGATATAAGAAAGATTTTTGTTTTAGAAGCGTTCTTAATCGGCTGCTTCAGTGGGATTATTGGACTTGCCTTTGCATATGCATTAATGAGAGGTATAAATATCAAGTCAATTAAATTATTTGGAATCAATTTAGTTTTGATAAAGAAGTCATATGCTGCTTTTGGATTAACATTAAGTATTGCTATAAGCGTTCTGGCTGGACTATTACCAGCTAATAAAGCTGCTAGATTAGATCCTGTTGAATCTTTAAGAAGAGAATAATTAATAGTAAATATATATGTTGCAAAAATAATTTTTCATAATAATTCTAAAAATATTGGGAAAATTTTAGCCGTAATTGTGAAATGTGCATTGTGATTGTGAATTGAGAATCGTGCATTGTGCATTGAAACATATATATATAATAAACCTTTGGATGTTACATTATCCAAAGGTTTATTTTTACTGTATATTTTAGCACTCAGAAAACCATCTTCTAAATGGAGCTCACGATTATGTTAAATGCTTGTACATAAATAAGTACCTATTTTTTAGATTAAAAGCTAAATACAAGAATAACAAGTTTTATTATTGTAATTCAAAAAGAGCCCCTTTTACTGAAACATATTTTGTATCATCTTCAGTAATATACATATCTGCAGAATAGCTACTATAAGATATGTGGAGGCGTTTAACAGTATTGCCGCTAACTGAAATCTTCCATTTTGATTTGAATTCAGAAGCTGTCATTGAGCTTTCTTTAATAGTAGGATTAATAGTTGTTACGCCAAGAACAGGAAGTGTAGCAGTAATACCATCTTTAGAGATTGTAAATTGTTCACCGACATATGATTCTATAGAGTCATTGTTACTACCTTTATAAACGAGATCGCCAACGGTCCAAGTCCCATATAAGTATTCATATGAAGAGTCAGTGTCATCATTTTTTGATCCAGAGCTACTGCCTCCTGAACCACCTGAGCCTCCTGATGAAGTAGAAGTTGTTGTATTAGTAGTACCCGTAGTAGTATTTTGATTTGCTGTAGATGCATTTACTTTTTCGCCATTTTGACCAAAAGTATAACTTACTCCGTTAATAGTTATAGTTCCTGTTTTCATTGCTCCAGAGTCACTTAAATAATAAGTTTTACCGTTTAATTCAAGTAATCCAGTTTTCATATCTCCAGATGAATTTAGGTAATACCAAGCTCCGTTGTTTAAAAGCCAGCCAGTTTGCATATCTCCAGATGGATTAGTATAATACCATTTACCGCCATCGCTAATCCAGCCAGTTTTCATTTCGCCAGATGATGCTAGGTAATACCATTTACCGCCATCATTAACCCAGCCAGTTTTCATTACGGAATTTGAATCGAAGAAATACCAATTTCCATTTATTGATTTCCAACCGGATACCGCAGCATCTCCGTCGCTGTAGCTCCAACTACTATTATCAGCTTGTCTCCAAGCAGCTGATGCTTTTGTAGGAAGCACAACAGTAGCAGTAGCTACAAGTGTTATTGCAGCTACAAAAACTAAGTTTTTTAGTTTGAAATTTTTCATTTTAACACTCCTCATAATACTTGATTAGTTATGCTCAAAATTCACAATAGTTTGTTTGAGGTTATTGCATATGTATAACTATGTGAAGTTTGAAATATACATATATATAATTTACCATTTAAATATGTAAATTTCAAATTATTATAAATGATGGAAGGTTAATTAATATCTAGAATAAGAAAATTGAAAAAAATAGTAATTTTTAAATGAAAAACTATTCATATAAGTGGATATCATGGAAAAAATATTGTAATTAGCCCATAAATAATATATTATAGAATATGTATACTGTTATTGGAAGAGAATATAGTTAAAATATTGAAAGGGGAAAAATAAGAATGAAAATGAAAAAATTATTATCAATGGGAGCACTTGGATTAGTAGTAGCTTGTTCTACATCTATAGGAGCTTTAGCAGCTGACACACAAACAACTAGTAAGACTGATTTACTAATAAAAATGATTGCAACTCAATATCTTGAGGGAACAAATCCAACAGGTCTATTTGAAGGGGTAAAGGCAGATACTCCAATCAATACAGTTGTCACTGATAAATTCATTGGCAATGTTAAAGATACGTTTGGAGATTCTGAAGTTGCTAATAAAGCAATAAAAAAATTTGAAAACAATAAAGATGCTACTGTAAAAGAAATTTTACAAAAAGCTACTAGCAGCCAAGAGAATTTCGAGAGATTTAGAGATGATTTCATAGAAATTGCAAAAAAAGTACAAGCTATGGATAAATTAACAGATGATACTGCTAGAGCAGCGGCTGAAAAGAAAGTAATTAGTATTGTTAGTGCTTATAATAGCTCTTTAACTGTTGCTTTTGGAAAAGATGCTGAAGGAAGAACAAGTGCTACTATTAAGAAATCAGGTAAAACTATAATTCAACTTAATTCTGAGGATCTTCAAAAGGTTATAGATAAGGCTAAAGATTTCACTTGGAATGATTTTAATAATAAAAAAAGCGAAATAAAAAATCCATCACAAAAATAAATTTAATAATTAGATTTGTAAGAATTTTTTAATCTTATTAGGAAGGATTAATATACTAGCATGAATAAGACAAGAAAAAGCATCAGTGTTATTATTGCCATATTGTTAGTGTGCAGTATTATATTTGCAGTATTATCTATATTTCTTAAGGCTATTGTATTAAATAAAAATACGTATACTAATATACTTGATAAAAATAATACTTATGAACAAATTACAACATCAGTTTATGATAAAATAGATGCTATATTAAGTGCTAAAAATATTAATTATGACATTAAGGAATCTATAATAACAGAAGATGACATAAGAAAAGAAGCTGATACTATGATTTCTGGCTTAATTGATTATTTAGAAACAGGAGAAAATAATATAAAACCTTTAAATACAGAAATATATAAGCAAAGAGTTGCGGATATATTACAATCTATATTTGGTAATTTGAAATCTGATAAAAATGATTTGTCTTATAATAGCAATATAAAGCTGGATAATATGGCCTATAGTGGGCATCCTGTTATGTTCAGTAATATGGTTGTTAATAAAGAACAGTCGCAAGTAGGACAAAATACTATTAATGTAGAAAAGCTAATGTCTAAAGAAGAAGCAGAGGCTAGAGTAAGGGAAATATTAAAAGAAAAAGGTTTAACTGAGGAACAAGCTATTGAAAAGGCAAGAAAAAAAGGGATAACTGAAGAGCAAGCTTTAAATATATTGGCTGGGTATGGGATAACAATTGATGATGATTCAACTGGGTCAACAGCAGAGAAAACTACTAGCGATACTAGCAATGATAATTCACCTGCACAAGAAAATCAGGGGGATGTTAAAAACTCAAGTGAGGGATCATCAAATAGTAAAATTACAAATCCTACAGATCAACCTGGGGTTAGTAAAAGTGCCAAAAGTCAGTTAGAAAACATAACAAAAAAATTACAAAGTGAAGCTGAGGATAATATTAATAAAGAAGTTGAAAAAATAAACTTAAATAAGATGTTAGGTTCTAGTAAGCTTCAAAAGATAGCAAAAGTCACATCAATAAGTTATAAACTGTTTTGGCTATTTATAATATTACCGTTTATTTTGATGGGAATGCTAATCAAAATAAACGGCGGAGATTTTAATTCAAGCTTAAAATACATAAGAAATGCATTTTTATCGTCAGGTCTAGTATTGTTAGCAATCTCTAGTGGTGCGTACTTTTTTAAAGCTTATGAAAAGATAAATATTAGCCAAGCTTATTTAGTTGATACAATTTCTTATACGATAAAATATTTTTCTAATATTTTATTGGTTTATGGTGCAATAATATTTGTCATAGGTTTACTTATGTTTTTGCCTAAACTTAGAAGAAGGCTAAATTAAGAGTAGGCAATATAAGGTGTTATTTGTTTATTAGGATGATATAAACAAATTAAGTTTTATTATAATTGAATAGTAAGAGTATTTAAGGAGGGTAATATAATAATGAAAAGTTTAAAATTAAGGAAAATAGTTGCATCTGTAGTTGCAGCATTAACAATAGCAACTTTATCTCCAATTGGAGCATCAGCAGAATGGAAGCAAGATTCTAATGGTTGGTGGAATACAGAAGGAAATTCATATTCTACAGGTTGGAGATCAATAGATGGAAATTGGTATTATTTTGATTCAACAGGGTATATGAAAACAGGATGGGCAAATGACGGAGGTACATGGTACTATATGCAACCATCAGGAGAAATGAGAACAGGCTGGGTAAATGATGGCGGTACATGGTACTATACAAATGCATCAGGAGCAATGCAAACTGGATGGGTAAATGATAGAGGTACATGGTATTATTTACAATCATCAGGGGCAATGAAGACAGGTTGGATAAATGATAATGGTGTATGGTATTTTGCATCAACATCAGGAGCAATGCAAACAGGAGTAATTGAAGTTAATGGAAAAGTATATTATCTTGCAGCAAATGGAGCAATGGCAACAGGTAATGTAACAATCAATGGAGTTACTTATACTTTTGCAGCAAGCGGAGAAGCTATAGGGGATAAGAAGCCGACACCAACATTAGCATTCACATCTGCTGGTGTTCCAGTGAAAGTAAATGATCCGTCAGATACAACAGGAACTACTATTCCAACTACAAAAACTGGAGGCGGTGGTGGAGGCCATCATAGCTCAGGCGGAAGTACAGTAGATCCTGAGCAAGCTGCGATAGATAATAAATATGCACAAGAAGCTGTAATTCCTGAAATAAAACCAGTACTTAGTGATGATAAAAAAACTGCAACTATAAACGTAGCAGCAGTACTTGCACCTAAGTTTAAAGAAGAATTAGGACAAGAAAAACCTGATAATATAGATGGTGTTGACTATCTTGTTAAGAAAGATATAACTATAAGTACAGCTGATGGAACTGATGTAGGTATAACACAAACTGGATTAGCTGAATATAAAGTAACAGCAGGTACTAAAGGAACAGTAACAGCAGTTATTTCTTTATTAAATCCTAAAACAGGACAATTATATTATGTAAGTTCACAATCTACACCATTCCAAGCTTAATAGCTGAATTTATAGACGAATATAAAGATTTAAGAATTATTAATTATATTTGTATTAAACTAAGAGTTTTATAATCAAATGTAATAGTAATACTTATTCATTAATAGCAGAAGCAAAGCAGTAAGAATTTTGAATTCTTACTGCTTTCTTATTTTTTTATATCTGCTATAATATTACTTGTCGCTATTTTTATTTCTAGCGAAGAAAAATATTGGGGAAAGTGTTACTTTATATAAAATAAAGTTTATTATATATATTGTAAAAATAAATCTTCATCATAATTCTAAAAATACTGTAAGAATTCTAGACGTAATTGTGCATTGTGAATTGTGAATTGTAAAATATATATAAGTTAAGAGGCATTAAAGAAAAAAGAAGTTCAAAACTATCAAGAAGATTTCGAGTTAGGCATAAGTAATATAGCAGTAAGAAGGGCCTTGCTAGGGATATATCCGCTGCTAAATAGAAAATTTGAAATCTTAGGCTTCGAGTGAATCAATTGCTTTGAGCATATGCTGAGACTTTTTTATTCTCTAGAAGTTTATATTAAAGTCAAATTTTTGGCGTTGTACTCTTTGATGGCATAAATTATGAAAGTTACTGATTAAGAGTGTTAAATTCTTAGAGAGAATAAAAAAGAAGTATATTAGTCATTTGGATTTTTGTCGTAGGGATTAAAAATCAGATCTATAAAAAGTATCCTACTCAGTAGTCGCCTGAGATTTTACTCTGATAGAAAATGATTAAAGTGAGATTTGTTATTATTTTTGATTGCGTTTTAAAACGATAATTGCAGAAAGGAGTGGGAAAGGTGAGACCATTAGCAGATTTAATGAGACCTAATAAATTAGAAGATTTTGTAGGTCAGCAGCATATATTAGGGCAAGGAAAGCCATTATATAACTTGATAGCTGGAAAAAACATATGTAATTGCATATTTTACGGACCACCAGGAACTGGAAAAACAACTTTGGCGAATATAATGGCTAATTATGTAGATAAGAAATTTTATAAATTAAATGCAACAGTTGCATCAGTTAAGGATATTCAGGACATAACTAATAATATAGATAGCTTATTAAATTATAATGGAGTTGTTTTGTATATTGATGAACTTCAACATTTTAACAAAAAGCAGCAGCAGGCATTGTTAGAATTTATAGAAGATGGAAGAATAACTTTGATTGCAAGTACAACTGAAAATCCATATTTTGTTATACACAAAGCTATAATAAGCAGATGTAATATATTCTCTTTTAAGCCTCTAACTACAGGTGACATAATAGTTGGTCTTAAGAGATCTATACAAAAGCTTATAGATGAAGGGATAGAAATAGAATATTCAGATGAGGCGCTGGAGTATATTGGAGAAATCTCTCAAGGTGATTATAGAAAGGCTTATAATATTTTAGAGCTGGCTGTAAACTCTCAGGTTAAGCAGGTTAGAGTTATTTCGAGCGAATATATTGAAAGTCTAGGCCAATCAAGTATGCGGGCTGATTCTAGTGGAGATGAATTTTATAATTTATTAAGTGCTCTTCAAAAAAGTATAAGGGGCAGTGACCCTAATGCAGCAGTACACTATCTAGCTAGATTGATTAAAGGAGGAAATCTAACTGCTATAATTAGAAGAATATCTGTTATTGCAGCAGAAGACATTGGTCTTGCATTTCCAAATGCATTATCTGTTGTTAATTCTGGAATAGAACTTTCATTAAAAGTTGGACTTCCGGAGGCAAGAATAATTCTTTCAGAAATAGTTGTATATTTAGCAACGCTTCCTAAATCTAATAGTGCATACTTAGCTATAGATTCTGCTATGAGTGATCTAGAAAACATTAACTTTGGAGATGTTCCAATGCATTTAAAGGATGCTCATTACTCTGGAGCAGCAAACCTTGGTGTTGGTGGCTATAAATATCCTCATGATTATCCTAATCATTATGTAAAACAGAGTTATTTACCGCAAGAACTGCTTGGAAAGATTTATTATAATGAACAAAATAATAAATATGAAGAGAGTTTGAGGAAATACTGGGCAGAAATAAAAAAATAATAGCAATTATCGTTTGACAAAAGCCGAGTATTTTGGTAAGATATAAGCGAATTTAATATATCTTTTATAATACTAGAAAAACAAAGAAATATCAACAAAAAACGAAAAGGGGTGAAGAAATAATGAAACTTTCAACTAAAGGAAGATATGGAGTTAGAGCTATGGTTGACTTAGCATCTAATTATGGTGGTGCCCCAGTTTCAATAAAAACTATATCAAAGAGAGAAAATCTTTCGGAATACTATTTAGAACAGTTATTTAGCCCGCTTAGACGTGCTAATATGATTAGAAGTATAAGAGGTGCTCAAGGTGGATATGTTCTATGTAAACCGCCAAAAGACATAACGGTTGGCGATATTATGACTATTCTTGAAGGGCCAGTTGAGATAGCAGATTGTATTGATGGTGTTGAGTGCGATAGCTCGGATTGCTGTGCAACCAAAGCAGTTTGGGAGAAGATTAAAAGAAGCATAGACGATGTTATGAACTCAATTACATTACAAGATATACTTGATGATTATGAGACAATTAAAAACAATAAGAATAATATTAAGATAGTGGATAGGAGTGAATGATTATGAAGAACGTATATATGGATTATTCAGCTACAACTTATGTAAAGCCAGAAGTATTAGAAGAAATGCTTCCTTATTTTACTGAAAAGTTTGGTAACCCATCTTCATTTTATGGAATATCAAGAGAAACAAAAAGAGCTATAGATAAGGCAAGAGAACAGATAGCAGAGGCGTTAAACTGTTTACCTGATGAAGTGTATTTTACAGGTGGCGGATCAGAGGCTGATAACTGGGCTATAAAAGGTATTGCATCAGCTCATAAGAATAAAGGAAACCATATAATAACAACTAAGATTGAGCATCATGCAGTTCTTCATACTTGTGAATACTTAGAGAAGAATGGCTTTGATGTTACATATTTAGATGTTGATGAAGAAGGTTTCATAAATTTAGATGACTTAAGAAATGCTATAACTGATAAGACAATTTTAGTAAGTATTATGTTTGCTAATAATGAAATAGGAACAATTCAACCTATAAAAGAAATTGGAGAAATCTGTAGAGAAAAGAAAGTTTTCTTCCATACAGATGCAGTTCAGGCTGTTGGAAATGTTCCTGTTGATGTTAAAGAAATGAATATAGATATGTTATCACTTGCAGGTCATAAGATTTATGGACCAAAAGGTATTGGAGTTCTTTATATAAAGAAGGGAATTAAAATTGATAATTTAATTCACGGTGGAGCTCAAGAAAAGAATAGAAGAGCAGGTACAGAAAATATTGCTTCTATCGTTGGACTTGGTAAAGCTCTTGAACTTGCTACTAATAATTTAGAAGAGCATATGAAAAGATTAACTGCGTTAAGAGAAAAATTAATAGCTGGTTTACTTGAAGTTCCATACACTAAATTAAATGGACCAAGAGGAGATAAGAGACTTCCTGGAAATGTTAATGTATGTTTTAGATTTATTGAAGGTGAATCGATTTTATTATCATTAGATTTTAAAGGGGTTTGTGCATCAAGCGGTAGTGCTTGTACTTCAGGTTCTTTAGATCCATCACATGTATTACTTGCAATCGGGCTTCCTCATGAAATTGCTCACGGATCATTAAGACTTAGTATGGGTGAAGGTTCAACAGAAGAAGATGTAGATTATGTTCTTGAAGTTGTACCACCAATTATTGAAAGATTAAGAAATATGTCACCATTATGGGATGACTTTTTAAAGAAAGGGGAAAATTAATATGATATACAGTGAAAAAGTAATGGAACATTTCCAAAATCCAAGAAACGTTGGAGAAATAGTAGATGCAAATGGTGTAGGTGAAGTTGGAAACGCTAAGTGTGGAGACATAATGAAAATCTACTTAAAAGTTGAAGATAATATCATTAAAGATGTTAAATTTAAGACTTTTGGATGTGGATCAGCTATTGCTTCATCATCAATGGCTACAGAATTAATTAAAGGGAAAACATTAGATGAAGCTTGGGAATTAACTAACAAAGCAGTTGCAGAAGCTTTAGATGGTCTTCCACCAGTAAAAATGCATTGTTCAGTTCTTGCAGAAGAAGCAATTCATAAAGCTATAAATGATTACAGAGCAAAAAATGGATTAGAAGTAATACCTATGGAAGAACATAGTGATGAAGATCTACATGCTGCTGTACATGGAGAAGAGTAATAGGTGAATTTATGAAGAAAAAAGTTTTAGTAGGTATGAGTGGTGGTGTAGATAGTTCTGTTGCTGCATATTTATTAAAACAGCAGGGATATGACGTCATTGGTGCTACAATGCAGATTTGGCAGCACGATGAGGAATTTGAAGAAAGGGAAGGGGGCTGCTGCTCCCTTTCTGCTGTTGATGATGCAAGAAGAGTATGCGACAAACTTGATATACCATTTTATGTTTTGAATTTTAGAGATTATTTTAAGGAAAAAGTTATTGATAAATTTGTTCAAGAATACATAGACGGAAAAACTCCAAACCCTTGTATTGAATGTAATAAACATTTAAAGTTTGATGAACTTTTAAGAAGAGCAAGAGGTATAGGGGCAGATTATGTTGCTACTGGTCATTATGCTAAAATTGAAAAGCGAGATGATAGATATCTTTTAATCAGATCTGATGATGATAGAAAAGATCAAACGTATGCTTTATATAATTTTACTCAAGATCAGTTAGAACATACATTAATGCCTTGTGGAGATTATGAAAAGACAAAAATAAGAGAAATAGCGAAAGAAATTGGTCTTGCTGTTCATAATAAAAAGGATAGTGAAGAAATATGTTTCATTTCTGATAATAATCATGGGAAATATATTTCAGAAGCAGAACCAAATAGGGTTAAACCAGGTAACTTTGTCGATAAGAGTGGTAATATACTAGGTAAGCATAAAGGAATTGTATATTATACTATTGGACAAAGAAAAGGACTTGGACTTTCACTTGGAAGGCCAGTATTTGTAACAAATATAAATGCTAAAACCAACGAAGTTGTACTAGGTTCTGAAGATGATATCTTCAAAACAGAATTAATTGCAACTGATGTGAATTTTATTCCTTTTGATAAACTAGAAAAAGAAATAGAAGTTACAGCGAAAATCAGATATTCTGCAAAACCGGCAGAAGCGACTTTAATACCACTTCCAAATGGTAGGGTGAAAGTTATCTTTAAGGAAAAACAAAGGGCAATAACTAAAGGTCAGTCAGTTGTATTTTATGATGATGAAATAGTAGTTGGCGGCGGAATAATAGAAAGTATAATCTAAAGAGTTATTGTAATTTAAATATTTTTAAAACTGAGAGTGCGTAAGTGCTCTCGTTTTTTGTTTGTTTGTTTTGGTTTGAGGTTGCAGAATATTTCAATATGCAAGTAGCAGAGGAGTGTTATAGACAGTAAAAAGCTTTATAGGTTCAGAGCAAGCTGCGCGTTTTACGAGAGGATTAACTATGTGATTTAGAATTAAAAAGAACTTTGTGAGTAATTGTCCTGATTTGATAATTGATAGAAATAATACTAAAAAGTTAGTATAAATAAACAATATATGTGAATATGAATTATCAGCTAGAAGGAATAAAATATTTGCCTATATTTTACATAATAGTATTAACTTATGAAGATATACTTGATATAATATTTTTGGAAGTAAAAAATTGGAAGGTGATTTTTTGAATATCTTCAAGGCGTTAAAAAGATACGATGAACATGGCTTTAATTCTAAAGGATTTCATAAAAATGGCACGAAGTATGATGAGTATGGATTTGGTAAAAGAGGAATGCATAGAAATGGGACATATTATAACGAGGAAGGGTATGATAGAGAAGGATACGACAAAAAAGGATATGATAGAAATGGATTTAATAGTGCAGGTTTTGATAAAGAAGGATATAACAAAAATGGATATAACATATTAGGATACGACAGAGGTGGTGAATACTTAGAAGTAAGATATAAGTGGAAGTGATTGGAGTAAATCTAAATAATAAGAGGGTAATGTCATGAAGCGAATAAAAAGCTGCATTTCTAAATCGGCATTTAGAATGAACATTTTATACTTACATTAATTTTTCTAATAACTGATAATGGTAGTGTCTCTTTTATTAAAGTTAAAGAAAACGGTTGTATATTATTGAATAGATTCACCTAAATTCTAAGGATATTAAAATTTTGTCTCAAAAATTTTAGTTGATGAAATTAAGTACTTACTAAATAGTAGGTACTATTTTTATTCTCTAGTACTGCTCATGAAGACAAAGTATCCACAATGTATGATGATGAAAGTATTGGTATTTTCGTAGGAGCTCGCCCATAGAGGCAAAGGCTTCATAATTAAACATATTCGTCTACGATTTTTTAAGTGTAAAATTATTGTGCGGTAAAATTATACATGTGAGCATATTAATATGAATAATTTTCCTCTTGTTGGAGACTATATCAAATGAACTAGATTTAGTTTATTAACTATATTACTTATTTTAGAGAATATAGGGGGAACACTACAGTATATAGTGTATAGACATAAACAGGCATAAGGACTTTCTATTAAAAATTATTTTGGAGGTGCACAATGTTTAAAACTAGAGACTTCTATTTCAAGAAAGTTTATAACATTAAAGGCAAAAAGATTGGCATTATAGAAGACTTATACATAGATTTCTTTTGGGGAAAGATTGTAGGATTTAAGGTATCCAATAGCCATCTGTTCTCTAAAAATAACTATATAGACATGGAAGATGTTATAGATATAGGTGAAGATGTAATAATAGAAAATATAAAAAAAGGTGAGGGACTTACATTTAAAGAGATTAAGTATATGGAAGTTATTGATACATTGGGGAATGTTAAAGGAGTTCTAGAGGATATTATAATAGATATACAAGATTATTCAATTAAAGCAATAGTTATAAGCTCAGGGTTAGTAGATAAAATGATAAAGGGTAAGCAAATTATTCTATTAAATAGATGCATCCTCGGAGAGGAATATATATTATATACAGGAAATGAGGGAGTTATGTTTAAAACTTTACCTCATAATATGGATAGGCACAATGCAATTAAGAAAGCATAAAAAAGCAATTCTTCTAGGTATAACCCTATTATGCTTTATTAGCTTAATATTAGCTTACATTTTTAACAAATCAATAAATTCAATAATAAATATTATTGTAGCATCTTTTATTTTAGCTTATACTTTGACTCCTATTAGGGATGGATTTGAGGCAAAATTTAGAATAAGCAAGAAAATATCCTCAATAGTGGTTATATTAATAATTATAGGTATCATAACTGCATGTATAATTGTTATAGTTCCTACGCTATTTAATGAGATATCCAATATCAGTAATATATTTGATAACGTAAGCAACTTACTTGAAGGAATGTTAAAGAAAAATAACTTGGATGACTTTTCTACCACTAATGTAATTTATAATGAAATTTTAGAAAAAGGAAATGTTTTTTGGACAAATTTTTCAGAAAATGCAGTGGAAAATTTAATGAGCATTGGAGATAATGCAATGTCACTAGCAATAATACCTATTATGGTTTATTACTTTCTTTGCGATGGTAATAAAATATATAGTAAAATGCTGTTGCTATTGCCAACTTCTAAAAGAGGGCTTACTAAAAAAATATTAAGCGATATTGATAGAGTATTAACAAGATATATAACAAGTCAATTGATGCTTTCGGGATTGATAGGCGGATTAACATTGATATTGTTATTATTATTGAAAGTAAAATTTCCTTTATGGATTTCTATATTGAATGCAATTTTAAACATAATACCTTATTTTGGACCAATTTTTGGTGCAGTTCCGGCGGTAATAGTTGCACTTTTAGATTCTCCAATAAAGGCATTTTGGGTAATTGTGGGTATGTTCATAATTCAACAGCTTGAGGGCGATATTTTATCTCCGAAAATAACAGGGGACAGCACAGAAATGCATCCATTTGTTATAATAATTTTATTACTTATAGGAGATAAATTTGGCGGATTTGTTGGGATGGTTTTAGTAGTGCCAATAGCTGTTATTATAAAAGTTTTATATGATGATATAAATTACTATCTGTTCTAGATTTTATAGATAAAAAACTTAAAGATTGGACTTATTAGATGAACATTTTACAAAGTTACTAAAACCTTAAGTTCGTATCTGCACTAGAAATCATAAATATATTTATAACCACAAGGGCAATAATATGAAGAAAACATTTGAAAATGAGCTGTTAAAGGTACTTAAGCAGAAAACCCAAAAAGTGATGCTCCGAATTTTATATTTGGTTAGCAGAATTTTCACACAGTGCAACTTTATAGCCTTAGAATCACCCATCATAATTACCTAGAAACTGGAACAAAAGTATATTATTCATTTCGGTGAGTTATACACATAAGTATAGATTATAGTTGGGTTATCTATAAAAAAGCTTATGCATTAGGGGTGTACAAATAAAGTTGAATATTGACATAATTATCTATATGAAATATAATTTTGATGAAATAATTAAATATTAAGCGATGAATAGGATAAGTAAATTTATCATAGTCATTTCAGAGAAAAAGTGGTTGGTGAAAACTTTTGGCTATATATTTTGAAGCTACCTAGGAGCTATAAATTACTAAGTGATGTATGATTATATCATACATAATTAGGGTGGTACCGCGGAATTCCAGCTTTCGTCCCTATATCTATTTGGGGAGAGGGCTTTTTTTATTTGGTAAATTATACACCTATAAAAAGAGCAGCTATGCTGCAATTAGGATCTTTTCGCATTTGAAAAAGGCAGCTATGCTGCAAATAATAACTTTTCACCTATAAAAAGAGCAGCTATGCTGCAAATAATAACTTTTCGCCTATAAAAAAGAGCAGCTATGCACTACTGAAAAGAGCAGCTACGCTGCAATACGGAACTTTTCTGCAATTAGGATCTTTTCGCCTATAAAAAGAGCAGTGGTTCTGCAATTAATAACTTGTCACAAATAATTATGAAATCTTAAATCTTCATAAGAAGATTATAAACAATAAAAAGATATTCACAATGGATATCGGAGTCAACTGTTAACTGAAAAAAATGGAGGAATAGTTTATGAAATTTATGAAAACCAATGACTTAAGAGAAGCATACTTGAAATTTTTTGAAAGTAAAGATCATCTAAGAATGGATAGCTTTTCTTTGGTTCCAAAGAACGATAAAAGTTTATTATTAATAAATGCAGGAATGGCTCCGTTGAAGCCTTATTTTACTGGATTACAAGAGCCACCAAAGAGAAGAATTACAACTTGTCAAAAATGTATTAGAACAGGGGATATCGAAAACGTAGGTATTACAAGTAGACATGGTACTTTCTTTGAGATGCTTGGAAACTTTTCTTTTGCAGATTATTTCAAGAAAGAAATAATTCCTTGGGCTTGGGAATTTATCACAGAAGTGTTGGAACTTCCTAAAGATAGATTATATGTAACTATATATTTAGATGATGATGAAGCATATGAATATTGGACTACACTTACAGATGTAGATAAAACTCATATATTTAGATTAGGCAAAGAAGATAATTTCTGGGAACATGGTGCAGGTCCATGCGGTCCTTGTACAGAAATTCATTTTAATAGATCAGAGGAAATACCAACTAACGCTGATGAGTTCGTTAAATTAGCAGATGAAGATAAGATAATAGAATTCTGGAACCTTGTTTTCACTCAATTTGATGGTGATGGAAAAGGAAATTATGAAAAACTTGCTAATACTAACATTGATACAGGTATGGGACTTGAAAGACTTGCAACTATAATGCAAGAGAAGAATAGTATTTTTGAAATTGATACATTAGAAAATATTTTAAGTGAAGTTGCAAAATTAGCTAATGTTAAATATGGAGAAAATCAAAAAACAGATATATCTTTAAGATTAATAACTGACCATATTAGATCGATAACTTTCATGATTTCAGATGATGTTATGCCATCAAATGAAGGTAGAGGGTATGTTTTAAGAAGACTTCTTAGAAGAGCAGCAAGACATGGGAAAACTTTAGGGATTAAAGAAGCATTCCTTTGTAACTTATGCGATACTGTTATAAGAGATTCAAGTGAAGCTTATCCAGAACTAAATAGCAAAAAAGAATATATTAAAAAAGTAATTAAAATAGAAGAAGATAAATTTAGAGAAACTTTAGATTCAGGAATGGAAATATTAAATGGATTTATAAGTGAACTAAAAGCAAAGAATGAAAAAGTTCTTAGTGGTGTAGATGGATTTAAATTATATGATACATTTGGTTTTCCGATGGAACTTACAAAAGAAATATTAGAAGATGAAGGCTTATCATTAGATGAAGATGCTTTCCACGAAGAAATGAAAGTTCAAAGAGAAAGAGCTAGAAGTGCAAGAAAAGTTTCTAATTACATGGGAACTGATGTTAAAACATTAGATATTATACCAGGAGAAATCGAAACTGTTTTTGATGGATATGACAATGATACTTTAAATGCAGAAGTTAAAGTGTTAATTGAAGGTGAAGACTTTACAGATGCTATAACAGAAGGAAATAAAGCTATTATAGTTACTGATGTTACTCCTTTATACGCTGAAATGGGTGGTCAAATAGGAGATACAGGTGTAATATTTAATGATGGTTTTAAAGCTAATGTGCTTGATACTAAAAAGAACATAGGTGGAAAAATAGTTCATTTTGTTGAAGTTGTATCAGGAGAACTTAAAGTGGGAGATACAGTTACTATAGAAGTGGATAAAGTTAGACGTGAAAATATTAAGAAGAACCACACTGCAACTCACCTTTTAGATAAAGCTTTAACTGAGGTTCTTGGATCACATGTTCATCAAGCTGGATCATATGTAAGTCATGATAGACTTAGATTTGACTTTTCTCACTTTGAAGCTATGACAGAGGAAGAAATAAGTAGGGTTGAAGATTTAGTAAATGAAGCAGTTACAAGTGTTACACCAGTTGTTACAGAAGTTATGGATCTTCAAGAAGCAAAAAATAGTGGAGCTATAGGTATATTTGATGATAAATATGCTGATAAAGTTAGAGTTGTAAGTGCAGGGGAATACTCTAAAGAATTATGTGGTGGAACACATATAGATAACACAGGAAAGATTGGTTTATTCAAAATTATATCTGAAAGTGGTATTGCTGCAGGAACAAGAAGAATTGAAGCTGTAATAGGAAAAGAAGCTTATAAGATAGTAAATGAAAAGAAAGATTTATTAAAAGAAATTTCAACTAAGCTTAAATGCTCAGAAAAAGAATTATTAGCTAAACTTGAGCAACAAGTTAAGGAGCTTAAGGAAAAAGATAAAGAAATAACAGCTCTAAAATCTAAATTCGCATCAATGGGAATAGATGATATAGTATCTTCTTCAAGAAACGTTAAGGATATAAATGTAATTTCTTATGAATTAAAAGACGTTGATAGTGATACTTTAAGAGATGTATGCGAAAAGGTAAGAGATAAAGCTCCAAATAGCATAGTTTTACTTATGAGTGCAAATGCTGGAAAAGTTATTATTTGTGCTATGGCAACTAAAGATGCAGTAGCTAAAGGTGCTCATTGCGGAAAGTTAATAAAAGAAATATCTTCTATGCTTGGCGGCGGTGGCGGCGGAAGACCAGACATGGCTCAAGCAGGTGGAAAGATGCCAGAAAAGATACAAGAGGCGATTGAAGAATCATATAAAATAGTGGAAACTTTAGCAAAGTAGTATACTTTTTATAAAAAATAGGTTATAATCTAATTATAGTTAGTGAATAAATTTAAAAAATAAAGTTAATAATAAATATGGATATCGTTTCCTTATAAAATGATTAAGGGGGTGAGTTGCTTTAAGTAGCAATTTTATGAGTAATAATATTGAACATACAATGCAATTTGATTTAAGTAAGAATAAAGAAGCTCTTACAAAAACAATATTAACAGAGGTTTATAATTCATTACAGGAAAAAGGATATAATCCTATAAATCAATTAGTTGGATATTTGATTTCAGGAGACCCTACTTACATCACTAATTACAACGGAGCAAGAGCTTTAGTAAGAAAACTCGAGAGAGATGACATACTAGAAGAAGTTATAAAATCTTATTTAGAGATAAAGTAGAGAGTGCCCGTTTATAACGGGCACTTTTAATTTTAGTATATGAAAGAAAGCGTGATATCGAGATTTTCTTGATATTTGATGCTTATATGTTGTGAGAGGTGCTGTAATTTGAGGATACTTGGATTAGATTTGGGTTCAAAGACTATTGGAGTGGCAGTAAGTGATCCGCTAGGATTCACTGCTCAAGGCCTGACTACAGTTAGAAGAACTAATAAAGAAAAAGATATAGCGGAAATAAAAAAGTTTTGCGATGAATATGATGCAAAGGTTATTGTAATTGGATTACCCAAGAATATGAACGGAACAATAGGACCATCTGGAGAGATTGCGATGGCTTTTGGAAAGGTTATAGAAGAAGAACTTAATGTAGAAGTGAAATTCTGGGATGAACGTTTAACTACTGTTGCAGCACATAAAGCAATGCTTGAAGCTGATTTGTCAAGGAATAAGAGGAAGAAGATAGTAGATAAAGTTGCATCAACTTACATACTTCAAGGATATTTAGATATGATTTCAAGAAAATAAATATCTGATGGAATAGGAAATTTTGAGGAGTATATGTATAAGATTAATTTCTTATACAATATGCTTTTATTAATAAATATATATTGCAAAAATAATCCTTATCATAATTCTAAAAAATCGCAAGAATTTTAATCGCGATTGTGAATTGTGAAATGTGCGTTGTGAATTGCAACATAAATAAAAATAAAATACAGAAGGGATACATTTATGGATAAGGAAGCAAAATATGTATATATACCTGATCAAGAAGGAAATGACGTTAAGTTTGAGGTTGTTATATACTTTGAAATAGAAAAATTAAAAGGCCAATATATTATTGCAACTCCTGCATTTGAAGAAACTGATGAAGCTTATGCTTTTAAGATATTCAAAGATGAGGATGGAAGCGATATATTTATAGCGTTAGAAGATGACGATGAAGAATTCGAAATGGTATTAGAAACTTATGAAACTCTTATGAATGAAGATGGTTTAATTGAGGAATAGTATACAATCTAGTAATATGATATTTTCTTTAATGTTTATTTAGAGAAAAATCAATTCATTTAATATGAAAAGTGAGGTGTCATGTATGGATGCATCAAATTTAATTGATATGAATGCCTTGAAGGAAGACTTGAAAAAAAAGGGTTATAAATTAACACCACAAAGAAGATCAATTGTTGATACTATTATTGAAAATGAAGGTCAACATTTAACAGCGGAAGAAATATATGATAGTGTAAAAAAAAGTTGTCCGGAAATTGGATTAGCAACAGTATATAGAACTATTCTTTTGTTAGAAGAATTAGGAGTAATATCAAGATTAGATCTAAATGATGGATGTAGTAGATATGAAATAGTGCATTCAAATGAAACGCACAGACATCATCATCTTATTTGTAATATCTGTCATAAGGTTTTGGAAGTTCAGGATGATTTATTAGAGGATTTAGAATCTGGAATTGAAAAGCAATATAAGTTTAAGATTTTAGACCATAGTTTAAAATTTTTTGGCGTATGTGATGAATGCCAAAAGAAGCTAAGTGATGAATAAAAGGACTTTTAATAGAAAATTAAAAATAAAATAAAGTCAAAAGTGTGCCAGATATTTTGCCGTGAATGAAGTAAGGATATGTATTTTACGGTTTATATATTTACTAAGAAAATGCATTTAGTGCCATGCTTAAAAGGGTATGGTATCAAATGGTAATTGTTATTAAGGTATATGTATTTAAAGTGAATTAATATGGCTAAACCTTATATGCTAAATAAAGCAATGTAGGCTTATAGATTGGAATGTAGATTAAGGTCGCCTATATTAATGTGAAATATATTGTCACATAGGACTTGTTATTTTTTAATGCTAAAGAAAGAACCTTTGTTTATAAATATAATATTAAGAAGAAGGAGGGGAAGTATGAAAAATGAAAGAGCGAAGATAAAGATAATTCCTCTTGGTGGTATAAACGAAATCGGAAAAAATATAACAGCTATAGAATATAAAGAAGATATTATTATTATAGACTGTGGACTAAAATTTCCGGATGATGATATGTTTGGAATAGATATTGTAATACCAGATGTTTCATATCTAATCAAAAATTCAGAGAAAATCAAGGGGATATTTTTAACTCACGGACATGAAGACCATATAGGAGCGTTGCCGTATGTACTTAGACAACTAAATGTTCCTGTTTATGGCACTAAGCTTACTCTTGGAATAGTTGAAACAAAACTAAAGGAACACGGTTTGTTAGCTTCAACAGAGTTAGTAAGAGTAAAGCCAAAGGATATAATTAAACTTGATAGTGTTTCAGTTGAATTTATAAAGACTAATCACTCAATTGCAGATTCAGTTGCAATTGCAGTTCATACACCACTTGGGGTAGTACTTCATACAGGAGATTTTAAGATTGATTACACACCAATTGATGGAGAAATGATGGATTTTGGAAGATTAGCTGAACTTGGAAGAAAGGGAGTTTTAGTATTAATGGCGGATTCAACAAATGTTGAAAGACCAGGATATACTATGACAGAAAAGGTTGTTGGCGAAACTTTCCTAAGACTTTTTGGTAAGGCTAAGGGTAGGTTAATAGTTGCAACATTTGCATCTAATGTTCACAGAATTCAGCAAATAATTACAGCTGCTGAAGCTTATGAAAAGAAGGTAGCAGTTTCAGGAAGAAGTATGGAGAATATTGTTCAAGTTGCAATAGAACTTGGATATCTCACAGTTGGAAAAGATGTACTTGTTCCAGTGGATCAAATTTCAAAATATCCAAACGAAAAAATTGTTGTAATAACAACTGGAAGCCAGGGGGAACCAATGTCTGCTCTTGCAAGAATGGCAGCATCGGAGCATAGAAAAATTAATGTAATTCCAGGCGATACAGTAATTATTTCAGCAACACCTATACCAGGTAATGAAAAATTTGTTTCAAAAGTTATAAATCAACTATTTAAAAAGGGTGCTCAAGTTATATATGATTCTCAGGAAAAGATTCACGTTTCAGGTCATGCATGTCAAGAAGAACTTAAACTAATGCAGGCTTTAGTTAAACCAAAATTCTTTGTGCCAGTTCATGGTGAATATAGACATTTAAAGAAGCATGGTGAATTAGCTATGGAAGTTGGACTTTCAGAAAAGAATTTATTAATACCTGAGAATGGTGATGTTATCGAAGTAGCAAGAAATTATATTAAAAAGAATGGTACTGTTGTTTCAGGGCAAGTGTTTGTTGATGGTCTCGGTGTTGGAGATGTCGGAAATATTGTCTTAAGAGATAGAAAACATCTTTCACAAGATGGTATATTAACAATAGTAGTTACAATAGAGAAACAAACTGGAAGGGTTGTATCCGGTCCAGATATAATTTCAAGGGGATTCGTCTATGTGAGAGAATCTGAAGGTCTTATGGATGAAGCAAGAGAAATTGTTAAATCTGTATTAAAGACTTGTGAAGAAAAACAGATTACTGACTGGGCTACATTAAAATCTAAGATGAGAGATCAACTTAGAGAGTATCTTTACGAAAAGACTAAGAGAAAACCTATGATATTGCCAATAATTATGGAGTTTTAGAAGTTTTTAGAAGTATGAAAGAAAATAGTGATTCTAAAACTGCAAAGAATATATTTTGTTATTGATAATTAAATTATGAATTAACTAAATATTAAATTGTTAAATATATATTCTTTGGAATAGGGTTGACTTTTTTTGATGAAAAGAGTAGAATTTATAATAGTTGTGTAGGAATTGGATACTTTAAGTATCCAATTTTCTTTTGGAGAAAAACAGTTATAGGTTTACATTTATACGTGAATAATTTTAATCGCAATTTATTTATAATAATAGTAATAATATATTAACAGTATGAAGTTATTTACAGTGTATACTTAAATTTTAACTAATTTATATACAAACTAAAGAGAAACTATAAAAGAAAAATTCGCAGCTTGCTTGCTGTTTGGAGGAATAATAATGGAATTAATTAAAAGAGAAGATATAAGAAATATTGCTATAATTGCCCACGTTGACCACGGTAAGACAACTTTAGTAGATGCTTTGTTAAAACAAAGCCATACATTTAGAGCTAATGAAAAAGTAGAAGAAAGAGTAATGGATTCTAATGACTTAGAAAAAGAAAGAGGAATTACAATTCTTTCAAAGAATACTGCAGTAATTTATAATGATATAAAAATAAATATAGTAGATACACCAGGGCATGCTGATTTCGGTGGAGAAGTTGAACGTGTACTTAAGATGGTTGATTCAGTTTTGCTTGTTGTTGACTCTTATGAAGGACCAATGCCACAAACTAAATTCGTTTTAAAGAAATCATTAGAATTAGGTTTAAAGCCAATAGTTATAATTAACAAAATAGATAAACCAAATGCTAGACCAACAGACGTTATTGATGAAGTATTTGATCTATTCGTAGAACTTGGAGCTAATGATGAACAATTAGATTTCCAAATTATTTATGCATCAGCTAGAGAAGGCTTTGCAAAATATAATGTAGATGATCAAAATAATGATATGACTCCTATATTTGATACAATATTAAAATATGTTGCACCACCAGAAGGATATATGGATGAACCACTTCAAATGCTTGTTAGTACACTAGATACAAATGCATTTGTTGGGAAAATTGCAATTGGTAAGATACATCGAGGTACAGTAAAGAGAAATCAAACAGTTGCTTTATTGAAGAATGATGGATCAAGCGCTAATTACAAAATAACTAGTATATTCACATACAAAGGATTAAAGAGAGAAGAAGCAGAAGAAGCTTCAATGGGAGATATAGTTGCAGTAAGTGGTGTTATTGATGCTAATATAGGTGATACTATAGCAGATTCATCATCGCCAGAAGCATTACCATTCCTTGAAATAGATGAACCTACTTTAAATATGAACTTTATGGTTAATGATTCACCATTTGCAGGTCAAGAAGGTGAGTTCGTAACATCAAGACATTTAAGAGATAGATTAATGAAAGAACTTGAAACAAATGTAAGTTTAAGAGTAAAAGAGCTTACTCCAGATTGTTTTGAAGTTTCAGGAAGAGGAGAACTTCACCTTTCAGTTCTTATTGAAACAATGAGAAGAGAAGGATATGAATTCCAAGTTTCAAAGGCAAATGTTATATTTAGAGAAGTAGATGGCCATAAGGAAGAACCAATTGAGTACTTAACAATTGATGTTCCAGAAGAATTTATGGGACCTGTTATGGAAAAGCTTGGACCAAGAAAAGCAGAAATGGTTAATATGACATCTGCAGTAAATGGATATACAAGATTAGAATTCACAGTTCCAGCTAGAGGACTTATTGGATTTAGAAGTGAATTAATGACTGATACAAAAGGTAATGGAATTATGAATCACGTATTCCATTCTTATGAAAAATACAAAGGTGATATTCCAGGAAGAAGCAGAGGATCAATAGTTTCATTTGAAGCAGGAGATTCAATAGCATATGGATTATATAGTGCTCAAGAAAGAGGCCAATTATTCATAGGTGCTGGTGTTCCTGTATATGGTGGTATGATTGTTGGGGTTTCTGCAAGAGCAGAGGATCTTGAAATTAATGTATGTAAAATGAAGAAACTTACTAATACAAGATCATCAGGTGCTGATGATGCATTAAAATTAACTCCACCAGTTGAAATGTCTCTTGAACAATGTTTAGAATTTATAAATGCTGATGAATTGGTAGAAGTTACACCAAAGAATATAAGAATGAGAAAAAGAGTATTGGATAGTGCTGAAAGAAGAAGAATGATTAGCAGAAACAAAAAATAATTTGCTGAAAATACTTTAACTATTAAATAAAATAAATATAATTAAAGTAAATGGTCTTTATTTGGCTATTTACTTTTAATTATATCTAGGAGAAAGTAGAAAAAGTTTATGAATAAATATAAATCTTTTAGAAAGCTAATACTGTTAATTATATTATTTTTATTTGTAATAACTCTGACGTTTGTAATATCTTATAGTAGTACCATAAGAAAACCATTAAAGTCGACTGAAGACTCAATTATAATTGAAGTCAAACAAGGCGAAGGTTTTTATGATATATTGGATAAGTTAGACAAAGAAAATAAATTGACCAATAAACTTCTTATTAAAGTAAATCTGGCTATAGATAAGAGAAAAGTAAATTTAACAGAAGGTATATATGAAATAAATACAAATTCATCCTTAGAAGAACTGATAAAATCTTTAGAAAATAAGGATGGGGATAAGGATTTGGTTAAATTAACTATACCAGAAGGTTATTCTATAGAAGATATTGCTAAAAGCGTAGAAGATAAAGGTATTTGTTCTAAAGACGAATTTATTAAAGACGTTAAAGATTATAAATTGCCTAGTTTCGTGAAAAATAATAATAAGAAGAGATATAATTTGGAAGGATATTTGTATCCTGATACATATTTAATAGAAAAAGGGTCAAATGCAAATGATGTAATTAAATCTATGTTAGATAGATTTGAAGATGTGCTGAAGCAGGCAGAAGATGAGACTAAAGTTGAAATAAGTGATGGAGATGTTGAAAAAATAGTTACTATAGCTTCCATGATAGAAAGAGAAGCAAGAGTGCCTGGTGATAGGCCATTAATATCATCAGTTATTTACAACAGATTAGAGAAAGATATGAAACTTCAAATAGATGCAGCAGTAATTTATGCATTGGGATATCACGTTGATGTGGTATTAAACAAGCATCTAGAAGTAGATTCTCCATATAATGTGTATAAGTATAAAGGCCTGCCAGTTGGTCCTATAGCAAATCCAGGTTTAGACTGCATTAAGGCAGCATTGCTTCCTGAAAAGACAGATTATTTATATTATATTATGAAAGATGATGGATCACATTATTTTACTAATAACTATGAAGATTTTTTAAATAAGAAAAAAGAGTTGGGATACTAACTGTAATGCACACAATGTACAATGCACAATCGATAGTTGTGAATTGATAATTTAAGTTGTTTTTTGTTTATCTATAATACAGATTTATGGAGGAAATTCATGAGCGAAATCACATATGACTATATGGAAGAATATATTAGAAGTTTAATTCCTGAGAGAGAAGGGACATTAAAGGAAATAGAAGCTTTTGCAAGAGCAAATGGGGTGCCTATTGTTCAAAAAGAAACAGGTGTATTTCTTGAATTCATGACTAGTATGAAGAAACCAAAAAGAATATTAGAACTTGGAACAGCAATAGGGTTTTCATCAATACTAATGTATCAAGCTGCGGGGACAGAACCAGAAATTGTTACAATAGAACGTGATGAAAAAATGATTGAACTTGCAAACATTAATTTAAAGAAATTTAATTTAGACCATAAGATCAAAATTGAAGAGGGCGATTGTTTAGAGATTTTAGAAAAATTAAATGAGCCTTTTGATTTGATTTTTATGGATGCAGGCAAAGGACATTACAACCACTTTTTGCCACACTGTTTGAGACTACTTAATCCAGATGGAGTAATAGTTGCTGATAATGTTTTATTTAGAGGTATGGTGGCATCACAAGAATTAGTTAAAAGAAGAAAAATTACAATAGTAAAGAGAATGAGGACTTATTTGGAATTAGTTACTCAAGATGAAAACTTAATTACATCTGTTATACCAATGGGAGATGGAATTGCAGTTACAAAGAGGAGGTAAATTAAAATGATAAGACCAGAAATTTTAGCACCAGCAGGAAATTTAGATAAACTTAAAATAGCAATAGATTTTGGTGCAGACGCTGTATATCTTGGCGGAAGCAAATTAAATCTAAGAGCATTTGCAGATAATTTTACTAATGAACAATTAAAGGAAGGCGTGGAATACGCTCATGATAGAAATCGAAAAGTTTATGTAACTATGAACGTTTTTCCTCATAATGCAGATTTAGGCGGAGTAGAAGATTATATAAAGGAATTATATGAAACAGGTGTTGATGCAATAATAGCATCAGATCCAGCAATAATTTCAGCAGCTAGAGAAGTTGCACCAAATTTAGAGATTCACTTAAGCACTCAAGCTAATAATGTTAACTGGAGAGCAGCTAAGTTTTGGTATGAACAAGGTGTTAAGAGAATAGTAATGGCTAGAGAGCTTAGCTTAACTGAGATAAAAGAAATGAGAGATAACTTGCCAGAGGAATGTGAGATCGAAGCATTTGTGCATGGTTCAATGTGTATAAGTTACTCAGGAAGATGTTTAATTTCTAATTATATGGTTGGGAGAGACGCTAATAGAGGGGCTTGTGCGCAAGCATGTAGATTTAAATATCATTTGGTAGAAGAAAAGAGACCAAATGAATTTTATCCAGTAGTTGAAGATGAGAATGGAACATACATAATGAATTCAAAAGACTTATGTATGATTGAACATATAGACGATGTTATAAAGGCTGGAGTATACTCTCTAAAAATCGAAGGACGAATGAAGAGTTTATATTACGTTGCAGCAGTAGTTAAATCATATAGGCAGGCAGTGGATGCATATATGAAAGATCCTGATAATTATAAATTCGATCCAAAGTGGATGGAAAATTTAAATAAAGTAAGTCACAGAGTATATCATACAGGTTTTTACTATGGCCAGAGTGGAGAGCAAGTATACGAAGATTCAGCGTATATAAGGCATGCAGATATAATAGGAATAGTAAGAGCATACGATGAAGAAACAAAAATAGCAACTATTGAACAAAAAAATAAAGTATTAAATGGTGATACAGTAGAAGTTTTAAGACCAGAAGGAGATAATTTCGAAGTTGTTCTTCATGATATGACAGAAGAAAACGGAACTCCAATAGAGTCGGCAAATAGAGCGAAAATGATATACAAAGTAAGAGTAGATATTCCTCTAAAAGAAAAAGATTTAATAGTTAAAGACAAAGAATAGTTTATTTAATGGGAGCTTGCTCAACTTTGACTTGTACGAATGAATAATTCGGAGCAAGCTAAAGTTGTTGTAAGCTTTTATTTTTAGCGCTTTCAGCGATATTTTCATAGCTTTTCGGAACAAAATATTTATGATTTCGGTAAGTTACCACATAAATTTAGCTTTAGAGCTGGATATCTATAAATATATAAGTCTAGATATTTTGAATAAAACATCTCCTTTAAGGCTAGAATCTAAGCTAGAGAGGGAGGTGTTTTTCATTTTTACTGGAAAATTTGATAGAAATAAGAGATTGATTCAGATTCTAGCTATGCTTATGACTGTAATTATTATGTTAACAGCGCGTTTAACAATATTGCAAATATATCCATCTGAAAGAGTTGTGAGTTCTTATCAAAATCACCAAGAAGAAAATATTAGCAATATGAATTATATGATTTTAGACACTAATGGGAAAGATTTAATGAAGTATAACAAAAAATACGTACTTGTCATTGATACAAGACCATTCAGTTTAAATAACTATGAAGAAACACTTGAGGATTTAATGGCGTTTAATTTCATAATGAAATCTGAAAATCCTGATTTTAGTTATTCAGATATAATGAAACAAAGTGGGAAATTATATTTTAACATATCAGAGGATACATATAACAAAATTAATAATCTAAAAAATATTAAAGGAATATATACTTATATTTCTGATGAAGTAGATACTAAAAAAGCGTGGAGTGTCAGCAGTATGTTATCAAAAATATTAGATGAGGAACATGAAGCAGGAACTCTTGAAGGTGATATGTATGATTATCTAAAAGATAATGAAAAACCTAAAAGTGAATTTTATTTAGATAATAAAGCTGTTTATGCGAAACAATCAGTAAGTATAAGTGATGATAATAAAAATTTAAAATTAACTCTTGATAGTGATATTGAAAATAAAATAAGAGATATTTTGGATAAAGAGGAATATTCATATTTAAGCAATGTAGGGGTTACTATAATGGAAAGTGATACAGGTAAAATTAGGGCAATGGTTCAAAAGGATGAAAGCGCTGCTAATGTGAATTTAGGTATACAGCAGATTGGATATGAACCTGGATCTATTTACAAAGTAATAACACTCGGAGCAGCTTTAGATATGGGGCTTATAAATATAAATGATACTTTTGTTGGAGCAGGTAAGATAGATAGAAAAGTATATGGTAAATTATCAGTTGAGCAGGCTTTTGAAAAGTCTTCTAATGATGTGTTTGCTGATATAGGAGCAAAAGTTGGCTATGATAAATTAATGGATTACTCACAGAAATTAGGATTATACGATAGAGTACTAAATTTAAATAGTGGAATCGTAAAAGAGGCACAAGGGGTGAAACCAGAAGAGGAGTCCGGAATAAACAATATATCTATAGGACAATGCATGAATGTAACTCCAATTCAAATGCTGGGAGCTATAAATTCTATAACTAATAATGGGGTTTATGAAAAACCATACTTAGTCGAAGGTATTTTGGATAAAGATGATAATTTAATAAAAGAGTTTAAAACTGATAAAAAGAGAGTATTTAGTGAAACAACAGCAAAAATAGTTAAGAATGAAATGAGGCAGGTTGTTTTGAAAGGAACAGGAATAAAAGCATATGAATCAGACCTTGATATAGGTGGTAAAACTGGTTCGGCGACAGGTAGTGAAGGTAAAACCCATGGATGGTTTGCTGGATATTTTAGTGCAGGAGGAAAAAACTATACTATGGTAGTATTTACTCCAGACATACAGATGGATAAGGATGCTAATAATGAAGATCTTGGTGGTGGCGATACTGCAGCACCAATATTTAAAGATATAGTTAAAACTTTAAATGCGAAGTAGTGAAATTTAATCACTGCTATATTATATACAGTGAGATAATAAATTTACATTTAGAATTCTAGTGAACTAAGTGGTAAATTAAGCTTGTGATATAGAAATTTAATTGCAATATAAGTGTTCTGAAAAAATTAATTAATAAGAACATATATTGGAATATCGGTCGCTACAAACCAAATAACTTTATTAAGAGTGAATTATATCATTTAGAACCTATATAGTAAAATATAAATATAAAAAATAAAAATGTATAAGCAACTTTTTTGGTACTCCAACATATTATAATATCAAGCACTGCTATGGAGGAAAAAGGTGTTTATATTAAATAGCTTTATAGACCTAATATTAAATTCACTATTCTTAACTGGATATGTGACAAACAATAATACATTTCCACTACCTTTAGATGAAACAGAAGAACAAATGTATTTGAAAAAATTTAAAGAAGGAGATAAAAATGCCAAAAGTATTTTAATTGAAAGAAACTTAAGATTAGTAGCTCATATAGTAAAAAAATATTCGTTTCCTAATAAGGATGTAGATGAATTAATTTCAATTGGTACTGTTGGATTAATAAAAGCGATCGATTCTTTCGATGCAGGTAAGGGTACTAGACTTGCAACTTATGCTTCTAGATGTATAGAAAATGAGATTCTAATGCTGTTTAGAAATAGTAAAAAGCAAAAAAGTGAAGTTTATCTCCAAGATCCAATCGGAGTAGATAAAGAAGGAAATGAATTTTGTCTTATGGATATACTAAGCAGTGAAAAAGATAGCGTCTTAGAAAAAGTCGAAAGCAATTTACAAGTTAGAGCTCTATATAAAAAGTTGATTGAGTCATTAACCAAAAGAGAAAGTGCTATTATAATAATGAGATATGGATTAATTGATGGAAAATGCAAAACACAAAGAGAAATAGCAGTAAATTTAGGAATATCACGATCATATGTATCGAGAATAGAAAAAAAAGCTTTAAAAAAATTAAAAAAAGAGTTATTTACTAAAAATTAATTTAGTGTATAGAGAATTATAAATCTTTATCACTATAAAGCGATGCGCTGCTATTTAGTATATAATATGTACTTAATAATATCCATTTTCATTCATATTAGTGTAATGTTAAGAGAAGTTGGAAGGATAAATATTCTATATTTATATAAAGAATATTGACATACTTTAAACAAGGGTGCTATTTTTAATATAGCACCTTATTTTTTATAAGATATACTTTTTGAAATTATGGATAGAGGAGAAAACTTATGGCTAAAATAGACAACTTATTAGATAGAATTGATCTAACTAGCGCATCAGATATTCACTTAACTTCAGAATTGCCACCAATGGTAAGAATAGACGGTAATTTGGTCATTGCAGATGAAAATGCTGTACCACACGAAGTTGTTGGGGAATATATTAGAGATTTAATGCCAAGTAAATATGAAGAATTCTTAGAGAATGGAGAAATAGATTTTAAGTATAATAAGCCTGGCTTAGGCAATTTTAGAGTTAATGCATTTAAATGCAAAGGTAATTATGCTATATGTATGAGAGTTATAAAGGAAGCTATACCCAAACTTAGAGATATATCAGATGCATCTGTGTTAAAGGATTTTACTGAATTACAGGATGGTTTAGTTCTTGTTACTGGACCAACGGGATCTGGAAAAAGTACAACACTTGCTGCTATGGTAAATGAAATAAATATGACTAAAGAAAAGCATATTATCACATTAGAAGAACCAATAGAATATATTTATGAAACAAAAAAGTCGATGGTGAATCAAAGGGAAGTTGGGCAAGATACAAAAAGCTATGCAATGGGTCTTAGAGCTGCCTTAAGACAAGATCCAGATGTCATATTACTTGGAGAAATGAGAGATCCTGAGACAATTGAAATAGCTTTAAGAGCAGCACAAACAGGACATTTGGTTTTTTCAACTTTGCACAATATGGGAGCAGCAAATAGTATATATAGAATTATAAATTCTTTTGAATCAGGCCATCAAAATGAAGTGAAAATTCAACTATCATCATTGCTTAGGGGAGTTGTTTCACAAGTATTATTGCCAAATGCTTCAGGAAAGGGTAGAACTGCTGCAATGGAAATTATGGTATGTACCTCTAGTATAAAAAATCTTATAAGAGAAGGAAATTTTGAGCAGATTAACAGCTTTATTCAAATGGGCTCTAAATTTGGAATGCAGACTATTGAGATGGATTTGAAAAGATTAGTAAGTAATAATACTATATCGAGGGAAGAATATGAAAAATGGATACGAAATAATAAATAAAAAATAATAATTGCATAAATAAAAAAAGGAATTTGAGTAAATGTGTTGAATATATTGCAATTAGTAGATTTTTTTCTGCAGAGAAGGGAAAGATTTAATCATGCAACAAGAGATAATTACGTCCTTAGATTTTGGTACTCAAAAATTATCTGCTACTGTAGCGATTAGAGAGAAAGACGAACTTAAAATTTTAGGAGTTCAATCATGCAAATCAGCAGGTATAGAGAAAGGTTTGTTATTAGATATTGATAAATGCAGGGATGTTGCAGTAAGCTTATTAAAGGATTTAGAAAAAAAGACGACAGTAAAAAGTGAAAGAATATCCATTGGAATTTCTTCTAATAAAGTAAGAGTTACTGAAGTATCAACTGTAGTTAATATTCAAGAAAAAGTTACAAGTGCGGATATAAGAAAAGCGCTGAAAAATGCACAAAGAGATTTTATTTTAAGTGACGATGAAAGTATAGTAGATGTGCTTATCAATTTTTATATATTAGATAACAAAGTAATACGTAAAGATATATTAAATTGGAAAGGAAGTAAACTTGAAATAAATCTTACATTAGTAATAGCAGCTAAAAGTGAAATAGAAAAATATTATGAACTTTTTAGAAAAACAGGGTATAATATTGGGTCTATAAAATTGAATATATTAGTAGGAAAGCAAGTGTTTTTGAATGAAAAAAATTCTATGGAAAGTATAGTGATTGCAGACATTGGAGCTGGGACTACTGATATAGCATTATTTACGGATGGAATTCCTAAAAGCATAAATTCTATTCCAATAGGTGGAAGAAATATAACTAAGGATTTAGCAATTTGTGGGAAGTTTTCGTTTTTAAAAGCAGATAATATGAAAAAGATTTACTCTAGCAATTATAAAGCTTTATATCTAGATAATTCGCTTGAAGAGGAAATTGAGGTAGGAACTACCAAAGTTTCCAGGAAATTATTCTATGAAGTGGTAAATGCTAGAATTGAAGAAATATTAAGCCATATCAATATAAAATTAAAAAATACTGGTCATTATGATAGAATTTGTAGTATAATTCTATATGGAGATGGAGTTAATTATTTTGAAGATATAGATGAAATCGTTCGTAAAATTTTCAAAATAAAAACTAAAGTTATAAGAAAAAATGATCTGGGAATAAAAAATTCAGAAAATATAACTTCTATGGCTATTGCTAAAGAAGTATATGATAGATTAAATTTATTAGAGGATGATAATATAATTCTAACTAATAAACATAATGATAATAAAGTAATTAATGAAAAAGAACATTTACACAATAATGAAGGTGAAAATCATATTCTAAAAAAAGTTAAAGTTTTTTTTGATAAGATTTTTTAAGGGGAGGAATTGTTTTGTTAGATTTTGAGACAGATATGCAAGAGTTAACCAATATAAAAGTTATTGGTTGCGGCGGCGGCGGAAGTAATGCCGTAAATAGAATGATAGTTGAAGGACTAAAAAATGTTGAATTTATTGCAATAAATACAGATAAGCAAGCACTTATGCTTTCTAATGCAGATCAAAAAATTCAAATAGGTGAAAAGCTAACTAAAGGACTAGGAGCTGGAGCTAATCCGGAAATAGGAAAGAAAGCAGCAGAAGAAAGCAGAGAAGAAATAACAGCTTCTATAAAGGGAGCAAATATGGTGTTTATTACTGCTGGTATGGGCGGCGGAACAGGAACAGGTGCTGCACCAATAGTAGCGGAAATTGCTAAATCTATGGAGATTTTAACTGTAGGAGTAGTAACTAAACCTTTCCCTTTTGAAGGTAAAAGAAGAATGAGACATGCTGAAATGGGGATAGCAACATTAAAAGAAAAAGTTGACACATTAGTTATAATCCCTAATGAAAGACTACTTAATATGGCTGATAAGAAAACAACGCTGTTGGATTCGTTTAAGTTAGCTGATGAAGTTTTAAGACAAGGTGTTCAAGCTATTTCAGACTTAATTACAATAACAGGTGTAATTAATGCTGACTTTGCAGATATAAAAGCAGTAATGCTTAATAAAGGACTAGCTCATATGGGAGTTGGTTTCGGTAAAGGTGATACTAGGACACAAGATGCTGTTAAACAAGCAATTTCATCTCCACTTTTAGAAACATCAATAGATGGAGCTACAGATGTTATTATAAACTTCACTGGAGGAGCAGACCTTGGAGCATTAGAAGTATATGATGCTGCGGATGTTGTTCGTGAGGCTGTAGATCCAGATGCTAATATAATCGTGGGAGCTGTTATAGATGAAACTCTTAATGAAGAAATTAGAATTACTGTTATAGCAACTGGATTTGAAAGTGAAAATAACAGATTATCATTAGGTTCTATAGTAGAAGAATCTAAAAAAGTTCAACCTCAAGTTAAGGAAGTCGCAAAAGAACAACAAGAAGTTGCGGTAGATGCAAAAGAACCAGAAATGACCTCTAACAATTATGAACAAGATGATTTAGACATACCTGTTTTCTTAAGAAGACAAAAGAGACATTAATAACGGAATTTATAATATTAAGAAATAAAGTTAAATAGAATGAAAATTTGTTTTAGAAGCTGAAAAACCTATTAAATAGTTTTTTAGTCTTTGATATACAAGTTTTCATTCTATTTTTTTTTATTTTTTAGTATGTTGTATTTTTCTCAGAAACTTGTCTGTTACATCGTGCCACTTGCTATTAATGGAGATATTATCTTTAAATTATGAATAACATAATTTGTAAAATATATTATTCGTTTCAGAGAGTTATATGCATAAGTTCGCGTCTTAGTTGGATTATCTATAGGGTTCTACAATGATATTCAAACTTATAAAATTTCAATATCGCTGGTATTCAGGAAATTTGAACAGTAGATATGTATTGGTATCAATATGGAACCCTATTAGATAGACAATTTAAGAATTAGGCTTATTAGATGAACATATTTACAAAGTTGCGAAAACTTTGAGTTCATATCTTCACTAGAAATCATAAATATATTTGTGAAGAAAACATTTGAAAATGAGCTGTTAAAGGTTCTTAGCTGTAGGTTGTTCCAATTTAGCTTGTCAAACTGAAAGTTGGAGCATGCTAAATTGGATACAACCTGCTGCTTAGAACATTCAGCGATATTTTCATAGCTTTTCGGAATCAAAATATTTATGATTTCGGTAAGTTATCATATAAATTTAGTTTTAAAGTTGGGTATTTCTAAATTTAAATTACATAATTAAATTTAGAATAGAATGACTTAAAATTTATTCCACTTATTTTTAGCAAATTTATATAAGATAAAAGAATTTATTTTTACATATTAAGTTAGTTTTAAATATAAAAAAGAGTACAAAAAAATATAGTGTAAATAAATGTAAAAAGTTCAATTAAAAAAACAAAAAGATTTAATGTGATTGTGACAAATTTTTATGAGAAAGAAGTATATAATAAAATCCAGACAGACTGGAGGCGTTGAGATGGAAATTTATGTTGATACCTTGGTTTTGGAAAATTGCATAGTAAATTTCTTTTTGTTAACAGTAACTATGAAATGCATAAAGCATAAATGTAAGGTAATTGCGCTCTTAAGCTCCAGTTTATTGGGTGGAATTTATACATTGGTTTTAGTTATTCCACAGTTAAACATATTATCTTGTTTACCTATTGAATTAATTGTTGCGTTCATGATGCTCAGAATAGTGTATGGAAAAACAAATATTCTTAATATGATCAAGATTCTTATTATATTTCTAATGATGACATTTACTTTAAGTGGAGTATGTTTTCTATTTTCATTAAAGCAAAATTTATATTTATTAGGAACTACATTCAAAATAGAGAAGTATTCAATTAAATATATTATGCTAGGAGTAATGATTATGTATATAATTTTTAGCAGACTTGTGGAATACATTAGAGACAAGCTGTTTGTAAGGAATTTTGTTTTTGAGATTGAATTCAATATAGAAGGCAAGCAATATAGTATTAAAAGCTTTTTAGATACTGGAAATGAGCTTAGAGAGCCAATTACAAATCTTCCATGTATTTTAATTGAAGAAAATCTAATAAGTGATGTGGATTTTAATAGTATCAATACATATCATGTGCTTTACAGTTCAATAGGATATGGAGGAAGTCTTAAAGGTATAAAAGTTAACAACATAAAAATAAGCAATAATTATCATCTATATGAAGAAGTCGATGCAATAATATGTCCATGTAAAGAAAAATTAAGTAAAGAATGCGAATTTAATGCCTTATTATCAAGGGGAATAGTCTATAAGGGGGATATTTATGGAAAAGTTAGTTCTGTTTTTTAATAAATTATTATGTAAGTTCAAGTTGTTTAGAAAAAAATTATATTATGTAGGAGGAAATGATGCTCTACCACCACCATTATCAAAAGATGAAGAAGAAGATTTGGTAAATAAATTAAATGGTGGAGATGAAAATATAAGAAGTACTTTAATTGAAAGAAATTTAAGATTGGTTGTTTATATAGCAAGAAAATTTGAAAACACAGGTGTATATGTAGAAGATTTAATATCAGTTGGTACCATTGGATTAATAAAAGCAGTAAATACTTTTAATCCAGAGAAAAAGATAAAGCTTGCAACTTATGCGTCTAGATGTATAGAAAATGAAATACTTATGTATTTAAGGAGAAATAGCAAGATAAAAGCTGAAATATCATTTTATGAACCTCTTAATATTGACTGGGATGGAAATGAACTTCTGTTATCAGATATATTAGGAACTGAAAACGATACTGTTTATAATTTGATAGAAGATGAAGTAGATAAGCAGTTATTAGTTATGGCATTAAAGAGCTTAAATGATAGAGAAAAAGAAATAGTAAGACTTAGATTTGGTTTAAATGGAACAAGAGAAAAAACTCAAAAAGAGGTCGCGGATATGCTTGGAATCTCACAATCTTACATTTCTAGATTAGAGAAAAAAATAATTAAAAGATTGAAAAAAGAAATAAGTAGAATGATTTAGCTTGTCTTCAAGTATAAAAGTATTGCCTATCGGAGATAATGTTTAATGCAATGGATTATTACTTTCGAAGGGGTGAATACTTGTGATAATTAACAAAGTAGAAATATGTGGCGTTAATACTTCAAAACTCCCTATACTTAAAGAAAAAGAAAAGAAGCAGCTTTTTTTACAAATGCAAGCTGGAGATAAGAACGCAAGAGAAACTTTTATAAAGGGAAATTTGAGATTAGTACTTAGTGTTATTCAACGGTTTAATAATAGAGGAGAAAATATCGATGACTTATTCCAAGTAGGCTGCATAGGCTTAATGAAATCAATAGATAATTTTGATTTGTCTCAAAATGTTAAATTTTCAACTTATGCAGTTCCTATGATAATTGGGGAAATTAGAAGATACCTAAGAGATAATAATTCTATTAGGGTAAGTAGATCTTTAAGGGATATAGCTTATAAAGCTCTTATTATGAGAGAAAAATTTATAAAAGACAATAATAAAGAGCCTACTATATCGCAGATTGCAAAAGAACTTGAATTGCCAAGAGAAGAAGTTGTATTTGCGTTAGATGCAATACAAGATCCCGTATCGCTATTTGAACCGATTTATCATGATGGAGGAGATGCCATTTATGTAATGGATCAAATAAGTGATGCAAAAAATACAGATGAACATTGGCTTGAAAATATTTCAATAAAAGAAGCAATGAAAAAACTTACTGATAGAGAGAAGCTTATATTGAATTTAAGATTTTTCAATGGAAGAACTCAAATGGAAGTAGCAGATGAAATTGGAATTTCACAAGCACAAGTTTCAAGATTAGAAAAAACAGCACTAAAGCATATGAGAAAACACGTATAAGAATGAGAGTTTAATAATATTATAATGGTGGGGGATAATTATGGAACTTGAATTACATTCACTCAATGCTATGAGAAGTATGGAAGTTATAGATATATTAACAGGAACTAAAATCGGGTTTATAAAAGATTTTAAGATAGACTGCGATGAAAATAAAATAGTTGCGTTAATATTACCAGGAGAAATAAAATCATGGTTTGCAAAAGAAGATGAAAAAGAGATTTTGTGGAGCGATATAGTAAAAATAGGAACAGATGTTATATTGGTGAAGGCAAAAGATAAAGAAAAAGTAAATGCAAACAATGTATAGCCATATTTCAAAAATATAGTTATAATAAGTATAGGTTTTGATATACGAAAGCAAAGAGGTGAATGAAAGTATGAAATGTCCATTTTGCGGATTTGAAGAAAGTAAGGTTGTTGATTCAAGGTCAACGGATGACAATACAACAATTAGAAGAAGACGAGAATGTTTAAAATGTAATAAGCGTTATACTACATATGAAAAAATAGAGGATTTTCCAATCCTAGTAATTAAAAAAGATTTAACTAGAGAAAATTTCAACAAAGAAAAAATAATTAACGGATTAATTATTGCATGTCAAAAAAGACCCATATCTAGAAAGCAAATCGAAGAAATAGCATATGATATAGAAAAAACAATATCTAATAGTATGCTCACTGAAATCCCATCAAATGAAATAGGGGAAATGGTTATGGCTAGATTGAAAGAGTTAGATGAAATATCATATGTAAGATTCGCGTCAGTTTATAGACAATTTAAGGATATAGATACTTTCCTAGAAGAAATAAAAAATCTTAGAACATAATCACATAATTAAGGATGTTGAAAAGTTTTCAATGTCCTTTTTATAATGAAAAATGTTATATATAAGTTAAACTTCAGTTAATAAAGATGCCAAGCAGCTAATAAAATGTTAATATTAAGTAAAGAATTAAAATGAATTAAATGGAACAAGGATTTTATTCTTATAAAAAGTATCTAGCTGTATATAAGAAGATTTCATGGTGGCTTTGTGACTTTTATTTTCATATACATTATTAAAAAAGTATTAATTTATTGGAGGATTAGAGTGAATACATTAGAGTTGAAAGACTTAGAAATTAAAGATGATTTTACAATAATAAATGGTAAAAAATTTGAAATTATATTCACAAATGCAGAAAAAGGAAGAAGTTTTAATAGAAATACAGAAGAGGGAGTTAGAGAATTAAATTCATTAAAAAAAGAATTTAATGCAGATAATATAATATATATAAAGCAAATTCATAGTGGTAGAATATTAAAATATGAAGGTAATGGGAAAGATATTATAGATGAAGAGGGAGATGCAATAATAACAAATGAAAAAAATGTTATTATTGGGGTTTTTACTGCTGATTGTGTACCGGTTATATTGGTAGATGAGGAAAAAGAGGTTACAGCTGCGATACACAGTGGATGGAGAGGTACCTTCGAGTCTATTACATTGAAGACAATAGATAAAATGAAAAATGAATTTGGATCTGATGTAAGAAATATTAAGGCTTATATAGGACCACATATTAGAAAATGTTGTTATGAAGTTTCAGAAGATTTAAAGCAGAAGTTTATTGAAAAGAAAGATACAATAAATGAAAAAGAGCTATTTAATGGAAATAATCTTAATCTTGAAGCGTGCATAATAGACGATCTAAGGAAATCTGGAATAAATGAGTGCAATATAAATAGTTTAGATTTGTGTACTTATTGTAGTAGTGATATTAAATTGCATTCATATAGAAAATCTCAGGGTTCCTATGGTAGAATGTTTTCTTTTATTATTTCACGTTAAGGGGGAAGATGAAATATGGCTAATGAAAAAATTTTGATTGTAGATGATGAAGAACATATAGTTGAATTATTACATTTTAATTTAGTTAATGCTGGGTATGAGGTTTTAAGTGCTAATAATGGTATTGATGCAGTGAAAATAGCTAAGGCTGAGAAGCCGAGCTTGTTATTGCTTGATTTAATGCTGCCAGGTATGGATGGATTTGATGTTTGTAAAGAAATAAAGAGAGATTCTGAAATGAAAAAAACATCAATAATAATGTTAACAGCTAAAGGCGAAGAACTTGATAAGATACTTGGGCTAGAACTTGGAGCTGACGATTATATAACAAAACCATTTTCGGTCAGGGAATTACTTGCAAGAGTAAAGGCAGTTTTAAGAAGAACAAGCTCATTTAATGAGGCAGAAGATGATGTTTATAATTCAGAAAATCTTAAAGTAGACTTTGAACGTCATGAGGTATATGTGAATGATAGAAAGGTTGATTTAACTTTAAAAGAATTTGAACTTTTACAAATACTAATAAAGAATAAAGGAAGAATACTCAAAAGGGAAACTCTATTAGATAAGATTTGGGGTTATGAGTATATAGGAGAAACAAGAACTGTAGATGTTCATATAAGATATCTTAGAAAGAAGATAGAAGAAGACGATAAAAATCCGAGATTTATTGAAACTATAAGAGGAGTAGGTTATAGATTTAACCCAGCTGAGTAAAAATGAAAAACAAAATATTAACTTCAGTTATTATAACTGTGCTATTTGCACTATTAATTGTAGCATCTTCTTTTATCACAATAATAAATTTAGAACAAATTAAAAATACAAAAGAACAACTTAGAAACATAAATTTGCTAGTTTCTGAACTTAATGATGTTACTGATATTAGTAGAAATGATTATGAAGAGTTAAAAGCATTAAATAATACGAAAATAAATGGTATAGACGTAAGATTTACCCTTATAAATGATAATGGAGTTGTCTTATATGATAATGAGCAGAAGAGTAGTGAAAATCATAGGGATAGAGAAGAAGTTAAGAAAGCAATGGAAACTGGTGAAGGGTATTCAAAGAGATACAGCGAGACAATTAAGTCAGATTTAATATATTATGCTACTAGGCTTAACAATAACTTTGTAATTAGAAGTTCTGTAAGCATAAATTCTGTTACTATAATACTTAAAGAAAATATTAAATATTGTTTTGGAATATTACTTGTGGTTATGCCATTTTCTTTATTTCTATCATTAAGACTAGTTAAAAAAATTATTGATCCAGTTAAAGAGTTAGAAAGTGTAACTTTGAAAATGACTCATGGGGACTATAAAATAAGAGCCAATATCAATACAAATGATGAGCTTGGGACTTTGGGAAATAGCTTCAATAATATGGCGGAACAGCTACAAATAAAGATTCGTGAAGTTATAGATAATCAAAATAAAATAGAATCAATATTAAAAAGTATGGAAAGCGGAGTTATAGCTGTTGATAATTGCAATATGGTAATTTCAATTAATCCGTGTGCAGAATCGTTACTTGGCATTAAAAAAAATATTGTAGGCGAATGTTTATTAGACCATATAAAGGACTATGATATAATCAGATTCTTAGAACAAGATGATGTAAATGATAAAGAAATAAAAATACGTCATCCAATGGAAAGGGATTTCAAAATTAAGAAATCAGCTATGGTAGATGGAATGGAAGGCGTAGGAAAGGTTATAACTTTTCAAGACATAACTGATATAAATAGAGTAGAACTTATGAGAAGCCAGTTTGTTGCCAATGTATCTCATGAATTGAAGACTCCGTTAACATCTATAAAGGGATTTGCTGAAACTTTAAAATTTGTTAAGGATGACGAAACAAGAGAGAAATTTTTAGATATTATAGATAAAGAAGCTGAACGATTATCAAGACTTATAAATGATATATTAGTGTTATCTAATATTGAAAGCAACTTAGCGGTTGATATGCATGAGTTCGAACCAGGGTCAGTAATTGAAGAAGTAATTAATATAATGAGAAAAACTGCGATTAATAAAAATATTAAATTAGAATTTAAAGATAATAGTAATGAGAAGATCTTTGGAGATAGAGATAAATTCCATCAACTAGCTTTGAATTTAATAGAAAATGCAATAAAATACTCTAAGGATACTTCCGGAAAAGTCGAAGTGTTAAGTTATAATGAAGATAAATATTATTGCTTAAGAGTAAAGGATAATGGATTAGGAATACCTAAGGAAGATATATCAAGAATCTTCGAACGATTTTATAGAGTTGATAAATCAAGAAAAAAAGGTGGAACAGGTCTTGGTTTAGCAATTGTAAAACATATTGTTAAAATTTTTAACGGAGAGATTTATGTTAAAAGTGAGCTTGGAGTAGGAACTTGTTTTGAAGTAAAAATTCCATATTTATAACAGATAATGCGCAAAGTGGTAAAAACTTTGCGCATTTTTTAATTATTATAAAAGGTATGTTAAATTTTCTTAACACCACTCTAATATAACTTAACAATTCTCTAATAATAGATTAACTAAATGGGTATATTATTAGATATGTAATAAGAAACAATTTAACCAACATAATTTATGTCGAATTTATTGATGGAGGGAATTTATAATGAAAAAAAGAACATTAAAGTTAATCGTAGGGGCTTTGTTAGTGACAGTTATAGGAAGTGCAATGGTTGGGTGTGGAAGCTCATCAAATAAATCAGAAACAGGTACAAAGACTGAATCAAGTGATAAAGTAAGTGGATCAATAACAATGAGTGGTTCATCTGCATTGCTTCCACTAATGGAACAAGCAATTGAAACATATAATAAGGAAAATCCAGATGCACAAATTAGTGCTCAAGCAGGTGGATCAGGTACAGGTCTTACTCAAGTACTAGATGGATCAGTAGATGTAGGAAATTCAGATATTTTTGCAGAAGAAAAATTAGATAAAGATAAAGCAAGTCAGTTGGTTGATCATAAAGTTGTAGCAGAAGGTTTTGGTGTTGCGGTAAGCAAATCACTTGGAATAGATAATTTAACATCAGCTCAAATTAAAGATATATTCTCTGGAAAGGTAACTAACTGGAAAGAAGTTGGAGGACCTGATAAGCCAATATTATTAGTTCATAGAACAGCAGGTTCTGGAACAAGAGCAACATTCGAAAAGGTAATTCTTGGTGGAGATAAATCAGCAGAAAACGAATCATTAGGAGTAACTCAAGATTCAAATGGAGCAGTTTTAAGTGCAATGAAACAAAATGATGGTGCAATTAGTTATTTAGGTCTTGCATATATGAACACACAAGAAGCTAAGGATGCTATAAAAATAGTAAAACTTGACGGAGTTGCAGCTGAAAAAGCAAATATATCTGATGGATCATATAAGTTCTGGTCATGGGGACATATGTATACTAAAGGCGAAGCAACAGGAGTAGCTAAGAGTTTTATAGATTATGTTACAAATAAAGTTGATAAATCAGTTTTAGATAATTTAGGATTTGTTTCAGGAAGTGAAATGAAAGTAAAATAATTTCAATTAAGGGATGAGTAAAGATGGAAAAAAGAAGTTTTAAAGAAAGGCTTAAAAATGAGTATTTGGGCCAAGGCTTTGCAAGGCTATGTGCAATATTAATAATAGTGATAACAATATCAATCATAGTATTTATAGCTTCAAAAGGGATAAGAATATTCACAAAAGATGGATATAGTGTCACAGAATTTTTATTCACAAATAATTGGAAGCCAAACAAAGGTGGAGAGCCTTCCTTTGGAGCTCTCGCTTTCATCTTAGGGTCAACCTTAGTATCAATAGGTGCAGTAGTTATAAGTGCACCTATTGCTATTGCTTTGGCGATATTTGTGAATGTCATATCAAGCAAATTTGGGAGAAAGATAATTAAACCTTCATTAGAAGTATTAGTTGGAATACCTTCTGTTGTTTATGGTTGGGTCGGTATCTCTGTGTTAGTACCATTTATAAAAGGAAGTTTTGGAGGAATGGGATTTTCTTTAATCGCAGGGATTTTAGTTTTATCATTAATGATTTTACCAACTATAGCAACGTTATCTATAGATGCTATAAAAACAATACCTCAAGATCACATTGAGGCATCATATGGCCTTGGAGCTACAAGATGGCAGACGATTTATAGGATAATAGTTCCAGGCGCCAAATCAGGGATATTAACAGGTGTAGTACTTGGTATTGCAAGGGCTTTTGGAGAAGCGTTAGCAGTTCAAATGGTAATTGGTAACACTGTAAAGATACCTGATAGTATCACTTCCTCAATGGCAACATTAACAAGTATAATAACAATGGATATGGCTAATACTGTCGGCGGAACGCCATGGAATGATGCATTATGGACATTAGCATTAATTTTACTTGTGATTTCTTTTATATTTATAGTTATAGTAAGAGTAATTGAGAAAAGGAGTGCGGTATAATGAATGCAAAAAAAGTAGATAAAATTGCGACAGTTATATTTTATATAATAAGTATGTTCATAGTGGTTTTACTTGGTGCATTTATTTTATATATTTTATATAAAGGTGGAAGTATGTTAAAACCGTCATTCCTTTTTGGTAATCCAAAGCTTACAGGAGCAGGAGGAGGAATAGCACCGCAATTATTTAATTCATTTTATATGCTTGTTATTTCTTTGGTTATAACAATTCCTATTGGTGTTGGAGCGGGAATTTATTTGGCAGAGTATGCTAAAGAAGGACCTATTCTTAAATTTATAAGAATGTCCCTTGAAACAATGTCTTCACTTCCATCTATTGTTATTGGTATGTTTGGATTATTGGTTTTTGTAAATATGGCGGGATGGGGATATTCAATACTTGCAGGTGCTTTATCTGTAAGTATATTAAATATACCTTCAATGACTAGAATTTCAGAAAATGCAATAAATACAGCAAGTAAAAGGGTTAAAGAAGCATCTTTGGGGCTTGGAGCAACTAGATGGCAAACATTAGCGAAGCTTACGGTTCCGACAGCTATGGGAGAGATATTAACGGGTATAATACTAGCAGCAGGAAGAATTTTTGGTGAGGCAGCAGCATTTTTATATACTGCAGGATTAAGTTCTAAAAATTTAAATTTCAATACCATAAGTATGGCTGGGAACAGGTCAGCATTTTCACTTTTTAGGCCAGCAGAAACTTTAGCTGTCCATATATGGAAGCTAAATTCAGAAGGCGCAGTGGTTGATGCTGCTCAAATAGCTAACGGAACAGCGGCTGTGCTTATAATAGCGGTTCTCTTATTCAATGTTTGTGCAAGGTTAATTGGAAATAGATTGATGAAAGCTTATAGTGGGAAGTAGGAGATAGTTATGAATATTATAGAAACAAAAGATTTATGCTTATATTATGGTGATAATCAGGCCCTTAAAGATATAAATATGTCCATAAATAAAAATGAAGTTACAGCACTTATTGGACCTTCAGGCTGCGGAAAATCAACTTTCCTAAGAACTTTAAATAGAATGAATGATTTAATTGAGATTGTAAAAATAACTGGGGAAGTGTTTTTTGAAGGTAAGGATATATATAAGGACTATGATGATATATATTTAAGAGAAAGAATCGGAATGGTATTCCAAAGACCAAATCCATTTCCAATGTCGATTTATGATAACATTGCATATGGACCTAGAATACACGGCACAAAAAATAAGAAGATCTTAGATGAAATAGTAGAAAAAAGCTTAAGAGGAGCAGCGCTTTGGGACGAGACTAAAGATAGGCTAAAATCAAGTGCGCTTGGAATGTCAGGTGGACAACAACAAAGATTATGTATTGCTAGAACATTGGCGGTTTCTCCAGAAGTGATTTTAATGGATGAACCAACATCTGCATTAGATCCAATATCAACTGGAAAAATGGAAGAACTTATGGATGAATTAAAGAAGAAATATACAGTTATCATTGTAACTCATAATATGCAGCAAGCAGGGAGAATAGCTGATAAAACTGCATTCTTTTTAAATGGAGAAGTTATAGAGTTCGGAAAAACAGAAGACATATTTTATAATCCAAGAGATAAGAGAACAGAAGATTATATTACAGGTAGATTTGGCTAAAAGGGGGCAATGATAATTATGACAAGGGGATCGCAGGATACAAGAGTAAAAAATATAAATAGAGAGCTGCTAAAAATGTCTAGTCTAGTTGAAAAGCAAATATATGAGAGTTTGCTAAGTTTAAAAAAATATGATCTAGAAAAGGCTGAGCAAGTTATTAAGAATGATGATATTGTTGATGATATGCAAAAAATGATAGAAGAGGAATGTATCAAATTTATAGCAACTGAACAGCCGCTCGCAACAGATTTGAGGAGAGTATTTACAGCATCTAAAATAGTGACGGATTTAGAAAGAATGGCAGACTATGCAGTAGATATATGTAAGATAACAAAGAGGATTGGGAAAAAGATAAGCTCATTTGAAAAAGGTTCAGAAGAATTATGGGAGATGGACGATAAAGTTAGAGCTATGATAAGAGCTTCTGTAGATTCATATATTAACGAAGATGAGGAAATGGCATATAAGGTTTGCGAAAAGGATGATGAAATAGATGCATTCTATAAATCTTTATTCTCCACTTTGATTAACTCAATAAAAGTAGATGAAAAGCTGCTTCAGGAAGGAACTCAATTACTGTTTGCAATAAAATACCTAGAGAGAATAGGAGATCATGTAACCAATATATGTGAATGGACTATTTTTTCAAAAACAGGTTCCTATGTTGATTTAAATGAATAAGGTATAAGTATTATAAAGTGTCCTTAATTTATTGAGGACATTTTTATCATTTGGCTATGAATTTCTTGACTTAGGTATTATATTAATGTAATATGAAAAAAATAAATTGAAAGCATAAATGAAATATATCATATAATAAAATGATTCATAGTAGTTAATCGGAAATTTAATAAGAATCTAGTTAATGATTATTTTTTATATGTAACTAAGGTGTAATTAGGTGTAAACGATAAATTTAAGTATGAAGGGGCAATGGAAGAATGACAAGAGGATCACAAGATACTAAAGTAAAAAATATAAATAGACAACTAGTAATTATGGCAGACTTAGTAGAAAAGCAAATATATGAAAGTATGCTGTGTTTAAAGAATTGTGACGTAGAAGCAGTAGAAAAAATTATTAAGGCTGATGATAAAGTTGATGAATTGCAAAAAATAATTGAAGAACAGTGTATTAAATTTATTGCATCAGAGCAACCTCTGGCAACAGATTTGAGAAGAGTATTCACTGTTTCTAAAATAGTGACAGATTTAGAAAGAATAGCAGATTATGCAGTGGATATTTGCAAAATAACTAAAAGAATTGGTAAAAATGTTAATTCTCTTAAAAAGGTTTCAGAGGATTTATGGGATATGGAAAGAAAAGCAAGATATATGATAAAGGCATCTATAGATTCTCACGTTAATGATGATGATGAAATGGCATATAGAATTTGCAAAAAAGATGATGAGATAGATACTATATATAGATCCTTGTTTGCTTCTTTTGTTAAAGCAATAAAAAAAGATGAAAGCTTACTTCAAGAAGGAACTCAATTGCTATTTGTAATAAAGTATTTGGAAAGAATAGGAGATCACGTAACTAATATATGTGAATGGACTATCTTTTCAAAAACAGGAGCTTATGTTGATCTAAATGAATAGTAGTATATAAATGTAGGAAAATGTTCTTTTTATTAAGAACATTTTTTATTCTCTAGGAAATTATCATATGTGTTGATTAACCAAAAAATAGAAGTGAAAATATATAAAAAATGAGGTCATTCTGTAGTAATATTAAAGTGCGAACCAAAATAATACTTAAGGAGAATGCCCTCATGAAAAATACTACCACTATATTTGATATATTTCAAACATTTTTAAGTGAAAAGGAAGTTGAAAAATTTAGTAAAATTTTAGAATATGTTGATACTGCAAGAAAATTCACATTATATGATTTAATAAAATTCTTTATTGCAGCAGCTACGAATGAATATAAGAGTTATAGGGATGGCGTTGAGCATATGGAATCAGTAGGGCTAACACCAGTTGATTATTCAACTATTTCTAAAAAAGCCTCTAAGGTAGATTACAAAATTTCTAAAACTTTATTTGAGATTATTGTTTCTAAATGTAATCGTAGAATGCGAAGAATTCTAAATTTGCCAAAACAATTAATAGCAATTGATTCAACTACCGTGACCGTAGGTGAAAACCGTCTTAAATGGGCAAAATTTAATGGGAAGAAATCTGGAATAAAACTTCATATATCTTTAAATATTAATGACTTTACACCACAAAAAGTTATTGAAACTATTGCTAAAAAGCATGATGGACCGATAGGTGAAGGTTTAATAGATGTACACTCTATTTTAGTTGAAGATAGGGCTTATGAAAATCATGAGAGATTTGATATGTTTAAAGAAATAAAACAATCTTTTGTTATAAGAATAAAAAATAATACAATACTTTCAAAACCAAAGAAATTGAGAAGTTTAGGAGTAGTAGAAAATTCTTCTGTAATTCGAGATGTTACATGTTATTTAGGAAAAGAGACTAAAAAAACTCAAAATAGATTTAGAGTAGTTGAATTTACTGATTATTATGGTAAATCAGTAAAAGTGTGCACTGACCTAATGAACATTACTCCAGAAAAAATAGCAGAAATATACAAGGAACGTTGGAAAATTGAAACCTTCTTTAAATTTATAAAACAAAACTTGAATGTAAAAAGAATATTTGGAACAACTGAAAATGCTGTCTATAATCAACTTTTCATATCATTGATAGCTTATGTTTTGCTTCAATTTACTTATGTTGAAACGACTAAAAATTTAAAATATGTTAAATTATCACTAATTCAATTTGTAAGAAAATTGCTTAAAAAAAGTCTTAAGGTCGAAGTCTATATATCTATTAACTTATTTTTGAAAAATATCAAAAATAAGTTAATAATTTAAAGTAAAAATTTGGTTAATCAACACTTGTGATAAATTCCCATATGTGTTGATTAACCAAAAAATAGAAGTGAAAATATATAAAAAATGAGGTCATTCTGTAGTAATATTAAAGTGCGAACCAAAATAATACTTAAGGAGAATGCCCTCATGAAAAATACTACCACTATATTTGATATATTTCAAACATTTTTAAGTGAAAAGGAAGTTGAAAAATTTAGTAAAGTTTTAGAATATGTTGATACTGCAAGAAAATTCACATTATATGATTTAATAAAATTCTTTATTGCAGCAGCTACGAATGAATATAAGAGTTATAGGGATGGCGTTGAGCATATGGAATCAGTAGGGCTAACACCAGTTGATTATTCAACTATTTCTAAAAAAGCCTCTAAGGTAGATTACAAAATTTCTAAAACTTTATTTGAGATTATTGTTTCTAAATGTAATCGTAGAATGCGAAGAATTCTAAATTTGCCAAAACAATTAATAGCAATTGATTCAACTACCGTGACCGTAGGTGAAAACCGTCTTAAATGGGCAAAATTTAATGGGAAGAAATCTGGAATAAAACTTCATATATCTTTAAATATTAATGACTTTACACCACAAAAAGTTATTGAAACTATTGCTAAAAAGCATGATGGACCGATAGGTGAAGGTTTAATAGATGTACACTCTATTTTAGTTGAAGATAGGGCTTATGAAAATCATGAGAGATTTGATATGTTTAAAGAAATAAAACAATCTTTTGTTATAAGAATAAAAAATAATACAATACTTTCAAAACCAAAGAAATTGAGAAGTTTAGGAGTAGTAGAAAATTCTTCTGTAATTCGAGATGTTACATGTTATTTAGGAAAAGAGACTAAAAAAACTCAAAATAGATTTAGAGTAGTTGAATTTACTGATTATTATGGTAAATCAGTAAAAGTGTGCACTGACCTAATGAACATTACTCCAGAAAAAATAGCAGAAATATACAAGGAACGTTGGAAAATTGAAACCTTCTTTAAATTTATAAAACAAAACTTGAATGTAAAAAGAATATTTGGAACAACTGAAAATGCTGTCTATAATCAACTTTTCATATCATTGATAGCTTATGTTTTGCTTCAATTTACTTATGTTGAAACGACTAAAAATTTAAAATATGTTAAATTATCACTAATTCAATTTATAAGAAAATTGCTTAAAAAAAGTCTTAAGGTCGAAGTCTATATATATATTAACTTATTTTTGAAAAATATCAAAAATAAGTTAATAATTTAAAGTGAAAATTTGGTTAATCAACACTTGTGGGAAATTATATTGTTGGATAATCTGTGGATAACTTATAAGAAAGGCTGATTTAGAAGGCTGGCTTTTAAAAGAGAATAAAAAAGAAAATATATTCGCCTGCATAAAATGTTCTTATATGCAGCATAGCTGCCATTTCTTATGTGCAGATTTTTCTCACATGCGTTCGAAAAGGCAGATGCGTAAAAAAATCTCCGGCTCCACAGTCGCCTGCGATTTTGTTCTTTCAATTGTTTAAATATGTTTTAACAATATGAATTGTTGACTTAACTAAGGGTTTAATGTAATATAACAAAGATAAGAATGTTATAATAAGGGGTGAAAAAATGAAAAATATTATAACAAAAGTAACCTCTAATGGAATTGCAGAGGAAGTCGGGATAGAAGAAAATGATATCTTAGTATCTATAAACAATAAGGAAATAAATGATATCATAGATTATAAATTTTTATCTGCAGATGAAGAGATTGTTTTAGAGATAGAAAAACCTAGTGGTGAAATATGGGAAATTGAAATTGAAAAAGAGTATGGTGAAGACATAGGAATAGAATTTGGTGGAGGCATCATGGATAAGGCAAAATCATGCAGTAATAAATGTATATTTTGTTTTATTGATCAGCTGCCTAAGGGAATGAGAGAAACATTATACTTTAAAGATGATGATTCAAGATTGTCATTTTTACAAGGAAATTTCGTGACATTAACAAATATGAAAGATGAGGACATTGATAGGATAATAAAATATCATATAAGTCCAATTAATATTTCTGTACATACAACTAATCCAGATCTAAGGGTTGAAATGCTAAATAACAGATTTGCAGGCAATGTTCTTGAAAGAATGCAAAGGCTAGCGGATGCAGGTATTACAATGAATGCACAAATAGTTTGTGTTCCAGGAATAAATAATGGAAATGAACTTAAAAGAACAATTGAAGATTTATATAAACTTTATCCAGAAGTTTCAGATGTAGCAGTAGTTCCCATAGGTATCACAAAGTTTAGGCAAGGACTTAAGCATGTTAATACGTATACAAAGGAACAATCTATTGAGGAAATCAATAATATTAAAGAATTGCAAGATACATATATTAAAGAAACTGGTAAGCCATTTGTGAGATTATCTGATGAATTTTATTTAGTCGCAGATAAAGAAATTCCAAATCAGGAATTTTATGATGATTATCATCAAATAGAAGATGGTATAGGAATGGTTAGGTGTTTTAGAGATGCCATAGATAGCACTTTAGATGACTTGGATTTAAATATGAAGGGAAGCTTTTCTATAGTTACAGGAGAGCTGGCGTATAATGAATTGCTTGAAGCCAGCAATAAAATTAAATGTAAAAATCCTAAGATACAGCTTGATGTCTACAAAATAGTGAATCATTATTTTGGAGAAACTATTACTATAGCAGGACTTTTAACTGGAACTGATATAATAAATCAGATGAAGGGAATAATAAATAGTAAGTATTTAATAATGTCTAATAACATGTTTAGAAAAGGCTACGAATTATCTGATTCTAATGAGCAGATAATGCTGGATGATATTAAAATTAAAGATATTGAATCAGCTTTAGATGTCAAGGTAATAGTAGTTGACTACACAGGTGAAGATTTAATAGAAAAACTTAATGAGGCATATGAAGAAAAATAGACTAGCATGCTGGCTTGTTATTTTTGAATATGTCTAAATATAAAGAGGAGGAATTTTAATGGGTAAACCGATAGTTGCTATAGTTGGAAGACCGAATGTTGGAAAATCAACGTTATTTAATAAATTAGCAGGGAAAAGAATTTCAATAGTTCAAGATACACCAGGGGTTACAAGGGATAGGGTGTATGCAGAGGCTGAATGGCTGAGATATAATTTTACTATGATAGATACAGGTGGTATTGAACCAGAGAATAATGATATTATTATAAAACAAATGAGAAGACAAGCAAATATTGCAATTGAGACAGCTGACGTAATAATATTTATAGTTGATGGTAAAGAAGGATTAACTGCTGCAGATAATGAAGTGGCTACTATGCTTAGAAAGAGCAAAAAACCAGTAGTTTTAGTTGTTAATAAAGTTGACAATTTAAAAGATGAAAATAATGCGTATGAATTTTATAATTTAGGAATAGGCGATCCTATGGCAATATCAGCAGGGCAAGGATTAGGACTTGGTGATATGCTTGATGAGGTAGTTAAGCATTTTGATAAATCTATTTATGATGAAGAAGAGGATGAATATATCAGAATAGCTATGATTGGTAAACCTAATGTAGGAAAGTCTTCTTTAATTAATAAATTACTTGGAGAAGAAAGAGTAATAGTTTCTGATATTCCAGGAACTACAAGAGATTCAATAGATAGTCATTTAGAAACAGAGGAAGGTAAATTTATTTTAGTTGATACGGCTGGTCTTAGAAGAAAGAGCAAGGTAAAAGAAGAAATTGAGAGATATAGTGTTATAAGAACTTACGCTGCAATAGAAAGAGCGGACGTGTGTATACTTATGATTGATGCAACAGAAGGAATTACAGAACAAGATGAAAAAATAATAGGTTATGCTCATGAATTGAGAAAGGCTATTATGGTTATTGTTAATAAGTGGGATTTGGTTGAAAAAGATGATAAAACTTTAGATAAATTTAAAAAGGATCTTCAATCAAATTTAAAGTTCTTAAGTTATGCTGAATACTTATTCATCTCTGCACTAACAGGACAAAGAACTAATAAAGTGCTTAAGTTAGCAAGATATTGCTATGATAATTACAATAAGAGAATTTCAACAGGTATATTAAATGATGTTATAAGTAAAGCTGTACTAATGAAGGAACCACCTATCGTTGGAATTAAGAGAATGAAAATCTACTATGCAACTCAAGTTGCAACTAAACCGCCTAAATTTGTGTTCTTCATAAATGATGAAAGTGCAAGACACTTCTCATATGAAAGGTATTTGGAAAATCAATTAAGAGATAGTTTTGATTTCAAAGGAACTGGAATACAAATTGAATACAGACAAAGAAAGGAATAGTTATGAGTAAAATTACTTTTTTAGGAGGAGGAAGCTTTGGAAGTGCCTTAGCTGTTTTACTTGCAGAAAAAAATAATGTTGTTAATATATACGATAGAGATAAGAATGTTGTTAATGAAATAAACATTAAGAGAACAAACGAAAAGTATATGAAAGATTTTGCAATTCCTAAAGGAGTAACTGCATTTAATAGTATTGAAGAAGCAATAGATGGTGCTGATTATATAGTTTTATCAGTACCTTCCCATGTAATTAGAAGTATGTGTATAGCTATTAAAGGGAAAATTCCTAAAGATATTCCAATAATATCTATTGCAAAAGGTATTGAGGAAGATACAGATAAAAGATTATCAGTTGTAATTGAGGAAGAATTAGATAATCCAGTTGTAGTTTTATCAGGACCAAGCCATGCGGAAGAAGTTGTAATGAAGATACCAACTACAATAGTTAGTACATCTAAAGAAATGAAATTTGCAACTGATATTCAAGATTTATTTATGACACCATATTTTAGAGTCTATACTAATGACGATATAATAGGGGTAGAAGTTGGTGGCGCTGTAAAGAATGTAATTGCGTTAGCTGCAGGAGTTATAGATGGCCTTGGGTATGGAGACAATACAAAAGCTGCACTTTTAACTAGGGGGATGAAGGAAATCTCTAGAGTTGGGATAGCACTTGGTGGAAGAGCGGAAACTTTTTACGGATTAACCGGTATGGGAGATTTAATAGTTACTTGTACATCTATGCATTCTAGAAATAGAAGGGCTGGTTTACTTATAGGTAAAGGTATGTCTCTTGAAGATGCTTTAAAAGAAGTTGGAATGGTTGTTGAAGGAGTAAAAGCTTGCAGAGCATTTTATCAACTGAAGGAAAGAATAGGTATATCAATGCCTATAACAGATGGGCTCTATAAAGGATTATTTGAAGGAAAGAATGCTAAGTCTATTATTGATGAACTCATGAACAGAGACAAAAAGAGTGAATTATTTTAATATTTTTAGTATTGTAATATGAGTATACTTTAGGGATTTATATTTAAGTTATTTGTACCAGCTATATAAAAAAGATTGATTTTTTATATAGCTGGTTTTGTATTTTCAAATATTAGTAAATTGTAGTCTAATTAAATTCCTCAATAGGTTGTGTGAAAAGTTCTTAGGCTACTATTTTTTTATTCTTTTTCAATTATGCCTAATGTTAATGTTTAATTTTAAAGATAGGAATTTTAATAATATTTTAATCATATATTTAGTGATTAGAATTGTGTTAAAATTTTTTATTTATTATATTTGTATATTTTAAATAAAGCATGAATATATATATATTGGAAAAAAGAATATGGGAGGGAAAAATGTGGACAATTTTAACATATACAAAGATATAGCCGATAGAACCCAAGGGGACATATATGTAGGAGTCGTAGGACCAGTTAGGACAGGGAAATCTACATTTATCAAAAAGTTCATGGATCTTATGGTAATACCTAAAATTGATAATACTTATAAAAAGGAAAGAGCAAAAGATGAGTTACCACAGAGTGGCTCAGGAAAAAATATTCACACAACAGAACCTAAATTTGTACCTAATGAAGCAGTAGAAATAAATTTAGGGGATGAAATAAAATTTAAAGTAAGGATGGTTGACTGCGTAGGATATATTGTAAAAGGAGCATTAGGATATCTAGATGGTGAAGAAACTAAAATGGTTCATACACCATGGTATGATTACGAAATACCTTTTGAGGATGCAGCAGAAATTGGGACAAGAAAAGTTATAAAAGACCATTCAACAATAGGATTAGTAATTACAACTGATGGAAGTATAACTGGAATAGATAGAAATGACTATGTAGAACCAGAAGAAAGAGTAATATATGAATTACAGTCACTAAATAAACCTTTTATTGTAGTTCTTAATACTAATAAGCCTAATTCTCAAGAAACTAAGGCATTGAAAAAAGAATTAGAAGATAAATATAATGTAACTGTTCAAGTTATGGATGTTTATAATATGGAAGAACAAGATATTGAAGATTTATTTAAACACGTACTTAAGGAATTCCCTGTAAAAGAAATAAATATTGATATGCCCGAATGGTTAGAAAAATTGGAATGTAACCATTGGCTAAAAAAAGATTTTTTCAACATAATTATGAACATGAGTCAAGATGTCTCTAAGGTAAGAGACATAAAATACTGCTTAAATGATTTTGAAAATGAAGACTTTATGGGAAAAGCAACCATAAATGAAGTTGATTTAGGCAGTGGAACAGCAAAAATATCTATGAAACCTAAGGATGGAATTTTCTATAAGGTTCTTAGTGAGATATGTAATTTAGAAGTTGGTTCAGAAAGTGACTTACTCAGCATAATAAATGACCTAAGTCATGCAAAATGTGAATATGATAAGGTTAAAGATGCATTAGAAGATGTAAGAGAGAGTGGCTATGGATTAGTTGCACCACAACTTTCAGAAATGAAGTTTGAGGAACCTGAAATAGTTAAACAAGGTAATAAATATGGAGTTAAATTAAAGGCAAGTGCTCCAAGCTTACATCTTATAAAGTGCGATATTAAAACTGAGATAAGCCCTATAATGGGATCAGAAAAGGAATCGGAAGAACTAGTAAAAGGTCTTCTAGAACAATTTGAAACAGATCCAGCCCTTCTTTGGCAAAGTAATATGTTTGGAAAATCTTTAGAAGTGTTAGTAAAAGAAGGATTACAAAACAAGCTATATAAAATGCCAGAAGATGTTCAAGTTAAGATTCAAAAAACTTTGCAGAAAATTATTAATGAAGGTAATGGTGGATTAATCTGTATAATACTTTAAAAAATCTGATATAAAGATTTTTATAATTTAATCCTAACAAAGTGTTGATTTTATATTGTAGTTAAGTAAATTAGTTATATTAGTGATACTACATATTAGGCATAATCAAGAGAATAACGAGTGCATATGCCGAGCCTATTTTCAAGTACATGGGGAGGCTCGACTCGCTGCAATCCATGAGCAAGTGATTCACACTTAACCATAGATTTTGGTTCTCGGTTCACGGAGGCGGAGAACCAAAATAGGCTAGATATAAGAGAAATCTGCTTCCATGCCTAATGAAAATAATCATGGTATCTTGGGCTCGTTTTTCTCGTATATGCCTTATGTATTGTAAAGTAATAAAATCAACACTTTTTTTACCATGATTTTTTATTTAAGTGGTGGAAAAATACATACTACTGGGATATAATAAAAGAAAGGATATAAATGAGGGGTATTATGAAAAGAGAGTATAAAGCTTATAAGAAAGTTGGTAAAATTAAAATCTCTATAAGTGAGCTCTTAGAGCTTGATTTACCTAGAATAGTTTATGCCTCTCCAGGTGTTGTAAGCCATATAAAAAAAAGACATGGTAGGCAATTCACAAAAAAAATCAAGGATAATATAATAGATACTATAGAAAAAGTGATTAAAGATCCACAATATGTTGGTGTAAATTATAAGAGATCAGTTGGTGACTCTCTTGAATTAGTTAAGAAGATTGATAATATTATCTTACTTTTAGGGTTGGAAGTTGATTTAGAAGAGCAATATATATATGTCGCAACTATGTATCCAATAACATTATCAAAAATGAATGCTAGAATATATAGGGGAAGATTAATAAAAGTTGAAGATAGTGAATTAAAAGAAAATATATTATAATTAATTTTGAAATAAATTTTGTTTTTTGAGGTGAGAAAAGGCTCCTCACGCGCTAGTCTTAGTAATCAGAGATGCAGGATACGCCGACCTGCCAAAAAATAAATTATATTAGAGAGATTACTTAACAATGGTTTAATAAATAGTTGTTAAGTAATCTTTTGCTATTTAAATAGATAAAACAACTATAATCTATACTTATGGGTATAGTTCACCGAAATGAATAATATACTTTTGTTCCAGTTTCTAGGCAGCAGGTTGTATCCACTTTAGCATGCTCCAACTTTCCGAGGGAAGCTCGACTCATTACATTCGCTGAGGAAGTTCGAGAACCCAAAATAAAATTTTGGACTCTCACTTCACAAGCTAAAATGGAACAACCAATAGCGGAAACTCGACTCACATTCGTTCACTGAGTAAGCGATTCTCACCAAATCAAAGATTTGTATTCTCTGCTTAAGAACCTTTAACAGCTCATTTTCAAATGTTTTCTCCATATTATGACCCTTGTGGTTACAAATATATTTATGATTTCTAGTGAAGATATGAGCTTAAAGTTTTAGTAACTTTGTAAATATGTTCATCTAATAAGTCTAATTCTTAAATTGTTTATCTATAGATAAACCATCTAAGATCTGAAATTATACATATAGATCTGAGAAATAAGAAATATCATTTTGTTCCAGTTACGAAGAAAATTTCACCTTTAACTTGTCACTAATTTCTAGTAAATATATGAATTTGAAGATTTATCAAATTTGCAAATATAAATGTTAACAATTTGTGAACAGAATGTTGACATAGAAATTTATTATGATTATACTTAGTAAAGCAAACTCCAAATTGTTTAAAAGTTAAAAGGAGGTGTACAGTTGATAAAAAGTATGACTAGCTTTGGAAGGGCTCAAAGCGAAGATGGAAGAAAGTCAAGTTTCTCTATAGAGATGAAGAGCGTAAATCATAGATATTTAGATATAAACATAAGAATGCCTAGAACGATGTTGGCTTTAGAAGAGAAGATAAGAAAGATAATTAGTAAAAGACTAAATAGAGGTAAAGTTGATGTTTTTATTAATTATAAAGCCTATGGAAATAACATTGGAAAAGCAAATCTAAATATGAAGTTAGCTGAAGAGTATTATAAATGTTTAAAACAAATCCAAAGTGAATTGAATGTTATTGATGATATATCTACAACTAAAATAGCTAAATTTCCTGATGTTATTACATTGGAAGAGTTGGATGATGATTTAGATGATATTTTTAGTGAGATATCGCCTCTGATTGAATCTGCTCTAGATTTAATGAATGATATGAGATGCAAAGAGGGCGAAAAATTAAAAGTTGATATTTTATCAAAAATTGAGATTATAGAGAATTATGTTGAAGAAATAGAAAAGGTAGCTGACAGTATTCCAAAGAATTACAAGAAGAAACTTGAAGAAAGATTGGAAGAATTATTATCTGGTGTTGATATAGATGAAAGCAGGATAGCATTAGAAGTGGCTATTCTTTCAGATAAGGCAGCAGTAGATGAAGAAATAACAAGACTCAGAAGTCATTTAAGCCAAATGAAAAGTACGTTAGATTTAGATGAACCTATTGGAAGAAAATTAGATTTCATAATTCAAGAAATGAATAGAGAAGCTAATACTATAGCATCTAAATCAACAGAAATAAATATGACTAACAAAGTAATAGAGATAAAAAATACCATTGAAAAAATAAGAGAACAAGTTCAAAACATTGAATAATTAGGAGGTAAAAAATGGGAATAAAGTTAATAAACATAGGCTTTGGGAATATAGTCTCTGCTAATAGATTAGTTGCAATTGTGAGTCCTGAATCAGCACCTATTAAAAGAATTATTCAAGAAGCAAGAGATAGAGGTATGCTAATAGATGCTACTTATGGAAGAAGAACTAGAGCTGTAATAATAACAGATAGCGATCATGTTATTTTATCAGCAGTTCAACCTGAAACAGTAGCTCATAGATTATCTACAAAAGATGATATGGCAGTTGATGAGGATGATGAATAATGATTACTAAAGGGAGAGGTCTATTAATAGTTATATCAGGACCATCTGGTGCTGGAAAAGGTACTATATGTAAAAGATTTATGGAGAAAAATAAGGATGTAATGTTGTCTGTATCAGCAACTACAAGATCTCCAAGAGTTGGAGAAGTAGAAGGTATTAATTACTTTTTTATGTCCAAAGAGCAGTTTGTAGAGAAGATAGAAAGCAATGATTTCTTAGAATATGCAGAAGTGTATGATAATTACTATGGTACACCTAAATCTAACGTTGAAGAAATGTTACAAAGTGGGAATGATGTTATTCTAGAAATAGATATACAAGGTGCATTAAAAGTTAAAGAAAACACAAGAGAAGGAGTTTTTGTATTCATCCTTCCACCATCTATGGAAGAGTTAAAACAAAGAATCATTAACAGGGGCAGTGAAACCAACGAATCTCTAATGAAGAGATTTAAATCAGCTTATAAGGAAATTAATTTTATTTCAAAATATAATTATGCAGTAGTAAATGATAAAGTAGAGATAGCTGTAGAAAAATTAGAAGCTATAATATCTGCTGAAAAATGCAGAGTAGATAGAATAAAAGATAGTATATTAGATTCAAAGGAGGGAATTATTCATGAACAACTCTATGATTAGTCCATCAGTAGTAGACTTATTAGAAAAGATACATGACAGATATTCTTTAGTAATTTTAACATCAAAAAGGGCTAGACAAATAATAGAAGGTGCAGAACCTCAGATTTCAATAAAATCAAATAAACCTTTAACAATTGCAATAAATGAAGTAGATCAAGATGCAGTTGAATTTGAAATTTTAGAAGAAGGTCTTAAATAAGATGAAAAAGAATTTAGTGTTGGGTGTAAGTGGTGGAATTGCAGTATATAAGGCATTAGAAATAGTAAGTTTACTTGTTAAAAAAGATATTAATGTTAATGTAATTATGACAGAATCAGCTACTAAATTTGTGACCCCATTATCATTTCAATCTTTAAGTCAGAATATGGTTACATGCGATATGTTTGCAGAACCGAAAGCTTGGGAGATTCAACATATAAGTTTAGCAGAAAAGGCAGATGTATTCTTAGTAGCACCTGCTACAGCTAATATAATAGGTAAAGTTGCAAATGGAATAGCAGATGATATGCTTTCGACTACAATAATGGCAACTAAGGCAAAAGTGATTTTTGCGCCTGCAATGAATACCAATATGTATGAGAATCCTATAGTCCAAGAAAATATTAAGAAATTAAAGTCACTTGGATATGAATTCATAGACCCGGCTGAAGGAAGACTTGCTTGTGGAACAAGCGGTAAAGGTAAACTTGAAAGTCCTGAAATTATTGTTGACAAAGTTTTAATGGAATTAAATGAAAATAAAGATTTGCTAAATAAAAATGTTGTAGTAACAGCAGGTCCAACTATAGCACCTATAGATCCGGTGAGGTTTATTACAAATAGATCAACTGGAAAAATGGGTTATGCTATAGCAAAGGAAGCAAGAAATAGAGGAGCCAATGTAACATTAATATCTGGACCAACATCAATAATAGCTCCAAAAGATATTAATGTTGTAGAGGTTTCTACAAATGAAGAAATGAAAAATGAAGTTATGAACATATTTGATGAAGCAGATATAGTAATAAAGTCAGCTGCAGTTGCAGATTATAAGCCTAAAAATTATAGCACACAAAAAATAAAAAAAGGTGATGGAGAGCTCTGCATAGAATTTATTAGAGATAATGATATTCTAATGGAGCTTGGAAGCAAAAAGAAAAATCAAATTCTAGTAGGATTTGCGGCTGAAAGCCAAGAGTTAAAAGATAATGCTATGTCAAAACTACAAAGAAAAAATTTAGATTATATTGTAGCAAACGATATAACAGCAAGTGATACTGGGTTTGCCTCAGAAGATAATAAAGTAATAATCTTGTCTAAAGAAGGTAAGGAAATTTACTTAGATAAGATGAGCAAAGAAAAAATTGCAACTAACTTATTTGATATTATACTTGAGAAGCGCTAGAATTTGCGCTTCTTTTATTAATATTGGAAATACTTATACATATGATACGCAAATGAAGGTAGATGTATAAGTATGAAATAGTTCTGATTATTAGTTTTTATGTAATAATCAGAATGTTAATTATCTAATATTGAATATTGTTAATATAAGATTAGATGTGAGGTGGTAGGTATAAATATCATGTATGCTGAAATAATTATAAATAGTGATGCTTTGGAGATTGATAAGCCATTTACATACAAAGTACCTAGCGAACTTCAGGATAAAATAGGAATAGGATTTAGAGTTAAAGTGCCTTTTGGGCCTAAAAGCAGACCAATAGAAGGCTTTGTATTTTCAATATTGCAGGAAGATGATTTAATTAATTTCAATTATAGAGTGAAAGAGATTTTAAATATATGCGATGATTATGCTATATTAACAAACTATGATATGGAAGTAATTAAATTTTTAAGAAGAAAGTATTTATGTAAATTTATTGATGCAATCCGACTTATGATTCCCGTTGGAATTATGAAGGGGTTAAGGGAAAAAAAGAAAAAAGTAGTTTTAGTAAATGAAGAAATACATGAAGATCAGCTTGATAAAGAAAATTATAAAAAATTATATGATTTCGTAGCTAGCAACAATGGGATTTATACAAAAACAGAAATTGTTAGTAATGGATGCTTTTCTTTATATTTATTAAATAAGTTAATAGAAAAAGGTATACTAAAAACAGAAGAACAAACAGTATTTAGATACAATACTCGAATATATGATACTGATAGTAATAAGAAACTTACAAGAGAACAGGAAAACTGTCTTAATACGATTTTAAACAGTCCTGATCAAAAATATCTAATAAAAGGTGTTACGGGATCGGGGAAGACAGAAGTATATATAAGACTAGTTGAAGAAATGTTAAGGCAAAATAAAAGTACAATTGTTTTAGTTCCGGAAATTTCATTAACCCCTCAGATGATTGAACGATTTAAGGGACGATTTGGAGAAAATGTTGCGCTTTTTCATAGCAGGTTAAGTGATGGTGAAAGATTTGATGAGTGGTATAGAGTAAAAGAAGGGAAAGCTAAATTAGTTATAGGAGCACGAAGTGCCTTGTTTTTGCCGCTTCAGAATCTTGGACTTATTATAATTGATGAAGAACATGAAAATACATATAAATCAGAACATAATCCTAAATATCATACTAGAGAAGTAAGTGAGTTCATATGTGAAATTAAGGACTGTAAATTAGTTATGGGGTCAGCAACTCCTAGCATTGAAAGTTACTACAAAGCTATTCGTGGTGAATATAAACTAATAGAAATGCATAAAAGAACTAATGGGAAAGAAATGCCGCATATGGAAATAGTAGATATGAGGGAAGAATTGAAGAGTAAGAATTTATCATTGTTCAGTAGGAAACTTTTGGCTGAAATAGAGGCAACTTTAAAAGATAAGAAGCAGGTAATTTTGTTTCTAAACAGAAGAGGGTATTCAACATTTATTTCGTGTAGAAGTTGTGGATATGTATTTAAATGTCCAGAATGCGATGTTTCTATGACGTACCATAAAAATGGATATTTGATATGTCATTACTGCGGAAGGGCAGAGAAATCAAAAACTGTATGTCCAAAATGTAATAGTAAATATGTGAAATTTTTTGGAGCAGGAACAGAACGCGTTGAATTAGAAGTGAAAAAATATTTCCCGAAATCAAGAGTATTAAGAATGGATGTTGATACTACACGACATAAAAATTCTCATGAATCAATTTATAATTGTTTTAAAAATGGAGAAGCAGACATCTTAATTGGAACACAAATGGTGTCAAAAGGATTAGATTTTAAAAATGTTACACTGGTTGGAGTTTTAGCGGCAGACATGTCTTTAAATTTGCCTGATTACAGAGCATCTGAAAGAACATATCAAATAATAACGCAGGTTGCAGGCAGATCTGGAAGAGGTGAAGATGAAGGCAAGGTAATAGTTCAAAGCTATACTCCAAACCATTATAGTTTAAAGTGTGCTCAAGAAGAGGATTATGAATCTCTATTTAAAGAAGAAATAAAGATTAGAAGGTTGATGGAAAATCCTCCTTTTGGTAAAATATTATTAATTGTTGGATCTTCAAAATTTGAAGAAAAATTAACAAAATTTATGTATACTTTAGAAGCTGATTTGAAAAAATTAGTAGTAGATGATCTTACTATTCTCGGACCGGTTCCTTGTATAATTTCTAAATTAAAAGAAAATTACAGATGGCAGATAATAATAAAAGGAAATTTTGATGATGAGTTTAGTGAAAAAGTTAAAGATACACTTTATCTATTAAATAAGAGTGTATATAATGAAATAAGGGTTAGTATAGATATTAATCCTAACAATATGACATAGGGGGAATACAAAATGGCATTAAGAAATATAAGAAAATATGGTGATGACGTATTAAGAAAGAAATGCAGAGAAGTTGATAAAATAGATGATAGATTATTGACATTAATTGAAGATATGAAAGAAACAATGTATGATGCTGATGGTGTTGGTCTTGCAGCTCCTCAAGTTGGGATATTAAAGAGACTATTTGTTGTAGATATTGGAGATGGGCCACTAGTATTTATTAATCCAGAAATAATAGAAACAAGTGGGTCTCAAATAGACGAAGAAGGATGCCTTAGCTTACCAGGGGAAACAGAAGAAGTTATGAGACCTAATTACGTTAGAGCTAGAGCTTTAAATGAAAAGGGAGAAGAATTCGAAATAGAAGCTGAAGAATTACTTGCGAGAGCTATTTTGCACGAATATGATCATTTAAATGGAACTCTATTTATAGATAGAGTTAAAGGTAGGGGAGCTTCAAAAAAATAAATACTGATAGGAGGATAATATAATGAATATAGTATTTATGGGTACTCCTGATTTTGCAGTTCCTTCTTTGCAAAGAATGATTAAAGAGTACAATGTTACTGCTATTTTGACTCAACCAGACAAACCAAAGGGTAGAGGAAAGAAAATGGCATACTCTGCAGTTAAAGAAGAAGGATTAAAACATGAAATCCCAATATACCAACCAATAAAGTTAAAAGACGATAGAGATTTGATAGAGAAATTAAAAGAGCTAAAACCAGATTTTATTATAGTAGTGGCATTTGGGCAGATTTTAACTAAGGAAGTATTAGATATACCGAAATATGGATGTATAAATCTTCATGCATCTTTGCTTCCGATGTATAGAGGTGCTGCACCACTAAATTGGGCAATAATAAATGGAGAGAAGAGTTCTGGAAATACCACAATGCTTATGGATGTTGGTTTAGATACAGGAGATATGATTCTTAAGGATGAAGTTGAAATTACTAATAATATGACAACTGGTGAATTACATGATATATTAATGGTTAGAGGAGCAGATTTACTTGTAAAAAGTATAGAGGGAATTTCAAAAGGCGATATAGTCCCAGAAAAGCAAGGGAATGAGACTTTTTATGCCAAGATGCTTGATAAGAATATCGCTAATATAGATTGGAATAAAAGTGCTGAAGAGATTCATAACTTAGTTAGAGGACTAAATCCATGGCCAATTGCCTATACTGATTATAAGAACGAAAGAATGAAGATATATGAAACAGAAGTTCTAAAAGAAAAAAGCAATAAAGAACCTGGTACTATTATAGATGTAAGCAAAAATGGAGTGAAAGTTTCATGCAAGGAAGATGTTCTATTAATAAAAAGAGTACAGTTTCCTAATGGTAAGCCTTTGGCAATAGAACAATATATTAATGGACATGAAATAGAGGAAAATATAATCTTACAATAATGGAGTTGATGTATAATGCATTTTTATCCGTTTTTTGATCCAACAATGATATTATTAGTTCCAGCTATAATAATTTCATTTTGGGCTCAATCCAAAATTAATAGCGCTTATAGCGAGTATAGCCAAGTAAGAACAATAAATGGATATACTGGTCAACAAGTTGCAAGAATGATGTTAGATGAAGCTGGGCTTTTTGATGTTAGAATAGAATTGATAAATTCAAAGCTTGGAGATCATTACGATCCTGCAAGTAAAATCCTTAGATTGTCTCCGGAGGTATATTCAGGTGCATCTATTTCTTCAGCAGGCATAGCTGCCCATGAGGTCGGGCACGCATTGCAGCATAAAGAAAGGTATGCTCCACTAGTAATAAGAAATTCCATTGTGCCAATTGTAAATATTGGCTCGAATGTATCATGGATGCTATTCTTTGTTGGTATATTATTAGGTTTTAAGGGATTAACTACACTTGGAATAATTTTATTTTCAGGAGTTGTAATTTTTCAGCTAATAACATTACCGGTAGAGTTTGATGCATCAACAAGGGCTTTGAATATATTAAAGTCAAGAGGAATACTATATGGTGACGAAACTAAAAGTGCACAAAAGGTTTTAGACGCAGCAGCAATGACATATGTAGCTGCGACATTAATGGCAGTATCACAATTAATAAGATTAATTGCTATAAGCAATAGAAGAAATGATTAGTAAAGAGGTAGCGTATGAATTGTAGAAAATTAGCAGTAAAGATATTAGGAAGAGTCTTAAATGAAGGGGCTTACTCTAATATTGTATTAGCAAAAGAGTTAAATGAAGCAGAATTAAGTGATAAAGATAAAGCACTATTAACTGAAATTGTTTATGGAGTTTTAAGAAGGAAAAAAACATTAGATATTATAATTTCGAACTTTGTAAAAGATCTTAAGTTAATGAACAAAGATATCTTAAATATTTTAAGAGTAGCAATATACCAAATGAACTTTTTGGATAAAATACCTAGCTATGCTGCTTGTAATGAAGCGGTAGAGGAAGCAAAAGAAATATCAGAAAATGATTCAAAGTTAGTAAATGGAATACTTAGAAATTTCACTAAAAATCCTGATGATATTGAAGTTGTAGGAAATAAAATTGACGAATATGCATATAAGTTTTCATTTGAACCTTGGATGATAAGACTTTTAATAAAGCAATATGGTGAAAATGTATCAAAGAAAATAATGTCTGGATTAAATTCAATTCCACAAGTAAGTGTTAGAGTAAATGAACTTAAAGCTGATTATGATGAAGTATTTGAAAAATTAGAAGAACTTGAATATGAAGTTGAAGAAGGCGTTATTTGCCCAGAAGCAATTTGCATAAAAGGTGGTAAATCTATAGAAAATAATCCGTTATTCCAAGAAGGAAAAATCACAGTTCAAGATGAAAGTGCAATGATTATAGCACCATTATTAGAATTGGAAGAAGGAATGACAGTTACAGATTTGTGTAGTGCACCTGGTGGTAAAACTACTCATATTGCTGAAATACTTCAAAACACTGGAAAAGTATTAGCGTATGATCTTCATGAATCTAAACTTGGATTAATAAAAGAAAATTGTGAGAGATTGGGTATAACTAACGTTGAAGTTAATACAAGTGATGCAACTAAATTAAACCCAGATTTAATAGCATCTAGTGATAGAATCTTAATAGATGTTCCTTGTTCAGGGCTTGGAATAATAAGAAAAAAACCAGAAATAAAGTGGAACAAGACAAGAAATGAGTTAAGAGAAATTATAAAAGTTCAAAGAGATATAATGGAATGTGCATGGATGTATTTAAAAGAGGATGGAATAATGATATATTCAACTTGTACATTAAATAAAGAAGAAAATGAAGAAAATATTGAGTGGTTTGTTAGCAGACATAAAGACTGTAGCGTGAAAAAGATCTTTATTGGTAAACAAGATAACTTAGTATACAATAGAGATGGCTCTCTAACTATTATGCCAAATGAAAATATGGATGGATTCTTTGTGACTAAATTAGAAAAAAGACAATAGTAGGTGAATAAATGAACAATTTGCTAGATTTTACTTTAGAAGAACTTAAAGCATGGATGAAGGAAAATGGTGAAAGTGCATTTAGAGGTCAACAAATATTATCATGGATTTATAAAGGTGTTAAAGAATTCGATAATATGAAGAATATACCAAAGCCATTAGTACAAAAACTAAAAGAAAATTTTTTTGTAGGTCTGCCAAAGATAATAGAAGTATATAAATCTAATATAGATGGTACAGAAAAGTTCTTGTTAGGATTTAAGGATGGAAACTTAATAGAATCTGTACTAATGAGATATAAGCATGGAAATTCCATATGCATATCCACTCAAGTTGGATGTGCAATGGGATGCAAATTTTGTGCATCCACAATTGAAGGTAAAGTTAGAAATCTTACAACTGGAGAAATTTTATCGCAAATTATGGTTGTTCAAGATTATATCAATGAAAGGATTTCCAACGTAGTATTAATGGGAAGTGGCGAACCACTTGATAATTATAATAATGTTATAAAGTTTCTAGAAATAGTTTCTGCTGAATATGCATTAAATATTGGGCAGAGACATATAACATTATCTACTTGTGGAATTGTACCTAAGATATACGAATTAGCAGATAAGGAACTTAGCATAACTCTAGCTTTATCACTACATGCATTTAGTAATGATAAGAGAAAAGAAATTATGCCTATAGCTAATAGGTATAGCATTGAGGAAATATTAGAGGCTTGCAGATATTATATAAATAAAACTAATAGAAGAATTACGTTTGAGTATGCGCTAGTGAAAGATGTGAATGATGGCAGAGAAGATGCAAAGGCATTAGGCAAATTGTTAAAAGGTATGCTTTGTCATGTTAATTTGATTCCAGTAAATGAAATAAAAGAAAATACATATAAGAGATCTTCAAAAAAGGCAATAGAAGATTTTTCAGAAATACTAAAAAATCATGGAATAGAAGTTACTACAAGACGTGAAATGGGAAGTGACATTAATGCAGCATGTGGACAACTTAGAAGAAGTTACATAAATACCCAAGAAATAGAGGGGGAGCAAAATGGTAGGTTTAGTTAGTGATGTTGGGTTAAGGCGAACATTAAATGAAGACTCTGCTTCGTATTTAGAAAGAGACGAATTCAAAATTTATGTAGTGGCAGACGGAATGGGTGGACATAATGCAGGAGAAGTCGCTAGTCAGATGGCTGCAACAAATATTGTTGACTATGTAAGAGAAAATTTTTCTTCGAGTAGAGCAGAAAATTTGCTTGTAGAAGCCATAGAAAAAGTAAATAAAGATATATTTACTTTTTCTAACACTAGCGAAAATTTAAGTGGAATGGGAACTACTGTTACAACTTGTTTTATGACTAAAAATTTTATACAGGTTGCGAATGTAGGTGATAGCTGTTGTTTTGCAGTTAAAAATAATGAAATTAAGAAGATTACTAAAGATCATTCTTTAGTACAAGAACTAGTTGATATTGGGAGTATAAGTGAAAAAGAGGCGGAAAATCATCCTAAGAAAAATATTATTACAAGAGCATTAGGAACTAGCATTAATGTGAATGTAGATATATTTCAGTTAGAGAACAGAGAATATGATCTTTATATATTGTGTTCAGATGGATTGACAAATGAATTAACTAAAGAAGAGATTCTACAAGTCGTCACTGAAGGAGAAAGTTATGTAAACATTGCTAATAAACTTGTATACTTGGCAAAGCAAAACGGTGGCAGAGATAATATAACAGTATTGTTGTTTGGAGGAGAGATGTAGCATGGATGGAATTGTACTTGGAAACAGATACGAGTTGTTAGAAAAAATAGGGGAAGGCGGAATGTCAGAAGTATTTAAGGCAAGAGACAATAAATTAAATAGGTTTGTTGCAGTTAAAATACTTAAGAAAGAACTTTGCGACAACCCTGATATTGTAGAAAAATTTAAAGGTGAAGCAACAGCTGTTGCAGCCTTATCTGACAATAATATAGTAAATATACTAGATGTAGGAACACAGGATGAAATAAATTATATTGTAATGGAATATGTTAAAGGAAAAACATTAAAAGATATTATAAAACAAGTTGGAAAGATGAATTATGAAACAGCTATATCAGTTGCAATTCAAATAGCCAAAGCTTTAGATTGTGCTCATAGAAACAATATAATACATAGAGATGTTAAGCCACAAAATATTTTAGTAACAGAAGATGGAGTTATGAAAGTAACTGATTTTGGAATAGCAAAATCATCAAATTCTGAAACTATTACAAATACTAGTACAATAATGGGATCTGCTCATTATCTTTCTCCAGAACAAGCAAAAGGAAATTTTATTGATTGTAGAACGGACTTATATTCATTAGGAGTTGTATTATATGAGATGGTTACTGGAAATCTCCCATTCCAAGCAGATACTGCTGTAACTATAGCTTTAAAACATCTTCAAGAAGAAGTTGTTCCGCCAAAAAGTGTTAATTCAAAGATTCCTGAGAGTTTAAATCAATTAATTTTAAAGTCAATGGAAAAGGATCCTATTAAGAGATATCAGAATGCTAAAGAAATGATCTCAGATCTCCAAAGAATAAAGGATGATCCTAATGCAAAGATAGATAAAGAAGACGACAATGATCATACTATAATAATGTCTGCTGTGACCGAACAGATAGCAAAGCAAGAGGAAAAGTTGCCTAATAAAAAAGATGATGACTATGATGATGAAGACGATGATGATTATTACTACGAAGACGATGAAGATGAAAAAGGCAGTGGAATAAACAAGAAGAGAATAATGAAAATAACAATAGGTGTAGTTTTAGCATTATTGTTAATAGTTTTAGGTGTTGCAGCTTTTAAAATGGTTAGTTCTGCTAGTGCTAACAGCAAAGAAGTTGAGGTTCCTAATATAGTAGGAAAGAATGTTGATGATGGAAAGAAAGCACTTGAAGCTATAAATTTAGTTTTAGTGGAAGGTGGAACTGAAGCAAGCGATCAGCCAGAAGGAACTATTCTTAAGATGAATCCGGATGCTGGAACTAAGGTTAAAGAAAAAAGTCAGATTAGGGTTATTGTAAGTGGAGGAGCAACAAAACTTAAAATGCCTGATTTGAAGGAGTATGATATAGATACTGCAACTACTATTTTAAAATCCTTTGGACTTAAGATTAGTGATAAAAGCGAAGCTTTTAGCGATAGTGTACCAGAGGGACAAATAATAAGTCAAACTCCGAAAAAAGATACTGAAGTAACAGCAGATGATAAAATAACAGTTGTTGTAAGTAAAGGACCGGAAGTTAAGACTACAAAAGTACCTAGCGTAGTTGGTAAAGACCAAGATACAGCTACAGGCGAATTACAAGATGCTGGTTTAAAAGTATCTGTAAATTCCCAAGAAACACAAGATGAGAGTCAAAATGGTAAAGTTTTAAAACAAACAGGAGAAGGAAATAGAGTGGAGCAGGGAACTACAATTGTTATAACAGTTGGTAAATATGTTGCAAAACAAGATCCACCTGTAACTAATAATCCTACTCAAGGAAATACTAAACCGGGTGGAAATGGAAGTACTCCTGATAAAAATACTGGAGGAACAGGTGGTACTACTACTGATACACCAGGAAAGACTCCTAATACTCCAGGTACAACTAATCCTACAGGTCCATGGGATGATACAAATAACAGCCAAAACAACACTCAAACTAAAACATCAAATCAAAACCATCAATAATAAGGTAAGGAGAGGTTGATAAAAACCTCTCCTTATATGATATATATGTTGCAATTCACAATTACGGTTAAAATTCTTACAATATTTTTAGAATTATGATGAAGAATTATTTTTGCAATATATATTTGTATTTAAACCTACATTAAATCTCTAAAAAGAAAATATACTATGATAGAAAATACTAATTTAGAAATTTAATATATTTTGCAATTAAGTTGCTAAGTTCTAGTTGTATTTAGGCACTTGGCTTATTAAAATCTTAAACTTAAATTTATCTAATTTATCATTGCAGCATATATTACATTCTATAAAAGAATATATAAATTTATTTTATAAGTTATGGAGGGAAATTATGAATGGAAAAATAATAAAGGGCATAGGAGGCTTTTATTATATTAAGACAGATCAAGGCTTAATAGAATGCAAAGCCAGGGGGAAATTTAGACATAAAGACATAAAGCCTATGGTAGGGGATGATGTTACAATTAAGATGGAACATGGAAAAGGCGTTATTGAAGAGATACATAATAGAAAATCTCAATTGGTTAGACCCACGGTGGCAAATGTTTCTTTAGCATTTGTTGTTTTTGCAGTTAAGAATCCAGACATAAATTTTGATTTATTAAATAAGTTTTTGATTCTATGTGAATATAATAACATTGAGGTTATAGTTTGCTTGAATAAGATAGATTTAGTATCGGAAGAAGAAAGAGAAGAAATAAAGAAGCGAATAAATGTCATAGGTTATGAAGTTCTCTTTATAAATGCTAAGAAAGGAATAGGAATAGAGCGGTTAGAAGAAAAGATTAGAGGAAATATAACAGTTTTTTGTGGACCATCAGGGGCAGGAAAGTCAACATTAATAAATAAGCTTTCAAACAAAGAACATATGGAAACAGGTAATGTAAGCGAGAAGCTTGGAAGAGGGAAGCATACTACAAGGCATAGTGAATTAATTGAGGTAGCGGACGGATATATCGTTGATACCCCAGGATTTTCTACACTAGAAATAAAGGATTTAATGGATAAAAATTCTTTAAAATATTGTTTTCCTGAATTTACACAGTATAATGATAAGTGTAAATATAGAGGCTGTTTACATTATAAAGAACCAAATTGTGCTCTAAAAGAGGCTGTAGAAAGCGAAAAGATTAATAGATACAGATACGAATTTTATGTAAGAGCATTAGAAGAAATAATTGAGGAGGAAAAAAATAAATGGTAAAGATTGCACCATCAATATTATCAGCGGATTTTTCAAAATTAGGAGAGGACATAGAAAGAATAGATAAAGGAGGAGCAGATTTTATTCATATAGATGTAATGGATGGATCTTTTGTTCCTAATATATCTTTTGGTTTACCAGTTATAAAATCTATTAGAAATAGAACAAAGAAGTTATTTGACGTTCATTTAATGATAAATAATCCATCAAATTACATAGATGCTTTTATAGAGGCTGGGGCTGATATAATTACAATTCATCATGAAGCAGATAAACATATAGATAGAACAATTAATTATATTAAGTCAAAAGGAAAAAAAGCAGCGATTTCTTTAAATCCAGGAACTCCAACAAGTGTATTGAAAGATTTAATACCAAGTTTAGATATGGTGTTGATAATGTCTGTTAATCCAGGATTTGGAGGACAAAAATTCATACCTTATTCTCTAGATAAGATTAGAGAGATAAAAGAACTTAGTGATAGATTGAACCCAGGGCTTTTAATAGAAGTTGATGGTGGTATTGATAAGACAAATGTTAAAGAGGTTATAGAAGCAGGTGCAAATGTCATTGTTGCAGGTTCAGCAGTGTTTAATGGTGGGGAAATTGATGAGAATATAAAAGCTCTAAGGGGGTAATAATTTGAATGTTGCAATTGTAAGTGGAGGAAACCCACCTTCAGAGAAGTTACTAAAGAAATATATTAGTGAAGTTGAATTTATAATAGCAGCTGATAAGGGAAGTGAATGCCTTTATAATTATAATATTATTCCAGACTTGCTTTTAGGTGATTTTGACTCTGCCAAAAAGGAAATTTTAGATAATATGAAGTTAAAGGTTAAGGAAGTCTTGGAATTTCAACCAGAGAAAGATTATACTGACACTGAAATTGCAGTTATGGAAGCGATAAAAAGAGGCGCAGAAAAGATATATCTATTCGGGGCAACTGGAACTAGAATGGATCATACACTAGGAAATATAGGACTTATGCTAACTACGAAAAAAAAAGGTGCTAATTTAGAAATATTAGACGATAATAATAGACTTTACCTTGGAGAAAATAAAATGAGGTTATACGGCAAATATGGTGAAAATATATCATTTCATGCATTAAGCGATAAAGTAAGCAAACTTCAAATTAGTGGTGGAAAATACGATCTACCAAGTTATGATTTGGGTTTATTAGATCCACGAGCTATATGTAATGAATTTATTGATACACCAATAGATATAACTTATGAAAAAGGAGAGTTATTAGTTATTCATTCCATAGACTAAATATTCATGAACTTATTTAATTATTTTTTATATTTAAAAGTGGAACATTTTGAGTAGTAACTGAATATTAATATAATAAGACGGATTAAATTTTCATTTTAATTTTTAATATATTAATATTTGGGAGGACTTGTAAATGAAAATAATAGCTTTTAAACTACCTAAGTTTCTATCTAATATAATAAAGTTTTTTAGAAAAAAAGGCTAGAAGTACATAATGTATAATTTAGTTTTAAGCTTTCTAAATAGCTTTAGGCGTAATCAAAAAAAATAACAAGTCCATCTGCCAAGAAAAGTTCCTTGTTGCAGCATAGCTGCTCTTTTCATCATGCTTCATCAACAGATTGAACTAATAGGCTCGCTATGAGCCCGATCTGCTTCTTCGCCTGATGAAAAATAACCATGGCATTTTAGACTCGTTATTTTCTTTCATATGCCTTAAAAATAAAAAATGCAATTGGGATAACAATTGCATTTTTTATTATGAACTTATATTGCTCTTTGAACCTTTCCAGATCTAAGGCATCTTGTACATACATGAACAGTTTTTGGTGTTCCGTTAACTAAAGCTTTTACTTTCTTTATGTTAGGAGCCCAAGTTCTCTTTGATTGACGATGTGAATGGCTATAGCTTACTCCAGCTACAACACCCTTATCACAAATTTCGCATCTTCTTGCCATTAGAAAACACCTCCTTATATTCCAAAGATAATCATCTTCAATAGGACAGTGTAAATTATATCATAGGAAAATGTAATAGGCAAGATAAATTATTAATTATAAATTAAAAATTATGTATTGGCAGTTAATATGCGGCTTTACAGCGAAAATGAAACTTATGTGAATACCTGCCGAAATTTGATATGTATTATGTTGTAATTCACAATTCACAATTACGGCCAAAATTCTTGAAATATTTTTAGAATTATGATGAAGAATTATTTTTGCAATATATATATTTATTTCATAGGTAAATTATTCTCTTGATTATGTTTTAAAAACTTTTTAGAAGGAAAGACTTTGTAGAGATAGATTTTTAAAGAAGAGAAGGAAATGATGTGGTTGTACTTTATGTTTTCTAAGTGGAGTATAATCTTGAGTGGACTTAATACTTTTTTCTGGGGAAAAGATCTTGATTGCAGTTAGTTAGTATTGAATTGTGATCTACACTCTTTTCGTATGTATGTTTTTTATAAATTTATGATCTAGGTTGCAGTTTATGCTTTTTCATAGGGGGAAATGATTTGGTTGTACTTTATTTTTTCTAAAGGGAGAATTATCTTAATTGGACTCGATTCTTTTTTCTAGGAAGTAAGCTTGATTGTAGTTAATAAGTTCGAATTGTGCTTTGCACTTTTTTCTATGTGAGTACTTTTTTCTTATTTTATGATCTTGGTTGCACTGCGGTTTTAAGAGAAAAAAGATATAGCTATACTGTATGTTTTCTAAAGGGAGAATTATCTTAATTAGATTCGATTCTTTTCTCTAGGGAAAGGACTTGATTACGCATAATAAGTTTCTAACTGTGCTTTGAAATTTTTCATATATGCGTGCTTTTTAGATGGAAGGATCTTAATTTCAGTTTGTGTTTTTTTTAAGGAAAAATGATCTTGGTTGCGCTGCGCGCTTTTTATAAAGGTAAATGATCGTAATTGCACTTCGTGCTCTTTTTAAAGGTGTATATTTTTTGAATACTTGAATAAAATATTGTTCTAATATAGAATAGAAAATAAGATGTAAATATAGAATAGAAAATAAGATATAAGAATTTAGGAGGAATATGGATGGTTGGATTTTCAAACGAAAATGGTAATATAAATTATTCAGAGGAAGTTATAGCAAAAATTGTTGGATTATCCACAATGGAATGTTATGGAGTAGTTGGAATGGTTTCTAGAAATGCCAGTGAAGGCTTTTGGGAACTTATTGGTATAGAAAATTTTAGTAAAGGTGTAAAGATACAGCTAACAAGCGAGAAGAAATTACAAATAGAATTATTTGTAATGGTTGAATACGGAACAAAGATATCGGTTATATCTAATAATATAATTCAAAAAGTACGCTATAGTGTTGAAAACTATACAGGACTTAAGGTGTCGTCCATAACAGTAAATGTGCAAGCGGTTAGAGTTTAGGAGGTTAAACTAAATGGAATATACAAAGATAAATGGCCATGATTTTTATAACATGGTTGTGAATGCTAGCAATAAATTGCTAGAGCAAAGTGATTTCGTAAATGCACTTAACGTATTTCCTGTTCCAGACGGAGATACTGGAACTAATATGTCTATGACGTTTAAGGCAGCAGTTAAAGAGATAGAAGATATGGATAGTGATTCTATAGGGGAAATATCAAAAAAATTAGCTAAAGGTGCTTTAATGGGAGCTAGGGGTAACTCTGGTGTTATATTATCGCAAATACTTAGAGGTTTTTCTAAAGGTCTAGAAGGAAAAAAAGAAGTAGATATTGAGGAGTTTGCAGTAGCCTTTTCAGAGGGATCAAAGTCAGCATACAAAGCTGTAATGAGACCGACTGAAGGTACTATACTTTCTGTAATTAGAGCCGCTGCTGAAGCAGCAGTGTCATCTGATGCTAAGGATATGGTTGGCTTTATGGAAGAGATAACAGTTAAATCAAAAGAAATGTTAGATAGAACTCCAGAATTATTACCCGCACTAAAAAAGGCTAAAGTAGTAGATTCAGGTGGAATGGGGCTTTACATTATACTTAGAGGTATGTTTGAAGCATTAAAGAATGATATTAAAGCTGAATTAAGTGATATAAAAATAAGTGGCGCAAATGGTACTTTAGCTAAATCTACAGAAGAAATTGATATAAAGTTTGGGTATTGTACTGAATTTATAATACTTGGTGACGCTAAACGTGCACAAGATTTCCAAAATGAGATAGAGAGCCTTGGAGATTCCATGATAGTTGTTGGATATGATGATGTTATAAAGGTGCACATACATACTAATGATCCTGGATTGGTCTTATCAAAGGCAGTTGCTATAGGGGAATTATCAAAGATAAAGATTGATAATATGAGAGAAGAGCACAGAGAGTTATTAATAAATACTAAGGAATTAACAGAAACTTCGTCTGAAGATGAAGTTGGTGATGGCGAAAAGAAAAAGTATGGCTTTATAACAGTTGCTATGGGAGATGGAATTTCAAATATCTTTAAGGACTTAGGAATAGATTATGTCATTGAAGGTGGCCAGACAATGAATCCGTCTACTCAGGATATTTTAGATGCTGTTGAGAAAATAAATGCTGAACATATTTTCATTATGCCGAACAATAAGAATATAATTATGGCGGCTAATCAGGCGGCAGAAATATCAAGTAAAAATATATTAGTAGTACCTACAACAACTATTCCTCAAGGAATAGCATGTGCCACAATGTTTAACTATGATTCTGAAGTTGAAGAAAATTTCACTAATTTAAAGGATACAATTGAAGTAGTTAAAACTGGTTCGGTGACATACGCAGTCCGTGATACAGAAATTGATGGAATAGATATTAAACAAGGAAATATGTTAGGACTTGTAGAAGGTAAAATAAAAGAGGTAGGCGAGGACAAGAAGGTTGTTGCCGGTAAAGTTCTAGAAGATATGATAGATGATGAAAGTGAACTTATTACTGTATATTATGGTGAAGATGTAAGTGATGAAGATGCAAATGAATTCGAGGTTGAGTTACAAGAAAAGTACGAAGATTTAGATATTCAATTTTACAAAGGAAATCAACCACTATATTACTTTTTAATATCAGTAGAATAAGAAATAGTAAGGGCGCCTAATGCTAGGTGCTCTTATTGTTTAGGGAGGAAGAGAAGGGCTTTGGATATATATAGCAATATTTCAACATTAAAAGGAGTAGGCCCAAAGGCCACAGAAAAATTAAATAGATGTGGAATTTTTAATATACTAGATATTCTGTTATATTTTCCAAGAGATTATGAATTTGTAGATAGTAATGTGGAATTTGAAAATATTACAGGAGAAGACAAGCAGATTTTAAAGTGTAAAGTCATTAGATTTAGAAGCGATGTAAAAACTAAAACTGGTAAATTATTAACAACTGTAGAATTTGATTATAATGGGCACAAAGTATCTGGAAAGTGGTTTAATCAAAGGTATATAAAAAATTCCTTTAAAATAGGAGAAATATATAATTTGATGGGTAAATTTAAAAGGGTAGGAAATACTTTAGAGGTGGTTAATCCTATGGTGACATGTGAAGAAGCTATTTCGAATGAGATCATACCTAAATATCCTCTAAAAGGTGATATAAGCAATAAGTTGTTTGAAAAATTAATTAATGAAATTTTGTCCAAGATGGCAGTTAAGGAGAATTTACCGCAAAATATATTAGATAAATATTCTCTAATTTCATTAAATGAAGCTATTAGAAGCGTCCATTTTCCTGATAATAAGGAAGTGCTGGAAAAGGCTATAATAAGACTTAAATTTCAGGAATTATTTACATATTCACTAAAGTTACTGCTTCTTAAACATAAAATTAAGAAAAACAAAAATGGTAGACTTTTTCAGTGGGTAGATGAACTTAGCTTATTTAAAGAGAAGTTACCATTTCCTCTTACTAATGCTCAAACAAGAGTTATACGTGAAATATTGAGAGATCAAAAATCAAATTCATCAATGAATAGACTTATACAAGGAGATGTTGGTAGTGGAAAGACAATAATTGCACTTATAGCTATTTTTAATGTGATCAAAAATGGTTATCAATGTGCATTTATGGCTCCAACAGAGATTCTTGCAAATCAACACTTTGAAGAAGCAAGGAAAGTTTATGATGAATTTAATATAGAAATCGAATTATTAACAGGAACAACTTCAGCAAAAGAAAAGCAGAGGATCAAAGAAAGAATTAGAACTAAAGAACCAATTTTAGTGATAGGAACTCATGCACTTTTCCAAGATGATGTTGAATTTGGAAAGTTAGGGCTTATAGTAACTGATGAGCAGCATAGATTTGGTGTTGAGCAAAGGAGTAAACTTATAAACAAAGGAAAAAGGGCTGATTGCTTAGTTATGACAGCTACTCCAATTCCAAGAACATTGGCATTATACTTATATTCAGATCTTGATGTATCTATAATTGATGAACTGCCACCTGGGAGAAAGAAAATAGATACTAGATTTTATGCTGATAATCAAAGAGATATAGCTTATGATTTGGCATATGATGAGATAAAAAAAGGCCGACAAGTATATATTGTATGCCCTCTTATTGAAGAGGATGAAAAAGAGGAGTTAAATTCAGTAGAAACTTTATATAATAAACTTACCAGTGGAATTTTTAAGGAACTAAAGGTTGAGATACTTCATGGAAAAATGAAAGGCTCTGAAAAAGATGAAATAATAAAAAGATTCAAGAGCAATGAAGTTAATGTTCTAATATCAACAACTGTAATTGAGGTGGGGGTTAATGTTCCTAATGCATCTGTAATGATTGTTGAAAATGCAGAACGATTTGGGCTATCACAGTTACATCAATTAAGAGGAAGAGTTGGAAGAGGTCAGTATTCATCTTATTGTATATTAATAGCAAAGGCTAAAAGTAATGTGACTAAAAAAAGGATGCAGATAATGACAGAATGTAGTGATGGGTTTTTAATATCAGAAAAAGATTTAGAACTCAGAGGGGCAGGAGAAATGTTTGGTAAGAAGCAAAGTGGTGATGAAGGCTTTGTACTTGCAAATCTTTATGATGATATGAAGATTTTAAGATGTGCTAAATTAGAGGCGAATAACATTTTACAAAACGAATTTGAGGTAAATAGGGAAATAATTAATGAACTTAGTAAAAATTTGAAAAAAAGTAGTAAATATATTTGCTTTAATTAATTTGAAATATTATGTATAGATATGTTAATATATAAAATATACACCTATGAAAAGAGCACGAAGTGCAATTAAGATCATTTCACTTTTGAAAAGACTGCGAAGCGCAATTAGGAACTTTTCACGTATGAAAAGAGTACGGAGTGTATAATTAAGTTTAATTTTAAATTGTAAATTAAAAATCTAGAGAGTAGATTTTCTTATATGCTTATTTTAGGAGGAATAAAATTTTGAGAATAATAGCAGGAAAAGCAAGAGGACATAAATTAATACCTCCAGCTACAATGGAAACAAGGCCTACATTAGATAGAGTTAAAGAGGCTATGTTTAGTTCAGTTCAAATGTATATACCAGAGGCAGTAGTTGTAGACGTTTTTGCTGGGACAGGAAGCCTTGGATTAGAAGCGGCAAGCAGAGGGGCAAGTGAAGTTTATTTATTTGATAAAAGCTCTGTGACTTTTCCTTTATTAAAGGAAAATGTAGAAAGCCTTAAATTTCAAGATTTCTGTTTTCCTATGAATATAGATGCTTATGAAGGCTTAAAGAATCTTGCGAAGAAGGGAAAGAAATTTGACATAATATTTATTGATCCACCTTATTGCAAAGAAATGATTCCAGAAGCTATGAAAATTGTTAAGGATAATGAAATTTTAAAGAACGATGGAATAATAGTTACTAAAATAGATACTATTGAAGAGATTTATGAAGGGTATAAAGATATAAGATTAACAAAAAGTAAGAAGTATGGAAATACAACAGTATGTTATTACAAGCATGAGGAGAAGTAAAAAATGAGAGTTGCAGTGTACCCTGGGAGCTTTGATCCTATAACAAATGGACATCTCGATATTATAAAAAGAGGAGCAAAGGTCTTTGATAAAGTAATAGTTGCAGTATTAGTTAATGTTGATAAGAAATATCTTTTTGAAAGCAGCGAAAGAGTTGAGCTTATAAAAAGAGTGACAAGAGATATTGAGAATGTTGAAATACGAAGCTTTGATGGGCTTTTAGTTAATTTTCTAAAAGAATGTAAGACTAATATAATATTAAAGGGATTAAGAACAGCTTCTGATTTTGAGTATGAATTTCAAATGGCGTTTATTAATAAAGAATTAGATGATGATACCGAAACTGTATGTATGATGTCATCGGCTAAAAATATACATATTAGTTCCTCAACTGTTAAGCAGGTGGCAAGGTTTGGAGGAGATATTAGTGGACTTGTTCCCAATGAAATTATTTCAGATATAATGTCCAGAATAAATCTATAAATGGTGATTTTTTAAGGAAAAGTATTTTCGTAATTAGAATGTGCTGTGTTTAAGCAGGCGCATTGACTTGAAATTAATGATATTAATAATACTAAAAGCAATTAAAAATACTAGATTAAGATTTGTTCCTGGTATTTTGAGCATTTATAGAATAAATATCTAAGGAGTGTTTTTATGGAAAAAATGGAGGTAAATATAATAGAGTTATTAGAATATTTACAAGACTTGGTGGAAAATTCACCTAAAGTGCCAATGAGCGGTAAAGTTATGATAGATAAAAGAGAAGTTGTTGATGTAATAGATCAAATAATTAACTATATGCCTGATCAATTTAAAAAAGCTGAATGGGTTATGAACGAGAGAGAAAGAATCCTTAATGAAGCTAAAAAAGAGTATGATTCTGTTAGAAAAGAAACAATGACTATGATGAGACAGAATGTCGAGAATCACGATATAGTGAGGGAAGCCAAGGGGAGAGCACAAGAAATTATAGCCTCAGCACAGAGAGAGGCCAAGGCTATAAGATTAGGGTCTAGGGATTATTCTGATGAAATATTAACCCAATTAGATCAGGAATTAGAAGAACACAAAATAAAATTAATAAAAAGCCTTCAAGAAAGTTTTGAAGTAGTAGCTAAAGAGATAGATACAAATTTAACTGGTACATGCGATGTTATAAAAGAGAACATTAAAGAATTACGCGGTATGAAAAAATAATTTCAAGGTTCTATTAAATATACTTAATAAAAGTGTTAATAACAGTATAGTTAATGCAGGATATATATATACAAATAAACTTGAAGAATGGCTCATTTGTAAGTTTGATGTATAAATACTTGTAGGAAACACTTTGCATAACCCATAAGTTATAATAAAACTAACGATTCCTTGGATTACTTTTAAAAAAATATATCTGCTATAATTTATCTTAGTATCGCTTACGAAAGAACTTACTTGTGCGATTACCGCAAGACCAGAAAATGAAGTTAAAAAGCTTATTATACCAAGCTTCAAGGGGATAGAAATTTCTAGGGGAGAGATTATACTGCACCCATTAGTCATTTCAATGCTTCCTAAAAATATACTGTATAAAGTTTGGGAAGGCAGTTTTAAAACATTATCTAGCTGCCTAAATGCAATATGAATATAAGGATTGTTTTTAACAAGAGATATAACAACTGAAAAAATTATTATGAAACCACCTATAGATAATGTGGTGTTTATTCCGTTTTGAACTGCATTTTTTACAGCATTACCGAAATTCATACTTTCATTTTTAGGACAAGGGAGAGAACTTAGAGCATTTAAGTTTCTCTTTTTTTTTGTCAAAAATCCCATTATGATTATTGATAAATTGCTTCCTAGAAGCAAGATATAACCTAAGGATACATGCCCTAATAAAGTTCCAGCAACAGATCCGATTAAAAACAGGGGACCAACGTTAGACGCTATGTTTAAAAGTCTTTCGTATTCATTCCTATCTATATATTCCATCTTGTATAAATCTACACAATATTTAGCACCTAATGGATAGCCACATAGTATACTTGCTACGATTGGAAAGGAACAATTTCTAGAAAGGCCTAATGGCTTGCAGATTAATGGCCCAAGAAATTTAGAATAAAGATTTATTCCATCGTAGTATATTAATAAATTACATATAACTACAAAAGGAAAGGTGGTTGGCAATATTGAGTTATACCATAATTTACAACCATCAATAGCTGCGACTATGCATTGGTTTATGTTTAAAACAAAAAGAACTATTAAGACGGATATAAATATACAAATGATAGTATTTTTTTTGATATTAAGTTGTTTAATTAAAATAAAGATTAAGCTAATAATAAGAAACCATAAGATAATAATATATATCATGAAATCACTCCAATCAATAATATTTATATTCTCATGGTTATGTAAAATATTACTATATTATAAAAGGCCCTTTTAAATAATCATCCATAGGACTTATTTTTGGATTTAGCAGTGAATATGCTTTTGTTCCTAAGATATCTATTTTTAGATGATCACATTGATTGTTTCTTGGCACCTTTGTTATTAAATTTATACTAGAATTAGCTTTTATACTCTTTAGAATTCTTTGCCCTGTAGAATTAAAAGCAAGAACTCTTGCGTAAGGTGCGGGGCTCTTAGATAAGCTTAATAAATCAAAATTCTCAAGGTTCAAAAAGCTTTGCAAAAGAATTCTACTTATCCTCGTGTATGTATATCTTTTGCTTTTTGAATTCAATATTAATTCGTTAAGCGAATTGGATCTTACAATTTCTTTTAATATTTTATTATCTATGCCCTCTGATACATCTGGCAAATTTAAAAGAGATCTTTCGTTAGTGAGTAATTTATATTTTATATATTTAAAGGTATCTTCCTCAAAAATAAAAGGATAGTTAGAAGAAGATAAACTAAGCAGAATGTCATAGCTCGCCTTTGGCATAATATCAGCTAAATCATTTAAAGATTTCTCTTTTAGATGTTTTCTTATCGATGTAGCAGAAGCAAATGAAGCGCTTATGTTGACATCGTTATATAATGAACCTTCTCTTTTGATGGTTTTAGGAACTATTGCGCTATTTAAACGAATTAGAGATTTTATATATTCAATACCTAAGATATTATTAGAATTTGATATTGTATCTAATAATTTATTTGAGTTTAAATAATCTTTAAGTGCATTTGCTCGGCTCAAATGAAAAGGTAAGCCAGAGTCCAAATTATCTTTTAAAAGTTTTTTATAATTTAAAGGCTCGGAAACTAAAACTTTGGCTATGTCTTCTAATATAGATACATTTCCTTCTTCGCTTCCAAAGTATAAGTGATCTATTACGCCTAACGAGTTAAGAAGAGATACGCTTCCGAAAGCAAAATGTTCAGCAGAAGAAATGGAATAAACTAGAGGTAGCTCTAGAACTAGATCAACACCATTTTTAATAGCCATTTCAGCTCTTTTCCATTTATCTATAATTGCTGGAATTCCTCTTTGCATAAAATTACCACTCATTACACAAACTATGCCATCTGCGTTTGTGTCGGATTTTGCTTTACTAAGGTGATATTCATGACCTTTATGAAATGGATTATATTCTGTAATTATTCCTGTAAGTATTAAAATCATCTCCTTTATAAAGCTAGTATAGCATATTATGGAATTTTATAATATTAGTTATTAAGGTTTAATATGTTGTGTATTTTTTGTAAAATGTCAATAAGATATTATAAAATTATTGTTAAAAAATATACTTTTTTAATATTACTCTATTAAAAAGTAGTTTAAAAAATATTCAGAACATTAAAAGAATGGTGAATTTTTAATTATTGCTTAATATTGGCAAGAAAATAGATTATACACAGCTAGTTGAATGAATATACTATAGATTTTTAAGAAAAAGTTAATGAAAATAATATGAAATAGACATGTATTTTTCATATATTAGGTCAATAATTTAAAACATTTGATAGCGTTTAATAATAAATTATAAAATAATTTTAAATAAAATTTAATTGTTAAAAATTATACTTTTCCTATATTGTTATTTTACAGGAGTATTGTCTGACAATTTAGATTATTTCAAATCTAAAGACTTCTATTTTATAGAGAATTTGTGTTGAAAAAAGCACTGATAAAGGAGTATATTAGTATTAGAGATAGGATATAGAGAGGAGATAAATAGATTATGGACCTTATGAAAAAAATATGGACTGCAGCACAATCAAATAAACAAAAAATTGTTCTTCCAGAGGGAAACGAGGAAAGAAATATAGCAGCTGCAGAAAAAATACAAAAATTAGGATTAGCTTACCCAATTTTAATAGGTAACAAAGAAGAAATAAATAATAAGGCAAAGGAATTAGATGTAAATTTATCAGGAATTGAGATTATTGATCCAAATGAATCAGATAAATTAGAAAAGTATATTGAAGCCTTCTATGAACTTAGAAAGACAAAAGGCGTTACAATGGAAAAGGCAGATAAAATAGTCAGAGATCCTCTATATTTTGGTACGATGATGGTTAAATTAGATGATGCAGATGGAATGGTATCAGGAGCAATTCACACAACTGGAGATTTATTAAGACCAGGATTACAAATTATAAAGACAGCACCAGGGGTATCTGTTGTTTCGAGCTTCTTTATAATGCAAGTTCCAGGATCATCTTATGGTGAAGAAGGAACATTAATATTCTCAGACTGTGCAGTTAACCCTAACCCTAACGAGGATCAATTAGCAGCAATTGCAATAGCCACTGCAGAAACAGCTAAGAATTTATGTAACATGGAACCTAAGGTGGCAATGTTATCATTCTCTACTATGGGAAGTGCTGATAATGAATTAGTTGATAAGGTTAGAAATGCTACTCAAAAAGCAAAAGAAATGAGACCTGACTTAGATATAGATGGTGAACTACAATTAGATGCAGCTATAGTTGGAAAAGTAGCAGCTCAAAAGGCACCAGAAAGTACTGTTGCTGGAAAAGCTAATGTTTTAGTATTCCCAGATTTACAAGCTGGAAATATAGGTTATAAATTAGTTCAAAGATTTGCAAATGCTGAAGCTATTGGACCTATCTGTCAAGGTTTTGCAAAACCAATCAATGACTTATCAAGAGGTTGTAGCTCAGATGATATTGTAAGTGTTGTTGCGCTTACAGCAGTTCAAGCTCAAACAAACAAATAGTAAGTATTATTTTTACAGATAATTTAAAGTAAGTTAGCTTATAGATTGTTAAAACAAAAATACAAAAGGTTTGAATGTTAAAAGGAGAGTAGAGTTATGAAAGTATTAGTTATAAATTGTGGTAGTTCTTCACTAAAATATCAACTTATTGATATGAGTAATGAAGAGTCTTTAGCTCAAGGACTTGTTGAAAGAATAGGAATTACTGGGTCAATATTGACTCAAAAAGTTGAAGGAAAAGATAAATATGTAGTTGAAACGCCATTAAAAGACCATCAAGATGCAATAGAACTTGTTTTAAAATGCTTAGTTGATGAAAACCATGGTGTAATAAGTTCAATGGATGAGATATCAGCTGTTGGACATAGAGTTGTTCATGGTGGTGAAAAATACGCAACTTCAGTAGTAATTAATGAAGAAGTAATTAAGGCACTTGATGAATTTACAAAATTAGCACCACTTCATAATCCTCCAAATATAATTGGAATAAATGCATGTAAGGCTCTTATGCCAAAAACTCCAATGGTAGCAGTATTTGATACAGCATTCCATCAAACTATGCCAGAAAAAGCGTTTATGTATGCTCTTCCATATGAATTATATACAGAAGATCACGTAAGAAGATATGGATTCCATGGTACATCTCATAAGTATGTAGCAGGTGAAATGGCAAAATTGATGAATAAAGACATAAGCGATTTAAAGATAGTAACTTGTCATATAGGTAATGGTGTAAGTATTACAGCTGTTGATGGTGGAAAATCTGTAGATACTACAATGGGATTCACTCCATTAGATGGTATTATAATGGGATCAAGATCTGGAAGCATAGATCCAGCAATAGTTACTTATTTAGTAAAAGAAAAAGGATATTCTATAGATGAAGTAAATGATATCTTAAATAAGAAATCAGGGGTTCTAGGTATATCAGGAATAGGAACAGATTTTAGAGATATTAGAAGTGCAGTGGAAAATGATAATGATCCTAGAGCATTACTTACAATGGATATATTCGGATATCAAGTTAAGAAGCAAATAGGTGCTTATGCTGCCGTAATGGGTGGTGTAGATGCAATTGTATTTACAGCAGGAATAGGAGAACACGCTCCAGAAATAAGATCAAGAGCTTTAACTAATATGGAATTCTTAGGAATAGAAGTAGATTTAGAAAAGAACGAAAGTCATAATATCGGAGATGGTATGGAAATTTCTAAAGAAACTTCAAAGGTAAAAGTAGTTGTAATACCTACAAACGAAGAATTAATGATTGCTAAAGAAACTTTAGAATTAGTTAAGTAAGGCATAATTGAAAAAATGGTGAGTTAACATGCTGATTGGTTTTTATTTATAATTTATCAGCATGTTTTTTCAATAGCTTTATACAATATATTTGGCTGTACTTCCTTTATAGAAGAAAATATATACGTAAAGGGGAGCGGTTAGTATAGATACAAAAACATTTGTATCATGAGTTTGTTGTTTTCTTTCATATGGAGAAATAGGAATTTATAATAAATTTCTTGACTTTTTAGCACGCAATTTATATAATTAGTTGTGTTTGTTTTATAAATATATGTGCTAAGGAGTGAAAGAGGAGATATTATATAGTTTACATTAGTTTTATTATATGGTTATCCTGTGATTTTATGAAAGTACAAATTTCAGATATTATTTCAGGTAAAGATAGAAGCAAGAAAATTGACTATATATTTGATGCACCGCAATTTGATTTTGAAGGAGATATAATTAAACCAATAAAACCTTTTGAAGTTGTTGGGAATATCTTATCAGATGGTGATATATTAATATTGAATGCTAAAATCAAAACTGATTTAGAAATGATATGTTCAAGATGTTTAGATACCTTTATCTATCCAATAGATATTGATATAGAAGAAAGGTTTACAACTAATAGAGATAGTGGTGATGATGAAGCTATTGTTGTAATGGATGATGTTTTAGACATCACAGAAATTGTCGAAAGTAGCATAATTTCAACACTACCTATTAAAAGAGTTTGCAAGAACGACTGTAAAGGGCTTTGTCAAGAATGTGGATGTAACTTAAATCACAATTCATGTTCATGTCAAAAAGAAGATGTAGATATACGTTTTGAGGCCTTGAAAGGTTTGTTTGATAATAAGGAGGTGTAATGAATGGGTTGTCCAGCAAGAAAATCAGGAAAAGCTAAAGTAAAAGCAAGAAGAGCTCAAACTTTTAAAGCTAGTTTACCTGGCATAGTTGAATGTCCACAATGCCACGAAATGAAACTTGCTCATAGAGTATGTAAAAATTGTGGTTATTATAAAGGTAAGGAAGTTGTAGCTTCTGAAAAATAAAAGAAAGTCTTTATGACTTTCTTTTCTTATATAAAGAAATATATATAGATATATGTTGTGCTATTAAATTTATACTTAAAACTTCTTAGCGAAATTTTCATGGTTCTGAGAAATAAAGATGTTTCTACTTTGGGTTTACTATAGGGTTCCACAATGATATTCAAACTTATAAAATTTCAATATCGCTGGTATTTAGGAAATTCGAACAGTAGATATGTATTGGTATCAATATGGAACCCTATATAGATAAGCCAATTATAAGTTAGATTTATACTATGAAATATATCCCAACTAGAAATGGGTAATATACTTTTGTGGAATGTTTCATTGGTGATTTTGATGGATGTGATTCTTTGGCTATAAGTTGTTCCAAATGTGCTAGTTCATAGCTTGTTCTTTGAGGCTAGCACTTTGGGTGCAACTTTATAGCCTTAGAATCACCCATCATAATTACCTAGAAACTGGAACAAAAGTATGTTATTCATTTCGGCGGGTTATATACATAAGTTCAGGTCTTAGTTGGGTTATCTATATCACATAAGTATAAGTTAAATAATCTTTATCTAAAAAAGAAAATATTCTATTTATTAATTAAATTAATTTATTTATAATTAAAGTGGAAGAAGGGAGGTATTCAGATGAAAATAGCTATAGATGGCATGGGGGGAGATAATGCACCTGTAGCAGTAATAGATGGTGCTATTCAAGCTCTTAAGGCATATGATGATATCCAATTATATATTACAGGTCCAGAAGAGGTTCTAAATATAGAATTAGCTAAATATACTTATCCCAAGGAAAAAGTTATTGTGGTAGATGCAAAGGAAGTAATTTCAACTAATGAGCATCCTGTTATGGCTTTGCGAAAGAAGAAAGATTCAAGTATAGTTAAGGCTTTAAACTTAGTTAAGGAAGGTATTTGTGATGCTGTTGTATCAGGAGGCAGTACAGGTGCATTTTTAGCTGGGTGTACGCTGATAATAGGTAGAATTAAAGGAATAGAAAGGCCTGCTCTTGCACCTATAATGCCTGGAAGACGTGGAAAGTTTATGATAGTAGATGTTGGTGCTAATGTAGATTGCAAACCTTCATTTTTGGTGCAATTTGCAAAGATGGGAAAAATATATTATCAAAAGGTTTTCAGCGTTAAAAATCCGACTATAGGACTTATAAATATTGGAGAAGAAGAAGAAAAGGGAAATGAACTTACAAAAGCTGCTTTTAAGCTTTTGAAGGAAGAAAGTTCCATAAACTTCAAAGGGAATATAGAGCCAAGAGAAATACCTACTGGTGACACTAATATTTTAGTAAGTGATGGTTTTGTGGGGAATACAGCTTTAAAGATGTATGAAGGATCGGCTTCGAGTATATTAGGTATAATTAAAGATGAGGTGCTTAAATCGTCGATTATATCTAAAATAGGGGTGGTTCTGCTAAAACCTGTGCTAAAAAATATAATGAAAAAGTTTGATTATAAGGAATATGGTGGAGCTCCGTTCTTGGGGGTTGATGGAATTTGTATAAAAGCTCATGGCAGTTCTGATGCAAGAGCGTTTAAGAATTCCATTAAACAAACTAAAATTTTCTATGATAATAATGTATTAAAAGATATAAGAAATGAATTTTCTTCGGAAAATTAGTTAAAATATATTGAAACTAATATTGACGATTTAAACAATATATAATATTATCTAAATGTAGAACTTGGGAGGTGAAACAAATGTTTGAAAAGATCCAAGCAATTATTGCTGATAAATTAAGTATCGATGTAGAAAGCGTTGTTATGGAAGCATCATTTATTGAAGATTTAAATGCGGACTCATTAGATATAGTTGAGCTTATAATGGCTCTAGAAGATGAACTAGATATGGAAATACCTGACGAAGACGTTGAAAACTTCAAAACAGTTGGAGATGTTGTCAATTACGTAAAAGCTCATCACGAAGAATAAAATAATCCCGCATCTTGCGGGATTTTATATTTTACAAAGTGAGAACTAAATTTAAAATCATTTTAAAATAGATTTTAGTGAGAAATGTACTTTAGTAATATATTGGCGTACAAATGTTACTGTCTATGATAACGATGTTTTTAGTTGGAATTTAGGAAGAAAAATCATTATAGTAACTAAAATATCAAATTAATAGTTTATTCTTGAATTTGTTATGAGAAGTATATAGCAATAAGTTAGCAAGTTGAAGAATAAACTTCAAGGAGTGGAATACATGAATAGATATACACTTAAAGAAATAGAAGAAAATTTAGGGGTTTTTTTTAATAACCACACATTACTAAAAACAGCTCTTACTCATAGCTCTTTTGGAAATCAATTCAAGGATGCGGAGTATAATGAAAGGCTTGAATTTCTAGGAGACTCAGTATTGCAGCTTTGTATTACAGAATACCTTTTTAATAATTACAAACATAAAACAGAAGGTGAGCTGACAAAAATAAGAAGTTTGATAGTTTGTGAAAATTCTCTTTACGAAATTGCAAAAAAGATAAACTTAGGATCTTATATTAGAATGAGTAAAGGTGAAGAAATTACAGGCGGAAGAGAAAGGATTTCAATACAAGCAGATGCTGTTGAGGCAATCATTGCTGCTGTTTATTTAGACAAAGGCATTGGTTTTGTAAGAGATTTTATATTGCTTCATTTTGAAGAGATAATAAATAAAGCAATAAATAATGAAATTGTATTAGATTTCAAGACAAAGCTTCAAGAGCTTCTTCAAAAAGATGGAGAAGTAGTAATTCAATATGAGCTTACAAAATTTGAAGGACCACCTCACAGAAGAAAATTCTTTACAAATGTAGTGATAGATAAAAAATTAATGGGTGAAGGTTCAGGCTATAGTAAAAAAGAAGCAGAACAAAATGCAGCTAAACAGGCATTAGATATATTGGAAGGTAAGCATGAGTAAAAATTATTATATAATACCGATATTTGTACCTCATGAAGGATGTCCGCATAATTGCGTATTCTGTAATCAGGATAGAATAACAGGTGTTGATGATGAAGAGGTTACGGCAAGTTCTGTAATTACAACAATAAATGATTATCTAGAAACTATAAAGAATAAAAATGCAACTATTGAAATTTCATTTTTTGGTGGTACATTTACAGGGATTAGGGAAGAAAAACAAAGGGAACTTCTAAAAGTAGCTGAGGAGTTTAAGGAAAAAGGTCTTATAGATAAAATAAGACTTTCTACAAGACCAGATTACATCAATGATTATATACTTACATATCTTAAAGAGTATGGAGTTGACATAATAGAACTTGGAGTTCAATCACTAAATGAAGAAGTGTTAAAAAAAGCTGGCAGAGGACATAGCGTTCATGATGTTATAGATGCATCTAAATTAATAAAAGAATATAAATTTATATTAGGACATCAAATAATGCCTGGACTACCTGGAGATACTTTTGAAAGAGATATAGAAACGACTAAAGAATCAATTAAGATGAATCCAGATATTTGTAGAATATATCCGTCGTTAGTTATAAAAGATACTCCAATGGAAAGAATGTATATTAATAACGAGTACATTCCATATTCTCTTGAAGAGGCCGTTAATGTAAGTAAGGTTATGTATGATATGTATAAAAAGCATAACATCAACGTAATAAGAATTGGTCTTCAGCCGACAGAAAGTATAAATGAAGGAAAAGATATAGTGGCAGGTCCATTTCATCCATCGTTTAGGGAATTGGTTGAGGGCAGTTTATTGTCAGATATCATTTTAGAAAATATGGGTGAAGAAAAAAATGGAGTTCTGTATATTAACTCAAAGGATTTAAGTAAGCTTTATGCTAATAAGAAAACATATTTCAATAAGCTTAAAGATAATGGGAAAATTATTGATGTAAAACAAGATGATAATATTGAAAGAGGTCATATAAAACTTTGTCTAAAAAATAGAAAGTTAGATATAGCATATTAGCGAGAGGAGACTCTCGCTTTTAAAATGTTGATTATGTTTATGAAGTTTAAATTGGTATTTTCTTTTGTGTGAATTATTGATATTTAATAAGCTTTACTATAAACTAAATTATAATAAGGAGTTGTTTGATATGAAAAAAAAGACTAGAGAAAAAATGATAATTGCAATGACTATTTTTATTGTAGTAATCTTTATTGTAACATTATTACCTAGTATATTTTCTTTTTAAGGAGAGGACACATGTTTTTAAAATCTCTAGAAATACGAGGATTTAAATCTTTTGCTGATAAAACAGAATTAAAATTTAAACAAGGCGTTACAGCTGTTGTAGGACCTAACGGAAGTGGAAAGAGTAATATTTCGGATGCGGTAAGATGGGTGCTGGGAGAACAGAGCGTTAAGGTTCTAAGAGGCGGAAAAATGGAAGATGTAATATTTGCAGGAACGCAGTTTAGAAAGCCAGTGGGCCTTGCTCAGGTTTCACTAACCCTTGATAATAGTGATGAAAAGCTCGCGACAGAATATAACGAGGTAGTTGTATCAAGAAGAATATTTAGATCAGGAGAATCGGAATATTTAATAAATAATTCAAAGTGCAGGCTAAAAGACGTAATAAATCTTTTTATGGATACAGGAATTGGTAAGGAAGGTTACTCACTAATTGGACAAGGTAAGATTGAAGCTATATTAAGTGGTAAGCCGGAAGATAGAAGAAATCTCTTAGAGGAAGCTGCAGGTATTGTAAAGTTTAAAAATAGAAAAGAAGAAGCAGAGAAAAAGTTAAGCAATACAGATGAAAATTTAGTTAGAATAAATGATATTCTGTCAACTTACGAAGAGAGAATAGAACCCCTAAGGATTGAAAGAGAGAAAGCATTAGAATTTACTGACTTATCTAATAATTTGAAGAAAAAAGAAGTATCACTTATAGTACATACCATAGACAAAATGGAAGAAGAATTAAAAGGGTTCAATGAAGATTTGAATTTAAAAATTAAAGAAATTGAAGATAAGCGTAAAGAAGTATCTAGTTATAAGTCACAACTTAAAGAACTAGAGATAAAAATAGAAAAGCTAGAAAAGAAGAATTTAGAAGAAAAAGAGAAATATTATAGCTTAAAAGAAACTGTTAGTGAAGATGAAAAAAGTATAGAACTTTATAAAGAAAGAATTAAGAGTTTTGAAGAAAAGATCAATAGGAATAATTATGAGCTGGATGATATTTTAGTTAAGGTAAATCAGCTTAATGAAAACAAGAAATTATTAGAAAGTGAATTGAGTGAAAGACTAAAGGAACAAAGATTAAGAGAAGAAGATATAGTAAATTTAGAAGAAAACAATATAAAAAGTTCTAAGGAACTTAAAAGTATAGATGAAGAAATAAAATCTCTAAGAGAAGGTGAATTTGAACTTTTAAGAAGTAACTCAGATATGAAGAATGAGATTACTATGCTAAATAAAGATCTCTCGCTAAGAGAAGAGAAAAAAGAAACCCTAAATTCGTCTATATCTTTTCTAGAAAATAATATTGTTATTAATTTAGCGACTTATAAAGACCTAACCAATGAAATTGAAAAGAATAAAGACAATATAAAATTGCTAAATATGCAAATAGTAGAGCATAAGAAAAAAATAGGTTCTCTATCAGCAAATTTAACTAAAAAAGAAAATGAGCTTAGAGAATTAAGTGGGACTTTAACAAAACTTGATGCAAATAGATCAATGTTAGAAAACTTGGAAAAGCATTATGAGGGATATAACAGGTCAGTAAAATCTTTAATGGAATCAATTCATAGGGAAAGAATTACGGCTGCAAATGATACTAAAGTCTTAGGTGAAATTTTCACTGTAGGTAAAAAGTATGAAGTTGCTATAGAAATAGCTTTAGGTGCTGCGATTTCAAATGTTATAACAAAAAATGAAGAAATAGCAAAAGTTCTTATAGGATATTTGAAAAAAAATAGTCTAGGAAGAGCGACATTTTTACCTTTAAATATTATAAAAGGAAAGAAGTTAGAACTAGATAGAAGTATAACTGAAGCTAATGGATATATTGGGATTGCAAGTGACATAATATCTTATGATAAAGAGTATAAAAATATAATGGATTATTCTCTAGGAAGAACAATAATCTGCAGTGATATGGACTGCGCTCTTAATATCGCAAGAATCGGAAAATATAATTATAGAATCGTTACTTTGGATGGAGAAATCATAAATCCAGGGGGGGCGTTAACAGGTGGTAGCATAAAGGGGAAAAATTCAAATGTTCTAGGTAGAAAAAGAGAAATTGAAGAATTAGTATTAGATATAAGCAATAAAAAAGAGAAATATGAGGAATTGAAAATACTAGTTCAAGATATCAAGAAAGAAATACAAGACCTAGATGAGGATATGCTGAATAAAAGGGATGAAGTTCATGAGAAAAATATTGAACTTACAAAAAAGGAAAGTGAGATTAAAGGGTTACAGTCTGATACGGATAAGTTAAAGAGAAATCTAGAAACTGCTAAAGAAGAAATAAAAAGAATAGCAGGCGAAAGAGAAGCTATATTAGAAAAGATTAGAGCTAAAGAATCTGAAGTTCAGGTGATTGAAAGTGAAAATACAGCTAACAAGAGCAAAAGTATAGAACTGGAACAGTTAATGAAAATCAAAGTTCAAGAAGTTAACGATAGCGATACTAAGCTTACAGAAATGAAAATCAGTAAGGCTAAGTTGGATGAGGCAATAGAAAATAAAAAGAATGAATTTTTAAGAATAGAAAAAGAAATTAAGGATTTAAAGATTAAAAATGAAATTTTAAATAATGAAAATGAGGAAAATAAAAAAAATATTGAAAGTTTAAATTTAGATATAAAGGCTAAGAATAAGAATATTGAAGAAAATAATATTAATATCAGCAATTTAGAAGTAAACTTTAAAGATGATGAGATATTAAAAGAAAAGTTAAAGCAAGAATTTAAAGAAAAAGATAATGTAATAAGCGGTATTTTGGATGAAGTAAGCTTAAAAGAAATGGAAGTTAATAAGCGAGAAGTAATTAAAGCTAAGAAAGAAAATGATAGGGAGCATGTTTATAAGAAACTTAATGAAGAGTTAGAATTAACTTATGCAGAGGCATTAGATAAATGTGAGCCAGTAGTTGATGAGGAAGCTTTGAAACAAGAAATTTTTGTTACTAAAGGAAAGATAACAAAACTTGGAGTAGTAAATTTAGCAGCAATAGAAGAGTACGAAGAAATTAAAGAAAAGTATGAGTTTATGTCTACTCAGGCAGAGGATTTAGAAAATGCCAAAAGGGAATTAAATGCCGTTATTGAAGAAATGACTAATGAAATGAAAAGTTTATTTAAAGAAAACTTCAAAATATTGAATTATAATTTTGATAAAACTTTTAAAGATTTGTTTAAAGGTGGAAGCGCTGAGCTTATTTTAGGTGAAGGTGATGAGCTTACAGCCAATATTGACATAAATGTAGAGCCGCCAGGAAAAAAACTTCAAAATATTAATCTGATGTCTGGTGGAGAGAAGGTTCTATCTGCAATAGCCTTACTTTTTGCAATTTTAAAGATGAAACCAACGCCTTTCTGTATATTGGATGAAATAGAAGCGGCTTTAGATGATGCAAATGTATATAGGTATGCAGAGTTCCTAAAAATGTTTTCTAAAAATACTCAATTTATAATTATAACTCATAGAAAGGGAACTATGGAGGTAAGTGATATTATATATGGAGTAACAATGGAAGAAAAAGGTGTATCAAAGGTAGTTTCAGTAGACTTTTCCGATAGCTAGCATCCGTAAACCTCCTACTTTTAGTAAGAGGTAACGGCTGCAAGCTTCTGGATTAGTTAGACTAAGATTTAAGATGAGATGACTTATCTTAAATCAAGTTTCACTTGAGCAGAAAATTTTAATTAGGAGGAAATGAATTTGTTTGGAAATTTATTTAATAAACTAAAAGAGGGATTAGCAAAGACAAGAGATGGATTGACCGATAAGATAAATGAGGCCTTAAATTTGGCAGTAACTATAGATGAGGATTTATATGAGGAATTAGAAGAAATATTAATCATGTCTGATATCGGTATGGACACAACAGTAGATATTATAGAAAGATTAAGGGGGAAAATCAGAAAAGAAAAAATAAACGATCCTCAAGAAGTAAAACCGGCATTAAAGGAAGTGATTAGAGATATATTACTTGAAGGTACATATGAAGATGACGAAAAAGAAAAGAAAGTAATGCTTATAATTGGGGTAAATGGTGTTGGTAAAACTACATCTATAGGAAAACTTGCAGCAAAGAATAAACAAGAAGGAAAAAAAGTATTACTGGCTGCAGCTGATACATTTAGAGCTGCTGCTATTGATCAGCTTGAAGTGTGGAGCTCTAGAGCCGAAGTTGATATAGTTAAACATCAGGAAGGATCGGATCCGGCTGCGGTTGTTTTCGATGCAATAGAAGCGTCAAAGGCTAGAAATGTTGATCTATTAATATGTGATACGGCTGGAAGGCTTCATAATAAGAAGAACTTAATGAATGAGCTTGAAAAGATAAACAGAATAATTGACAGGGAATTGCAAGGCTATAGAAAAGAAACGTTACTAGTTTTAGATGCAACAACAGGTCAAAATGCTGTTATTCAAGCAAAGCAGTTCATGGAAGCTTGTCCGATAGATGGAATAATATTAACTAAATTAGATGGAACAGCAAAAGGTGGTGTTGTTTTATCTATAAAGCAAGGCTTAAATATTCCTGTTAGATACATAGGAGTTGGAGAAGGCATTGATGATCTTCAAAAATTTGATGCAGAAGGATTTGCTGAAGCATTAATATAGGGTTAGCTAAGAAATAATAGGCCAGTATGTTTGGCCTATTATTTCTTTCATGTGCCTTAAAAATATTTCTAGAAAAATATATAAAAATTAAACTATGTTTAAATATTTATATGAAAATATATTTCTATAAACACATTTTTAAAGGTACATAGATTTATATAAAAATAGTTTCAAAGATTCATATTTTTAAATATACATATGAAAATATGTAAATATTTATTGGAAACATCAGGGGTTCAAGGTTTTTGATTATGAATATACAAAATATAAATATATATATATTGCGATTCACAATGCACATTTCACAATTCATAATTATAGCTAAAATTCGTGTAATATTTTTAAAACCTGAATTATTCATAAAATTATATGAAACATGCTTTGCATGGCTCGTTAAGCTGTTCTTAACAAATTCAAAACTTCACTTATTAAGTGAAAAAATATAGAAAAATAGACTCAAATTTGTTATGGTTAATTTGCGAAAAAAAACAATTAACAAAGGAGAGTCTATATGGGTAGTTTATTAGAAAAATCTTTGAATTTCAAGAGAAATGTAAAAATTAATTTTGATGGTGGAAATTTAACATCAGATTCTGGTCTTATTTTATATAGTGAATTTGATGAAAGAATAGGTTTTTCAAGAACTGTAAAAGATGTTTTTTATGTTAATGATGGAATTAATCATAGAGAACATACAAACGAAGAGATATTACTACAAAAAGTTTATCAAAGAATAGCTGGCTATACAACCGACGATAATTCAGATGAATTAAGATATGATCCAGCGCTTACTACAATTTTAGATAAAAATGCACTAGCTTCACAGCCTACAATTTCACGTTTTAATAACAATCTCGATAAAGAAAACTTAAGACAATTTAATAAAATAAATGAGTTGGTTTTGGATAAAGTATACTCAATTGATATGCCAAATCAAATAATTTTGGATATTGATTCTACTAATTTTGAAACTTATGGTAATCAATATGGTTCAGCATACAATTCACATTATTCAGCAAATGGATATCATCCACTATTAGTTTTTGATGGACTAACAGGTGATTTATTAAAGGCAGAGTTGCGTTCTGGAAATGTTTATACATCAAGAAAAACAGTGGCTTTTATTGGTCCATTATTAAAAAGGTATTCAAATAAATATATTTGTACAGACCTATACATTCGTGGCGATAGCGGTTTTGCTATACCTATGGACTTTATGAAATTGCAGAAGAACATGATGCTAAATATGCAATAAGATTAAAAGCAAATGCAACATTGTATAAGTATTCTGAAGAATTTACTACAAGAATGGAGATATTATGCAAAAGAAATATCTATGACCATTATACTATATATGGTGAATTTGTATATAAAGCAAAGAAATGGACTAAAGAACGTAGAGTTGTTGTGAAATTAGAAAAGAAAGAAGGTCAAATGTGTATAGATTATACTTTTGTTGTGACTAACATGACCAGCCATCCAGAAGCTGTAATAAAATTTTATTGTAATAGAGGAACAATGGAGAATTTTATTAAAGAAGGCAAAAACGGCTTCGCTTTCGATAAAATGAGTAGTTCATCTTTTATCGCAAATGCTAATAAGCTTCAAGAGATGGTTTTAGCATACAATTTAAACAATTGGATTAGAAGATTATGTTTTACAAATTCAATGAAATCTCTAAGAATAGAAACAATACGAATGAAAATAATTAAAGTAGCTGGTAAACTTGTAAAGAGTAGTAGATACTTAAAATTCAAACTCTGTAGTTCATGTGCTTATCAAAATGAGTTTTGGCATATTTTAAAAAATATCAATTCACTGCCGTTATTAAATTGATTCAGATTACAATTTAATATGTAAGATATGGTTAAAACCTAAAGTCCGTAGCGAAGCTGTACGTATATTTAGAAAAATAATTAAAAATTAAGAAAAGAAATAGCTAATAGCATGAAAAACTAACTTTCTTATGTTATTAACTATATCTATGAATAATTCAGGTTAAAATTATGATGAAGAATTATTTTTGCAACGTATATAATTTAAAAGTCATTAATTGCATTAAGAAATTTGATATATAGAGCCCAGGGATAAAAAATAAAAGTGTTAAGTAAAAATACTTGACACTTTGAAATAATCCTGTTAAAATCTCTTTTGTGGGTAAGGTGATTAAATGGAAGATAGAGTTGAGATTTCGTTACTTATGGATTTTTATGGTCCGTTATTAACAGAAAAGCAAAGTGAAATTATGCAGTGGTATTATAATGATGATTTATCGTTAGCTGAAATAGCTGAGCTTAATCAAACGAGTCGTCAGGCTATTCATGATTTAATCAAAAGATGTTATAAACAACTTCTCTCCTATGAACGTAAACTTAACTTACTTCAAAAGAGTATAAATAGAAAAAAGGAAATTATGAATTTTTTAGAACACTTAAAAAATAAATATTCCATTGATGATGAGGATATTATAAAATATAAAGAAAAGCTAGAAAATTTATAAGGAGGAGTAAACATGGCTTTCGAAGGATTAGGTGAAAAATTACAGGAGACTTTTAGAAAATTAAAAGGTAAAGGAAAGTTGACTGAAAAAGATATAAAAGAAGCCATGAGAGAAGTAAAGCTTGCCTTACTAGAAGCAGATGTTAACTATAAAGTTGTTAAACAATTTATTTCTTCTGTTAGTTCTAAATGTGTTGGAAGTGAAGTTCTTGAAAGTCTAACACCAGGACAACATGTAATAAAGATAGTTAATGAAGAACTTACTAATCTTATGGGTGGAACTGAAAGTAAACTTAATTATAGTAGTTCAGGACTTACAGTTATAATGTTAGTTGGATTACAAGGAGCAGGTAAAACTACTATGTGTGGTAAACTTGCGCTAAACCTTAGAAAAAATAATAAAAAGCCATTATTAGTAGCTTGCGATATTTATAGACCAGCAGCTATAAAGCAATTAGAAGTTGTAGGAAAACAAATCGAAATTCCAGTATTTTCGATGGGAGATAAAGTAAGCCCTGTTGAAATTGCAAAGAATGCAATCACTCATGCAAAAGATAATGGAAATAATGTAGTTATCATAGATACTGCAGGTAGACTTCACATTGATGAAGAATTAATGCAGGAACTAAAAAATATAAAAGATAATGTAAACCCATCAGAAATATTATTAGTTGTTGATGCTATGACAGGTCAAGATGCTGTTAATGTTGCAGAAAACTTTAATAATGATTTAGATTTAAGTGGAGTTATTTTAACAAAACTAGATGGTGATACTAGAGGTGGAGCTGCACTGTCAATTAAGACTATAATTGATAAGCCAATCAAATATGCCGGTGTTGGCGAAAAAATGAATGATTTTGAAGTGTTCCATCCTGATAGAATGGCATCAAGAATTTTAGGAATGGGTGATGTATTATCGCTTATTGAAAAAGCTCAGGAAGCCATTGATGAAAAGGAAGCAGCTGATTTAGGTAAGAGAATGTTAAATCAAGAATTTAACTTTGAGGATTATCTAATGGCAATGGAACAGATGAAAAAACTTGGACCTTTAAATAAGATTATGGAAATGATACCTGGCTTAAATTCAAAGGAACTTCAAGGAGTTGACTTTGATAAGGGGACTGAGGCTCTTGATAAGACTAAGGCGATTATTCAATCAATGACATTAAAAGAAAGAAGAAATCCAAGTCTTATACTAAAATCGCCATCAAGAAAAAGCAGAATAGCTAAAGGATCAGGTACTAATATACAAGAAGTTAACAAACTCATGAAGGGCTATGAAATGATGAAAAAGAACATGAAGCAAATGAAGTCATTCCAGAAGCAGGCAAAGAAAGGCGGCCTATTTGGCAAGTTACCTTTCTAAGCATTAGAGTTAAAATATATATTTATTATCCTTTAAAGGAGGTGAAATTAAAATGGCAGTAAAAATCAGATTAAGAAGAATGGGTGCTAAGAAAGCTCCTTTCTATAGAATAATTGTTGCAGATTCAAGAGCACCAAGAGATGGTAAGTTCATCGATGAAATTGGATACTATAATCCATTAACTGAACCAGTTGAAGTTAAAATCAACGAAGAAAAAGCTAATGAATGGTTATCTAATGGAGCACAACCAACAGAAGTAGTTAAGAGACTTTTCAATAATGCAGGTCTTACTAAGTAATTTTTGGAGGTGAATTCTGCAGTTAGTACATACTAATTGTAGGCGTTTATGAAGGAATTAGTTGAATTTATGGCTAAATCCCTTGTTGATAACCCAGATGCAGTTACTGTTAATGAGGTAGATGGAGAACAATCCATAATACTTGAATTAAAAGTTGCACCAGAAGATATGGGTAAGATTATAGGTAAGCAAGGAAGAATTGCGAAAGCTATAAGAACAGTTATAAAAGCTGCAGCAGTTAAACAGAATAAACGAGTTATAGTAGAAATCATCTAAAAATTGAGAGTTAGGGAAACCTAACTCTTTTTAAATATACACATTAGAAAAAAGCGCGTAAGCGCAATTGAGAACATTTCGCCTATAAAAAAAGCGCGTTAGCGCAACCAAGATCATTTGCTGTAAAAGATGCGCGTAAGCGCAATTGAGAACATTTCTCTTATAAAAAAAGTGTGTAAACGCAACTAAGATAATTTAACTGTAAAAAAGATGCGTTAGCGCAACCGCGAACATTTTGTCTATAAAAATGCGCGTCAGCACAATTAAGATTAATTCGTATATGAAAAAGCACACGTATATGAGAAGAGTGCGATTAACAATTCGGAACTTGTTAAGTGAAACTAAGATCATATAGGCAATTTAATATCTTTAACAATGAGTTCAAAGAAAAAAGTATATAATAATTTATATAGGGCATAATCAAAAAAATAATGGATTTCAGTATAAGATACTATTAAAAATAACAACAAGTCAGTATGCTGGTCTATTTTTCGTCATACGCGTCTCTAAGTTATTTTATGCCATTATTCTTCTTATGCTTAAAATGAGGTGAAAAGAGTGGGAAATTTATTTAAAATTGGTCAGATTATAAATACACATGGAATTAAAGGCGAAGTTAAAGTCTATCCTCTAACAGAAGATGTGAATAAATTTAAACGTCTAGAAACTGTTTTAGTAGGTGGAGAGGAAAAGAAAATATTAGGAGTTAAATTTCAAAAAGATAGAGTGATACTAAAAATTGAAGGTATAGACTCTATGAATGATGCTGAAACTTATAAACAAAAATATATTGAAATACCACGCGAAAATGAGCCAGAACTTCCACCTGACACATATTATGTTTCTGATTTAAAAGAATGTACTATATATGATATTAATGAAAAAGAAATTGGAAGAATTTTCGATGTAATAAGCACTCCTAACAATGATGTATATTGGATTAAGGAACCTAAGGAACTATTAATACCAGTTCTTAGAGATATAGTTCTAGATATAGATATAAAATTGAAAAAAATCATTATTAAGCCAGTAGGTGAATGGCAAGATGAAGATTAGCATATTAACGTTATTTCCAGAAATGTTTTCTATTTTCGATCATAGTATAATAGGAAGAGCAAGAGAAAATAACATAGTGGATTTAGAAACGCTAAACATAAGAGATTATACATTAAACAAACATAAAAAAGTTGATGATTATCCTTATGGTGGCGGTGCTGGAATGGTTATGGCGCCTCAGCCCATAGTTGATACTATAAGGGATGCAAAGTTAAGTAATAAAGGGAAGGTTGTTTTCTTAGGGCCGAGAGGAAAAACCTTTAACCAAGAGATTGCTAAAGAGCTTTCTAAGGAAGAAGGGCTTATATTTTTATGTGGACATTATGAAGGAATAGATGAAAGAGTTTATAAGCATATAGATATGGAGATTTCACTTGGAGATTTTGTGTTGACTGGTGGAGAGATGGCTGCAATTCCGGTCATTGATTGTATATTAAGATTAATTCCAGGTGTTTTGGGAAAAGAAGAGAGCTTTATGGAAGAGTCGTTTTATAATGGACTTTTAGAATATCCGCAATATACTAGACCAGAAGAGTTTGAAGGAGATAAAGTGCCTGAAATTCTGCTATCTGGGCATCATGAAAATATAAGAAAATGGAGAAGACTTAAGTCTCTTGAGGTAACAAAGAAGATTAGACCCGATTTATATAAGAAAATTACATTAACCAAAGAAGATATTAAAATATTAAAAAATAAAAATAATAAATAATTTTTGTTGAAATATAAAAAATTATGTGATAATATTAAATTTGTGCTAGTACGGGCGTTCCGCTGTCATACATATGTGTTAAGAACGTCAAATTATCGTTAAGGAGGGAATGCACAATGAACGAAATAATAAGAGCTATAGAAGCTGAACAAATCAGAACTGACTTACCTAAATTTGCTATCGGGGATACTATAAAGGTATACGTTAAGATTCAAGAAGGTAACAAAGAAAGAATTCAAATGTTCGAAGGTACTGTTATCAAAAAACAAAATGGTGGTTTAAGAGAAACTTTCACTGTAAGAAGAGTTGCTTACGGAACTGGAGTTGAAAGAACATTCCCAATGAATGCACCAATCATCGACAAAATTGAAATCGCTAGAAAAGGTAAAGTTAGAAGAGCTAAACTTTACTACTTAAGAGATAGAGTTGGTAAGTCTGCTAAAGTTAAAGAATTATTAACTAGATAGTATTTGAAAAGGGGACTGTTTCAGTCCTTTTTTTTATTATATGAGAAAATTAATATCAATATGTGATTAATGTACAGTGTACAATTAAGGATGGAAAATTCAAGGAATTTTCTGATAATAAAAGTCTAAGTGATTTTATTATAATTTGCTACAGGGTGCCTTAAATGGCGTGAAATGTGCATTGTGAACTGAAAAATAAATTTAAGGAGGAATTCATATGGCAATTAATTGGTTTCCGGGACATATGAAAAAAACCCAAAGAGAAATTAAAGAAAACTTGAAATTAGTAGATGCTGTAATTGAAATAAGAGATGCTAGAATTCCAAGGAGTTCTGCAAATCCTGATATTGAAAAATTGTTAGAGGGAAAACCAAGAATTATACTTTTAAATAAGAGTGATTTAACCGATGGCAAAGTTACAAAAGAGTGGATAAATTATTTAACCAAAGATGATGTTAAAGTATTAGAGGTTAATTGTTTAAAAGGTGATGGACTTAAGAATATAAAGCCTACACTACTAACATTATTGAAGGAAAAGCATGATAGATTAAAGGCAAAAGGTATGGTTAATATAACAATGAGAGTAATGGTTGTTGGAATACCTAATGTAGGAAAATCTACATTTATCAATAAAATGGCGAGAAATAATATAGCTAAAACAGGTGATAGGCCAGGAGTTACTAAGAGCAAACAATGGATTAAAACAGGAATTGGGATTGAGATGCTAGATACCCCAGGAGTGTTATGGCCTAGATTTGAAGATGATGAAACAGCTTTGAATTTAGCTTTTACTGGTGCTATAAAAGATGAAATAATGGATATAGAAGAATTAGCTTTGAAACTTGTTGAAAAATTACAAACTAATTATGAAGAGAAATTAAAAGAAAGATATAAACTTAAAGAAGTTTTTGAAAATCCATTAGATACACTAGATGCTATAGGCAAAAAAAGAGGTGCTTTAATTTCTGGAGGACAAATTGACTATAATAGAATAGCTGTTATACTACTTGACGAATTCAGGGGAGGAAAAATGGGCAATATCACATTGGAGCGCCCAATAGAAGAAAATGATACAGTTTAATGAAGATATAAGATCGCTATCATTTGCGGAAATTAAGGAAGAAATACATAAGTTATCTATAGTTGATTTATATAGAAATGGTGAACATACAAAAGTTATAAACTGGCTAGAAGAAGATAAAAGGAAAAATGTATTATCACTTAAGAAAAAGATTGAGAAAGATTTAGAATCATATTTAAATGAAGTTAAAAGAGTCAAAACAATGTATGAGTTTGATAAATCATTTGGAAGTTATCGATATATAGCTGGTGTAGATGAAGTTGGTAGAGGACCTCTTGCAGGTCCTATCGTAGCTTGTAGTGTTATTCTTGATTTAAATGTTTTAGAAAAAGATTTAATCTTATATATAAATGATTCAAAAAAAGTAAAAGAGCATAAAAGGGAAGAACTTTCTGAAATTATAAAAAAAAAGGCATTAAGTTATCAAATAGCAGTTTCTTCTAATAAAGAAATTGATGAAAAAGGAATAGCTTTTGCAAATAATAAAGTGTTTTTAGAAAGTTGTAATGCACTTAGCATAAAACCTGATTTAGTATTATCTGATGGCTATTTAATTAAGAACATTGGTATAGAGAATAAATCTGTCATAAAGGGTGATACAAAAAGTGCTAGTATTGCTGCGGCATCAATTGTGGCAAAAGTGTATAGAGATAGACTTATGAAAGAGTATGCTAAGAAATATCCACATTATGACTTTGAAAATAATGTCGGATATGGCACATCAAAACATATAGAAGGTCTAAAAAAATACGGAAAAAGCGACATTCATAGAAATAGCTTTTTAACAAAATTATTGTAATTAAGTTTTGGTCAAATGAAATTTATATGAATGGTATTTATGTGTTTAAGATAAAGAAGTTGATTTGAAGTCTATAAGAATATTAAAATAAATAATATTCTTATAGACTTTTTTATTTTATATGCTGTAGCAATAATCATACATTAAGGGGATACAAAAAGGGCTAGAAAAACTCAAGTGAGTTAAGTAATTAGTTGAGTCTAAAGGCATCTTTTATATGGTTTATTTTAAAATTTGTACTTTCTAAATTTAGATAAACTTCAATGACATCAAATCTAACATTAATATTAGGTAATCTTTTATAATTAATATAAGAATTAGCCACTTTTATTATAGATCTTTGTTTTGAAAAATTAACAGATTCTCTTGGCGATCCATAATTATTATTATATCTACTCTTAACTTCCACAATAATTAGTAAATTATTCTTTTTGCATATAATATCAATTTCGCCTAAAAAGTTTTTGAAATTACAATCTAAAATACTATAATCATTCTTTTCTAAATATTTCTTCGCTAAATCTTCGCTGAAATTACCTATATCTTTATTTATTTTTTTCACTATATCACTTCCAATTTTATTTACTGAAACATATTAAAAATTATTAACTGTATTGCTATTATATCTTTGAATTATTAACAATTAAAAAATAAATATAACAAATGTATTTTTATGGAATTAATATTTGAATGTATGTCTATAATTTTTAGTAGGTGATTTATATGGCAGTAAAAATAATTAGTGCAACGCACAATGGATTAGAAGGTTTTTTGATAAAAGTAGAGGTAGATATATCTAAAGGCTTACCGGTATTTAATATTGTGGGCCTTCCAGACACTTCAGTAAAAGAAGCAAAAGAAAGAGTTAGAGCCGCAATATTAAACTGTGGATTTGAATTTCCATTAGGTAGAATTACTATTAATCTGGCTCCGGCGGATGTGAGAAAAATTGGATCTCTTTTAGATTTACCAATCGCGATTGGTATACTAATGGAATCAAATCAGATTTGCAGAAAGAATTTAGAGGATTATATTATATTCGGAGAATTATCTCTATTTGGTGAGCTTAAAGGGGTAAAAGGTACTATACCTATAATAATTGAAGGAGCAAGGAAGGAAATTAGAAAATTTATCTTTCCTTATGAAAACTTAGAAGAAAGTTATTATTTTAAGAATGTTGAATATTACCCATTAAAAAGTTTAAAAGAAGTAGTCTCGCACATTACATATGAAGATATGCTTCCTTATGAGATGGATGAAGATGGGAAAGATGAAGAAATATTAGATTCGCCAGATTACGGAGATATTATAGGACAGTATTCTTCTAAAAGAGCATTAGAGATTGCGGCAGCTGGAAAACACAATATAATTCTTTATGGAGAGCCAGGATGTGGTAAAACAATGCTTGCTAAAGCATTAATTTCAATTTTACCATCTTTATCTCAAGAGGAATTAATAGAGATTGCCAAAATATATAGTGCATGTGGTCTTATGACAAGGATTTCTCGTCTTAACAGACCTTTTAGAGCGCCACATCATACAACTACAAGAATAGCATTAATTGGTGGAGGAAAAGAAATAAGGCCAGGGGAAATAACTCTTGCACATAATGGGGTGCTATTTTTAGATGAAATTTTGGAGTTTAAGAAGGATGTTCTTGAATCTCTAAGAGAACCTCTTGAAGAAAAAAATGTGAATATTAATAGGCTTAGTGGAAGTTATCAAATGCCTGCTGATTTTTTACTAATTGGAGCGTTTAATCCAGTAGAAAACAATGAGGATAAAGATTTTAATGATAGCAAATATTATTTGAATACTAAAATTACTAAATATTCTAAGAAATTTTCAAGTGCTTTGCTAGATAGGATTGATATATTAAATTACGTACCTAGACTCAATTATGATGAAATAGAAAACAAGAAAGATTCATACGATTCGAAAGCTATGAAAGAAAATGTACTTAGAGCTAGAGAAATACAAAAACTAAGATTTAAGAATACAGTTTATAAATATAATTCAGATATAAAAGGAAAGGATATCTTTGAAATTTGCAGGGTTAGTAAGAAATGTTCAGAGCTTCTAAAAAAATATTATAACACATCAAGTGTATCATTAAGAGGGTATGGAAAAGTAATAAAATTGGCAAGAACTATAGCAGATATAGACAATCAAAAGGATATTTTAGAGTTTCATATTCTAGAAGCTTTTAGTTATAGGAAAAATATTAATGGAGAAATTATATAGGTTTAGAAGGGAACATGTATAAATGAATTATGAATTGTGGTTAATACTTATTGATATAACAAGTTTTCAAAAAATAAAATTAATAAATAAATATAAAACAGCAGAAAATGTATATAATAATTTTGAGGAGATATTAAAAGAAAATGAAACAATATCTAAAAAATTAAAAAATTTTCAAAAAGATGATTTATACTATGAAGTTTTAAAATTAGAAGAAACATTATATAAAAAAAATATAGGATATATAACATACTCTAATCCTTTATATAAAGAGAAATTGAGCGGGATTTTAAATCCCCCTTATTTCCTTTTTTATATTGGAAATATAGACATTATAAATAATAAATCTATAGGTGTAGTAGGGGCAAGAAAATGCTCAAATTATGGACTAACTGTAACAAAACTCTTGACAAAGGAGCTTATTACTAATAATATAACGCTTATAAGCGGAGGTGCAAGAGGAATTGATTCAATTGCACATAAAACAGCTTTAGAGAATGATGGATATAACATATGCGTATTAGGATGTGGAATAGATAGAACTTATCCATCTGAAAATAAAATGTTGTTTTCTAAAATAGCAGAAAAAGGCGTAGTAATTTCAGAATTTTTACTTGGTACAGCGCCATTAAGAGAAAACTTTCCTAAAAGGAATAGAATAATTAGTGGTCTTAGTGATGGCGTAATAGTTATAGAAGCTTCAGAAAAAAGCGGATCTTTAATAACAGCTAGACTTGCGCAGCAGCAGGAGAAAAAAGTTATTGCTGTTCCAGGCTCTATATTATATGCTGGAGCAAGTGGCTCTAACAAACTGATTAGAGATGGTGCTAGTATATGTACTGATATAGAGGATTTAAGAGTTTTACTTAGTTTAGAACATATTGAAATTCAACCAATGAATTTTACACCAGAGAAAAGTGAAATACTAGAGTTAATTACAGATTCACCAATTCACATAGATGATATTTTTAAAAATACGTCTGTTGATAGAGGAGCTTTATACGCATTATTATTTGAAATGCAGATAAAAAGTGAAATTATTTGTCTACCGGGAAATTACTATGTGAAAACAATTTAAAAATGTGTAGGGGGTGAATACTTCATAAATTTTATGGAGTTATACTATGGGTCAAAAACTTGTAATTGTTGAGTCGCCGGCTAAAGCAAAAACAATCGGCAAATATTTGGGTAAGAATTATATTGTAGAAGCATCAATGGGACACGTAAGAGATTTACCTAAGAGTACATTAGGTGTTGATATAGAAAATAACTATACTCCTAAGTATATAACTATTAGAGGAAAAGGAGAATTAATAGATAAACTAAGAAAGGCTGCAAAAAAAGCAGAAAAGGTTTATCTCGCAACTGACCCCGATAGAGAAGGTGAAGCGATTTCGTGGCATTTAGCCAATATATTAAAAATTTCAGAGGATGAAACATGCAGAATTGTATTTAATGAGGTTACAAAGACAGCTGTAAAAGCCTCTATAAAACAAGCTAGAAAAATAGACTTGGATTTAGTTGATGCCCAACAAGCAAGAAGAATATTAGATAGACTTGTTGGTTATGAAATAAGTCCGATTTTATGGAAAAATGTAAAGTGGGGACTTAGTGCAGGAAGAGTACAATCAGCTGCTTTAAAATTGATTTGTGACAGAGAAAAGGAAATAAATGAATTTATACCAAAGGAATATTGGTCAATAGACTGTACACTTAAAAAAGAAAAAAAGAAATTTCCAGTTAGGCTATCAACATATAAAGGAAAGAAGATTGAGATTGGAAATGAAGAAACATCAAATGGAATTATAAAAGAGCTTAATAAGGGAAACTTTGTAGTAAAAAGTATAAAAAAAGGTAAGAAAAATAGAAATCCGCTTCCACCTTTTACAACAAGTACTCTTCAACAGGATGCAAATAGAAAATTAAATTTCATGACAAAAAGAACCATGTCGATTGCGCAAGTTCTTTATGAAGGTGTTGAAGTTAAAAATTATGGTACAGTCGGATTGATAACATACATGAGAACTGATTCGGTAAGAATTTCAGAAGAGGCTCAAGAAAGCGCAAAAGAATTTATAGAAGGTACTTATGGAAAAGAGTATCTTCCAGGTGCTCCTAGAGTATATAAAGGTAAGAAAAATATTCAGGATGCTCATGAAGCGATAAGACCTACTTATGTAGAGATTACACCTGAAATTGCTAAAGAAAATTTAAATCCAGAGCAATATAAATTGTATTCTCTAATATGGAATAGATTTGTTGCAAGTCAAATGGCGTCATGCGAATTAAATACACACTCAATAGATATAGAAAATGGAGACTATAAATTTAAAGCATCTGGTTCAGTAATCTCTTTTGATGGTTTTATGAAAATATATGAATACTCAAATGAAGAAGATGAGAATTCTGTAATATTACCAGAGCTTAAGGAAAATGAAGAGTTAAAAGTGGAATCACTAAATGGAACACAACATTTTACACAACCACAGCCAAGGTATACTGAAGCATCTTTTGTTAAATTATTAGAAGAAAAAGGTATAGGCAGACCTAGTACTTATGTTCCAACAATTTCAACTCTTCTAGGAAGGAATTATGTTATTCGTGAAAAGAAGAATCTAATTCCAACTGAACTTGGTGAAATAGTAAATAATATTGTAAGTGAATATTTTAGGCAAATAGTTGATGTTGATTTTACGGCAGATATGGAGAGAAAGCTTGATGATGTAGAAGAAGGATCTGAGAATTGGACTCAAATAGTAGAGGAATTTTTTAGTCCACTAAAAGTTGCTATTGAAAAGGCTGAAAAAGAAATATCTAAAGTAGTAATTGAAGATAAGGTCAGCGATGTAAAATGTGAAAAATGCGGTCGTATGATGGTTATTAAAAGAGGAAGGTTTGGAGAATTTTTGGCATGTCCTGGATATCCGGAGTGTAAGAATGCTAAACCTATAGTTGAGGAATTAGATGTTCCATGTCCTGAATGTGGAAAACCAATTGTAGCTAAGAAGAGCAAAAAGGGAAAGAAATTCTTTGGATGTTTAGGTTACCCTGAATGTAAATTTGTAAGTTGGTATGAACCAGTAAAAGAAAAATGTCCTAATTGTAATTCCTATATGGTAGCAAAGTATTCGAAAACAAAAGGAAACTATATACAATGCTCAAATAGTGAGTGTAATTATAAAGAAGAAGTAAAAAAAGATAACTCAAAAGAAGAGTAGAAATAAATACGAAGAAAACAGCTTTATAAGTAAATAAGTGATATTATTTTGTCGAATCTAATAAAAAGAGTGTTGAAAAGCAAGATTTTATATGATAAACTAGTCTTGGTAGCAACTTGTAAAAAAATTCAATAAATTAAGAATTTTCTAACAATAATATTCTTTTGCTAAATAATATTGTTATACAGCTGCCAAGGAGGATTATAATATGTCATCATTATTAACTAAAACTAGAATGTTAAATAAGATTCTGCAGAAATCTGGTACAGAACCTGTAGCGTTTCAAGATATATGTACATTATTAAGTGAAGTTCTTGAATGTAATGTGTACATAATAAGCAAAAAAGGGAAAGTACTTGGATATACTTTTGGTAAAGATTTTGAATGTGAAGCCATGAAGAAAAAAGTAATAGAGGATAAAAAATTTCCAGAAGATTATAATAAGACATTGTTGGAAGTTAATGAAACATTATCTAATCTCCCTAATGAAGGCAGATGTGTATTTCAAGAGATTGGTAAGTGCAAGAAGGTAGATAAGCTATCAACAATAGTTCCTATTATAGGAAGTAGAGAAAGACTAGGAACATTAATTTTAGCTAGATTCGGTAATCCATTTACTGATGAGGACTTAGTTATAGTAGAATATAGTGCAACGATTGTAGGTATGGAAATGCTTAGAGCTATGCAGGATGAAATAACAGAAGATACTAGAAAAAAAGCAGTAGTTCAGTTAGCTATAGGAACTCTTTCGTACTCAGAATTGGAAGCAGTTGAACATATTTTTGATGAGTTAAATGGAAATGAAGGACTTTTAGTGGCTTCAAAGATAGCGGATAAAGTTGGTATAACTAGAAGCGTTATAGTAAATGCACTTAGAAAATTTGAAAGCGCAGGAGTTATTGAATCAAGATCACTTGGAATGAAAGGTACTTATATTAGAATATTAAATGAAAAGCTAATAGATGAGTTAAAAAAGATTAAATAATAGATAGCTATAGACAAGTAATGGTCTATAGCTATTTTTTTATTCTTTTGGAATTTATAATTCGGTAAAATCTGTGAACAATTTTTGGGACGGGTAATTAACTAAGGGAGTATCTAAAAGAATGAAAAATAAATCGTATTCTCCAACTATATTTCTCTTAGATGTGTTCGAAAAGGTAGAAGCGTAAAAAAACTCTTGCTTAACAGCTTCAGAGATTTTCTTCTAAAGAAAAGTAAAAAATAAATTTTGAAGCACAATAATACAAATAATAATATATAGTTTATTCCATTTGTGTATAAGATTTAACTATTTTGAGAAGACTTTAAGATGATTAATAAAATTTTATTAAATACAAATAATGTGCATATTTTTATTTATGCAAGTTAAATTGAAAAATTTTTGTTGATACCATAAATACCTTATGATATACTACTTAAGGTAAGAAATACACACACTATCCAATTTATAGATTTGGTGCCCTTATTTTAAGGGAAATTTATAAGATGAAGATAGTGGAGGTAAAAACCAAGGAGGTAACAAAATGTCAGTAATATCAATGAAACAATTATTAGAAGCAGGTGTACACTTCGGTCACCAAACAAGAAGATGGAATCCTAAAATGGCTCCATATATCTTCACAGAAAGAAACGGGATCTATATAATAGACCTTCAAAAAACAGTTAAGAAAGCTGAAGAAGCTTATAACTTCGTTAAGCAAGTAGCTGAAGAAGGAAAAGATATACTTTTCGTTGGAACTAAGAAACAAGCTCAAGAAGCAATACAAGAAGAAGCTATCAGAAGTAACATGCATTTCGTAAATAATAGATGGTTAGGTGGAATGTTAACAAACTTCTCAACTATCAGAGGTAGAATAAGAAAATTAGAACAAATTGAAAAAATGCAAGAAGATGGAACTTTTGACGTTCTTCCTAAGAAAGAAGTTATAAAGCTTAAAGGCGAAATGGAAAAACTTGAAAAGAATCTTGGTGGTATCAGAAACTTAGATGCATCAAACGTTGGAGCAATGTTTATAGTTGATCCAAGAAAAGAAAAAAATGCTATCTTAGAAGCTAAGATTTTAGGAATACCAGTTGTTGCTATTGTAGATACTAACTGTGATCCAGAAGAAGTTGACTACGTAATCCCAGGTAATGACGATGCTATTAGAGCTGTTAAATTAATAACTGCTAAAATGGCTGATGCTATTATGGAAGGAAGACAAGGCGAACAATTAGCTGAGTAGTTTATATAAACTTTAAAAGGGTAAGTGAGTTCACTCCAACTGCCCTTTTATTAGGTGTTAAGGATTACTTTCGATATAGAGGAGGAATTAAATTTATGGCAAATATAAGCGCACAATTAGTTAAAGAACTAAGAGAAATGACTGGAGCTAAAATGATGGATTGTAAGAAAGCTCTAGTTGAAACAGAAGGAAGTATTGAAAAGGCTGTTGAATTCTTAAGAGAAAAAGGACTTGCAGATGCAGCTAAGAAGTCAGGTAGAGTTGCTGCTGAAGGTATAGTTAAGACATATATTTCAGATGATAAGAAAACAGGAACAGTTCTTGAATTCAACTGTGAAACAGACTTTGTTGCATTAAACGAAGAATTTGTTGGTTTTGCTGATAAGTTAGCTAAAATGGTAGCTGAAACTTCAGTTAAAACAGTAGAAGAACTTCTTGAAGAAAAGTTTGATGGAGAAGCAACAGTAGCAGAAAGTTTAAAAGCTTTAATAGCAAAACTTGGTGAAAACATGTCAGTAAGAAGATTTACTAAATTCGCTATTGATAATGGAATAGTTAGTAGCTATATTCATGGTGGTGGAAGAATTGGAGTTTTAGTAGAAGTTTCTTGTGATAAGGCTTCAGAAGTTTTAGATGAAGTTGCAAAAGAAGTTTGTATGCAAATTGCAGCAGCAAACCCATTATTCTTAGGTAAAGATGATGTTGATGCAACATCTATGGAAAAAGAAAAAGAAATCTATAGAGTTCAAGCTTTAAATGAAGGAAAACCAGAAAATATCGTTGAAAAAATGGTAATGGGAAGAATTCAAAAGTACTTTAAAGAAGTTTGTCTTTTAGAACAACCATGGGTAAAAGATTCTGATAAGACAATCAATAAATTCTTAGAAGAGAAATCTAAAGAGGTTGGTTCTCCAGTTAAGATAACTAGATTCGTAAGATACGAAAGAGGAGAAGGAATCGAAGTTGAAAAGGTAGACTTTGCTGAAGAAGTTGCAAGACAAATCGGTAAATAGTTGGAACCTAAAGAGAACACTTTGTGTTCTCTTTTTTTAAGAAATAAAGTACATATACTTATTAAAAAGGTTTTATTGATCCCTAAAATATTCAGGAGGTAATTATAAATGGCAGATTGTAAATACAAGAGAGTAATTTTAAAGCTTTCAGGAGAAGCGTTAGCAGGAGTTAATGGATTTGGGCTTGATTTTAGTGTAGCAAAAAGAATTGCGCTTGAAATTAAAGAATTAATTGATATGGGCGTTGAAGTAGGAACAGTAGTTGGTGGCGGAAACATTTGGAGAGGTAGAAGTGGAGAAGGCATGGACAGAACTACTGCAGATTACATGGGAATGATGGCAACTTGTATAAATGCATTAGCGCTACAAGATTCTTTAGAACAAGTTGGAGTTAAAACAAGAGTACAAACTGCTATAGAAATGAAGGAAATTGCAGAACCATTCATAAGAAGAAGAGCAATGAGACACTTAGAAAAAGGAAGAGTTGTTATATTTGCTGCTGGTACAGGAAATCCATATTTTTCAACAGATACTACTGCAGCGCTTAGAGCTGCTGAAATTGAAGCGGATGTAATTCTTTTAGCTAAAAAGGTTGATGGAGTTTATGATAAAGACCCTCATAAGTATTCAGATGCAAAAAAATATGATACACTATCATATATAGAAGTATTAGAACAAGGATTACAAGTAATGGACTCTACAGCAACTTCATTGTGTATGGACAATGAAATTCCTATCCTTGTATTTGGGTTAGATGAGCCGGGAAATATTAGAAGAGCTATGTATGGAGAAAATATAGGTACATTAGTTGCAACACAACCAAGAAAATAATAGGCCAGTATGCTTGTTTATTTTGTGTCGTTGGAAGCTCGACTCGCATGCGCTCGCTGAGTAAGCGATTCACACCAAATCATAGATTTGGGTTATCTGCTCATCAGTAAACTCTACTAATAGCCCTGCTATGAGCAGAATTTATTTCCTTGTGTGACGCGAAATATACGTTGCATCTTTGGTCTATTATTTCTTTTATGTCTTTAAAAAGAAATAGGAGGAAAAATCATGATTAAGGATATTATTCAAAATGCAGAAGAAAAAATGAAAAAAACAATATCTGTATTAAAATCAGATTTATCAACAATGAAAGCAGGAAGAGCGAACCCTACGATGCTTGATAGAATTCATGTTGAATATTATGGAAGCATGTGCCCACTTAGCCAAGTAGCTAATGTTTCAGCTCCAGAGCCAAGAGTACTTATGATAACACCGTGGGAAAAGCCTCTATTGAAAGAGATAGAAAAAGCTATATTGAAATCAGATTTAGGATTAAATCCTTCAAGTGATGGTTCAATCATCAGACTAGTAATACCAGAATTAACAGAAGAAACTAGAAAAACTCTTGTTAAAAATGTTAAGAAAACAGGAGAAGAAGCTAAAGTAGCTATAAGATCAATAAGAAAAACTGCTAATGATAAAATAAAAGCCTTGAAAAAGGATGAGGATTTATCAGAAGATCAAGTAAAGAAAGCTGAAGATGAGGTTCAAAAGAAGACTGATGCAGTTGTAAAGGAAATAGATTCTATAATTGCTGCAAAAGAAAAAGAAGTCTTATCGGTTTAAATTTTAAAGCCTGCTAGAAAAGCAGGTTTTTTCCTTAAGCAGATTTTAGAATTCAGAATTTAGTATATGAATAATTTATTCTTTGAACAAGCTGAAGAGTAAAAATCTAAATATATTATTTAGATTGGTTAATTTAGTTAACTCCTACAAGAGTTAACTTGTTTTTGAATAAAAGATAAGTTGTAAAGTAAACTTTTTCTCAGGGCAAGTGAAATATAGATTCAATATCTGTATGAATAAAATATTTGTGAAATTGTTGAAAAGTAATACATATTATTACATTTTGTTTAAATGAGGATAATTAGTAAAGACTTTATTGTTGACTTCATATGAAAAAGGTTTAGTATTAATAATGTATATAAAGAATATATGCGGGTAGGTCAAGTTTTTCTAATAAACTAGGGGGAGAAAGATGTTAAATATATTTAAATCAAAAAAGGAATTTAATCAAGATTTTGACTTGGATATGAATAACATACCAAATCATATAGCTATAATAATGGATGGAAATGGACGATGGGCAAAAGAACAGAATTTACCTAGAAGTATGGGACATAGAGCAGGAGTAGAGACTATTAGAAGGATTTTAAAGGAAGCAACAAGGCTTGGAATAAAAAATCTGACTTTATATGCTTTTTCAACTGAAAATTGGGCTAGACCTAAAGATGAAGTAGGAACACTAATGAAGCTTTTAGTAACTTATCTAAAAAGGGAACTAAAAGAATGCCATGAGAATGGAGTTAGAATGAATGTTTTAGGAGATACTTCGAAATTACCCAAGGAATGCCAGAATGCATTAGAAGAAGCTTTAGAAACCACTCGAAATAATACAAAAATAAATTTGAATTTTGCACTAAATTATGGTGGTAGAAATGAAATTGTCAGAGCTATAAAACTTATTAATTCAGATATAAAGAATGGCAAATTAAACGAAGAAGATATTAATGAAGCTTTAGTAGAGAAGTATTTATATACAAAAGGGATACCTGACCCGGATTTAATTATTAGACCATCAGGGGAACAAAGGCTTAGTAACTTTTTATTATGGCAATGTGCTTACTCAGAATTTTGGTATTCTGATATTAATTGGCCTGATTTTAAAGAAAAAGATTTAAGAAAAGCTATAGCGGATTATCAAAATAGAGATAGGCGCTTTGGAAAAGTTAAATAGAGGAGTGGTTAGATTTTGAAGTCTAATAATAGATATTTGGGTGCTGCTATGATTGCTCCATTTATAGTATTTGTATTTCTTGGAGGAATTTATCTTAAATGCTTTATATTCGCATTGTCAGCAATGGCTTTATGGGAATTTTACAATGCGTTAAAAGAGAATGATTTAAAACCAATGAGAAGTGCGGGATATATCCTGTTGATAATATATTATCTTTTGAATAACAATTTCGAAAATATGATGTATGTTGTTGTTGCTGCAACGTTCATATTATTGATATTTCCGGTTATAAATTTGAAATATACTTTTATTGACACATCACTAACATTGCTTGGATTTATATATTGTGGAATTTTATTTAGTTTTGTGTATCTTGTTAATGTGAAAGCACATGGTGAATTTTTAGTTTGGATTATATTTATAGGGTCATGGCTTTCAGATACAGCCGCTTTTTATAGCGGAAAGCTCTTTGGAAAGCACAAGCTTTCGCCTAAAGTGTCACCTAAGAAAACCATAGAAGGTTCAATAGGAGGACTTGTAGGAGCAACTGTTTTTACAGGTATATTTGGAATAGTAGTGCAAAGATATGTTAATATTATGCCGATATATAATTATTTCATTATCGGTATTTTATGCGGATTATTTGGACAATTGGGAGATTTGGTTGCATCATCAATAAAAAGATATGTAGGAGTAAAAGATTATAGTAATCTAATTCCTGGTCATGGAGGAGTTCTAGATAGATTTGATAGTATAATTTTTGCAGCAGCAGCAGTGTTTTATTACTTAACTTTTATAATAAGAATTTAAAAATTAGAGAGAAATTAAGCGTTATATAGTATAACTTATATAAGGCTTAATTTTTTTTTATATAAGTTAAGTTATGAAGTTTTTAACAAGAGATGATTGGCATATAATATACAAATATTAATAATTATTAAGTTAGTGAGGTGAAGAATATTTTTAAAACTTATAAGAAACTTTTCTCACTTTTATTGTCTTTCGTATTTGTATTAATAGGAACCTTTTTTATAAAATACTATTTTAAGCCGTTTTTATCCATGATTATAATAATTATAGTATGCGCTCCTATATACAAAATCATGATTAAGGCTAAAATGCCAAGTAAAATTGCGGGGGCTTTAAGTATTGTTACTGTCAATATTATTATAATACTTGTGACAATATATTTGGGAAGTGAAATTTTTTATATAATAAAAAAATTATACTTAACAAATTTAGAATGGATAGAGAAATTTATTCAAGATATTTCAGTTGCGCTAAATGTAAATTTTAATAATTTGGAAATTGGAAAGAGCGTAATATCCATAATTAATGATCAGAATATAAGGAAGGGAGCAGTAAATACTGGAGATAGTGTTTTAGCTTACTTTATAGGAAACATATGTGCTTTCTTTATATTGATTGATAAGTCAAAAATTTTAGAACTAATTTCTATGTTGCTTCCAAAGGAAATGATGATGAAATTTAGAGATCAAAAAGAAAATTTTACTCAAATGATTGGGATAGAAGGAATCTTAGTTATAATTTCAACTATGGAGATAATAATGGGATTTTGTATACTTGGAGTATCGAATTTTTTTGCCCTTGGTATAGTGTGTGGAATATTGGATATTTTGCCATATGTTGGAACTATAATTGTATTTATTCCGATTATAATATACAATATTATAATGAAGAATTTCCTTACTGCATTTGGTCTTATATGTCTATATATACTAGTGCAAGTTATTAGGGAAATACTAGAGGCTAAATTTTTAGGCGACAAATTAGATATGCATCCTCTTGTTATATTGTTATCTATATACATAGGAGTAAAAATATTTGGTGTTTTAGGTATATTAATTGGCCCAATGTATAGCATTCTAGCAAAAGAAATAATTTATAGTACTGAGTGATTATGAAGAATAAGGAATTTTAGTTTGATTTAAATAATTTATTTAAAGTTAATTAAGAGACTTTTAATCTTCGAATTAAACCTTGAGCAGTACTGATTAAGATTTGCTTTTAGGAGGAAAAAGAATGAAAAACATTTCTATACTAGGGGCTACAGGTTCGATAGGATCTCAGACCTTAGATGTAATAAGAAAATCAAATGGAGAACTAAAGCTTATAGGAGTAACGGCGAACACATCTGTAAAAAAAGTTATTGAGATAATTGAAGAGTTCAAACCTTCTTATGTAGGTATGATGGATGCTGTAAGTGCTCACGAAATAAAAAAGTATTGTGAAGAGCATAATAAAAAGATTAAAGTATTGGAAGGGATAGAAGGACTTGATAAGATAGCATCTTTAAATGAAATTGATATGGTAGTAACTTCTGTAGTTGGAATGATAGGATTAGAGCCAACTATGAAAGCTATAGAGGCAAAAAAAGACATTGCTCTTGCCAATAAGGAAACTTTGGTTGTAGCAGGCGAAATTGTGATGAAAGCTGCCAAAGAGAACAATGTAAAAATATTTCCAGTCGATTCGGAACACAGTGCTATATTTCAATGCTTAAGGGGGAATGATATAAATACTTTGAGAAAAATAATTTTAACTGCTTCAGGAGGACCTTTTAGAGGAAGAACTTTAGAAAGTCTTGAAGATATAAAGGTGGAAGATGCACTGAAACATCCAAAATGGAATATGGGGAGAAAAATTTCCATAGATTCTGCGACACTTATGAATAAAGGACTTGAAGTGATAGAAGCACATTGGCTTTTTAACTGTGATTATGATAATATACAGGTCGTAGTTCATCCACAAAGTATTGTGCATTCGATGGTAGAATATAATGATGGAAGTATAGTTGCACAACTTGGAGCACAGGATATGAGATTACCAATACAATATGCTCTACTTTACGAAAATAGGGAAAAGCGTATTGCAGATACAATAGATTTTTATGAAATATCTCAATTAACATTTGAAAAACCTGATATAGATACTTTTAAGGCTTTAAATTTAGCGTTTAAAGCTGGAAAAGCAGGTAGACTTATGCCAACTATTTTAAATGGAGCAAATGAAGCAGCGGTAGAGTTGTTTTTAGATAGAAAGATAAAATTTTTACAAATAGCTGACATAATAGAAAGATGCATGGAAGTATTTAAAACTCAGGCAAATAAAGAATTAACCCTAGAAAACATTATTGAGTTAGATAAAGAAGTTAAGGAATATGTAATAAAAAATGCGGTACTTTAAGGAGGGAAAAATTTAATATGTATATAATTTTGGCTATATTAGCATTTGGAGTCTTGATAATAGTTCACGAGCTTGGACATTTTACATTAGCTAAACTTAATGGGGTAAGAGTAGAAGAATTTTCAATTGGAATGGGACCGAAAATCTTTTCTAACCAAGGAAAAGAAACACAATATTCTTTGAGGTTATTTCCAATAGGTGGATATGTAAAAATGATGGGAGAGGAAGAAAGTGTTGAAGACGAAAGAAGTTTTTCAGCAAAATCTCCATTAAGAAGAATAAGCATAATAATTGCTGGTGTATTTATGAATTATGTATTAGCGATAGTTATTTTTACTTTCTTTATACATGCGTTTGGGTACACAAATAAGATTCCGACTGGAGTTACTCCAGATTCACCAGCCTCAGAAGCTGGGATTTTACCAGGAGATAAAATCGTGAAAGTAAATGGAATGAGAGCTTTCTCATACGATAATATTTCGGCTGGAATAGTATTAGCAAATGGAAATCCAGTAGATATTTCTATTGAAAGAAATGGAGAAAAGAAGGACGTTACGGTAACACCAATGAAGAATGAACAAGGACAATTATTAATAGGGCTTAATTTTGAAAGAATTCAAAATCCAGGATATTCAGAGAGTTTTAAGCAGAGCTTTAATCAGACAGCTTCGTTAGTTTCTCAAACTTTTAAAGGTTTAGAGATGATATTCACAGGTAAGGCTAATCTAAAAACTGATGTAGGTGGTCCACTTACAATAGTTAAGATTTCGGCAGAAACTGCTAAAGCTGGAATTTGGCCGCTACTTTACTTTACTGCTTTTTTAAGTGTTAATTTAGCTGTTTTTAATCTTTTACCTTTCCCAGCTTTAGATGGAGGCTGGTGTGTGATATTACTTATAGAGTTAATAACTAGAAGAAAGGTTCCGGATAAAATAGTTGGAGTTTTAAATTATATAGGATTTGCTGCACTTATAGGTTTGATGATATTAGTAACAATAAAAGATATATTGTTCCCTGTAAAGTTCTAAGAATAAAAAATGATTTTATAACTATAAAAAACTTGCATTCAGATTTGAAGTGATTCTTATATGAATGCAAGTTTCCTAAGTTTAAAGTATTAAACTTACTATACATAATTTTAATAATGTACAATTTATAAGAATTATAAGACAAATATTAAAAAAATAGTATTAGAAATATTTTGATAAAAGAGAAATATGCAAAAATATATATGCTTCAATTCACAATGCACAATTCACAATTACGGCTAGAATTCTTGCAATATTTTTAGAATTATGTTGAAGAATTATTTTTGCAATATATATATATATATATATATATATAATGTTTATATTTTAGATTAATTATAATTAGAGGAGATACATTGTATGGAAAGAAGAAAATCTAGAAAAGTCAAAGTTGGAAATGTATTTGTTGGAGGGGACTCACCTGTCACAGTACAATCAATGACAAATACTCGTACTAAAGATGTGGAAAATACTTTGAATCAAATAGAAAAGCTATATAGCGCTGGATGCGATATCATAAGATGCGCAGTTTTGGATATGGAAGATGCAGAAAGTCTAGGGGAAATTACAAAAAGATCTCCAATACCAGTAGTTGCAGATATACATTTTGATTATAAATTAGCGCTAAAAGCAATAGAAAATGGTGTTTCAGCTCTTAGAATAAATCCTGGTAATATAGGAAGTGTAGATAGAATAAAAATACTTAAAGAAGCTTGTAGTGAGAAAAAGATACCAATAAGAATTGGTGTTAACTCTGGATCTCTAGAAAAAGATATTCTAGAAAAGTATGGCATGCCAACGGCAGAGGGTTTGGTTGAAAGCGCTTTAAGACATGTTAAAATTTTAGAGGATTTAGACTTTCACGATATTGTGATATCTATAAAATCATCTAGTGTACAAATGATGATAGAATGTTATAGATTGATAGCAGAAAAATGTGATTATCCTCTTCATTTAGGAGTGACAGAAGCTGGAACTATTCAAAGAGGGACAATTAAATCAAGTATAGGAATAGGGACGCTTCTTGCAGAAGGAATAGGTGATACTATAAGGGTATCATTAACCACTGATCCAATTGAAGAAATAAAGGTTGGAATTGAAATTTTAAAAGCATTGGGATTAAGGAAAAAAGGCGTTGAATTCGTATCTTGTCCTACTTGTGGCAGAACACAAATAAACTTGATAAAAATTGCAGAAGAAGTTGAAAAAAGGCTTGAAAATTATAAAAAAGATATTAAAGTTGCTGTTATGGGATGCGTTGTAAATGGGCCTGGAGAGGCTAGGGAATCTGATATTGGGATTGCTGGCGGAAAAGGAGAAGGAATAATTTTTAAAAAAGGCGAAATCATAAAGAAAGTAAAGGAAGAAGATCTTATTGATGCCCTAATGGAAGAAATAGAAAAATTATGCACAGATGAAAAAAGCACGGAGTGCAATTAAGAACAATTCACATATGAAGAAGGTGCGGAGCACAATTAAGAACAACTCGCAGATGAAAAAAGCACGGAGTGCAAATAAGAACATTTCACAGATGAAAAAGGCACGAAATTAAATTAGGGATGTTTTCGCAGATTGAAGAATCGTGGAGCTAAGTATATATAATAATGTATATGTCTATAAAATGTATTTTAAAATTGTGAATTATGAACTATGCATTAAAATATTGAGCAGATATTTAAAATTTGGGAATATCCCTTGTAAAGTTAATTTGTTTATGATATTATATAAGAAGATTTATTTCTAATAGCTAGAAAAAAGGAGTGGGAAGTTACCCGCTCTTTCTGTTTGTAACGCAACTAACTTAAGATAGTTGCGTTTTTGATTACAAATTTTAAAAATGCATAAGATAGATATAAGACATGTGTTTTTAAAAGATGAAAGTGAGGGTTAGAAAGATGAAAAAAGATGTATTGATTGAAAGAATTGAAGAATTAGTAAGACCTATTGTTTCAGAATTGTCATGTGAATTATATTATGTAGAATATGTTAAGGAAAACGGTGAGTTTTACTTAAGAATATATATAGATAAAGAAGGCAGAGTATCATTAAATGATTGTGAAGCGGTTTCAAGAAGAGTTAGTGAGATTCTAGATGTGGAAGACCCAATTAAAGAAGCATATTATTTAGAAGTTTCTTCGCCAGGTCTTAATAGGGGATTATATAAAGAAGAGCATTTTAAAAAGTACATAGGAAGCGAAGTGCTAATTAGGCTTACTAGTTCACTAAATGGAGTGAAAAGTGTAAAAGGATTATTAAGAGATGTCTCAGAAGATTCTATATTAGTAGAAGGCGAGACAGAAATTCAAATACCAAGAGATAAAATTAAGGCAGCAAATTTAGAAGGGGAAATATAACGAGGAGGGTATAAAAATGAATGAAGAGTTTGTAGGTGCTCTTAAAGAATTAGTTAAGGAAAAGGGGATTTGTGAAGATTTACTTTTTACAACTATTCAAGACGCGATGGTTGCAGCATATAAGAAAAATTATGCAAATGCCAATACAAATGCACAAAACGTGAAAGTTAATATCGATAGAGAAACAGGAGAAATACATGTATATGCTCAAAAGACAGTAGTTGATGAGGTATATGATGATGTAACAGAAATTTCATTAGAAGAAGCTAAAGAATTAAATCCTAAAAGTGAAGTTGATGATATTATAAGTTTAGAAGTAACTCCTAAAAATTTCGGAAGAGTTGCAGCACAACTTGCTAAGCAGGTTGTTACTCAAAGAATTAAGGAAGCTGAAAGAACTATAATATATGATGAATACAAAGAAAAAGAATTTGATATAATTACAGGAACTATATTAAGAAAAGATAAAGGTATTGTTTTTGTAAATTTGGGAAAATTGGAAGGTATAATAGGACCTAATGAACAAATTCCAAATGAGGAATATAAATTCAACGAAAAGTTAAAACTATATATAGTTGAAGTTAAAAATGGTAATAAAGGACCTCAAATACATGTATCAAGAACACATCCTGGATTAGTTAAAAGACTATTTGAACTTGAAGTTCCAGAAATATTTGAAGGCGTAGTTGAAATTAAAAGTATTTCAAGAGAAGCAGGTTCAAGAAGTAAAATAGCTGTATACTCTAACGATGAAGAAGTAGATCCAATGGGCGCTTGTGTAGGACCAAAAGGAGTAAGAGTACAAAGTATAGTTAATGAACTTAAGAATGAAAAAATAGATATAATAAAATGGAGCAAAAATCCAGAAGAATTTATAGCTAATTCTTTAAGTCCTGCAAAGGTGCTAAGTGTAGCGGTTGATGAAAATAATAAATCTGCAAAGGTTGTTGTTGATGATAATCAGTTATCGCTTGCAATAGGTAAAGAAGGCCAAAATGTAAGACTTGCGGCTAAACTTACAAATTGGAAGATAGATATAAAGAGTAAATCTCAAAAAGAAGCGCAAGATGAAGAAGATGAAAGAATTCTAAATACTGAAGTAGAAATTGAAAATGAACAAACTACAGATTTAAATGAATTAGAAATTTTTGATGATATTGAAGTTGATGATTCAATAGATGAAGAAACTTCAATGGAAGAAATACAAGAATAGAGGGGTGCTTTTCATGAAGGTTAAGAAAATTCCTTTAAGAATGTGCACTGGTTGCATGGAAATGAAACCAAAAAAAGAATTAATAAGAGTAGTTAAAACTCCAGAAGGCGAGGTGTGTGTTGATCTGACTGGTAAAAAATCAGGAAGAGGTGCATACATTTGTAAGAACACAGAGTGCTTAGAAAAAGCATTTAAAGCAAAAAGACTTAGTAGAAATTTAGAAATTCCTATAAGTGAAGAAATTTATAATAAACTAAAGGATGAAGTAAATAATGAATAAGTTTTTTAACTTTCTAAGTATGGCAAAGAAGTCAGGAAACTTGCTTGAAGGATATAGCAAGTGTGATGACTATAGAAATAATACTAAAATTTATCTTTTTATCATATCTAATGATTTATCAGATAAATCTAAAGATAAATTTAAAAAGCATTGTAATGAAAAAAATATACCATATATTGAAGACTTCTCAAAAGAACAACTAGGACCTCCAATTGGACGTAAAGAAATTATGTTGCTGGGAATTCTAGATAACGATATAGCAAAAAGACTGTTAGCGTTATATGAGGAGGAAAAAAATATATGAGTAGATAATAATACGGGGGTGACTGCATGTCAAAAATAAGAGTACATGAATTAGCAAAAGAATTAAACATAGAGTCAAAGGAATTAATAACTATATTAAAGGAAGAATTTAATATAGAAGTAAAAAATCATATGAGTACAATTGAAGACGAAGATGCTGAATTAATAAAAGAATTATTAGCAGGAAAATCACCAAGCGATTTAGTAGCATCGGCTGATAATGCTGAGAATTCAAAAAGCATAGTTGACGTATATGAAGATGAATTAGCAGAACAACTTAACAAAGGTATAAAGAAAAAGAAAAAGACTAAAAAAGAAGAACAAGAAGAAGCAAGAATAGCTGCTGAAGCAGAGGCTGAAGGTAAAGTAATTGAAATTGGTGGAAGCATAACTGTTAAGGAATTGGCAGAAAAATTGCAACAACCTTCAAATGATGTAATAAGAACGTTAATTTTTGCCGGAGTTATGGCAGCAATAAATGCGGAAATAGATTTTGAAACTGCAGAAAAGGTTTGTGCTGAATATGGAGTTTTAGTTGAAAGAAAAGAAGAAATTCAAGAGTTAGAAGTATTAAAAATAGAAGAAGATGATGAAGAAAATCTTCAAAAGAGACCACCAATTGTAACTGTTATGGGTCATGTTGACCATGGTAAAACATCTTTACTTGATTGTATAAGAAAAGCAAAAGTTACTGATACAGAAGCAGGTGGTATAACTCAGCATATAGGTGCTTATACTATTAAATTGAACGGAGAAGAAATAACATTCTTAGATACTCCAGGTCATGAAGCGTTTACAGCTATGAGAGCTAGAGGTGCACAAATTACAGATGTTGTTATATTAGTTGTTGCTGCAGATGATGGAATCATGCCACAAACTAAGGAAGCTATCAATCACTGTAAAGCAGCAGGAGTTCCTATTGTTGTTGCAATAAATAAAATAGATAAACCAGGAGCAAATGTAGATAGAGTTAAGCAAGAATTAGCTGAACAAGGATTGCTTGCAGAAGACTGGGGCGGAGATACTATATGTGAAGAAGTATCTGCGAAACAAAACCTTAATATTGATAAGTTATTAGAGATGGTTCTACTTACTGCAGAAATGCTTGAACTTAAAGCAAACAAAGATAGAAGAGCAGTTGGAACTGTTATAGAAGCTAAATTAGATAAAGGTAGAGGAGCAGTTGCTAGTCTTTTAGTTCAAAATGGAACTTTAAGAGTAGGAGATTCTATATTAGTCGGATCTACATATGGTAGAATAAGGGCTATGTTTGATGATACTGGTAAAAAAATAAAATCTGCTGGACCATCTATACCAGTGGAGGTTCTAGGACTTTCTGAAGTTCCAGAAGCTGGAGATAGATTTAATCAAGTAAAAGATGAAAAAACTGCTAGAAATATGGCTGAAAGCAGAAAAGACAAATTAAAAGCAGAAACTTTACTTGCTAACCATAGAGTATCATTAGAAGATTTATATAATCAAATTAAAGAAGGTAAGGTTAAAGAGCTTGCTATAATCGTAAAAGCAGATGTTCAAGGTTCTGTTGAAGCTATAAAGCAATCTTTAGAAAAACTTTCTACTGATGATGTAAAGGTAAGAGTTATTCATGGTGGTGTTGGAGCTATAACTGAAACAGATATAACTCTTGCGACAGCATCTAATGCAATAGTTATAGGATTTAATGTAAGACCTGACAACAATGCGGCTGCTCAAGCTGATAGAGATGGAGTAGATATTAAATCTTATAGAATTATATATGATGCAATTGATGATGTTAAGTCAGCAATGATAGGAATGCTTGAACCAGATTATAAGGAAGTTATATTAGGAACAGCAGAAGTAAGAGAAACTTATAAAATTTCAAATGTAGGAACAATTGCTGGTTGTTATGTGCTAAAGGGTAAACTTCAAAGAAATGCAGAGACAAGAGTTATAAGAGATGGAATAGTAATATTTGAATCTGCATTATCATCATTAAAGAGATTTAAAGATGATGCAAAAGAAGTTAATGCAGGATACGAATGTGGTTTAACAATTGAAAAGTTTAACGATATTAAAGAAGGTGACATCGTTGAATGCTTCATGATGGAGGCAATTAAGAGAAAAGAACTTTAAAAGAGGTGAAGATCAACATGGCAAACTATAGAGGTGGAAGAATTAACGAAGAATTTAAAAGAGAAATTAGTAATTTAATTCAAAATGAAGTTAAAGATCCAAGACTTACAGCTATGATTTCAGTTACAGATGTTAAAGTTACAAAAGATTTAAGATATGCTAAGGTTTATGTAAGTATATTCTCTAAAGATGATGAGGAAAAGAAAAATAATCTAGAGGCATTAAAAAATGCAAGTGGATTTATAAGGAAATCAGTAGGCCAAAAAATAAATTTAAGGCACACACCAGAAATAATTATTGAATTAGATGACTCTATAAATTACGGTATGCATATGGATGAATTAATTCAAAGGATAAGTAAGGGCAATGAGTAGTCTTAAAGAAATAAAAGAAGAAATTTTAAAATCAAAAAGAATTGGATTATCATTCCATACATCTCCAGATGGAGATGCTATAGGCAGCACTTTAGCATTACTAAATGCATTAAGACATTTAGGAAAGGATTCATATATTATATCAAGAGATGTTATTTCTGATAACCTCTCTTTCCTTTCTTTTGCCAACGAAATTGATGGTAATACTTTAGAGCCTAAAGAGGGCACTGATCTTGTAATGATATTGGATTGTGGTAATGTTGAAAGAATTTCTGCAGATCTAAGTAATTACAAAGGTAAGATTATTAATATTGATCATCATATTTCAAATGAAGAATATGGATTTATAAATTATGTTGATGTAAGTGCAGCGGCTACATGTGAAATATCATATTTACTAGCAAAAGAGTTAGGAATTGATTTTAATAATAAAACTGATGTTGAAATAAATATAGGGAACGCAGTTTATACAGGGATTGTAACAGATACAGGTTCTTTTAGGCATTCCAATGTTACTAAGAGAACTCATAAAATAGTATCAGAACTTATAGAACTTGGAGTAAACAACAGTAAAGTCCATAGTAATCTTTTTGATAATAAACCATTTGAGAAAGTAAAATTAATGGGATGTGTGTTATCTAATATTGAGCTTGCTCTAGAAAATAAAGTAGCAGTCCTTGAGATACCGAAGGGAATGTTAGAGGAATTTAACTTAAAAAATACTGATACTTCAGATATAATTTCAGTTGGCCTTGGAATTAAAGGTGTAGAAGTTTCTATGCTTTTGAAAGAAGTTGAAGATGGAGTTAAAGGAAGCTTAAGATCTAAAAATGATGTGGATGTTCGAAAAGTTGCAGAAGTATATGGCGGTGGCGGGCATATAAAAGCTGCTGGAGTTATGCAAAAAGGTGTAGATATAGAAACTGCAAAAGAAAATCTGCTAAAGATACTTAAAGAAGAGCTCGACTCATAAAATATAAATTATATTTATGAAAAGTAAGTAATAACTTCACTTATATAAGGAAGGAATAGAGAATTCATATATGAAAGATACAAAAACTTCACAGATAAATGGAGTATTAAATATATTCAAAAATAAAGGAATGACTTCCTTTGATGTAGTTAGAAAAATAAAATTCTTGGCTAACGAAAAGAAAGTCGGTCATACTGGAACATTGGACCCAGAAGCTACTGGAGTCCTTCCAGTCTGCCTTGGAAAAGCTACAAAAACTATTGATTATATCATGAACAGTAATAAGGTATATGAGGTGAAATTTCTACTTGGAGTGAAGACAACCACATATGACCTTGAAGGTGAGATATTGGAGAAGAATGAAATAGATCATATTAAGAGTGATGAAGTTTCAGAGGTCGCATTATCCTTTATCGGAGAATATGACCAAGTTCCACCTATGTATTCTGCCCTTAAAAAAAATGGAGTAAGGCTCTATGAATTAGCTAGGAAAGGTATTGAGGTTGAAAGAGAAGCGAGAAAAGTTAGAATATTTAATATATCAGATTTGAAGATTGAATTACCTTATGTATATATGAAAGTAGCTTGTTCAAAAGGGACATATATTAGAAGTTTATGTTATGATATTGGTGAAAAACTAAAAGTTGGAGCAGCTATGGCAGAATTAAATAGATCTGAAACATCTATTTTTAAGCAATTAGATAGTGTAAACATAGATGATTTAACTAAGGAAAATATACAAGATTATATTATGACTATAGAGGATGCACTTTCTTTTTACCCTAAAATTACAGTAAAGAGTACATTTACTAAATTATTAATAAATGGAGTTAAAGTATTCGATAAGAGATTGACAAATGAAAAAAGAGAAAAAAATGTTCTATATAGGGTATATGATAGTGAAGGCATTTTTATAGGAATTGGAAAACAAGATGATGATGGATTCAAAATCGAAAAATTGTTGCTTTAGGCATCTTAACTAGTATGTAGCTGTTTTTCTGGGTGCCTTGATTTAGGAGTAAGGATAATGATAATTATAGATAAACATTCAAAAGATATTCAAAGTTCTAATAATTATATAGCTCTTGGAAGTTTTGATGGACTTCATATTGGGCATCTTTCTTTAATAAATAAAGTAGTAGAAGTTGCAAAAAAAAATAAAGGGAGAAGTATGGTTTTTACATTTAAAAACCATCCAAGAACTCTTATAAATAAAGAAAACTCAGTAAAACTTTTGATGGACAATGAAAGAAAAGCAAAAATTCTGGAAAAACATAAAGTAGATATAGTTTGCTTTAAGGAATTTGATCTTGAATTTATGAAAATGACACCAAAGGAATTTATAGAGTTTTTGATAGTTAATTATAATATCAAGGGGTTTGTTGTAGGGTTTAATTATAAATTCGGATACAAGAATTTAGGAAATGTAGAACTTCTAAGAGAATTGCAAAATGAATATGGGTATGAACTATATGTTATGGATCCACGTACATATAATAACGATGTTGTAAGCAGTACTAGAATTAGAAAAGCCATTCAAGATGGTGAGGTTTCAGAAGCTAATAAGATGCTCAGCATGCCTTACACATTAAGTGGTGAAATTATTCATGGAAAGAAAATTGGAAGAACTATAGGTTTTCCTACAGCGAATTTGAAATATGATGAAAATTTCATTTTACCTAAGATTGGTGTATATTATACTAATGTTAAGGTAAATAATAATATATATAAAGGAATCACATCTGTTGGATACAATCCTACGGTTGAAGGTAAAAATTTAACGGTAGAAACTTATATATTAGATTTTAATAAAGAAATATATGGAGATAAAATAGATGTGAGTTTTATAAAAAAAATCCGCGACGAAGAAAAATTTAATAGTTTAGAAGAGTTAAAGGACCAGCTCGAAAGTGATAAAGCTTTTGCGAAAAATGAGAATTGCATGTCGGCTTTAATAATATAGTTTACAATAATAGTTACTTTTGATATAATAACACAGGGAACCTAATTCTAAGTTGTAAGGTGCCATCTTTTACTTGGAACTAGGGGATAATTAATATAATACACGGAGGTGCACTTATAATGGATAAGGCAAGAAAATTAGAATTAATTAAAAAGTTTGGAAGAAGCGAAGGCGACACTGGTTCACCAGAAGTTCAAGTAGCATTACTTACTGAAAGAATTCAATCTTTAACTGAACATTTAAAAGTTCATAAGAAAGATCATCACTCAAGAAGAGGGCTATTAATGATGGTTGGTCAAAGAAGAGGTCTTTTAAACTATTTAAGTGATCAAGATATCGAAAGATATAGAACTTTAATCAAAGAATTAGGTTTAAGAAGATAATTTTTAGAGCGGAGTTTTCCGCTCTATTATTTTAAACTATACAAATTATAGAAAAATTATACAATATTATTAATGATTAGATGAACCTAAAGGGAGGTCATAAATTATGAATAACGTTCTAACGACTGAAATCGCTGGAAGAGAATTGAAAGTTGAGTTCGGAAAAGTAGGTATGTTATCAAATGCAGCAACATTTACTAGCTATGGAGACACAGTAATTTTAACTAATGTTAATGCATCAGAGCAGCCAAGAGAAGGAATTGATTTCTTTCCTCTAAGTGTTGAATATGAAGAAAGATTATATGCAGTAGGTAAAATTCCAGGTGGATTTATCAAGAGAGAAGGAAGACCATCAGAAAAAGCTATATTAAATGGTAGAGCTGTTGATAGAACTCTAAGACCTCTATTTCCAAAGGGATACAGAAATGACGTTCAAGTTGTTACTACAGTTGTATCCGTAGAAAAAGATAATTTGCCAGAAATCTTAGCAATTAATGCAGCATCGCTTGCATTATGCCTTTCAAGTATTCCTTATACAATTCCAGCTGCAGCAGTTCAAGTAGGAATTATCGATGGTAAATTCGTTACAAATCCAGATACTCAAGGTCGTGAAAAAAGCATTCTTCATTTAACAGTATGCGCTACAAAAGAAAGAGTAATGATGATTGAAGCTGGTGGACAGGAGATACCAGAAGATACTATGATAGACGCTATTAAATATGGTTTTGATGAGTGTCAAAAGATTATTGCATTCCAAGAAGAAGCAGTAGCTAAGTTTGGAAAGAAAAAAGATGAACCAGTATTATATGCTGTAGATCCAGAACTTGAAAAAGATGTTAAAGAATTTGCATCTGACATGATTAAAGAAGCAATGTATATCATGGAAAAAGATGAAAGAAATGCTGCTGTTGATGCAGTTTATGAAAAAGTTAATGAAGCATTTGGTGAAAAATATGCTGACAAAATGGGCGATATTAAGGAAGTTCTTTACACTATGCAAAAGAAAGTTGTAAGGCACATGCTTCTAAAAGATAAGAGAAGGCCAGATGGAAGAGCATTTGATCAAATCAGACCATTAGGATGTGAAATAGGAATTTTGCCTAGAACACACGGTACAGGATTATTCACAAGAGGATTAACTCAAGTAATGACAGTTGCAACTCTTGGTTCAATTAGCGAGATTCAAATTCTAGATGGAATAGATGAAGCTCAATCAAAACGATATATGCATCATTATAATTTCCCAGGATACAGTGTTGGAGAAGTAAAACCTTTAAGAGGTCCTGGTAGACGTGAAATAGGTCATGGAGCTTTAGCAGAAAGAGCTTTAGAACCATTAATCCCTTCCGAAGAAGAATTCCCATATACAATAAGATTAGTATCAGAAGTTTTAAGTTCTAATGGTTCAACTTCACAAGCATCAGTTTGTGGTTCAACATTAGCATTATTAGATGCAGGTGTACCAATTAAAAGACCAGCAGCTGGTATTGCAATGGGATTAATAACTTCAGAAGATTTAAGTGAAGAAGCAGTATTAACTGATATTCAAGGAATAGAAGATTTCTTTGGAGATATGGATTTTAAGGTAGCTGGAACAACAGAAGGTATAACATCTATTCAAGTAGATACTAAGCTTCAAGGTTTTAGTTTTAATGTAGTAGAAAATGCTATAAGAGATGCTAGAAAAGCTAGACTTACTATAATTGATAAAATAAACGAATGTATTTCTACACCTAAAGAAGATGTTTCATTATATGCTCCAAAAACACAAATTATGAGCATAAATCCTGATAAGATAAGGGATGTAATAGGAGCAGGTGGTAAGGTTATAAATAAAATTATACAAGATACAGGAGTTAAGATAGATATAAAAGAAGATGGAACTGTATTTGTAAGCTCAACTGATCATAATGGTGTTAATGAAGCCATAAAGATAATAGAAGGATTAACTAAAGAAGTTAAAGCTGGAGAAGTTTATCTTGGAAAAGTTACTAAAATAACTACATTTGGAGCTTTTGTTGAGATTTTACCAAGTAAAGAAGGATTAGTTCATATTTCTAAGCTAGCTAAGGAAAGAGTGAACAAAGTAGAAGATGTAGTATCTATTGGAGATGAGATTTTAGTTAAGGTTACAGAAATTGATAACCAAGGTAGAATAAATCTTTCGAGAAAAGATGCTTTAGTAGAACAAGAAAATAAGGAAGAGAAATAAAGGGCAATTAATTGCCTTTTTTTTAACTAAGAAGGAGGGCAAGTATAAAATGTATAACACATATACCCTTAAAAATGGATTAAGAATTGTAACAGAAAAAATAGAACACTTAAATTCTATCAGTGTTGGAGTAATGGTTCAGAATGGTTCTAGAAATGAGAGTCCAGAAGTTAATGGAATATCCCATTTTATTGAGCATATGTTTTTTAAAGGAACTGATAAAAGAACTTCTAAAGAAATAATGGAGGATATTGAGAATGTTGGAGGACAGATCAATGCTTTCACAAGTAAAGAAGCTACCTGTTATTATATTAAAGCATTAGATACCCATCTAGATTTAACGTTAGATGTCCTTTCAGACATACTTTTAAATGCAAAATTCGATCCAGAAGAGATAGAAAAAGAAAAAGGCGTAGTAATTGAAGAAATTAATATGAGTGAAGATTCGCCGGAAGATGTATTAGATGATGTGCATTCTAAAGCTTGTTTTGGAAATGAGTCGTTAGGATATCCTATTTTAGGAACAATACCATTGGTAAAGTCATTTACTAGAGAAAAGATATTAAATTTTATTAGTGAAAAGTATACGCCATATAATTCTGTAATATCAGTTTGTGGTAAATTCAATGATAAAGAGTTAGATGAATTGATTAATAAATATTTTGGTGAATGGAAAAGCAAAGGTGAATATACTCCAGAATATGATAAAACAATAATACAAGTTGATTCTGCATATGCAAAAAAAGAAATCGAGCAGCTTCATATTTCTCTGGGATTAGAGGGATTACCTTATGGAGATGAAAACAATTACGCATTAGTGCTACTTAATAATATATTTGGAAGTGGTGCATCTTCAATCCTTTTCCAAAAAGTGCGAGAAGAATTAGGATTATGTTATTCTATAACATCTTACCTGCAACCATTTCAGGGAGTTGGAACTTTAAATATATATGCCGGATTAAATAGAAATTATGGAGAGAAGGCTTTAGAAGTTATAGAAAAAGAAATTACTCTATTTAGTAAGAACGGAATAACTGATAAGCAGCTTGAAATAAATAAGGAGAAAATTAAAGCTAATTATATTTTAGGGCTTGAAAGTACTAGTTCGAGAATGTTCTCGAATGCAAAGACATTCTTGTTTAGAAATAAAATAAAAACTCAAGAAGAAGTAATAAAGAAAATAGATAATATAAGAAAAGATGATATACAATACGTCTTAGAAAGATGTTTTAAAAAGGGAGTTATAAATGCAGCGTATGTTGGGCAAGATGTAGAATATAGTAAATTAGATTCTATAATACTAAAGAGTGCCAAAGCATATGATAACTCAAATCATAATGGTAAAATTAATTTATAGAAGATTATGTAATAATACACCTCCTTTTCTCATATTATTTTATGAGTACTAAAAGGAGGTTTTTATTATGAGCGAAGAAAATAAGGTGAAATATTTAAGTGACATAGAGAGATACGAACTTATTAATATAAATGATGGTGAAAAATATGATTATCTATTGAATAATGATCTAATAATAGATGAAGAAGGAAATTTTAAATATTTAATAGTTAATTTAAGTGGCGGAAAATTTAATCTATTTAGCAGTAAAGATTTTTTAGAAATTCCATGGGATTGTGTAAAAAAAATTGGTGCTAAAACTATCATATTAGATGCAGATGAGGAAGTAATAAAAAAAGTAAAGTTATAATTCAGGAGGAAATTTAATGAAAATAGTTGTACAAAAGTTTGGAGGAACTTCAGTATCCACTGAAGAAAATAGAAAGAAAGTAATTGAAAAAGTTAAGAGTGCTATTAAAGATGGATATAGTCCTGTTGTGGTAGTATCAGCAATGGGAAGAAAAGGTCAGCCATATGCAACAGATACATTATTATCATTAATAAGCGATAAATTTAAAAATGCCAATAAGTTAGCACAAGACTTATTAATGACATGTGGAGAAATTATAAGCTCAGTTGTTATGAGTAATGATTTGTATAATGCAGGAATTGATGCTGTACCACTTACTGGCGGACAAGCAGGAATATTAACTGATAATAATTTTACTGATGCAACTTGTATTGAGGTGAAACCTAAAAAAATACTAGAGTTAGTGTCTCAAGGAAGAATTCCTGTAGTAACTGGATTTCAAGGAATGACTGAAAACGGATATTTAACTACTTTAGGCAGAGGGGGAAGCGATACGACGGCTTCTATTTTAGGAGTGGCCCTTAAAGCGTCAGAAATTGAAATATATACTGATGTAGATGGAATCATGACAGCAGATCCAAGAGTTGTTGAAAATGCAAATTTAATTGATGTTATAAGCTATAATGAAGTATTCCAACTAGCAGATAAGGGGGCAACAGTAATTCATCCAAAAGCTGTAGAAGTTGCAATGGAAGGAAATATTCCTATATTAATTAAAAATACTATGAGCAATAGTAAAGGAACTTTAATAAACAACTTTGGAGATAAAAGCAATGACAGGATAATGACAGGAATCGCAAGCCAAAAGAATAGAATTCAGATTTCTATAAGGGCTGCAGAAAATCAAGGAAATGTAAAATACAAAAATGTATTGGATTTATTAGCTGCAAATAAAATAAGCTTAGATCTAATAAATATATTTCCTAATGAACAAATTTTCACTATAAATCAAGTGGATAAAGAGATTTTAGAAAATGTTCTAAATAGTGCTAGTTTAAAGTATACTTTGATAGACAACTGTAGCAAAGTAGCGGTTATTGGTTCTAGAATGAAGGGAATACCAGGAGTAATGGCTAAAATAATCAAGGCATTAAGGGATAATAATATAGAAGTATTACAAACAGCGGATTCTCATATGACAATCTGGTGCTTGGTTCACTCTGAAAATGAAAAAGAAGCAATAAATGTTTTACATAAAACTTTTAAACTTTAATATAACGGAAGTTTAATTAAATGAGTTCTATGAGTTTTTATATAGAGTAAGTTAAATTAATAAAATAATAGATTTGGGATTCAAAAGGAAAATTGGCTAGTTGGGTAAGTTCGAGTAACTAAATCATAGATTTTGAATTTAAAAGGAAACTCGACTCGCTTCGTTCGCTGAGTAAGTTCAATTAGCCAAATCATAGATTTGGAATTTCACTTATGTATAAAATAATTCCTACTGTACAAAATAAAAAGAGTATAGGAGGAATTATTTTATGGATAAATATATTTTAAATAATAATGAGAAAGAAAAGGAAGATAAAAATACATCAGAAGCACAGGATAAAATAGAAAATGTAAAAGAACTTGGAAATACTACATTAGCAACTCCAAATAAAAGAATACAGGTTTTATCTATAATAGGGCAGATTGAAGGGCATTCTGTACTTCCCCCACAAACAAAAGCCACAAAATATGAACATATTATACCTCAATTAATAGATATCGAACAAAATGATGATGCAAAAGGGCTACTCATAGTCTTAAATACAGTTGGAGGAGATGTAGAAGCTGGTTTAGCTATTTCTGAAATGATTCGAAGTATGTCAAAACCAACCGTTTCTATAGTAATTGGTGGAGGTCATTCCATAGGAGTACCGCTTGCTACATCAGCAGACTTTTCATTTATAACACCATCTGCAACAATGATAGTTCATCCAGTAAGAATGAATGGATTTGTGATTGGAGTATCTCAAACATTTGAATACTTTAAGAAAATGCAAGAAAGAATAAATGAGTTTATAGTTAGAACATCAAATATAAAACCAGATACTTTAGAAAGATTCATGCTTCAGACAGATGATTTATTAAATGATGTAGGAACAATGTTAATTGGAAAGCAAGCAGTTGATTGTGGACTTATTGACCAAGTTGGAGGAATACAGGAAGCTTTAAGCAAACTTAACGAATTAATAGAAAAATAGTAGCTATTTTTAAGGTTATAGAAAAAATCTATAGCCGATTTTTGTTTTTAGTGTTATCTTATTAAAGGAGAATTGCTATTCAATGTAGAAATAAAATTATGAGGTGATTTAAGGTGGGTAGGACTAAAGGCAAACATAGCACTACAAAAAGTAAAAAAGATGAAAACACAATAAATCCAGATATAGTAGGAATAGTGTATATTGCAACAGGAATAATACTTGGTATAGCAATATACACTTCTTTAGCTGGAATATTATCATCTTTAGCGCAAAGAGTATCATATGTAGTAATTGGAATAGGTGCAAATGCATTGCCTATTTATTTAATATATTTTGGATTCCAATATATAAAAACACGAGGAAATATTAAATTAAGCAAGAATTTTTTTGGAATAACTATATTAGTAGCTGTTACCATATTGACATTTGGAACAATAAACATTCAAAGTTTAGACGGGCAAGGAAGTTTTTTTGAAAATTTTAAGGTCATACTTAATGATAGCGCCCAGACTCCTCATGGTGGAATAATGGCATATCTCATATGTTATCCAATGTATAAAATTATAGGGGCCCTTGGGACATATATAGTTCTTCTCGCATTTTCAATAATTGCCATCACTTTGATTTTCGATATTACTCTTTATGATTTAGGGATAAAGGCCTACAATAAAGGTGAAAAAATAAGAAATAGCAGAAGAAGTAGAAAAGTAAGGGATGAGCAGAAACCAGTTAGAGAGAACTTTATAAATATAGTAGAAAAAGATGATAAAGAAAATGAAAAAGAAGCATTTCTTTCTGGTGTAGAAAAGAAGATAAAAATTCTAGATTTTATGAAAAATACTAGTGATGATACAGAAATCTCACCTATATCAAAAGCTGAAGTATCATCAGATATTCAGATAGAGAGTTTTATAGAAAAACCTACGCAAAGTCATACTAAGAAGAAAGAAAACTTAGGTAATGATGTTAAGGAAGTAGTAAATAAAGAGATACAAGAACATATAATGGAACAAAAAGAAACTAAGGAGTATAAACATCCAAGCCTTGAATTATTAAAATTAAATTCAAATACAAAACTTAATAGCAGTGACAAAAAAGAATTAATAGAGAATGCTAATAAGCTTGAAGAAATATTATCTAATTTTGGAGTAGATGCCAAGGTTACTCAAGTTACAAAAGGTCCATCAGTTACGAGATTTGAACTTCAGCCAAGTCCGGGTGTCAAAGTTAGTAAGATTGTAAATCTATCTGATGATATAGCTTTAGGGTTAGCAGCTTCTGGGATAAGAATAGAAGCACCAATTCCAGGTAAGGCGGCAGTTGGTATAGAAGTTCCAAATGGAAAACAAAAACCAGTCTTTTTAAGAGAAGTTCTAGAAAATGATGAATTTATCGAGTCTAAGAAAAAGCTTGCATTTGCTTTAGGAAAAGATATATCAGGAAAATGTGTTGTGGGAGATTTGAGTAAGATGCCACATACACTGATTGCAGGGGCAACAGGTTCTGGTAAGAGTGTATGCATAAACTCTCTTATAATAAGCCTATTATATAAGTATAATCCAGAAGAAGTTAAACTTTTAATGGTAGATCCAAAGGTTGTTGAGTTAAATGTTTATAATGGAATACCACATCTTTTGATTCCAGTTGTTACAGATCCTAAGAAAGCGGCAGCAGCTTTAAATTGGGCAGTAAATGAAATGACCAATAGGTATAAGCTCTTTGCAGACTCTGGAGTTAGAAATATGGAGTCGTATAATGAATTATTTAATAAGGGTATAATAGAACAAAAACTGCCATATATAGTTATTATAGTAGATGAGCTTGCTGATCTTATGATGGTATGTCCTAATGATGTAGAAGATTATATTGGAAGATTAGCACAAATGGCAAGAGCTGCAGGTATGCATTTAGTTATAGCAACTCAAAGACCATCAGTTGATGTAATAACAGGGGTAATTAAAGCTAATATTCCATCTAGAATATCATTTGCAGTATCATCTCAAATTGATTCTAGAACTATCTTAGATGGATCCGGAGCGGAAAAATTGTTAGGAAAAGGTGACATGTTATATTATCCAGTGGGAGAAAGTAAGCCTCTTAGAGTTCAAGGCTGCTTCATATCGGAGGAAGAAGTAGAGCAAGTTGTATCGTTTATTAAGAGTGAACAGGGTGATACTAAGTATGAAGAAGATATAATTGATCATATTAATAATGCGTCAGATTCAAAATCTGTGGATGCAAATGATAGTAATGACGATGTTGATGAATTACTTAATGAGGTGATAAATGTTGTAGTTGAGTATGGTCAGGCATCAACTTCGTTTATTCAAAGAAAGTTCAGAATAGGGTTTAATAGAGCTTCTAGAATAATGGATCAATTAGAAGAACGGGGGATTATATCGGAAAAGGATGGAAGTAGACCAAGGCAGGTGCTTATTACTAAGCAGCAGCTATTAGAAGATGAACATGAAGAGGAAAATTAATTAATAATGTCTAAAAAGTTTAAAGCTATAGTTTTAGATTAATTATGAAATAAAATTAAACATTATGTTAACTTTTTTAATTTAACTCTTTTGAGGTAAAATAATAAGTGATTTTTATGAGATTTGGGAGTAGTATATGTATAATAGCAACTTGTAAAATGTAGTTCTAATTTGTTATAATTAAGACTATTAGAACGTAGGAGGATATAAGAAGTTGAGCGAAATTAAAATAGAAATAGCGAAGAATAGAGAACAATATAATGAAGAGGCTTCAAGCAAGTATAAAGTTGGAATGGTAAGCTTAGGCTGTGATAAAAATAGAGTTGACTCAGAGATAATATTAGGTAAGATGAGTGATGAATATGAGATAACTAATAACCCCAAGAACGCAGATATAATTATAGTGAATACATGCGGATTTATAGAGAGTGCCAAACAAGAATCCATTGACACAATTTTAGAGATGGCTAATTATAAAATTAATTATAAATGCAAACTGCTTATAGCTACAGGGTGTCTTACTCAAAGATATGGAGAAGAGTTGAAGACATTAATACCTGAAATAGATATAATGCTTGGAGTTAATGACTATAATAAAATAAATGAAATCATAACTGAATTTATAGATGGAAATAAATTAGCAACAGAACTTTTGAATTATTCCGATGAAAACATTAATGAAGGAAAGAGAATTATTACAACTCAAAGGGAGAGTGCATATATAAGAATAGCAGAAGGATGCAATAATTTTTGCACATATTGTATAATTCCTAAGATAAGGGGAAAATTTAGAAGTAGGAAGATGGAAAATATTATAAATGAAGCAAGAGATTTGAGTGAGAGTGGAGTAAAGGAAATTATACTTATAGCTCAAGACACTACTTTATATGGAAGCGATATTTATGGGAAAAAGAATCTGCATGTTCTTCTTAAGGAATTATCCAAAATTGAAGGAATTGAATGGATAAGGGTGCTTTATTGTTATCCAGAAGAGATATATGATGAACTTATAAACGAAATTGCTTGCAATGAAAAAGTTGTAAAGTATTTAGATATACCTATTCAACATATAAGCGATAAGATTTTAAAACTTATGGGAAGAAAAACTAGTAAAAAAGATATAATTAATAAAATACAAATTTTAAGAGAAAGAGTTCCTGAAATTGTTATAAGAACAACATTTATAGTAGGATTTCCAAACGAAACTGATGAAGATTTTAATGAAATTATTGATTTCTTAAAGGAACATAAGCTTGAGAAAGTAGGTGCATTTACTTATTCTCAGGAAGAAGATACTCCAGCTGCTAAAATGGATGGGCAAATAGATGAAGAAATTAAGGAAAAAAGAGAAGAAGATTTAATGCTTTTACAAAAGAATATTTCAGAAGAAATAAATAAATTGAAAATTGGAAAGTTATATGATATTCTTGTTGAGGGATATAATGGAAAGTGCTATTATGGAAGAAGCTATGAAATGGCTCCTGATATAGATGCAAATGTATTATTTGAATCAAATGCAAAAATAGAAAATGGTGAATTTGTAAAGGTAAAAATAGTAGAGACTATGGATTATGATTTAGTGGGAGTTGTTGTTGATGAATCTTGCAAATAAGTTAACCTTAATTAGAATATTTTTGGTTCCTGTATTTTTAGTATTTATAGCAGTTAAAGATATACCATATGGAAGTTTTATTGCTACATTTATATTTATTTTAGCTTCATTAACGGATAAGTTAGATGGGTATATTGCTAGATCTAGAAATCAAATAACTAACTTTGGAAAATTTATGGATCCTTTAGCAGATAAATTATTAGTTACTGCGGCGTTAATTTCTTTAGTTGATTTACAGGTAGTACCAGGATGGGCAGCCGTAGTTATAATTGCACGAGAATTTGCTGTTTCAGGTTTAAGATCAATAGCGGCAGCGCAAGGAAGAGTTATAGCAGCTAGCTGGTGGGGAAAAATTAAAACGGTTATACAAATTATAGCAATAATTTTATTATTATTAAAAGTAAATATTCATGATGCAAGGCTGTTAAAAATTTTTGTAATAGACAATTATTATTTGAAAGGATTTTTTAAATTCGCTCCAATGATAATGCTTATGATTGCGGTTATAGTAACCCTGCTTTCAGGTTACGATTACTTTAAAAAGAATAAGGAAGCTGTTTCTTACGATAAATAAAATATATAAGATCCATGTTTAGAAATATAAAAAAATGGATATGAATTAAAAAGGTTCCTTCTTTGCTAGCAAAGAAGGGGCTTTTCTTAGAATTAATTATTGACTATGGTTTGTAATTAATTTATAATAAATATAGAACATAAGTTCGATGGAAGGGAGTTAATTAGTATTATGGGAATTATAAATGCAGAAAAGTTAAAAGCAATTGAAAGTGCTATGAGTCATATAGAAAAACAATTTGGTAAAGGATCAGTAATGAAATTGGGTGATCACAATATTTCTAACATGGATGCTATATCAACAGGATGTTTAGATTTAGATATAGCTCTTGGAATTGGAGGAGTACCTAAAGGTAGAATTATTGAAATTTATGGACCAGAAAGTTCAGGAAAAACTACAATTGCGCTTCATATAGCGGCAGAATCACAAAAGAAAGGTGGAGCAGTAGGATACATAGATGCAGAACATGCATTAGATCCTAGTTATGCCCAAAAACTTGGAGTTGATGTAGATAGCTTAATAATTTCTCAACCTGATACAGGGGAACAAGGACTTGAAATAGCTGAGGCATTAGTCCGTTCTGGAGCTATTGATGTTTTGGTAGTAGACTCAGTTGCGGCTTTAGTACCTAAAGCTGAAATTGAAGGAGAAATGGGAGATTCACATATTGGTCTTCAAGCAAGACTTATGTCACAGGCGTTAAGAAAGCTTGCAGGAACAATAAATAAGACTAATTGTGTTGCTATATTTATTAACCAATTAAGAGAAAAAGTTGGGGTTATGTTTGGTTCGCCAGAAACAACAACTGGAGGAAGAGCATTAAAATTCTATGCATCAGTAAGACTTGATATTAGAAGAATAGATTCTATAAAACAAGGGGATTCAATAATAGGTAACAGAACAAGAATAAAGGTCATGAAAAATAAAGTTGCACCACCATTTAAACAAGCAGAATTTGATATTATGTATAATGAGGGTATATCAAGATGTGGTAATATAGTAGATGTTGGAGTAAAAGAAGAGATTGTTCAAAAGAGTGGCGCTTGGTTTTCTTATGGAGATATAAGATTAGGTCAAGGAAGAGAAAATGCTAAATTATATCTAAAAGAAAATCCTGAAGTGGCATTAGATATAGAAAATCAAATTAGAGAAAAGTATAATCTTCCACCTGCAGAACTATTTAAGGCAGCTGCACCAGAGGGAGCTAAAGAAAATATAAGCGATAAAGATGATGTTGCTGTAGATACAAAAGAATAAAGAAGATGTAATAAATGGAAAGTTTAAATGTGAATTTACTTCATAATATTTATTAATAAATGTATAGCTGCATATATTATGATAACTCATATATATGCAGCTATATTAAGTATTTAACAGCATAATGCAGTATGTAACAGTTATATGCGCAAACTTGACATAATTTTGTTTTTAATATAGAATAAAAAGGAATACTGGTTTATCATATTCCAAATGCAGTGAGAAGAATATGACACCTACTATACTTTCTTGTTAATAATATAATGAGAAAATGATAAATTAGGAGGTGTTTATGTGGTAACAGCAGTAATGATATTAATAGATGTAATAGTTTTATTAATATTAGGAATAGTGGTTTATAAAACGATTCAAAACATATCAAAAGCAAAGATTGAATCGCTTGAAAAAGAAGCAGAAGAAATTCTAGTAAGAGCTAAAAAGGATGCAGAAGCAACTAAAAAAGAAGCAATCCTTGAGGCAAAAGAAGAACTTCATAAATTAAGAAATGATTTTGATAAGGAATCTCGTGAGAGAAGAAATGAGATTCAAAGGCTTGAAAGAAGAGTAATTCAAAGAGAAGAAGCACTTGATAAAAAGAGTGAACTTCTTGAAAAGAAAGACGAAACAATCAATCAAAGAATGCTTGAGGTAGATCAAGTAGAAGCAAGAGTACAGAAGCTTTATGAAGAAAGAAGAGCAGAACTTGAAAGAATATCGGCTCTATCTAGTGAAGAAGCACGTGAGATTCTTCTAGATGAAATAAGGAAAGAAATTACACACGATGCAGCTTTAATGATAAAAGATATTGAAAGTAAGGCAAAAGAAGAGGCAGACAAGAGAGCAAGGGAAGTAATTACAACTGCGATCCAAAGATGTGCTGCCGATCATGTGTCTGAATCAACTGTACACGTTGTTGCACTACCGAATGATGAGATGAAAGGTAGAATAATAGGTAGAGAAGGAAGAAACATTAGAACCTTGGAAACATTAACAGGAGTTGATTTAATTATAGATGATACTCCAGAAGCAGTCATTCTTTCTAGCTTTGATCCAATTAGGAGAGAAGTTGCGAGAATGGCACTAGAAAAGTTAATAGTGGATGGCAGAATACATCCAGCGAGAATCGAAGAGATGGTTGAAAGAGCAACTAAGGACGTGGAAAGTAGTATAAAAGAAGAAGGAGAGCAAGCAGCTCTTGAAACTAGTGTACATGGACTACATCCTGAAATTATAAGACTTCTTGGTAGATTAAAGTATAGAACAAGTTATGGGCAAAATGTGTTAAAGCATTCCATAGAAGTTTCATACTTAGCTGGCTTAATGGCTTCAGAGCTAGGTTTAGATGTTACTTTAGCTAAAAGAGCAGGATTGCTACACGATATTGGTAAAGCTGTGGATCAAGAGCAAGAAGGGCCTCATGCTCTAATTGGTGGAGATCTAGCTAAAAAGTATCACGAATCGCCATTAGTAATAAATGCAATAGCAGCACATCATTCAGATGTAGAAATGCAATCTTTAGAAGCAGTACTAGTTCAAGCGGCAGATGCAATATCAGCGGCTAGACCAGGCGCTAGAAGAGAGACATTGGAAGCATACATTAAGAGATTGGAAAAGTTAGAGGAAATTGCAAATTCACATGAAGGTGTAGAAAAGTCATATGCCATTCAAGCTGGTAGAGAGATTAGAATTATGGTTAAACCAGATAAAGTAGATGATGCTGGAACAATTGAATTGGCACGTAATTTAGTTAAGAGTGTCGAGGAAGAACTTGAATATCCAGGACAAATTAAAATTAATGTCATAAGAGAAACTAGAGCAGTAGATTTTGCTAAGTAAAAAAAGTGAAGTATATTTTGTTAAGTGATGAAATATACTTCGTTTTATTATAGATTAGATGTAATTAATTCATTTAAACTATAATTGAGTATATAAAAACAAAATACCTAGAAATAAAAATATTTTTTAATTTAGTAATTCTAAAAGGAATTTTAGGAATTATATAGAATATATTTAATGTAAACGATTTGTGTATTAAATTCTAGGAGGAATAACAAAAATGGAAGTATTAAAAGTATCAACAAAATCAAATCCTAATTCTGTAGCAGGTGCACTAGCAGCTATAATAAAGGAAAAAAATATTGCAGAAATTCAAGCTGTTGGTGCAGGTGCTATAAACCAAGCAGTTAAGGCTATTGCAATAGCAAGGGGATTTGTTGCACCAAGTGGAAAAGATATAGTATGTGTACCGGCTTTCACAGATATACAAATAGATGGAGAAGAAAGAACGGCCATAAAATTAATAGTACAACCTAGATAATTAAAATTATTTCTAAATTATCATATGAGCAATCATTTTTAAGTTGAAATTATCAATAAAAACGATTATACTATAATAGTTAAATGCTATATTTATTAATTTTTTGTAAAGAGGTGTATATAATGATAGCAAAAGAGGTTACAGTAAAAAATTCATCTGGTCTTCATGCTAGACCAGCAACATTATTAGTTAAGAAGGCTTCTTCATTTAAATCAGACGTTAGTATAGAATATAACGGCAAGAAAGCAAATGTAAAAAGCTTAATCGGAGTATTATCTTTAGCAGTAACTAAAGATGCTACTATCAAGGTTGTTGCTTCAGGAGATGACGAAGCTTTAGCAGTAGAAGAAATCGTTAAATTAGTTCAAACTTTAGAAGACTAATATACCAAAAAAGGTTCCATATTATTAATATGGAACCTTTTTTGGTGCATTAGTAGTATAAATATTAAATAATTTATATAAGTATAATTCTTGATATCGATTACTCATGCAGATCTTTAATTAAAGTCTAATTCTCATCCATTATTAAATTGCATCTAAATAGCAATGAAACCAAATCTAAGGCACCTAAAAATACTGCAATATAGATAAACCTCTCTATTATTGGAATATTCATAGAAATTAATTTTGCTATATTTAGGTTGAACAAACCTATTGTTCCCCAATTTAATGAACCTATAAGAACTAATAAAAAGGAAAGTTTATCTAAGATACCTATCTTACACATATTTCTTCACTCCAATCTTTAATATGATCCTTAGTATATATATATGATTCTTAGAGACAATAATAACAAAAATGTAAAATAAATTTAAATACAAAAGAGAACAAATAATTCTAAAATTAAATAGGCAAAAATGAAAAAAATATGATATAATACGAATGTTAAAAGAAAAAGCATAAAATATATTCGTGTGGAGGTTTTTAGATGAGAAATTTATATAGCACACCTTTAAATTCAAGATACGCATCAAAGGAAATGAGCTTTATTTTTTCTGATGATATGAAGTTTACAACTTGGAGAAAATTATGGGTAGCTTTAGCAGAAGGAGAAAGAGAACTCGGATTAAATATAACTGAGGAACAAATCAAAGAGTTAAAAGAACATATCAATGATATAAATTATGATGAGGCTGCTAAAAAAGAAAAAGAAGTTAGACATGATGTTATGAGTCATGTATATGCATATGGTCTTCAATGTCCAAGCGCAAAGGGAATTATCCATTTAGGAGCTACATCTTGTTATGTTGGAGATAATACAGATATTATAATAATGAGAGATGCTTTAAATCTAATTAAAAATAAAATAGTTACAGTTCTAAATCATTTGAAAAATTTTGCACTAGAATATAAAGACATGCCAACATTAGGTTTTACACATTTTCAACCAGCTCAATTAACTACAGTAGGAAAAAGAGCTACATTATGGATGCAAGATTTAGTAATGGATGTTGAAAATATAGACTTTTTATTATCAACATTAAAGCTTAGAGGTGTTAAGGGTACTACAGGTACTCAAGCTAGTTTTATGGAACTTTTTGATGGAGATGAAAATAAAGTTAAGTCTTTAGATAAAATTGTTGCAGAAAAAATGGGATTTGAAAAAAGTTATGGAGTAACAGGCCAAACATACCCAAGAAAACTTGATTCTATTGTATTAAATACATTATCGGAAATTGCTCAAAGTGCTTACAAATTTAGTAATGATTTAAGATTGCTTCAAAATATGAAGGAAATGGAAGAGCCATTTGAAAAAAATCAAATAGGATCATCAGCTATGGCATATAAGAGAAATCCTATGAGAAGTGAAAGAATAAGTGCATTAGCTAGATATGTAATAGTAGATGCATTAAATCCAGCAATTACAGCAGGAACTCAGTGGTTTGAAAGAACACTAGATGATTCAGCTAACAAGAGACTATCTGTAGCTGAAGGATTTTTAGCATTGGATGGAGTGTTAAATTTATACATAAATATTGCTGAAAACATGGTAGTATATGATAAAGTTATAGCATCTCACGTGCAAAGAGAATTACCATTTATGGCTACTGAAAATATAATGATGGAAGCTGTGAAAAGAGGTAAGGATAGACAAGAATTACATGAACAAATTAGAGTGCACTCTATGGCTGCTGCTCAAAGAGTAAAAGGAGAAGGGTTAGATAATGACCTAATAGATAGAATAATAAATGATGATTCATTTGGCCTATCTAAGGAAGAAATTCTAGCAATTATAGATCCAAATAAGTTTGTTGGAAGAGCACCAAGTCAAGTTGTTGAGTTTATAGATGAATATGTAGATCCTATTATTAAGAATAATGAAGATGCATTAAAAATCAAGAGTGAGATAACTGTATAACAATATAAACGTTAAAATTAAGCATATATATAAATCAAAGAAATGAGATACATATTTATGAATATGTATTTGAAAGCTAACTGTTATAAATGAAAGTTCAAATTTATAATTTGAGTTCACGAACTTAGTTAACTTATTAAAAATTGATTTAATTATAAGTAAGGTTGCTAAGGATTAGCTTGCAAGATTAAAGTTGAAGCAAGCTGGTCCTTAATGCAACCTCTTTTTATGTGCTTTCAGAGTTATGTTTTGTAGTATTCAGGTAAACATGTATCTGACTTAGATTTATAGATATAATAATCATAAACTATACTTAAACTATGAAGTATCTTCCAACCAGAAACTGGAACAAAAGTATATTATTCATTTCGGTGAGTTATACGAATAAGTATAGATTATAGTGTTGGGTTATCTATATATGATCTGGAGTTTGAGATAGATATTGTATATCAATCGAATTTTAAGGCTCTGAGTGTTGGATATCTGTTGGGATAAATTTGACTAAGAGGATAATTCAATTTGTCATAACTATGACAGCAATAAAGACAGTCACCATTTTGAAGCCTATAAGTAATAAAGCCATTATGAAAATATCGTCCTATAGACGGAGTGTAAAATTGAATTAAGCAGCCTCTATCTAATGATTTATCGTTTGGAAGCTTAGTGGCTTCTAATTTCGGCGTTATTAAGTATTGATATAGTTCTTCAACTCGAATCCAGGCATGAGTATATGGTTTCCAAGTTGCATTTTGACTGAAACCCCCAGCATGAATTATTTGAGACATAAAATTAGTACAATCCCCTCCGATGCCAGAAAATGATTTGTATTCAGGATTATAATTTAATGAAAATCTTTCAGCATAATCGCAGGCATCTGTGACATTAAATTTGGAAGCTCTTTTTTCATCATGGTTATTAGTAGAAAGCCAGCTAGAAGCTATGAACATTTCAAATAATGAATCAATTGATGAAAGTTTATCCTTATATACATTTATGTTGCTGTTTTTATTGAAATTACGGCTATTTACTAGGCTTGATAAATCAGTATTTAGGATATGTTCATATAAAAGTGGATTTTCTTCATTCTCTGCTATAAATTGTATTTTGCATTTGTCTTGCAAATACTCTAAAATGAGTATATATTCATTTATTGAAACTGAATTTATATTTTGAGGATAAGTTTTAACAATAAAAGAAGTCTTCAGAATCAGTTTAACCTTAATAAAACTTGGAATTTGTTCTAGTATATTATATGCATAATCAAATTTATAGTCTTTAAATGAAGAGTTTAATTTTTTTGCCCATTCAAAGTTGAATAATTTTTTTAGGTAAATTTCTTTTAATATGGTATCATCTAAATTATACTTATGTTTAGAAATTAAATTGATATTATTATAAGGCATTGATAGTAAAAAGGATAAATTATATAAACTATTTGTTAGCATATAGTTTCCTTATTTAAAATTGTTATCATTAAATATGTTTATGAGGGAAATTATAGAAATGTGTTAATAAATTCATTTTTTATAAAATTATTTGTTTGCATTACCTGATTGATAGTTTAATATGAGCTTTAGGCATAATCAAAAAATAACACTTCATTTATTTCGTATGCCTTAATGAACTAAAATTTTCAGAAAAATATATATTAAGATTGGTAATACCCTAGATAATAGATTAAAACAACAAAAATGTTTATAAAAATTTAAAAGTAGATACAAATATATTTAATATGTTATAATGTAATATGGACGAAAAAAGTAATGAACTTATAATATTTTTATAGAGAATATTGTAAATCTAAAATGAAAATTATAAATTTGGTGACTATACTTGCAAATTATAATTGTTGTAGGATAAAGTCAAATTTGTTAAAGATTTTTATAAAGGAGCTATAAGAAGAAATGCAAGAATTATCTAACGGAATAGCTAGCAAGTATGAAGAAATAATTGAAAAAATAAAGAGTTTTTCAGATGAATATCTCAATGAAGATTATAAGAATATTTGTGTTCTAGCAACAGAAACTTTATTTTTGAATTATGAAGAACAATTTAAAAAGGGGAAGAGCTTTTCATGGGGAGCAGGAATAGTGCATGCTATAGGAACTGCAAATAACTTATTTGATTCAAAAGAAAAGCCATATATTAAAGTTGCTGACTTATATAAGGAGTTTGGTGTTAGTAGTAGTACAGGCTCTAGTAAATCAAAGGAAGTAAAAAGCTTATTAGATATATCAAAAGATAATAATAAATGGATAATAGGCGAAAATAAGGATGCAGAAGCTTCAGAAGGTACTATGCTAAAAGCTAAAGAAGAAGTTGCATTAACTATGAATGATAAAATAGAAGAGGATAAAGCTGTTAAGGATGAAACAAAAGTTCCTTTTAAATTTGCTGTCCATAAAGATTATATAATGGCTCAAAGAACTATTGAGTATGCATGGAGACAAAAGAATTATAAAAATAAAGCAAAATATGCAAAAGAAGCATTAGAAGTATATGAAGATTGTGCGGATGCATATATAATATTATCAAAAGATTCTAGTTTAAATAATAATCAGAGGACAGAACTTCTAGAAAAAGCAGTTAACGCAGCGAAGAATTTATTAAGAATAGATGATTTGAAAAATGCACCGGCAGAGCTTCTTAGATTAAAGATAGCGAGGCAACTTTTCGGAGCTAAGTATAGTTTAGCGATTCATTTATGGGAAATTGGTGAAAAAGAAGCTGCAATAGAGAATGCTTTAGAAATCCTAGAGTATGATGAGAAAGATGAATTAGTGGTTAGAAGTTTAGTAGTTAATTGGCTTTTAATTGAGGAGAGATATGAACAACTAAAAAGCCTGCTAGAAAAATATGAAAAAGATAATTTGGCAGCTATACATTATAGTAGAGTAGCGTTATTATATAAGATTAATGAAATTAAAGCGGCAGAAAGTGCTTTAAGAAGAGCATATAAGAGAAACCCGCATGTTATACCATACATATTAAAACAAAAAAGAGTTTCAAGTACCTTGCCTAATTTAATTAGATTTGGAAGCGAGGAAGAAGCTATGAAATATGCTAGCTTAGGTTTAGACATTTGGAATGATCCTAAGATGCTTCAATGGATTAAAGAAAAGAAGAAAGAATTCGATATCATAAATTTTAGCTAATCACTTTACAAAGATAAAACTTCATGATATCATAGTTATTGTAAATTAAATAAAGAAATCTTCGGGGTTGGGTGAAATTCCCTATCGGCGGTACAGCCCGCGAGCTTTAAAAAGCAGATTCGGTTAGATTCCGAAGCCGACAGTAAAGTCTGGATGAAAGAAGAGAGTAATGTTATAAATTATATTTAAAATTAAAGTTTTAAATGTTATTTGTTCGTATTTAAGTACCCTGAATTTATTAGAATTCAGGGTTTTTTTATTACAATATATTTTTAAGTTTGAAATTGTATAAGATTGATAGAACTGGCTTAAAATATATGCTGTAATATATAGGATAAATTTTAAAATTTTACTTGTATATATAAATAATCATTACAATTTTTTAAAACTCCGAGGATTTGAATCCCGGAGTTTCTTTATTATTCATTAAATTATAATTCAACTAAGTATTTATAAGATTATATTATAGGAAATAGTATGAAAAATTGGAGATGATTAGTTTTGGATGAGAAGTACATGGAGATAGCTTTAGAATTAGCTAAAAGAGGAATAGGTAAAGTAAATCCTAACCCACTAGTTGGAGCCGTTATAGTTAAAGACAATGAGATAATAGGAGAAGGTTATCATGAGTGCTATGGAGAAGCTCATGCAGAAAGAAATGCAGTGAAAAATGCAACAAAATCTGTGGAGGAAAGTACAATTTACGTCACACTAGAACCTTGTGCTCATTATGGAAAGACACCCCCATGCGTAGATTTAATAATTGAAAAAAAGTTTAAAAGAGTAGTAATAGGTATGTTAGATCCCAATGAGCTAGTTTCTGGAAAAAGTGTGGAAAAGTTAAAACAGCATGGGATTGAAGTTGTAGTAGGTATTAAAGAAAACGAATGTAAAGAATTGAATGAGATTTTTATAAAGTATATAACATCAAAGATTCCATTTGTCATTTTGAAAAGTGGAATGTCTATTGATGGGAAGATAGCAACTTATAGTGGAGAATCAAAATGGATTACATCTAAAGAATCTAGAGAAGATTCACAACACTTAAGAAATAGGTTTCATTCGATTATGGTAGGTGTAAACACGGTAATTGAAGATAATCCTGAACTCACATGCAGAATCAACGATGGAAAGAAGTTAATCAGGATTATTGTAGATAGTAATCTTAGAATCCCACTAGAGTCTAAAGTTCTCACAAATAGTGATAAAGCTGCAATAGTAGTAACTACTTTAAAATCAGATAAAGAAAAGAAAAAGAAATTAAGATCTATGGGCATTAAAGTTATAGAAGTGGCAGATAAAGATAATAGAGTTAATCTGAAAGAGCTGGTTAAGAGGGTTGGAGAAGAAGGAATAGATTCAATACTTATAGAAGGTGGAGGAACTTTAAATTTTTCTGCATTAGAAGAGAGAATTGTAGATAAAGTAAGATTTTATATAGCACCTAAGATAATAGGTGGACAAAGCAGCAGAAATAGTATAGCAGGAAAAGGCTTCTTTAAATTAGATGATGCAGTTAGATTAGAGGACATTAATTATAGAACGATTGGAGAGGACTTAGTACTAGAAGGTTATGTTGCTAAATAAGAGATGAAAGATATAAGGAGGAGAAGATGTTTACTGGAATTATTGAAGAAGTTGGCGTGTTAGAGAAATTTAGCACAGGTAATGGCTTTGGAGTTATGGAAATCAAGTGTAGTGAAGTTTTAAAGGAAACTAGAGTCGGAGATAGTATAGCCACCAATGGAGTTTGCTTAACAGTAAAAGAAAAATATTCAGATTCTTTTAAAGCAGAAGTGATGGGCGAAACTTTAGAGAAAAGTAACTTAGGAAATTTAAAGGCTGGAGATAAAGTAAACCTTGAAAGGGCATTGAGATTAAGCGATAGGCTTGGTGGTCATATTGTAAGTGGACATATAGATGGTGTTGGAAAAATAGTTTCCATAAAAGAAGAAAGTAATGGAACTTGGTTTACTATATCTGCACCTGAGGAGGTACTAAGATACATTATATATAAAGGATCAATTGGAATAGATGGAATAAGCTTAACTGTTGCTTATGTTGATGATGAAGTATTTAAGGTTTCTGTTATACCTCATACTATAGATAATACTATACTTTCATATAAAAAAGTTAATTCAAAGGTTAATTTGGAGTGCGATTTAATTGGGAAATATGTGGAAAAGTTATTTGGTGGAAAAGAAAAAGAAGAAAATGAAAATAGCAATATTACAATGGAATTCCTAAGAAAAAATGGGTTTTAATCATATAAATCATCAGAATGAATTTTAAGTATATATAAAATACAAATTTAAGGAGCTGAGCATTATGTTTAATAGTATAGAAGAGGCATTAAAGGATATTAAAGAAGGGAAAATGATAATAATTGTAGATGACGAGGGAAGAGAAAATGAAGGAGATTTAGTAATTCCAGCAGAACTGGCTAATGGAGAAAATATTAATTTTATGATTAAGTACGCGAGGGGACTTGTTTGTACGCCAGTGGAAGAAGAAATTGCAGTGAAACTTGGATTAAATCCAATGGTTGAAAAAAATACGGACAACCATGAAACTGCTTTTACAGTATCCATAGATCATAAGGATACGACAACAGGCATATCAGCATTTGAAAGAGCTTATACAATAAACAAACTTGTAACTGCAAGTGAAGGCGATGACTTTAGACGACCAGGCCATGTATTTCCTTTGATAGCTAAGAATGGCGGAGTATTTGAGAGGATTGGACATACAGAGGCATCGGTAGATTTGGCAAAGCTTGCAGGATTTAAAGGTGCGGCAGTTATATGTGAAATAGTAAAAGACGATGGAACAATGGCAAGGCGTGATGATTTGATAAAGTTTGCTAAGGAGCATAACTTAAAGATAGTTACTATAGCTGATCTAGTTAAATACAGAAAAGAAGAACATTTAAGTGTCGTTATGGAAACGGAAGCTAATCTTCCAACTAAGTATGGGAATTTTAAAGTACTCGCATTTAAAGAAAAAGATTCCTCAAAATGTCATTTGGCTTTAGTCAAAGGAGATATTAAAAATAATGATGAACCAATACTTGTTAGAGTTCATTCTGAATGTTTAACTGGAGATGCTCTAGGATCTAGAAAATGCGATTGTGGAGAACAATATGAAGCTTCGATGAGAATGATAGCAAAAGAGGACTCAGGAATACTTCTGTATATGAGACAGGAAGGAAGAGGAATTGGCCTTTTAAATAAATTGAAAGCATATGCACTTCAAGATGAGGGATTGGATACAGTAGATGCAAATTTAGCTCTAGGATTTAGAGAAGACATGAGAGATTACAAAACAAGTGCTGACATGCTTAAGATTTTAGGGATAAAGAATGTTAGATTAATTACTAATAACCCAGATAAAATAGAAGGATTAGAAAAAAATGATATAAAAGTTTCAGAAAGAGTTTCAATACAAATGCCTTTGAATGAAAATGATGAATTTTATTTAAAGACTAAAAAAGAAAGAATGAATCATTTGCTAAATATTTGATGATCAAATTCTAATAACATGTTACTGCATTTAAAGTAATATTAGCTGAGATAAATTAGGTGGAATATTTGTGGTTATAAGTTCAATTAGTATTTAGTTTACATGTAGATCTAATTGAAGTTGATAAAAAATAAAATAAATAATATAAAATATTGGAGGAAAAAATAATGAATATATTTGAAGGAAATTTAGTTTCAGAAGGATTAAAATTTGGGATAGTAGTAGGAAGATTTAATGAATTTATTGGAGGAAAACTTTTAGAAGGCGCAATAGACGGATTAAAGAGACATGGTGTGAAAGAAGAAGATATCGATATTGCATGGGTACCAGGTGCCTTTGAAATCCCACTAATTGCTAAAAAGATGGCTAAGAGCCCTAAATACGATGGAGTAATATGTTTAGGAGCAGTAATAAAAGGATCTACATCACATTATGACTATGTTTGCTCAGAAGTATCCAAGGGAATTGCAAGTGTTTCTCTTGAAAGTGGAAAGCCAGTAATTTTTGGTGTTCTTACAACAAATACTATAGAACAAGCAATTGAAAGAGCGGGAACTAAAGCTGGTAATAAAGGATATGAAAGTGCAGTTTCAGCTATCGAAATGGCGAATCTAATTAATACAATAGGATAAGCCAACTATAATCTATACTTATGCGTATAGCTCACCGAAATGAATAATATACTTTTGTTCCAGTTTCTGGGTAATTCTGATGGGTGATTCTAAGGCTATAAAGTTGCACCCAAAGTGCTAGCCTCAAAGAACGAGCTTTGAACTAGCACATTTGTAACAACTTATAGCCAAAGAATCACATCCATCAAAATTACCAATGAAACATTCCACAAAAGTATATTACTCATTTCTAGTTGGAAGATATTTCATAGTTTAAGTATAGTTTATGATTGTGTTATCTATATGGGATCATGAAAATACATTAAGCTTATAAATATATGTATATACTTATATAGGATTAAAGGTATATATTTTTAAAGAAATATATGTATGTATAAAAATATTTTCATATGTAAATATATAAATATTTATAGGAAACATCAGGTGTAAGGGCCATTTATGGCTATAAGAGAACCTATCATTTCTAGCGTGGCATAGATATATATTTGATTTATTATACGAGTACATTCACAAAAGAAGTCAAATTACTTGTGTGGAGGAAACAAAGTAAGATGTCAAGGCTATTTGGAGGAAGAGGGTTAACGCTTTGCTTATTCAATTTAAAATGGAATAAGTTTAAGTGGAACCCTCTTTCTCTTAATTATTTCTGAAGTTCTCATAGCTTTTCGGAATAAAATATTTATAATTTTGGTAAGCTCCATATTAGTCGTGATATATAAAAAGACAAAACAATTATTAGTTGGATTTATACTATGATATATCATTAACTAGAAAGTGGAAACATTTTTATGCAGCAGGCATTTAAAAATGAGATGTTAAAAGTTCTTAATTGGAGGTTGTTCAAATAATGCTTGTCACAATGAAATTGGGAGCAAGCATTATTTGTGCAACCCGCAATTTAGCACTTTCAGCGAAATTTTCATAGTCCTGCGAAATAACAATGTCTCTACTTTCGGTGAATTGACGCATAATGCCATCTATATAAGAAAAGTATCACAACAGTTTGACTATATTTTGCTTGTGAGATACACTTAACTTAGATTTGTTTTCAGCAAAATCTCGTGTTTAATTTTTTTGGACTATGCGAGCTAAAGGAGGAAGTTAAGTTGGCCACTATAAAGGAAATAGCTTCTATAGCAGAAGTTTCTATAGCAACAGTTTCTAGAGTTTTAAATTTTGATGAAACATTAAATGTAAGTGATGCAACAAGGGAAAAAATATTAAAAATAGCAGATGAACTTGATTATGTTTCAGCAAAAACAAAAAAAGCTAAGAATAAGAAAAGTAAGGATATAGGAATTATTTATTGGTATAACTATGAGGAAGAATTAGGAGATCCATATTACTTATCAATAAGGTTAGCTGCTGAAAAAAAATGTAATGAAAATAATTTTAATTTGGTGAAGCTAAGTGAGGATAGCAGTATTGAGGATGTTAAGAATGTTAGTGGAATAATTGCTATTGGAAAGTTCTCTTCAAGTATCATAGATAAATTAGCAAGTGCCAATGATAATATAGTATTTGTAGATTTTTCACCTGATGAAAATAAATTTGATTCAGTAATGGCGGATTTAGGAAAAGCAACTTATGAAATCTTAGATTATTTGTATAGTTTAGGCCATAGAAAGATTGGTTTCATTGGTGGGAATAAATTAGAATGCATAGATTATAGAGATATATATTTGGATAAAAGGGATATGAAATATAAAGAATTTATGGAAAGTAAGAATATCTATAATAATAAATACATATATGAGACGGAGAGATTCACTTTTAAAGCTGGATATAATCTTATGAAGGAAGCATTAAAATCTAAAAATAACATAACAGCTTTTTTTATTGGAAATGATACAATGGCAGTCGGGGCTTACAAAGCAATTTCAGAGGAAGGATTATCAATACCAGAGGATATAAGCATAATTGGATTTAATGATCAGCCTAGTGCAAAGTATATGATACCAGCTCTAACTACAATAAGAATACCAAGTGAGTATTTAGGAAAAGCAGCTGTTGACTTGCTGCTTGAAAATTTGAATGGAATTAGGGAATATAATAAAAAAGTAATAATACCAACTGAATTTAAAATTAGAGAGAGTTGTAAGAGAATATAGAAAATAAGCAGTAGCCTTTTGTGGAAAAGGGTTACTATTTTTTTGCTCTAAATGAATATATATGCAAAAACAATTCTTCATCATAATTCTAAAAATATTGCAAGAATTTTAGCCGTAATTGTGAATTATGAAATGTGCATTGTGAATTGCAACATATATATTTAAACTTTTGAAGAATTAGATAAAGAAAAAATACAAAAAGCATGTTAGATTTTTATCACCATTAAATCTAACGTGAAGATTAAATTCTTTTATTGAAAAAGACGAGTTTAATATTTACATCAAACTAATAAAAAAATGCTAATAACCAAAAAAAGTACAAATCCCAATATTAATATTATAAAATTATTACAAATTGATACCAATAATGCAATAACGTTTACTATATTGAGAATGCTATAATGTAAACAAATACATAACTAATATAAATTAGAAAATTATTTATGTATAAACTTTAATTTCAAGGGGGAATAATTTATGAAACTTAAAAAGATTATGGCTGCAGTTGTAACTGGCATGATGGCTTTTAGTTTAATAGCATGTGGTTCATCATCAGGTGGTAGCAATGCTTCATCATCAAGCAAAGGAAAAGATGATAAAACAATTACTATCTGGGCTTGGGATGATACATTCAATATAAAAGCAGCTAATATGGCTAAAGAAAAATATCTAAAGGATCACCCGGATGTAACTATTAACGTAGTAAGTATGGCACAAGATGATGTAGTGCAAAAATTAAATACAGGTCTTTCATCTGGAACATATGATGGGCTTCCTAATGTTGTGTTAATTGAAGACTATAAAATTCAAAATTATTTGCAATCTTATCCAGGCGAGATTAAAGATTTAAGTGGAAAAATAGATAAAAGTAAATTTATGGATTATAAATTAAAATCTATGCAGCAAGGTGATAAGACTTACGGGGTACCATTTGATAGTGGCGTAACAGCGTTATTTTATAGAACAGATTTAATTGAACAAGCTGGATATAAGAAAGAAGATATGCAAAACCTTACTTGGGAAAAATATATAGAAATTGGTAAAGCTGTTAAAGCTAAAACTGGAAAAGCTATGATAACTATAGATCCAAGTGATTTAAATCAACTAAGAGCTATGATGCAATCAGCTGGTTCATGGTATGTTAAAGATGATGGAAAAACAGTAAATATTGCTGGTAATCAAGCTTTAAAAGATGCAATTAATATATACAAGCAAATGGTTGATGCAGGAATTACAAAGCAAGTATCAGGATGGGATGCATTTATAGCAGCATTCCAAAAAGGTGACGTTGCTACTGTGCCAAGTGGATGTTGGGTTTCATCTTCAATACAAGCTTCTGAAGACCAGAGTGGAAAATGGGCAGTAGCAGCTATTCCAAGAATGGCTTCAAATCCAAAATCAGTTAATGCATCTAACCTTGGTGGTAGTAGCTGGTATGTTCTAGATAAGGTTGGAAATTCAGATTTAGCTGCTGACTTTTTAGCAAATACTTTTGCATCAGATGATGCTTTAATGAATGATTTAGTTCCAGCAATTGGTTTAGTAAGTACATTAAAATCAGCAAGTACAAGTGAAAATTATAGTAAGCCAATAAAATTTTATGGAGATCAACAAGTATTTAAAGATTTATCAGCTTGGGCTGAAAAGGTTCCATCTGTAAACTATGGTCTTTACACATATCAATTGGAAAGTGTTATGTCAGAAGGGATGCAGGCTATTGTTAATGGAGCCGATATAGACGAAACTCTTCAGAAAACTCAAGCTCAAGCAGAAGCAGCTGTAAGCAAATAACACAGATAAAATAACCGTAATTTGAAAAATATGAATTTGTAAAGGCTATTTGTTAAAAGTTTAAATATATGTTTAGCAAATGGCCTTTTATAAATCCTAAAGGAGTTGAAAAAATGAAACGCAAAATTGGATCTGGTATTAACAGCAAAGAAAACTTTTGGGGATGGATTTATGTAGCATTAGGTACATTTTTAATAGGACTATTTGTGTTTTTTCCAATGATACAATCTTTGATAATGTCACTACAATCAGGTAAAGGTAATAATTTAAAATTTAGTGGTTTTAGTAACTATGTGAGAATGTTTTCAGATGCAACTTTGATTAAAGCAGTTGGAAATACATTTATATTTTTAATAGTCCAAGTTCCAATAATGATTATTTTAGCACTTATTATTTCTTCAGTTCTCAATGATAAAAAATTAAAATTTAGTGGCTTTTTTAGAACAGCAATTTTCTTACCTTGTGTAGCATCTTTAGTTGGATATTCAGTTATTATAAAGAGCATATTTGCATCAGATGGTTTAGTAAATAAATTGCTTATCAATATACATTTAATTTCAGTACCAATTGAATGGATTACAGATCCATTTTGGGCTAAGATATTGATTATTATAGCCATAACATGGAGATGGACAGGTTATAATATGATATTTTATTTGTCAGGCTTACAAAATATTGATCATTCGATTTATGAAGCAGCAGAAATTGATGGAGCATCTCCATTTAAAAAATTCATATCTATAACAGTGCCACTATTAAAACCTATAATATTATTTACAACAATTACTTCAACAATTGGTACATTACAGTTATTTGATGAACCTATGAATATCACAAAAGGTGGTCCTGCCAATGCAACAACTACCATTTCTAAATATATATATGACTTATGTTTCACATATACACCAGACTTTGGATATGCAACAGCGGTAGCTTATCTTGTTGTTATTATAGTGGTAGTGTTAGCTATAATCCAATTCAAAATAGGAGGAGATAAGAATGACAAGTAAAATGAATAGAGTATTTAAATATATATTTTTGAGTATAGCATCTTTTGTTTCTATATTTCCGTTTTTTTGGATGGTTATTAGTGCAACAAATAAATCTGTTGATGTAACAAGAGGAAAACTAATTCCTGGGCATAGCTTTATGGAAAATTTAAATAATCTTTTTAAGCCAGAATTGGGATTTGCTTCTTCATTAGTTAATTCAGCAGAAATTGCGATTATAACTACAATTCTTGCACTCCTTGTTTCATCAATAGCAGGATATGGATTTGAAATATTTAGAACAAAAGCTAGAGATAGACTATTTAACATTTTACTTTTGTCTATGATGGTTCCATTTTCAGCTTTGATGATTCCATTATTCAAATTTTTCTCAAATTTAAAAAGTTCACCATTGGGCTTTCTTGGGGTGAATACATTATGGGCTGTAGTTTTGCCTAGTGTTTGTACTGCATTTTTAATTTTCTTCTTTAGACAAAATGCTAAATCATTTCCTAAAGAAATTTTAGAAGCAGCAAGAATTGATGGTTTGGGCGAAGCTGGAATTTTCTTTAAGATATTTTTCCCAACTATGAGAACAACCTATGCAGCAGCAGCGATTATAACATTTATGAGTGCATGGAATGCTTATTTATGGCCATTGATTGCATTGCAATCACCAGAAAAGAAAACTGTTTTACTTATAATTTCAAAGTTAGCGTCAAGTTACTCCCCAGATTATGGATTAATAATGATGGCTATAGTAATTACGACTTTACCAACTGCATTTGTATTCTTTGTTATGCAAAAACACTTTGTTGCAGGAATGACTGGTTCAATAAAATAAAATTTAATAGAACTAAAGTATAAGTATATATAAATTTTAAATAATATAATTCATTAAATAATTAGAATCTGAAAAAATAAGAGTTTTATAAAATATTGGAGGGTAGCTTGTGAAGAAGGAATTTCCTGTACTTAGTAGTAAAATAAATGGATTTTTGCATGGTGGTGACTATAATCCAGATCAATGGCTAAATTATCCCGAAGTATTAAAAGAAGATGTGAGGCTTATGAAACTTGCAAATTGCAATTGTGTATCAATAAACATATTTGGCTGGAGTTCAATAGAGCCGGAAGAAGGGAAATATACATTTGATTGGTTAGATAAAATTATGAATGATATGGAAGAAAACAATATTCATGTAATTTTATCGACGCCAAGTGGTGCAAGACCTGCATGGATGTCAGAAAAATATCCAGAGGTCTTAAGAGTAAATAGCGATAGAAGTAAAAATCTTCATGGTCAGAGACACAATCATTGCTTTACTTCACCTGTTTATAGAAAAAGAACATATGAAATAAATAAAATTCTTGCTGAGAGATATAAAGATCATCCAGCGCTTATTATGTGGCATGTTTCTAACGAATATGGAGGAGAATGTCACTGTGATCTCTGCCAAGATGCTTTTAGAGAATGGCTTAAAAGAAAGTACGATAATAATTTAGATAAATTAAATGAGGCTTGGTGGACTGGTTTCTGGAGTCATAGATTTAACAGTTGGTCACAAATCGAAAGTCCGTCTGAAAAGGGTGAGATGTTTGTTCATGGACATAATTTAGATTGGAAGCGGTTCGTTACAGATCAGACAATAGATTTTTATAAAAATGAAATTGCCCCCATAAGAGAAATAACACCTAACATACCTGTAACAGCTAATTTCATGGGTAATTATCCACGTATGGGCTTGTTCACAGGTTTAGATTATTGGAAGTTTGCAAAAGAAGTGGATGTAGTTACATGGGATAACTATCCTGCATGGCATAACGATTTTGAAAGTACTGAAGATCTTGCAGCTAATGTTAGTTTTGTGCATGATATATATAGGTCGTTAAAAGGTGGACATCCGTTTTTAATAATGGAAAGTACTCCGAGTCTAGTAAATTGGCATGATACTAATAAATTAAAGCGCCCTGGAATGCATTTATTATCATCAATGCAAGGTGTGGCTCATGGAGCAGATTCTGTTCTGTATTTCCAATGGAGAAAAGGAAGAGGAGCTTCGGAAAAATTCCATGGTGCTGTTGTAGATCACTGTGGCCATGAGAATACAAGAGTATTTAGAGAAGTTACAGAAGTTGGAGAAGTCTTAAAAAAGATTAAAGAAATCCAAGGGTCAATTAAAGAATCAGAAGTGGCCATAATATTTGATGTTGAAAACTTATGGGCTATCGATGATGCACAGGGATTAAAAAAATATAGAAAGGGCTATGAAGAAAGCTGTCAAGCAGCTTATAAAGTATTTTGGGAAAATGGAATTTCAGTAGATATTATTAATATGGATTGTGATATATCAGATTATAAACTTGTAATAGCACCAATGCTATATATGATAAGACCAAATGTTGCAGAAAGAATTAATGAATTTGTAAAGACAGGCGGAACTTTTGTAACTACTTATTTTAGCGGAATGGTGGATGAAAATGATCTTTGCTTCTTAGGAGGATTTCCAGGACCACTTCGAGAAGTAACTGGAATTTGGTCAGAAGAAATAGATTCACTATATGATAATGAAGTGAATTATATAGAATTTAAAAATGATAAAATTAAAGAATTAAAGAGCCAATATGAAGTAAAAGATTACTGTGACTTAATCCATGTAGAAACTGCAGAAGTTCTTGGAGTATATAAAGAAGATTTTTATGCGGATATGCCTGCGTTAACAGTTAATAACTATGGAGATGGAAGAGCATATTATATTTCAGCAAGAACGGGAGCAGATTTTAACAATGATTTTTATTCAAAGCTTTTTAAGGATTTAAATATTAAGAGTGTTATAGAGGGAAAATTGCCACAAGGTGTTACAGCTCAAATGCGTTCCAATAAAAATAATAAGTATACTTTCATTATGAATTTCACTGAAGAAGAAAAAAAGGTGGATTTAGGAGAAGAAATATATTTTGATATGCTTTCTGGAGAAGAAATCAGTGGAAAGATCATATTAGGTAAGTATGGTCTAAAAATACTAAAGCAAATTAATTGTAATTAATTATTAGAATGAGAAAAATTCTTTATGTATATATGTTGCAATAATAAATTCACATTTAAAATTCTAGTAAGACAAGTGTTTAGTTAAGGATAGAATGTAGAAATTAAATTTCGATATATATGTTAAAAAATTAATATATTACCCCCAATTAAGATAAAATCACTATAAATTAAAGGTTTGTAGTGATTTTATCTTATTTATAAGTGAGGAGAAAGAATGAAAATTAACAATGTATTAATTTAATGATATACTATAAATAAACTAAATAGGTATAAATTAGATAAAGTATTTTGAATAAATAATAAAAGGTGAAAGGATAAGTTATTTATGGATAATAGTAAAATTTGTGTTGTAGGGTTAGGTGGAGTTGGAGGATATATTGGCTGTATGTTTGCAAAGCATTTTTCTAATGTTTATTTTTTAGCAAGAGGAAAAAGATTAGAATCAATAAAAAATAATGGTTTGAAATTATACAGTAATCTTCATGGAGAATTAAACGTACATCCTAAATTAGCAAGCGATAGCGCTGATGAAATTGGAATAATGGATTATATTTTTATATGTGTTAAAAATTTTTCTTTAGAAGAAGTATGTAAACAAATAAAACCAATGATTAATGAAAATACTGTAATAATTCCATTAATGAATGGAGTTGGAGTATCTGAAAAAGTAAGAAAATTTATAAATGATGGCCAAGTTGTCGATAGTTTAATATATGTAGTTTCTGGGGCAGAAAAAGATTTTTCAATACATCATGCAAGTTCTTATTGTAAGATACATATAGGGTATGGCTTGGAAAACAATGATGAAGTAGAGAATGTATTAATTAGAATTCAAAAAATATTACAAGAAGCTGAAATTATTTGTAAAATAGAAAAAGATATAGAAGCTGCAATTTGGAGAAAATATATATTAAATTGTGCATATAACGTAATAACTGCTTATTATAACGCAACAACAGCAGAAATTATAAAAAATGATGAAGCAGTCAAGCAAATTAAAATATTACTAAAGGAATCTTGTGCCGTAGCTCGTAAATTAAAAATTAATATTTCTGATGATTTAGAAGAAGAGCACTTTTATCACTTAATGCATAACCAAGCTGGAGAATCAACAAGTTCATTAAAAAGAGATATTGAAGCAGGAAGACAAAATGAATTAGAGGTCTTTTCTGGAAAGTTAATTGAATTAGCTTTAAAATGTCAAGTAGAAGTTCCTATGAGTCAATTTTTCTATAATGAATTAAAGAAGAAAAGTTAATAATTATAAAATATGTTTTATTTATAGAAAACTATAATATGCTGCATTTGAAACTTAATATATATTCTAGAAATTTTAATTCATCAGAGATTACCTTAAACTATTAGGTGATTCAAAACAAATAATACTATAAGGAGTGAATTATATCATTTAGAACTTATATACAACATATTATAGTTTTTAAATTTTTATTCTTAAGTAATTTATATTCAAGTTAAATCTGTGGATGTTGTGCCCATTGAGGATATAAGTTATGGAAAAGACTGACTCAGAAAGTTATGGATCATAAAGAGAATTAAGAAGAAAATATATTTGCTTGCAAAAAATGTTCTTATATTCATAATAGTTCACTATTGCAGCATAGATACTCTTTTTATAAGTGCATAGCTATCATTTCTGATATACAGATTTTTCCCACATAGTTAATTCTCTACAAATTCCTTTTGAGCAGGAATTGTTACTCTTACAGTAGTCCCTTTACCTAATTCGCTGCTAATTGAAATACCATAATCATCGCCATATAGAAGTTTAATTCTATCATTAACATTTTGAATTCCAATACTTGTAAAATGTTCGTGTTTTTTAGAAGATTCTCTAAGAATCTTTTGTACTTCTTCATCTGTCATTCCGACGCCATTATCTATGATTTCACAAATTAGATTCTGATTTTGTTCATTTACAAACACATGTATAGATCCATTATTTCTTTCATTAAAGCCATGAAAAAATGCATTTTCAATGAAAGGTTGTAAAATTAATTTTGGAATTACATAGTTTTCGCAATTTGGAATTACGAAAAAATTTACATTAATATTATCTCCATATCGTATATGATTAATTAAAACATAATTATTTAAATTTTCGATTTCTTCTTGTATTGTTATCATTTCATTTTTATTACTAATAGTATTTCTAAGAAGTGATATAAATGCATCTATAGTTTGTATAGATTTTTCTGTGCTTCCTTGCCACATAAGCCATTTGATTGAAGCTAAAGTATTGTAAATAAAGTGTGGATTAATTTGCATCTGTAAAGCATGTATTTCGGCTTTTCTCTTTTCTTTCTGCATTTTTATTTGGGCATGGACATAATTATTTAATCCATCTAACATATAGTTAAAGTTAGTTGATAGTTCGCGAACTTCATAGCTTCCGACAACGGGAATATGATTATTGAAATCACCATGAATTATTTTAGGCATAACTTTAACAAGAGCTGAAATTGGTTTTGTGGTTCTTCGTATTACGAAGAAAGTAATAGCAATGAATATTGATGCAATTAAGATACTTACTGCTATAATTTCAGAAGAATCATATATTTCACTTAATACTATATTTTTATCAATCGTGCCAACTATATTAAAATTATAAGTTGGTAAATGTTTTGATAATATTGCTACATCAGAAGAATCTAATTTAGTGTTAACGTATTTGAGGTTATTATTTAAAATGACACTTGATATATTATATAAATCTAAATTTTTCGTTCCTATTTTTGAAGAAAGGCTAGAAGAAACAATAGTACCATCACTTGATATGATAGAAATACTATTACCATTACCTACAAAATAATCATAATATTTATGGAATGTATGCTCACTAATAAGTACATATACAAATCCATAGGGTTCTCTTGTAAGTTTATCACACAGAACCTTTATAGCTACAATTGTACTAGAGTTTTTTGTGAGTTTTGTAAAACCATGATCTAAGTATTGATATAGAACAGTATTCTTATTATCTAATGCTTTTTTAGTAAAGCTGCTATTTAAAACTTCATTAGTATCAAGGATAAGATGGTCATAATCGCTTGCTACATAGGTATTCCCATTAACGCCTACAGCTAGTACAGTAATATCATAAAGATCTTTATCAGGGATCATTTTATGGAAGCCTGTAAACATATTGTATAAAGTTCGATAATTTTGCTGTGGAGTAAGCTCCTTTTCTGATAAGTATCGCTGAAAATCAGGGATATAATCAATCGCATTCATAATGTTAATTGTATTATCATTAAATGTACTGAGTTCATTGCTAATTTGTGTTAAAACTTTATAATTTGATTTGCTGAAAGTATCAGCAAGTATATCCTTTGAAATTTTAATTGTAATAATTCCTATTGAAATAGATACTAAAATAACGCTTATAAGAACAACTGAAGCAACTCTAAAAAACAGGCTCGTAGAATGTATTGATTTTGATAATTTTAGCATAATGAAAAGTCCTTTCGTTTGTTACTAGTATTAATATCCTTTTTTTCTAAAAGCGCTAGGAGTGAGTCCGATAAATTTCTTGAAAACCTTACAAAAGTAACTTTGATCTGAGTAGCCAACCATTCCGCTTATATCTGAGATAGGAATGTCCTGTTTTAAAAAATCACAAGCTTTTTGTATTCTAATTTTATTAAGAAATTCATTAAACCCCTCTTCGTTATGGGAACTAAAGTAGGTTGATAAGTATGAATAATTAAAATTAAATAGCTTAGATACATTAGTTAAAGTAAGTTGCTCGTCGTAATGATCATGAATGTATTGAATAATTTTATTAATCATATGTGAATTTATTTTATTTTCATATGTGTCTATTATTTGTTTAAAGCGATTTAAGAGAGAGTTATAGGCCACAAGTAAGTCTTCTGAATATTTAGTGTTATCTATGTCATGAAAGCACTCTTGCTTTAATGAATTTAGCTTATTTAAATCAAAATTTAAATATTCTAAAGAAGTAATCACATTATAAAAAGAATTTTGAATCAATGTTTTTAATTCAAATTCTGTAAGAGATCTTTGATCAATAGCATTTGTAACGTATATTGTTAGCATTTCGAATGCATTCTGAAATTGCATTATAGAAATTGATTCTGAAAAACGCTTAAAATTAAATTTTTCTATTGGCGATGGTGTTTTGAAGTTGGAAGAGCACATTAAAGAAACATTTTTGTTGTAAAAATATTGTTGAGTTAACACTAGGAATTCCTTTTCGTATATATCCTTAATATTTCTACTAGAATAGAAGAAGTTGCTTAATACAAAAAATGCTTCTTTAAAACTATTTGAAACTATTTCTGAAATATTTTCTAGCTTACTAAATAGAGAATTATAACTTTTATCATCAAAATTTATAATTACAACTATGATTTCGTTTTTAATATTAGCGACTTGTATATTATAATTTGCATTTAAACCTTCTAAAGAAAATTCCTTGCCGATTTCTGAAATTGTAAAATCAATAATTTCAAGGCGTTTGCTATAATTATCATATATTTTCTTTGCGTTTAAACCAAATAAGCAAAATGATTGAAAAGTAAATATCGTATTAAAATAGTTAAAGTCAGGATCATTGTCAAAGCCAGATATAAGTCGATTTAAGGCGCTATTGGTGAGACTTAAAGAGTTTCCTTCTAAAGTATTTCTTTTCATTTTAATTGAAATCTTTTTTAGAGTACTTAATAACTCAGAAGGATTTAGAGAAGGTTTTAAAATATAATCAACAGCACCATTTTGAAAAGATGATTTAACATATTCAAAATCGCTATAACTACTTAAGATGATAATTCTTATCTTAGGGTATTTGTCCTGTACAAATTTAGCTAATTCAATTCCATTTATTTGAGGCATTACAATATCAGAAATTATAATGTCAGGAATATCCTTTTTTATCATTTCGAGAGCTTCTTGACCATTAGAAGCCTGTCCTATAATTTGGAAGCCTTCTTTTTCCCAATCAATCATATGAGTTATGCCTTGTCGCATAATAAATTCATCATCAACAACTAAAATTTTACTATATTCGTTCAATAGTTAGCACCTCTATTCTAAAATTACCACAAGATAGATAAATATTGTTTAATACTGATTATATCTTATAAATTAAAGGTTTTCAATTAAGTGATAAATTATTTTAGTAAAGTTTAGTAAAATATAATTGATTTTTTACTAAAAAGATAATAAAATGAAACTATAAATTTAGTTAATAGCATAAATCTAACTTCAGAAGATAGGATAAATTAAAGAGGTAATGTAATTGGTTACGAAGTAAGGTGTCCTAATAATATTAGCCCATAATTTTTTTTATTCTCATATATGTTTAAGTATTAATTAAATGTGACTTTATAAAAGAGTTACATTTAGTTAATACGATTAACAACTTTAATTTAAAAAAGCAATAACTCTACAAGGTGAAAGTGAGGTAAGAGTATGATTAATAATAAACCGTCATTAGATTGGCTAGAAGATCCAGAAATATTTAGAGTTAATAGAATAGATGCTCATTCCGATCATTGGTTTTATGAAAAAGTTGAGGATGTTAAATTAGAAGACGCCATGCCTCTTAAGCAAAATTTAAATGGAAAATGGAGATTTTCATATAGTGAAAATCCATCATTAAGAATTAAAGAGTTTTATAAGGATGAGTTTGATATAAATGGATTTGATTATATTGAAGTTCCAGGTCATATTCAGATTCAAGGATATGATAAATGTCAATATATCAATACTATGTATCCTTGGGAAGGTCATGATGAATTAAGACCACCTCATATTTCAAAAACATATAATCCGGTGGGAAGCTATGTAACATTTTTTGAAGTTAAAGATGAACTTAAAAATAAGCAGACTTTTATTTCCTTTCAAGGTGTTGAAACAGCATTTTATGTATGGGTAAATGGAGAATTTGTAGGATATAGCGAAGATACATTTACACCATCAGAATTTGATATTACTGACTATTTAAGAGAGGGAGAAAATAAACTTGCAGTTGAAGTTTATAAAAGGAGTAGCGCAAGTTGGATAGAAGATCAAGATTTTTGGAGATTTTCAGGCATCTTTAGAGATGTATACTTATATGCAGTTCCAGAAACTCATGTAAATGATATATTTATAAAAACAGATTTATATGATGATTTCAAAAATGCGAAGTTAAATGCTGAACTTAAAATGATTGGAAATTCAGAAACAACAGTTGAAACATATTTAGAAGATAAAAAAGGAAATAAAATAGCTATATCTGAAAAAGTTCCGTTTTCTGATCAGTTGACTTTATATTTAGATGCGCAAAATATAAGCTTATGGAGTGCAGAAGAGCCTAACTTATACACACTTTATATTTTAGTAAAGAAAAAAAATGGTACTTTAGTTGAGGTTGTAACTCAAAAGATAGGGTTTAGGCACTTTGAAATGAAGGATAAAATTATGTGTCTGAATGGAAAGCGTATTATCTTTAAAGGTGTAAACCGTCACGAATTTAGCGCAAGGCGTGGACGCTCAATTACGAAAGAGGATATGCTATGGGATATTAAGTTCTTGAAACAACATAATATTAATGCTGTTAGAACATCACACTATCCAAATCAAAGTTTATGGTACAAGCTTTGCGATGAATACGGGATTTATTTAATAGATGAAACAAATTTAGAAAGCCATGGTTCATGGCAAAAGATAGGCACTTGCGATCCTACTTGGAATGTGCCAGGAAGTCTTCCACAGTGGCAGGCAGCAGTTTTAGATCGAGCATCATCAATGGTTGAAAGAGATAAAAATCATCCATCTGTCCTTATTTGGTCATGTGGTAATGAATCTTATGCGGGTGAAGATATTTATCAAATGTCTGAATACTTTAGAAAAAAAGATCCTTCACGTTTAGTGCACTATGAAGGGGTAACTAGATGTAGAGAATTTGATGACACGAGTGACATGGAAAGTAGAATGTATGCAAAGGCAGCAGAAATAGAAGAGTATCTTAATGATAATCCAAAGAAACCTTATATCAGCTGCGAATACATGCACTCAATGGGTAACTCAACTGGTGGAATGATGAAATATACAGAACTTGAAGATAAATATTTGATGTATCAAGGTGGAGTTATTTGGGATTATGGCGATCAAGCTTTATATAGAAAACTTCCAGATGGAAAAGAAGTTCTAGCTTATGGAGGAGACTTTACAGATCGTCCAACAGATTATAATTTCTCTGGAAATGGTTTGATTTATGCAGATAGAACTATATCACCTAAAGCACAGGAAGTTAAGTACCTATATCAAAACGTAAAATTAGAACCAGATGCAAAAGGGGTGACTATTAAGAATCAAAATCTTTTTGTTAACACTGATAAATATGATTTATACTATATCGTTGAAAGAGATGGAAAACTAGTAAGAGATGGTTATCTAAATGTATGTGTAGCTCCAGGAGAAGAAAAATATATAGAACTTCCAATAGAAAAGTATAATTTTCTTGAAGAAATTGTACTTACAACCTCATTAAGATTAGTACAAGATACACTTTGGGCAGAAAAAGGATATGAAGTAGCATTTGGACAAAAGGTTATTAAAGAAAAATCAGATATGAATAATCATAATTCAGAGTCTGAAATGAAGATCATTCATGGAGATGTAAACATAGGGGTTCACGGAAAAGATTTCAAGGTTATATTCTCTAAACAAGAAGGAGGAATTGTATCCTTGAGATATAATAACAAGGAGTTTATAACAAGAACGCCAAAAACTTTCTATTGGAGAGCAACAACAGATAATGATAGGGGAAATAAACATGAATTTAGATGCGGTCAATGGCTGGCTGCTACTATGGGGCAGAAGTATGTGGATTTTTCAGTTGAGGAATTTGATGAGAAGATTACATTATATTATAATTATCAATTATCAACAGTGCCATCTACTAATGTTAAGATAACTTATGAAGTATCTGGAGAAGGAATAATTAAAGTAAATGTTAAGTATAAAGGAGTTAGCGGATTACCTGAACTGCCTGTACTAGGAATGAATTTTAAATTATTAGCCGAATTTAATTCATTTAGCTGGTATGGAATGGGGCCGGAAGAAAACTATATAGACAGATGTGAAGGGGCAAAACTTGGAATATATGAAAGTACACCAATAGAAAATCTATCAAGGTATTTAGTACCACAAGAATGTGGTAACAGGACAGGAACTAGATGGGTAGTAGTTAAAAATCATAAGAATGAAGGGCTTAAATTTACTTATGATAAAGTTCCATTTGAATTTAGTGTTTTACCATACAGCAACATGGAATTAGAAAACGCACTTCATATAGAAGAATTACCATCTGTTAATTTTACTCATGTGAATATAATAGGTAAACAAATGGGTGTTGGCGGAGATGACAGCTGGGGAGCACCAGTATTACCTGAATTCCGTATCGATTCAAGTAAAGATTTAGAATATAGTTTTGCAATTTCTAAAATGTAATACGCACATATAAGAACTAGAGATATCCAAAACAAAACTTAGACTTATGCAATAACTTACCGAAAGGACAGGTACTCTGTTGTTTCGGTTACTAAGAATAAGTTGAGGCTTTCTAACATAATAAGTTGCATCATTTCAGCATGCTCCCGAGACAAGCTCGTGACAAGCAAAAATGGAACAACTTATGAAATTAAATTTTTAGCGACTTTGTAAATATGTTAATCTAATAAATCGAATTCTTAAATTGTTTGTCTATATAGATAAGCCAATTATAAGTTAGATTTATACTATGAAATATATCCCAACTAGAAACTGGAACAAAAGTATGTTATTCATTTCGGCGAGTTATATGCATAAGTTCAGGTCTTAGTTGGTTTATCTATAAAATGTTATAAATTATATAAATGAAAAATATCTATTAGATAAACATCGGTTAAGAGATTCTAGAAGTATATATCTATTAAGGAAAGAAAAAATAGGATGCCCATAAAAGCATCCTATTTTTTATATCATATAAGTTTATCATAATTTCATTAATTAGGATAAACTAAATTTTTCTCGGTTATATTTAATAAGATATCGTTAAGAAATTTATTTGCCAAATATTTTGCCATTGGTAAATTCATATCTAAATAGTTTCCACAATCTTTAGCAGAAGCACCAGGAATATCTCCTTCAAATTCAGCCATAAATTTATATAGTTCTGTAAGTAGAGGAACTATATCTTTAGATTTATAATCACCATGTAAAATCAAATAAAAGCCTGTCCTACATCCCATTGGTCCAAAATAAACTGTTTTATCTGCATAATCTTTATGATTTCTTAAGAATGTAGCAGCTAAGTGCTCAATTGCATGCATTTCTGCTGTATTCATAGTTGGCTCAAAGTTTGGTCTAGTCATTCTAATATCAAAAGTCGTAAGAACTGTATCACCAAACTTATCTTGTCTTGAGACATATACACCAGGAAGTAATTCTAGGTGATTAATTGTAAAACTTGCTATCTTCTCCATTAACGTCACTCCTTAATATAATTTAGAATAAATGCTCAATAATATACTATAATAGTTACATCTATTAGAACTTTATTTAAATTTGTTTCTATTAAATTTTAACACTTGTAATTTCTATTATCAATAACATGCTTATATATTAGATAATTGTTCAGAAAACCATAAGAAGTGTTATATGAAGAAGAACTTATAATTAATAGAGAAAAATATGATACTTTTAAATGACCAAAGATCATATCAGTGATATTATCTTGGTAAAGAATGAAAAACAATAAGTTATAGAAATTATAAATTTAGAATATTATTTGTAGGAATTTGAAAGGAGAAAAAATGAATTATTTAGCACACATATATCTCGCAGATAATAGCGAAGAAAATATGTTAGGAAATTTCTTAGGGGACTTTGTAAATAAGTCTTTGGAAAATGAATTTGAACAATCAATAAGAAAAGGGATTATTATGCATAAAAAGCTTGATACCTTTACGGATTCACATCCAGACTTCCTAAGGAGTAGAAAAAGAATTTCAAAAAGTAATAGACGCTTGGCAGGTGTATTGATTGATATATTTTATGATCATTTCTTAGCTAAAAATTGGAAGGATTATTCCTCAATATCATTAGAAGAGTATGCTGATAATTTTTATAAGATACTTAGAAAGTTTTCTTACTGTCTGCCAGATAAGTTATTAAGAAGGATGAATTATATTATAGAAGAAAACTGGCTCATTTCTTACAGAGATATACATGGCATTCAAACAGCAGTTGATAGGATTGCTACAAGATTTGTCAACACAAGGCACCCATTAGTAAATCCTATAGAGGAGTTAATTAATAATTACGAAGGTCTTGAAAGTGACTTTAAATGTTTTTATCCTCATGCAATTGATTATTCAAATAAGCTTAAAATAATTCTTTAATGACGTGATTCATAGTATTTAGAGTTAACATAAAGTATACAATGTATTTAGGAAATTAAACGAATATATTGTATATTTTTTATGTTTAGAATATTATAGCTTATCATAGGAAAACATAATTCTATTGATATGCTAATCTCTAAAACTAGATGAATTAAAGTGTAATGGTCTTATATTGCTAAACTTATCTATTATGTGTGGAAATCTTCAAAAAAATTAAATATTTTGATAAAAATATTTAAAAAAATATAAATAATTGAAGAGAAAAAATATAGTATTATATGAAAATCGTGTTATAATATTGCTTGTAAAATATAAAAGGAGGTGCCCTTATGAATAATAAATTGTCCAAAGATGCATATGGCGGTGTAGCCGGCAAGAGCTATGTTCCATACATTTCTAACGGTTCGAAGTCGGGTGGAAACGTTTCAGTTTTGATAATCGGTATTATATTGGCTGTTCTATTTGCAGCATCAACGGCCTACTCGGGAATGAAATCAGGACTTACAGTTGCTGCTGGTATACCGGGATCTATAATAGGGTCTGGGTTTATAGCTGTATTTGCAAAGCAAAAAGGCATACTTGGTAAAAATTTAGTTCAAGGTATGTCAAGTGGTGGAGAATCTGTTGCTAGTGGTGTAATATTCGTATTACCAGCAATTCTTTTAATAGGCTCTAAAGTTAGTTTCATAGAAGGTTTTTCTGTTGGAGCAGCTGGAGTTTTATTTGGTATAGGAATAGCTTCTCTTGTTTACAATTACTTAATTGTTGAAGAACATGGTAAATTAATGTATCCAGAATCAATGGCTATATCTGAAACACTTGTTGCTTCAGAAGGTGCTGGAGAATCAATGAAGTTCATGGGAATTGGTTTTGGAATAGGAGGTATTATAACTGTTATAACAAGTTCATTTTTGAATTTAGTTAACAATGTTATAAGTTATGTAAATGAGTCGTTTTATAAGTGGAAATTCGAAGTTGAAGTTAATCCTCTACTATTAGGAATAGGGTTCATAGTTGGTATGGAGGTTTCTTTAACTATGTTTGCTGGAGCTATACTAGCTAACTTTGGAATTATGCCATTAATAGGTTACTTCTCAAGTCTTGGAAGAGATGGAGGATCTGTGTGGAATAATCCTAATGTTGCTATAAATGCTATGCAAGTTAAAGATATAGCTGGTAGCTATGTAAAATATATAGGGGCAGGAATGATGCTTTCTGGTGGTTTAATAGGCGCTATAAAACTTATTCCGACTATAATATCTTCTATAAAAGAAACTCTTAATGCTAAAGCTTCAAATAGTGGAAAGAGTTCATCTGTTGAAAATATGATATTACTTGGTGGTATAATATTAGGATTTGTAGGTGGTTTTGTAGCATCTAATGGTAATATAGTAATGGCAATACTTGCTTCTATTTTATCAATGTTTTTATCATTATTATTTGTTATAGTTTCTGGTCGTTTGACTGGTACTATAGGAACTTCAAATCTTCCTGTATCAGGAATGACTATAGCTTCTATAGTTATTGTGACATCATTATTTGTTGTAATGGGATGGAAGAGCCCTGAAAGCAACAAATCACTACTTTTATTTGGGACATTTATTGTTACTGCTATATCAGTAGCAGGCGGTTACTCACAATCTCAAAAGGTTACTTTTGTAATAGGTGGAGACAAAAGAGAAATGGAAAAATACTTTGCAATAGCTGGAATTCTAGGTGTTGCAGTGGTTGTTGGTACTATATTATTACTTTCAGATCAACTTGCAATTACTGGTGATAATGTTCCGTTTGCATTACCACAAGCTAATTTAATGTCTACACTAACTGCTGGAATAATGTCAGGCCAATTACCTTGGGTAATGGTAATTGCTGGTGTTGTTATGGGACTTGTTTTATTTATGTTAAACCTTCCTATAATGGCAGTTGCTATAGGATTCTATTTACCTATATCTACAACTACTATAATATTGGCAGGAGCATTGGTACGTCTATTTATAGAAAAGAATTCTAAATCTGAAAAGGAAAAAGAAGCTAAAGTTTCAAATGGTATAAGCTTATCTTCTGGACTAGTTGCTGGAGGTTCTATTCTTGGACTTATAGGGATAATATTCCAGATATCGGGTCTTGTAGGTGGAGCTGAACCAAGTGGATTTGCAGCTTCTAATGGAATGGCATTCATATTACTAATAGTTTTAGTAATAGCAACTGCAATACCAATTCTAAAGAGTAAGGTAAAAAATGCTGGAAAATAATAAAGATGTTTTAGAATTAGTATATAAAATATCTGATGATTTAGAGTATGAAGTGGATAAAGATAATATTGTGACTATACTTTTAAAACAAGACCATAAGGTCCAAAGGTTCTTTAGAAAACTTAAATTCAGAATTCCAGAGTATAAAAAGATTACTTTAGATGAATATGGAAGCTGGATATTATTGCAGATAGATGGAAAGAAAAATGTTAAAGACATAGGAGAAAGTCTAGAAGCAAAATATGGTGATAAGGTTCATCCGCTTTATGAGAGATTATTATTATTTTTAAATCATATTGATGTTAATTGTCACTATATAGAAAAAGTGAATTTTCAAAATTAAATATGATATTTTATTATACTTGTAATAAATTATAATATATAAAGTTAAAACCATAGAGATGTATGTTTCTCCATGGTTTTAATTTTTTTCATATATCCAAGAAAGTACTAAGTAAATATTGTGAATGTTATCATGAAGTGTATGATCCATCCCTATATACTGTGACTATGCATCAATGAATAGTGGATTTTTTTATTCTCTAGGAATTTATATTCGATTCAAATCTGTGGATAACTTATGAAAAGGCTGATTAAGAATGTTGTGCTTTATAAAGAGAATAAAAAAGAAAATATATTCGCCTGCATAAAATGTTCTTATATGCAGCATAGCTGCCATTTCTTATGTGCAGATTTTTCTCACATGCGTTCGAAAAGGCAGATGCGTAAAAAAATCTCTGGCTCCACAGTCGACTGCGATTTTGTTCTTTTAGTGATATCAAGCAATCATGTTTCTTACTTTTTGATATAAGATTAAATATATTTGAGTCTAAATAGATATGTTAGAATAAAAGGCTATTTCTAAATTCTAATTTGACTATAGTTAAAATTTGTATTATATTAAAAGTAGATGGAAAACTTTGATAAATTGGCAATAAAAATTCGAAAGCGTTAACAAATTCGTTATTGGGGGACTATAAATGAAAGAAATTAATATGAAATATGGAAGAGATAAAATGAGGGCTTTTATTGAAGAAGAAAATCTTTTGGAGATAATTGAAAGCAACGATTTTAAAAAGAGTAAGACAGAAGATGAAATTATAGCTGAGGCATTGTATAATCCTATTGACAGCGAAAGACTTAAAGATATTGTACATGAAGGTGAAAAAGTTTGTATAATAATTTCAGATATTACAAGAAGTTGGCAAAAGCCATATAAATTTTTATATAAAATCGTAGAGGAACTAAATGAAGGCGGAGTTAAAGACGAAGATATTATATTTTTATCTGCTCAGGGGACTCATAGAAAACAGACAAGAGAAGAACATGAAATACTTCTTGGAGAAAAGCTATCAAAAAGATTTGAAGTTTACGATCATGATTGCTTCGATGAAGAAAGTATGACATATCTAGGGGAGACAAGCTATGGCACTCCTGTTATGTTAAATAAAAAAGCTGTTGAATCTGATCATATAGTTATTACAGGAGCTATAGTCTATCATTTTCTTGTAGGCTGGTCAGGAGGGAAAAAATCTATACTTCCTGGTATTGCATCATTTAAAACAATATCAGCCAATCATTCACTTTCGTTAAATGATGGATTTGGAAGCGGGACAAGAGAGAGTGTGTGCTCGGGTAATATTATAGAAAACCCAGTACATGATGATATGATGCAAGCAGCAGCAATGGTGAAACCAGCATTTATGTTTAATGTAGTCATGGGACCTGATGGAAATATAGCTGGGGCGGTTGCTGGAGACTATATAACAGCTCATGAGGCAGGAAGAAAATTGGTGGATAGTATTGACGGCGTCAATATAAGAAGTAAATCAGATATAGTTATTGCAAGTGCAGGAGGGGCACCAAAAGACATAAATCTTTATCAATCAATAAAAACTTTGATAAATGCCAAAGAAGCGGTTGTAGAAGGAGGTACCATTATAGTACTTGCTGAGTGCAGTGAGGGAATTGGAGAAATTAAAGATATTAATGATATGATATTAAATTTTGACAATATGCTTGATAGAGAAAGAGATCTTAGAGAGAATTATACTATCTCAAAATATGTAGGGTACTTTTTCTGTGAAACAGGAGAAAAGTATAGGTTAATTTTGGTTTCAGAAATTGATCCTGATTTGCTAAAGAATACAAAAATTATTGTTGTTAGAACTTTGGAAGAGGCACTTAAAATTTCTTATGATAATAATCAAAATAAAAATCCTACGATTAACCTTATGCCTCATGGAGCGACTACGCTTCCCAAATTAGTTTAAAATAGTATTGGTCATAAATTATGAAGTATTTTAATGAAAGCACAACTGTTCTTTATATGGAAGTTAGTGCTTTTTTTCTTTTATGAGACTAAAATCTAATGGATATAAATACTTTGTTAACTAGGAAAACATAAAGGTGAAAAATCAAAATAATATTAATGGAGTAGTTTTTTGAGTAATAAATTTAATAGTGAAATTATAGAAAAAGTAGTGGCGAATCAAAAAATATTCTTATTGTAAAAGTCTGCATTCTTATATAAAATATGCTAACGTATATAAAAATATTTATAAACCTCAACTTAAGTAAATGTGAATATTTTACCAAATTTTTAAGGAGAATAGAAGAATAGAGAAGAAAAACTAATTTAATGTATTATCACAGCATATATGAGGTTTGTTGACGGTTACTAAAAGTGCTATAATTATGTATAACAGGGGATGACAAAGGGGGAAAGGGTTGTAACAACCGACGGTATTATGAAAAATAAGGTTTTAGCACTTATATTAGCAACAGTAATCACTACAAGTAGTTCCATAGCTGCTTTTGCAGCACCTGATAATGCACAGTTGGATGCTTCTAGACAGAAATATGCGGAAATAGAAAATAACATAAAAGATATTGAAAATAAAATTTATGATTTAGATACTCAGATGGAGCCATTACAAGCAACTGTGGATAAAAATAAAATAGAGATAGATAATATTAATAAAATTACTGAGAAGACAAAAAAGGATATTGAGCAATACAAAAAAGACATCAATGATTTAGATCTAGCTTTAGGACAAAGAGTTAAAGTTATGTATGCATCAGGAGATTTGGAATTTAATTATTTAAATTTTGTCGTTAACTCGGATTCAACAACTGAATTTTTTTCGAGATTGCAGGCTGTTAGTAAGATTGTAGGGAAAGACAAGTCTTACATAGAAGATATCAATAACAAGAAAAATGAATTAAATGCTAAAATAAAGTCATTAGACGATAAAAAAGCTGAAATTAGCAAGCTTAACAAAGAAACACAGGATAATTTAAATCAGTTATCACAAAAAAAGAAAGAAGAAGAACAATTAGCTAATCAGGCTAAGGCAGAAAAAAGTAAATTTGATGAACAGTATTTATCACAACTTGAAAGAGACGCTGTAAAGTATCAGTTTGATATAATTGATAGTTCAAATAGTTCATCAACAGAGATTCAAGGAGCAGTTAACCAGTTAATTAGTATTAGGGATAGTCAAATTAAGAGCCCAATTGTTACTAAGGAAATCAATGATAAAATAGAAAAAGGAAAGACAGCCGCGGCTAAAAAGAAGCAAGAGGAAGATAGGATTGCTGCAGAAAGTGTAAAGCAATCAGTAGTAGCTTCAAATGTACAATCAAGCGTCAAATCAAAAAGTAGTCAGAAATCAAGTTCATCTGTAGCTGCGCCATCTGGAGGTAGTGCACAAGCAGTCCTTAATGAGGCATATAAGCATTTAGGAGCATCTTATGTATGGGGAGCAACAGGACCAAGTACATTTGATTGTTCAGGATTTACAGAATATGTTTATGAGCATGCTACAGGGATAGATATTTCAAGAACAACTTATACACAGATTGATGTTGGACGACCTGTTAGTGAGGATCAACTTCAACCTGGAGATTTAGTATTCCCTCATGCTGGACATGTTGGAATATATGTTGGAAATGGACAAATGATTCATGCACCACAAACAGGTGATGTTGTTAAGGTCGGTCCAGTATATAACTTTTACGCAGCAAGAAGAATACTTTAAAGAAGCTTTTATGGTGGATTAGAGTATAATATAAAACATAAATCAATTTAGAATATATGATAAGGATAGAAATTCAGTAATTCTATCCTTATTGTTTTTTATTCTATAGGAACTGATCATGACGGCAAAGCCTTAACAAATTATAATGAAAATATTGGGGAGCACAATACTGAACTTGACCACAGTAGTCTAGGATTGGTCTATGCTGATATAAATTATTTCAATGGATACGTAAAAAATTATATATTTAAGCCAGATTAATGGGAGGGATTCATATGAGAGTAAACTACAAATATTTATATATTTTCATAGTCTTATTTTTAATAGAAGTATATATTGGAGCTTTTATACATGATAATATAATTAGACCTTTTATTGGAGATGTATTAGTTGTATGCTTAATTTATTTTTTTATTGGAGTGTTTACCAAGAAGGTTTCACCAATATATGTTTTCATATTTGCTTGCTTAATTGAGATAGGACAGTATTTTAATTTGGTTTCTATTTTGCACATGGAAGATTTTAAAATAGCAAAAATAATTCTTGGATCAACTTTTGATTTTTGTGATATCATTTCATACTTAATAGGAACAATTCTTATATTTATATATAAAGCTATAGAAAAAATAAACTGTAAAAATTAAATAAATATTTTAGAGAAAAAATATAACTGCCCACTAAATTGTGGACAGTTATATTTAAATATTTAGTTAATTTAATAATGCTATTTTGGAGTTCTTTTTAAAGTTGTATGGTCATATTTCCCTATAAATAGAGGTACCTTTTCAACATCAACATCACTATTCTCAAGGCCAAACCATTTGGTTGGAGAAACAGTATATCTTTTTATGAATAATTTTGATTTAAGTATCAATTCTTCCCAGAAATTTAAAGCTGTCTCATACGAAAGCTGCTCTTGAATTAAAAGAAAACGGAAATCTCCGACTTTTCTATCTGGCATAGTTGTATAGTTTCTAGATTGAATTTTTATTTCACCATTTTCAACTAACTCAGTTGAAATTTGTCGTAGAAAGACATTCAATTTTTGTTCTACTCTGAATCCAAGTCTTATTTGAACTCTTACAATATATAATGTTCCTAAAGTATCTACTGAATATTCTGCTACATAAGGCTCATCAGTAACAGCAATATTAACAAACCAATAAACATCTGCTTTTTTAGGTCTTTTGTCTAAAATGGAATACATTATCTTTCTTTCGATTTGTTCAGGATCATGGCTGCTAGTTAAACATACAAGGTTTGTTGTATACTTAGGACGATCACTATCTTGGCGCAATTGATTAAGTTGGGTTTTATAATTTTCAATTGGGACATGTTCTAATAAACGCATTTTAATATAGTAACCTTTAATCCAAATATACATAACACTTAAGATTGCAAGAGCGATTAAAGCAGCAATAAATCCTCCGTGAGTAAATTTAACAATATTTGCAATGAAGAAAGAAAACTCAAATGCACTAAAGAAAACAAGGATTAATACAGCAGCAATGAGCGGTGTTTTTTTCTTCAATAAGTAATTAAATAAAAGAATAGTAGTCATCAACATAGTAACTGTAATCGATAATCCGTAAGCTGCTTCCATTCTTGCGGAATTTCCAAAATAGAGAACAATTCCGATACAGACAATCCATAAAAATTTATTAATCGAAGGTATGTAAAGTTGTCCCTTAGTGCTAGATGGATACATAATATGTAATCTTGGAAATAAATTTAGCTTAATTGCTTCAGAAACAAGAGTAAAAGAACCTGAAATTAGCGCTTGTGAAGCAATAATTGCCGCTAAAGTTGAAATTATTATACCAAAAATTAAAAAAGAAGATGGAATTAATTGAAAAAATGGGTTTAAATCTTCCATATTCGTAAAAGTAGGATTATGTCTAGCTGATAATAACCAAGCTCCCTGACCAAAATAGTTCAATAATAAACATATCTTAACAAATGGCCAAGAACCATAAATATTATATTTACCAACATGCCCAAGATCTGAGTAAAGAGCTTCAGCACCTGTAGTTGCTAAAAATATGCTGCCAAGTATAAAAAAACCTGCTTTATTTTCACTGCTAAAAAGAGTGTTAATTGCATAGTATGGAGATAGGGCACGCAATAATGTCCAATCGTGTGAAATACCGATAATTCCCCATATAGCTAGTGCAGAGAACCAGACAAACATTATTGGACCAAACATTTTTCCAATCAAATCAGTTCCAAAGTGCTGAATGAAAAATAGAGCGCTTAATATTATTATTACAATTGTAACAATATCAACCTGACTGCCAAAAAAAGCCCTAAAACTTGGAATTAAATCCAATCCCTCAATTGCTGAAGTGACAGTTACAGCGGGAGTTAGCGTCCCATCAGCAAGCAATGCTGATCCACCAATCATTGCTGGAATAATAAGCCACTTTGCGCGATTCCTAACCAAGGTAAATAGTGAAAAGATCCCACCTTCACCGTTATTGTCAGCATTTAAAGTTATAAGGACGTACTTTACTGTTGTTAAAATTGTAATTGTCCAAAAAATTAGAGATAACGATCCAAGAATAAAGTTTTCAGATATATTCTTCAAGCCTCCATTACCTTCAATAATTGATTTCATTACATAAAGTGGTGAAGTTCCAATATCTCCGTAAACTACACCTAGTGCTATAAGTACTCCTCCAGCACTCAGTTTTGCAACATCTCCATGTTTTGTAGTTGATTTCACATTAATCATCCTTTACATCAAATATAGTTATACATAATTCCTAAAATTAAATAAATGAAATTTAAATACTTGTTTAATTTACTTTTAATATGTAAAGTAGGTAAATTAATAATTATTTTAAGAATAATTATTATAATAACATTGTTAAAAAATATTAGTCAAACCATTAAAAATTAGATAATACAGTGAATAGTGCCAAATCCATAGGATTTCAGCCCTTATATGAGGATTTAGACTAATATTGATAAGAAGCTAATAATAAGTTGTTAGCTTATGAGTTTAGTATGCTGCAAGCATAATAAATATATTTATAGAAATAATAGAAACGAAATGATTTATTACAGAAATTTATCTCTATAAAAATAATTTACCCAATTTTTAAAAATAAATTAGAGTTCGGGGAGACAAATTTATGAAGAATAAGCCTTATGATAAAAGAAACAGTATTAGTAGTTTAGGAAGTGATTTGACTACAGCAATTCAGAATTTCCATTATTCTGGAGAAGAGATTAAAAAAATCACTAATAAAAAGGATAATAAAATTGAGAGATAAGTAATTTTCTTTGAAACTGTTTTGGTTAAAGACGTATATATCTAGCAAAAATAATCATTCATCATTATTCTAAAAATATTGCAAGAATTTTAGGTTTAATCGTGAATTGTGAAATATGCATTGTGAATTGCAACATATATATTTAAAGAAAATTAGCTTAAATAATTCTTTAGAAAGGAGAATTTAACTAATGAGTAGAAATAGTGAAGGTAATAAATTTAAGAACATTATGAGTGTTGGAAATTTCACTAAACATGCAGTAGAAAATTTCGAAGAAAATATAGTAAATCAAAGAAACTATTTAGAAAAGGTTAAGGAAAATGAAAAATCTAGAGAAAATCAATAGTTCCAATTAGGAGGTGAGAACATGGAAAATATACTAGGTTATTATTTAATGCCGCATCCGCCAATAATTATACCAGACATAGGTAAAGGAGAAGAAAAGAAAATAGAGGAAACAAGTTTGGCATGCAATGAAATAGGGAGAGAAGTAGCAGATATTAAACCAGATACAATAATAATTATAACACCTCATGCTACAATGTTTTCTGATGCAATAGCCATATCAGACGAGGAAAGAATTTCAGGAGATTTAAGCCAATTTAGATGTACAAACATAAAAATGGATATTCCTATAGATAAAGAATTTAATGTTAAACTTGGCACTGCATGTCATGTAGAAGGAATTCCGTCAGTCCTTGTAGATTGGGAATTATTACGTAGATATAATGTTAATTATGAATTAGACCATGGAAGTATAGTACCACTATATTTCATTAATAAATATTACAACGATTATAAATTAGTTCACATTACTTACTCAATGATAGGGGATATTAACTTATATAAATTTGGTATGGAGATAAAAAATGTAGCAGAAGAATTAAATAGAAAAGCTGTTATTATAGCAAGTGGAGACCTTTCGCATAAGCTTAAAGATGAAGGACCATATTCATATTCACCATATGGAGAATTGTTTGATAAAGCTCTTTTAGGTAACCTCGAAAAAGGAGATGTTTTAGGAGCCTTTAATATGAATAGAACTATGATTAGTGAGGCTGGACAATGTGGGTTAAATTCGGTTTATATACTTCTTGGAGCAATGGAAGGCAAAGAAATAAAAGGAGAGCTTTTATCGTATCAGGGAACTTTTGGAGTGGGATATGGAGTAATGAAACTTAGTAGACAGCACCAAGATAGGAACTATTTAGACGAGCTAACAAAATATAAAGAAGAAAAACTGAAAGCAAAGCTAAATGAGAGTAATTCCTATGTAAAACTTGCAAGGGAGAATTTAAATCATTATTTTTCTCACGGAAAAAGTATAGAAGATATCTCTAATTTGCCAAAAGAACTATTAAATGAAAGACACGGTGTCTTTGTGTCTTTAAAGAAGTTTGGCAATCTTAGGGGATGTATAGGAACAATTGCACCAACAACAGGTTCTGTGGGTGAGGAAATAATAAGAAATTCTATAGAAGCAGCTATGAGTGATCCAAGATTTCCAGAAGTTTCAGAAGATGAAATGGATGATATTGATATATCTGTAGATGTTCTTATGGATTCGGAACCATGTAATAAGGAAGATTTAGATCCTAAAAAATATGGAGTCATTGTTTCTTTAGGAATGAGAAGAGGGTTATTGCTTCCGGATCTTGAAGGTGTGAATACTGTAGATGAACAATTGCAAATTGCATGTGATAAGGCAAATATAGATTTTGACGAGGATTATAAGATAGAAAGATTTGAAGTTGTAAGATATAAGGAAGGATAGATAATAAATTTATTTAAAGTTAAAGATTTTAATAGTATAGTTTTAAAAATCAAAGATATTTATGAATAACTTATACTTTATTTAAAGAAGGTGATAAAGAGTGGGAAAAAAAATACCGTTTTATGAGGAAGTTAAGGATAAAGTGAGATGTAGGATATGTCCACATAATTGTTTAATAGATGAAGATAAGTTTGGAATTTGTGGAGTTAGAACGTTGGAATCTAAAGTCCCTATTGCAATAAATTATGGAGAAGTAACTTCAATGGGAGTTGATCCCATTGAGAAGAAACCCTTATATCATTTCAAACCATCAAAAGATATTTTATCAATTGGAAGCTTTGGATGTAATATGACGTGTAGCTTTTGTCAAAATTATGAGATATCGCAGGGGAAGCCACAAACCCAATATATAAACGTTGAAAAACTAATAGGCATTATTCCGACCATAGAAAACAATATTGGTGTTGCGTTTACTTATAATGAACCCTTTATGTGGTATGAATATATTTATGATGCTGCAAAGGGAATAAAAGAGAGTAATACTGATACAAGTGTTGTGGTTGTTACTAATGGCTATATTAATGAAGAGCCGCTTAAGAAGCTTCTTCCTTATGTAGATGCTATGAATATCGATTTAAAGGGATATACAAATAGATACTATAATAATATTTGTGGTGCAAAACTTGAGCCTGTTCTAGAAACTATAAAAAGGTGCAGTGAATACTGTCATGTGGAAATTACCACTTTACTTGTCAGCGAAGAAAACGATTCTTTAGAAGAATCAAGGCAAATAGCTGAATTTATAGCTAGTGTTGATGAAAATATACCTCTTCATTTAAGCAGATATTTTCCAAGATATAAGATGGAGAATGAGGCTACAAAAATAGAAAAGATAACAGAAGCTCAAAATGAAGCAAAGAAATACTTGAAACATGTATATGTAGGAAATGTTCAAGGAGTTGATAATAATACTTATTGTGATAATTGCAATGAACTGCTTATTGAGAGGAATGGTTATTCAACTAATGTATTTATAAAAGACAATAAGTGCCCAAAGTGTGGTAAGGAAATAAACATAATATTGTAAAATAAAATTTAAACTTTAAATTAATGATTAAAGAAATTGTAGCAGGAGAATTTAAAGCTCCTGCTTTAATTATTATCTGCTAGTAACTGTAAATGGATTGAATTTGATGGCACCATTATATTGATAAGGATAAAATTGCTTTAAGTGAGAAAGGTAATTTATCCATTGAGAAGTTAATGCCCTATAGACTCTGCAAATATCACCTTTTATGTGAGTAGAGTCATCTTTTGTCAATGTTTTATATTGTAAAAATACTATTTCATCTCTTAAATGCATTAGAGACATAAGTAAATCGGCAAAGGTTTCATGCTCTAATATATTCTCATTACTTATAAGGTTAGATAAAATATCTCTACTTCCGAGAACTAGTTTTTCAAGCCTAGGATAATTAATTTTTTCAAAGGCTATTATGTGTTCATAAGATTTTAGTTTATTATTAGAAGTTTTTAAGTCTATAAAATCTAGATTTAAATATTGTATATTCGCATCACCAGCTACTATTATTTCCAATAGAGTAAAACCAATATCACTAAAAAATAATCCGACTAACATATTTAATTTACTTAAGCGTTCAAGTTTAGTACGTCTTTCTACAAGTTTATCAAATACTAGGGTTACGACTAATATATTTATAGGGATAAAACAGAGACTCATAAAAGAGTAATAAATCGTGTTTTCCAATTGACCAAATACTAAATAGTGAATGAAAAACATTATGAATGATAATAAAATTAAAATAAATGAAACTAATAAATAATGTGTAATATTTTTCATAATTGCTCCTTTAATATTAGAATTTATATAGATAACAATAGCATGTCTGACAAGTTAAGACAATTATATTTCAATATTAGAATAATAATCATTTGATTCTAATATTATGTCATATATTGGATTTGAATTGAGTTATATGATAAAATTTATAAATATTATATTTTGTCTACAATACATGTAGATGAACATCGGAGGTAAGATAATGAGTGAGAATGAGTTTGAGCAGTTTTTACATACCAACATACCAATTACAGAAGCTATGGGCATAAGTGTTATAGAGTTTACTAAGTCGAGGGTTATACTTGCTGCTAAATTAAAACCTAATATAAATGATAAATTAACAGCGTTTGGAGGAAGTATAAATACTTTGATGACAATATGCGGATGGTCTATGGTTTTTGTAAATATTAAAGAAATTGATCCAAAGGCTCAGATAGTAATTAAAAAAAGTAATATAAATTATAGAGCTCCTATACGTGAAGATTTCACTGCACAATGTGAAATCTTGGGGGATGAAACAAGAAGAGAATTTCTCGAAACATACACGAAACATAACAAGAGTAGATTAGATCTTAAGGTTGTTATTAAAAATAAGGGAACTGTTTTCGCAGAGTATGAGGGACAATATGTTGTATTTAAATAGAATAATTATGGATAAATTTACAAGTATAAATAGATTTATTATGGAGGAAAAATAATGGGAATAAAAGCTATGCACCATGTGTGCATTCAAACTAATAGTTACAAAGAATCGCTTGAATTTTATAAAAATATTCTTGGGTTTGAGATTGTAGAAGAGACAAAGAATTTCCATACTAGAGATTATAATACATGGTTAAAACTAGGAACATTCATGATTGAGTTACAAACCAGCAAGAAGGGAGAAAATCTTTCTAAGTGGAATAAGTTAAGCGAAGGAATAGTTCATATGTGCTTTTTAGTGGATAATGTTCAAGAGGAATTTAACAGGATTAAAGGTTTAGGTTATAACAATTTTAGGGTTAAAAATAATGAAGTGATATACAAAGTTGAGGATAGTTTCTTATTTAAACTAAAGGCTCCTGAGGGCACAGAAATTGAATTTAGAGATAAAAATGAAATATAGATTTCATTTTAAAGGAACTCTGTAGCCCTATGGAAGCAAATGTAATAGAATAGAGGTAAAATGCATCTAAGAGTTCATTAGAGCAATTAAGATTCTAATAAAGAATTATGAATATAATTATTTTTGTAGTTAAAAAACAATAATATATAATGTTTATTTGAGGAGATTGATAGCAAACGCCAACTTATATTCATATCTTACCTAAGAATAATAGTTTTAGGTGGTATGAATGAAAAAAAGCTTTGGGACAGTTTTAAATTGTATTGACGGAAGGACTCAGATTCCAGTAATAAATTGGATAAAAGAAAATTTTAATGTGGAGTATGTAGATTTAATAACTGAGCCTGGAATGGATAAGATAGTGTCAGAAGGGAATCCGTTTTATTCAAGTAGATTAAAAGATAAGATTAATATTTCGGTTAAAGCTCATAAATCCAAAATAATTGGATTGGTAGGCCATTATGACTGTGCTGCGAATCCAGTGGATGCTGAGGTTCATTATAGGCAAATAGAAGAAGCTACAAATTTGATTAAAAATTGGAATTTTTCAGTTGATACAATAGTTGGTTTATGGGTAGATGAGTTTTGGGAAGTACATGTCATTAGCTTGTATAAAAGAATTTAAATATAGAACATATATAAATTAGGAGCAGATGGTACTTAATCTGCTCCTGTTTTTGATGCACAAATATATTAACTACAAAGATTTAAGATATAACAAGTATAAACTAAAAAGTGTATACAAAAAATTATCAATATATTAATTTATCCTTTTTGAATTTTATAGGCGACTTAAGCAGAAATTACAAAGTATATTTTTAGTGCGTTAGAAGAAAATATATTTTGTTATCAATAAAATAATAAAGGAGGAAACAAAAATGGAAGCAACTATGACTAGACATTCAAATTCATTAATATCCGAAGGAAACCCAATGCAATATTGCATTGATGCTTGCAGCAAATGTGTGCAAATATGTGAGGAATGCTTAAATTTATGTTTACAACATAGTGATGCTAGAGATCGGATGTATTGTATTAAATCACTTCAAGATTGTGCTGAAATTTGCTCTACAACAGCTTGTTTTATTTCAAGAGGAAGCGGTCATATAAGAGAAATAGCTACTGTATGTGCTACCGTATGTGAAAGCTGTGCAAAAGAATGCGGAAGATTCAATGATGAACATTGTCAAACTTGTGCTGATGTATGTAGTCAATGTGCTAGTGAATGTAGACATGTATTGAATATGTAAGGAATTGTTTGATTTAAGTTACATCTTGTTTTAAACATAAAAGTTTGGAAAGTATTAAAAATCGCTATTTTAAAGTTGAATAGCGATTTTTAATGCTTTTGATAATTAGGAGTGATGTATTTTTTACTAGATTAAAAACAAGTAAATTATGTTTTTAGTTTCTTTATGTAGATTTTAAAAGAAAATTAACATTTAATAAGATAAAATTGGTGGAATATATATTGACAATAAAAGAATGTTCATTTATTATAGAAATATAATAATAGAGGTGTTTAAATGAGAAGGAAAGACGATGAAAAGCAAAAGAACATAAAGGAAGCAGTTATTAAATTAATTCTTAAAGAAGGCTTTCACGGTACGTCTATTTCGAAGATAGCAAAAGAGGCAGGGGTATCACCTGCTACAGTATATATTTATTATGAAAATAAAGAAGTCATGTTACAAGACATATATCTTGAATATTCTGAAGATATTTTTGATTACATACTCAGTAAACTTAACAATAAGATGAATGGTCAGCAAGTTATTGAAATTATTGTTAAAGAGTATTTTATTTATATTAGGGAGCATGGAGAAGTCTTTCATTTCGTAGATCAATTTGCTAATTGTCCAGCTTTATCAAATCAATGCTTGACTAAGAGGGGAATAGATAACCTAAATAATTTTCTTGATGAAATGAAAGAAAGAAAAGTTTTTAAAAATCTTCAAAATGATAATTTAAAAGCAATACTTTTTTATCCAGTAAAATCAATTGCTATTAATTCATGTATTGATGAAAATGAAAAAATTGAGTTGCTAAAGGAACTCATTAGAATAGTGCAAGAGGCATTACTTATATAATTAAACGGACTGTTTTTTAGTGCGAGAGATTTTGTGAAATATAATTGCAGAAGTATCTCGCTATTGCTTAACTAATCTTTAAATGAATGCTCGTTTAAGAATGTTCTAATAGGAAGGATGATTATGATGATAAATTTAGATAATAAAAATAATATAGGAAAAGTAATTCCTGTATCAGATATAGTGTTATTACCTGGAATGTACCATACACTAAAATTTAATAAATTTAGTGAAACTCAGATTGAAAGTTTATCAGATGAAGATATAGTTAATATTGCATTACCTTTAAAACAAAACTTTGGTCAAAGTAAGTTAAAGGAAGAAGATTTTCATAGAGTTGGTGTTACATTTCAAGTAAATGCAATTGAAAAAACAGAAAAGGGATATAAAGCTGAAATTAAAATATTAGATAGAGTTGAAATTAAAACATTTAGTATTGAAGAAGATTTTGTTAAAGCTGAATTCGAATTTGCACCCGATATTATTGATCTTACAGAAAAAAGTAAGGATGAAATGGTAGAGTATATTAAAAAAGTTACTCGTGAAATTAGTGAGAATTTTAAAGGATCAGAAAGGTTTATGTTGGCTGTAGAAGGTCAAAAAGATTTGAATAAGCTTATGGGATATTTATCTCATTTCATGCAAATTTCAAGTGAGGAAAAATATGATTTGTTGGAAACTCAATCATTAAAGGATAGAGGTCTTAAATTTATAGATTATTTATTAAAACAAAAAGAATCTTTAAAATTACAATTTGAATTAGCAGAAAAATTCACAGAAAAAGCTAATAAGAATTATAGGGAAACAGTATTAAGAGAGCAGTTAAAAGCTATCCAAGAAGAATTAAATGAAGGAAAAAGCTCACCTTCTAAAAAGGACAAGAACTACTTAAATAGAATTGAAGAGGCTCAGATGCCGGATGAGATAAAAGAAGTTGCTTTAGAAGAATTAGGAAAATTAGAAAGCCAAAGTCCAAATAGTGCTGAATACAATGTGATTAAAAACTACTTAGAATTATTAATTCAGCTTCCTTGGAAAAAACAAGAATTTAAGGACATTGATTTAGAAGAGGCAAGAAGAATATTAGATGAACAGCATTATGGATTAGAAAAAGTTAAAGATAGAATAATACAACATTTAGCAGTTATGCAGCTTAAAAATGATAAAAAGGGTTCTATTCTACTATTAGTAGGTCCTCCAGGAGTAGGAAAGACAAGTTTAGGAAAGAGTATTGCAGAAGCTTTAAACAGAAAATATGTAAGATTAAGCTTAGGTGGAGTTCGTGATGAGGCTGAAATAAGAGGGCATAGAAGAACTTATGTAGGTGCAATGCCAGGAAGAATTATTCAAAGTATAAAGAAAGCAGGAGAAATAAATCCAGTTATGGTTTTAGATGAAGTAGATAAGTTGATGGCTAGCTATAATGGAGACCCAGCAAGTGCATTATTAGAAGTACTAGACCCAGAACAAAATGATACTTTTACTGATCACTATTTAGATGTACCTTATGATTTATCTAATGTATTCTTTATTGCTACAGCTAACTCTCTAGATACTATACCAAGGCCTTTATTAGATAGGATGGAAGTAATTCAAATTTCTAGTTATACTATGAATGAGAAATTCCATATAGGAAAGAATCACTTGATATCAGCAGTTCTTGAAGAACACGGATTAAATGATACTCAGCTTGTTATAGAAGATGCAGCATTAGAAAGAATTATAAGTGAATATACTCTAGAGGCTGGAGTAAGAGGACTTAAAAAGCAAATAGCAACTATTGCAAGAATTGCATCAGAAAAGATTGTATCTAATAAGGTGGAATTACCTTTTAAAGTTAAAGAAGATGATTTAGAGGACTTATTAGGAAGAAAGGTTTCAAGCCATGATAAGGCTCAAGATGATAATGTTCCAGGGGTTGTAACTGGACTAGCGTGGACATCTGTAGGTGGAGAAATACTTTTCATTGAAGCGACAGGAATGCTAGGAAGTGGACAAATTGTCTTAACTGGACAGCTAGGGGATGTTATGAAAGAATCTGCGCAAATCTCTTTAAGTTTATTAAAATCAAGATTGCCGATTAATGCTATAAACTTTAGAGAAAGAGATATTCATATTCATGTTCCATCAGGATCTGTTCCTAAAGATGGACCATCAGCAGGAATTGCATTATTTACTGCACTTGCATCACTTGTTACAGGTATAAAAGTAGATTCGAAACTTGCAATGACAGGAGAAATAACTCTAAGAGGAGCTGTTCTTCCAATAGGAGGACTTAAAGAAAAATTATTAGGAGCTCAAAGAGCCGGAATTACAAAAGTACTAATTCCAAAGGATAATGTAGTTGATTTAAATGAGGTTCCACAAGAAGTTAAGGAACAATTAACTATTATAGCAGTAGAAACAGTAGAAGATGTTCTAAGAGAAACATTGGGGATTTCACTACCAAGAATAGAGCATATATTTAATCCTAATAAATTTATTGAAGGAACTTTCAAGCCAGCAGAAGAATAAGAAATATTAAGAGATGTTGTGAAAAATACTTATTGACAAGTAGAAGAAGCAACATCTCTTCTTGTTTTTTACAAGAACGGAAATATAAAAATTTCTAGTCGTAAAAAGTAATGAAATCAATGGTTGATAAGTATAAGCTTATCAAAGCCTATCTTTTTGTTAAACCAATGATTTTATGATTCCACAATACTATTTAAAATCATGCCTATTACTATTAATATTATGCCTGCTAGTCCAACAAATGTTGGATATTTATCATGAAATATAAAAACTCCACCTATAAGAGTAAATATTACTTCCCCGGATTGTGTTGATTCTACAACGGCTAACTTATGTGTATCATTACTTACTATGTCGGTTGCCTTAAAAAACAGTATTGTGGCAATGATTCCTGAAAAAATAGCAACGACTAAGGATTGAAGTATTTGTCCGTTACTTGGCATACCTACAGATAATACACCGAATATTGATATTAATATCCAAAAAGGCATGCTACATAAAGTCATTCCAAATACTCTCTGAAAGGTATTAAAATTATCATCGCAGATTTCCATCATCTTGCGATTACCAAGTGGGTAAGCAAATGCAGCTAGAATAACGGGAATAACTACAGAGATTATTTCTGAGAAAGAGACATTTTTTGATTGTTCAAACTGCATTAAAAATATACCTAGTAATATTAAAGAGGACATTAACAGAGATTTTTTCGGAAGTGTATTTCTTACTTTGCATATTCCAGCAGGTGTTTTAATATTTTTAAAAAATAATGGAGACATAAGAGCACCAGCAATTATAGTTAATTGCCAAGTTCCAGCAACTAGCCATGATGCACCATATGCAGATGCAAAGCTTAAAGGAGCGTAAAATAATCCAAAGCCTATTGTGCTCCAAGTAATCCATTGAATAGGTTTATTAATTATATCATTTAATACAGGATTTAATTGTCTATTTATAATCATAATAATAAGCAAGAGTGGCAACATAAAGATATATCGAAGTGATGAACTCCATAAAAAGCTTCCGCCAGAAATATTCATTTGTTGATTTAATATAAATGTGAATGCAAAGAAAAATGATGCTGCGACTCCTAATAGAAATGCTTTTGCCATTTGAAAGACTCCTTATCTAAAATATTTGAAATTAAGTTGTGAATCTAATTAGTAAGATATGTTATATTATATACGGGAACAATATTTTGTGCAATATATTATTTGTATATATGTTATGACATACAATGTTTTCGAGCAAAGGAGCAGAATATGAGAAATTTAAATTCGATTATTGGAAGCAAATTAAAGGAAATCAGAAATAAGAGAGAATTAAGTTTGGATGAAGCAGCAAAATTGACTGGAGTTAGTAAAGCTATGTTAGGTCAAATAGAGAGAGGACAATCAAATCCGACAGTATCGACTTTATGGAAAATTTCAACTGGATTAAAGGTATCATTTTCCTTTTTTATTGATGAAGAGCAGGATGAATTAGAGATAGTGGATCAAAATAATATTGATCCGATTATAGAAGACGATGCCAGAATGAAGTTATATCCTATATTCCCTTTCGATGCCAATAGGGGGGTTGAAATATTCACTATAGAATTAGAACCAGGGTGCAATCATGTATCTACTCCACATAGTGATGGTGTTGAAGAGTATATTATAGTAACTCAAGGTGAAGTAGAGATAGATATTGATGATCAAAAGTATTCACTACAAAAAGGTAATTCTATTAAATTCGTAGCCAATATACCCCATAAATATAGAAATTTGAGTAGAGAAAAAGCAATATTTCAAAATATAATATTTTATTTCAAGTAATGGAATATCATATGATCAAAATTGTTTCGATGAGAAAAATATACAATAGGTAAGTTGCATTTTAAGATTGCAAATGCTATCTTACCTATATTAGAGTGAAATGCTATAATATAGAATTAGATAATAAGAATTAGATTTTATTCCAAGGATAAAAATGAAGCGAAAGAGGTTGATTGAAGTATGGGAAAATTAAGAGTAATAGGAATAGGGCCTGGAAGCATTGAGAATATGAGCTTGAGAGCATTAAAGGCCATTGAAGATAGTGATGTTGTTGTAGGATATAACAAATATATTGACATGATAAAAGACTTAGTTAAAGATAAAGAGTTATATTCGACAGGAATGAAAGGTGAAGAAGCTAGATGCAAGGAAGCTTTAAATTTATGTAAAGATAAAAATGTTGCATTAATAAGTACTGGAGATGCAGGTATTTATGGAATGGCTGGATTGATACTTGAACTTAAAAAAGATGAGGACGTGGAGATAATTCCAGGTATTACTGCAAGTAGTGCAGCAGGATCTGTAGTTGGGGCGCCTCTTATGCATGATAATTGCAATATTAGCTTAAGTGATCTAATGACACCTTATGAAGATATAAAGAAGAGAGTAAAACTTGCAGCAGAAGGAGATTTCGTAATATCTTTATATAATCCTAAAAGTAAAGGAAGACCTGACTATTTAAGAGAGTGTATTGATATAATAAGGGAGTTTAGACAGGATAGCACTCCAGTGGCAGTAGTAAGACATGCACTTAGAGAAGGGCAAAGTTATAAATTATTTACTATCAAAGATTTTGATGAAGATATAGTAGATATGATGTCTATTGTAATAGTAGGAAATTCAAAAAGTTATTATAAAGATGAAAAATTTATAACACCTAGAGGCTATGAAAATAAAAGATAGAGATAGTTTGTATTTAGGTATATGAAAGAAAATAATGAGTTAATGATGCACTACATAAATTTGAAATAAATTAGCATGGTTGGCTCGTTATTTTTTTAATGTGTCTTGGCAATCTGGAATGGAGAAAGTATGATTGGATTTATTTTAGGAACTTCAGAAGGAAGAAAAATTTTATCGTTAATAAATAAATATACTAGTGACATTGCGGTTACAACTGCTACAGCGTATGGAGGAGAGTTACTCAAGGAATTTAATATAAAGCAGCTAAACACAAAGCCTTTGAATGCAGAAGAAATGCTAAAATGGATAGAGGTCAATCAAATTGATATGCTAGTTGATGCCTCTCATCCTTATGCACAAGAAGTTACCAAGACTGCATTAGAGTGCGCAAATTATCTTAAGATTAAATATATAAGATATGAAAGATTAGGTGCTCTTGAGAGTATTACTGGAGAAGATATAGTAAGAGTTAAAGATTATGATGAGGCTATTAAAATTATAAAAAATATAGACGGAAATATTTTAAATACTACAGGCGGAAATAATGTTTCTAAGTTTGTAAATTTAGAGTTTAACCATAGAGTGATACATAGAATTTTACCATCACCTAAAGTATTGGAAAAGATAGTCGAGAAGGGAATTAATATTAAAGATATTATAGCGCTTCAAGGTCCAATATCTTATGAATTGGAGAAAGCATTTATTTGCCAATATAATATTAAGGCAATTTTGACTAAAGACAGTGGTAAAGAAGGTGGAGTTCTAGAAAAGCTTAAGGCTGTTCGGGAAGCCAAAATTAAGTTAATAGTAATAGAAAAACCAAAATTTAATTATGAATTAGTATTTAATCATGAAGAAAAATTAGTAGAGTTTCTGATGAAAGATAAAAAATAAATTGGGGGTAAAAATGAATTATATAGTCAAAAGAACCACTTCGGAAGATGTAGGCTTTAAGTTTTTAGAGAAGCAACTTGATGAGGAGTTATTCGAAATATATGGGGAGATGCAAAATAACTATTCATCACACAATACAGTTAGAGATTTAAAGACAATTATAATATATGATGACAAAAAACCAATAGGCTGTGGGTGCTTAAAATTTCTTGATTATGATTTAGCAGAAGTGAAGAGGGTATATGTATCATTAGAAGATAGAGGCAGAGGGGTAGCTAAGATTATAGTAAAAGAAATTGAAAAATTGGCAATTGAAAGTAATGTTAAAAATATTATTTTACAGACAGGAAGTAGACAAAAGGCAGCTGTTAGTTTATACGAGAGTATGGGCTATAAGTTAAATGAAAACTATGGACCATATATAAATGATAGTAATAACATTTGTATGAAGAGAATTGTTGGATAGAAAAATTGGTTATGAGATGTTAATATAGCTATAAAAGTGTTTTCATTGAAAGAAAATAGATAAAAGGGGGAGATACTTACGGAAAGTGAAGAGAAACTGTCATTTTATGATGAAGAATTAAATGAAATTGGTGTAGCTTCTCGTTCGGAAATACATGCAAATGGACTTCTACATAAGGTTGTTCATTGTTGGATAGTAGATGAGTCTAGCAATGAAAAATGGATATATCTTCAACAGAGATCATATAAGAAAAAAGATTTTCCAGGATTATATGATATATCAGCAGCAGGACATGTTGATATTGGAGAGAAAATAGAAAATGCATTAAAACGTGAAGTTAAGGAAGAAATAGGGATAGAAATTAATTTTAGAAACTTAAGATTTGTTGGAAGTATAAGAGAAAAACTTAGCCTAAATAACTTCTTAAATAATGAAATATGTGAAGTATATTTATATAATGTAAAAGATCCTAAATTTAATATTGGATCTGAAGTGGAAAAGATGGTAAAGTTATCAGTTAGTGAATTTAAGAAGCTGGTATTAGGTCGCTATGACTATATTATGGCTTTTTCAATTGATGAAAAGTTAAAATTTAATATAAGAGCTCATGAATTTTGTGTACACAAGAAAGAATATCTAAAATCAATAATAGATTTTATTGGAAAATGATTATTGATTAAATTATCTTTTTGGAATATAATCAAAGAAAATAAATAATTCATACTGAAGGGAGTTAAAGTAATGAGCGTTAAAGAAAAAGTTTTAGAAGTTATGAGAGAGGCTGGAAAGCCAGTTAGCGCAGGTGAGGTTGAAAAGTTATCTGGTTTAGATCGTAAAGAAATTGATAATGCATTCAAGGAATTAAAGAAAGAAAGCGCTATTATATCACCAGTTCGCTGCAAATGGGAGCCAGCAAACTAATATACATGATAATTAAATTGAAGAGTACTCTTGGGATAATGATGATATCGCAAAAGAGGCTCTTTATTTTTTTTCGAATATATATTGCAAAAATAATTCTTTATCATAATTCTGAAAATATTGAAAGAATTTTAACAGTAATTGTGAACTCTACATTATGAATTGCAGCATATATATGATGTTTATGTTAAAGAAGCTAGCTGTTAGTTCATTAATAATTTTTTTAGTAATTACACTTAAAAATATATTTAAAAGAATAAGTGATTGTCGAAATATTATTTAAAAAGTAATAGAAGTTTAATAAAAATAGTTATCTGAAATTTATATTTACATTATATAATTTAAATATATAACTTATAGATAATATAAGTTATCATTAAACATTGGGTTACTGAAATTCTGAATGTAATTTTATTATTTTAGCATAACATTTTATAGCTTATTAAGAGAAGTTTTTTTGGCTATGATTGTTCATTTATAATCATATATTTTTTATGTGGGATGAAAGGGAGAATTATTATGAACACGAGAAAAAGAAAAAGAGGATTTAAAAGAGTTATACTAAATATTATAGCATTTGGTATTATAGCCTTTGCCATTTTTGGAGTTTATAGCGGCTATATGGCAAAATATAATAGTATAAACTTGAAGGATTTAAACACAAAAATGTATATACAGAATGCAGATGATGCGAGCAAAGGTAAACTTCAAGTAAATTGGAAGTTCATGGCGGCTATTGATGGTGTTAGATATAAAAATGATTTTTCTAAAGCAACAGATAGTAGCATAAATCAATTAGCTAATATGTTCATAGATAAAAATAGTAGTACAAGCATTAAAATTAAAAATAGTCAATATAAGCTCGTTGACTTGGATACAGTGTTAGATAAGCTATCTTTTGATAAAGAACAAAAAGAAAAAGTATATAAGTATTTAGATGATTTAAAATATATTGGATCTCAAAAGAATAATTTAAAAGATGAATCTAAGCAAGGATTTATTAATGATTTATATCCAGAGGCAATTGAGATATATGATAAGTATGGTGTTCTTCCTTCTATAACTATTTCTCAGGCAATATTAGAAAGTGGCTGGGGAAAATCAGATTTAAGTACCAAAGCCAATAATTTATTTGGAATAAAAGCAGATTCGGGATGGACAGGGAAAAAAATTAAAATGAGTACTTCAGAATATTATAAACAAAAAATTGAGGATTACTTTCGGGTATATAGTAGTAAAGAAGATTCCATAAAAGATTATGGAGAATTTCTCAGCAACAATAAAAGATATAAACAAAGTGGAGTTTTCCAGGCGACTGATTATCTAGACCAGGCTAATGCTATAGAAAAGGCTGGATATAGTACAGTAGAAAATGACAAGGGAGAAGAAATTTATTCGAAACTTCTGATAGGAGTTATTCAAGAACAAAATCTTCAGCTTTTAGATTTCGAATGTGAAATGAATTATTTTAAAGATAAAAAATAAATTATACACATTTTTTATGAATTTATGTTATATTAAAACAAAAAATAATAGAGTATATAATTGGGGGAAATAAAATGAACATTAATTCTAAAGAATTAAGAGATATTATTAATAGTATAAGAGAAGCAGATACTTATGTAATCGCTGAAGCAGATAGAAGAATGGTATCACTTGCAAAGCCGCTGAAGAGTTTAGGAAAGTTAGAAGAAATTGCTATAAAGCTTGCGGGCATTACAGGAAAAGTGAAAAATAACATAACAAAAAAAATGGTTATAATAATGTCCTCGGATAATGGGGTGGTTGAAGAAGGAGTTGCTTCTGCGCCTCAATCGGTAACTTTAGCACAAACAATTAACTTCACAAAAGGATTAACAGGTGTAGCAGTTCTTGCAAAAGAAAATGATACTGAGCTTATGGTGATAGATGTAGGCATTAACTGTGATTTTAGCTATCCTGGCGTAATTAATAAAAAGATAAGAAAAGGAACTAATAATATTGCAAAGGGCCCTGCAATGACACGTGAAGAAGCAGAAAAAGCAATTTTAATTGGAATAGAATCTGTTAAAAATGCTAAAGAACTGGGCTATGAAATGCTTGGCGTTGGAGAGATGGGGATTGGCAATACTTCTACTAGCAGTGCCGTGTTGTCAGTATTAACAGATGTAAGAGTGGAAACAGTTGTAGGAAGAGGTGCTGGAATCACAGACGAATCATTTGAGAAAAAGAAGGAAGTTATTAAGAAAGCAATAAAGGTAAACAATCCATCAAAAGATGATCCAATAGACGTAGTTTCGAAAGTTGGAGGTTTTGACTTAGCAGCTATGGCAGGAGTTTTTTTAGGCTCTGCTTATTATAAAGTTCCAGTTGTTATTGATGGCTTTATATCAGCAGTTGCTGCACTTATAGCATTTAAATTAAATTCAAAAGCTAGAGATTATATGTTTACTTCACATGACTCAAAAGAATTAGGATTCAAAGTTGCAATGAAAGAGCTAAGCTTAAGTCCAATATTAGACTTAGATATGGGACTTGGAGAAGGAAGTGGATGCCCATTAGCATTTTCAATAATGAAATCTGCATGTGCGGTTATGAATAACATGGCAACTTTTGAAGAAGCAGAAATTAACGACAGTTATTTAGATGAACTTAAGGCTATGAATAAATGATAAATATTTAAATGATTGCAGAGTATTAAATTAACTATTTATAATTTAATAAGGCACATGAAAGTAAATAATAAGTAAAAAACTACTAAGGAATGTTTTTTTATGTAGAAAAGTTCCGTATTGCAGTATAGATGCTCTTTTCATAAGTGTATAGCTGCTTTTTATAAGTGGTATATTTCTAGTCGTGCGAGGAAGTAAAAGATCATCATAGTGGGGTTAATATGGAATTTAAAGAATATGTTATAATAACTGTATACTCTATGAAAACATGAGTATGTAAAGCGGTTAAAACTTATGATATTATGTTTTAATAATTTGATAATAATATATTTGTTTTGACAAATGCTTATAAAGTAATGATTAAGCAGCATTTTTGAATATAAAATTACTTGTTTTTATGAATAAGAAAGGAGATTGTTTATGGAATTAGGACTTATTCATATTTATTGTGGAGATGGAAAGGGAAAGACAACAGCGGCTATGGGTCTTGGAATGAGGGCTGTTGGACGTCAAAAGAAAGTTTTGTTAACACAATTTTTAAAGGATAATGAGACGGGTGAATTGAATTCTATTGATAAGCTAGGAAATGACTTTGAAGTTTTTAAAGGGGCTCCAGTAAAGAAATTTTTTAAATTTATGAGTGAAAAAGAGCAAATAGATACTAAAAGAGAGCATGAGGAAAGATTTTCTAAGGTTACTAAAAAGGCTGTAGAAGAAAATTTTGATTTATTGATATTAGATGAAGTGATTGCATCTACTAATTTAGATTTAATCCCTTTAAGTGAAGTAATAAATTTTTTAGAAAACAAACCAAAGGGATTAGAAGTTGTTCTAACTGGTAGGAATCCTAATGAAAAGTTAGTTGAACTTGCAGATTATGTTTCAGAAATTAAAGCTGTAAAACATCCATATGAGAAAGGAATAGGCTCAAGGATAGGTATAGAGAAGTAATTTATTTTTAATAGTATTTTGGGCTTAAATTAGAGTATATGAATTATTTAATAATTGGAGGTTCTAAGAGTGGTAAATCAGAAGTTGGAGAAAGAATAGCTCTAACCTTAAATAGAAATGAAGTTATATATATTGCCACTATGAATCCATATGATAGAGAAGATGAAGAGAGAATAGAGAAACATAAAAAAAGTAGAGAAGGATTAAATTTTAAGACACTGGAAGTTCCTAGAGATTTGGATAGTGTGATTAATATAATCAATTGCAAGGATACTGTACTTATAGATAGCATAACTTCGCTTTTGACCAATGAGATGTTTAATGCAAATGATATTATAAAAAATCCTTCGCATAAGATACTAAGTAATTTAAAACAAATTATGAATAATGCAAAGAATGTTATTACTGTGAGTGATTACATATTTAATGATGCTATACAATATGATGAAATAACTGAAAATTTTAAGAAGGAACTAGCTATTATAAATAGAGGGTTAGCAAATTATTGTGAGAATGTTATAGAATGTAGCTTCGGATTAATAAAGTATATTAAACATGAGGAGAAAGTAACTTTATGAAGAAATTATACAAAGGATTTATTATGGCATTAAGCATGTTTACGATACTTCCAACTCCATATGTTGAATGGGATGATGATGGAGTAAAAAATATGATGAAATTTTACCCACTGATTGGATTAATAATTGGAATATTGTGGAGTATAATATATTATTTAGTGGGTATATTAAATATCTCAATAATTTTAAAGAGTTCAATAATTACCATAGTACCATTTATAATAACAGGAATGCTGCATTTAGATGGTTTTATGGATGTTTGCGATGCAATTCTTTCAAGGAGAAGTAAGGAAGAAAAACTCAGAATACTTAAAGATTCAGCTACAGGAGCGTTTGCAGTAATATCCCTAGTGACTTTGTTCTTTTTACAATTTGGAGGGGTATATTCTATTTTAGAAAAGAATAATTCTCTTTATACATTAATTTTGATTCCAATAATAAGCAGAAGTGTTGTAGCGTATTATCTTTTAAGCAGAGCAACCATAAAAGAAAGTACTTTAGGGACTTATTTTAAAAAAGGGACCAATGTTTATGATAAGCTTATTATGATAATAACATTGATAATAACATTAATAATATCAGTAATTTTGTTAAACATTTATGGAATAATATTAGTTTTATTAATGAGTTTAGGAATTAAATTGTCAGTAGAAAAATGCAGAAAAGAATTTGGTGGAATATCTGGAGATGTTGCTGGATTTGCTTTGGTTATAGGTGAAGTGGTTGGAATATTAATACTAGGAATAATTCCGTAAGAGGAAGGATGGCATTTATGAAATTAATCTTTGGTGGAGCCTATAATGGAAAATTAGATTATGTAAAAGAAAAATATAAAGTAAGTAATGAACAGATATTTTTTTGTAGAGATGAAAATATAGAATATAACAAGGAAATTATATGTGGATTACATATTTTCGTTAAAGCGTGTATTTCTAATAAGCTTAACCCAATAGAAGTCTTAAAAGATAAAATAGATTTGTTAGAAAATAAAATAATAATATGTGATGAAATAAATTCTGGAATTGTTCCAATCGAAAAATTTGATAGAATATGGAGAGAAGAAACTGGGCGCTTACTTCAGTTTCTAGCAAAGCATTCTTCCCATGTATATAGAATATTTTTTGGAATTGAAGAGGAATTGAAAAATAATACAATTTAAAGAAAGAGGTAAAGTAGTTATAGAGTTAATTGAAAATCTATAACGATTAAGGTATGAAAGAAATTAAGTTATATTTGGTCAGGCATGGAAAAACTTATTGCAATGAAAGACAATTATATTGCGGTAAAAGTGATGTTGAATTAAGTGAAAGCGGGAAAGAGCAATTAAGGGAAATTTCTAGAAGGGTTAAGTATACAAAATGCGATTTTTACTTTACAAGTGGGGCAAAGAGAGCAAATCAAACATTAGAAATTATTTGTCCGCAGAATAAGTATAAAATTTTAAATAAGTTTTTTGAGTATGATTTTGGTGATTTTGAATTAAGATCATATGAAGAACTAAAATTGTCAAAAGAGTATATAACTTGGATAGAAGACAAAGAAGGAAATGTAAAATGTCCAAGCGGAGAGAGCAGAGCAGAATTTAGAAAAAGAGTTAATGATGGATTTGTGGAGCTTATAAATTATATCATTAAAGAAAATATAGATACTGCTTTTGGAGTGATTCATGGAGGAAGTATAGGTATACTATTAGAAATGTTTTATGATAGTAAGAAAAAATTCTATGAGTGGCAGCCTAGCAATGGAGAAGGGTACGAACTTACAATAAAAATAAGAAAAGATGAACAATTTGAAATAGAAAATGTATCTCAAATACAGTAAGAAAATATGATTAGAATTATTTTTGAGATGCGAAAGAAAATAACGAGGAGAACTATATGATTGAACTTAGTATAGGATTTGTTTTGGATTTATTAATTGGGGATCCTAATAATCCGTTTCATCCAGTTAGAGGAATTGGATATGTGGCTAAAAAACTTGAAGCAATGTTTAGAAGAATCCTTAGAAAGCATTTAAAAGCAGCAGGTCTCATTGTATGGATTCTTACTGTGTCAATAATATTTGCAATTGCATTCGCAATTGTTAACTTATCGAGAGAATTCAATATTTACTTTGGAATTATTTTAGAGGGGATTTTGATATATTTTTGTATATCATCGAAAGCATTAGTTGTTGAAGGATATAAAGTAGTTAAGTTTTTATTAATAAATGATTTAGATGGTGCAAGAAAGCAGTTATCATTTATAGTTGGGAGAGACACTGCAAGTTTGAGTAAAGAAGGAATAATAAAAGCAGTTGTTGAAACTATAGCAGAAAATATGGCTGATGGGGTCATAGCTCCGTTATTTTATGCTATGATTTTTGGAGCGCCTCTTGCATTTGCATATAAAGCAGTGAATACATTAGATTCGATGTTTGGATATAAGAACGAGGAATACATAGAGTTTGGATATTTCCCGGCTAAATTGGATGATGTTTTTAATTTTATTCCAGCCAGGATAACGGGCATGTTGATAATATTAGCTTCTGCATTTCTAGGATATGATTATAAAAATAGCTTTAAGATATATAGAAGAGATAGATATAATCATACAAGCCCTAATAGTGCACATCCAGAAGCAGCTATAGCTGGTGCATTAGGGGTACAGCTTGGAGGGGCCAATTATTATTTTGGAAAACTTGTAAGTAAGCCTACAATAGGAGATAAAATTAAAGAAATTGATATCAATGATGTTAAGAAGACTGCTAAGGTTCTTTATTTATCATTTTTTATAGGATTTGTGTTCACTTTAATATTTAGAAAGCTAATGATAACAATGTTTTAAATGTCAGAAATTTGAGTGGTTAACGAATATTATAATATAGAGATGTGAGAGTTAATATTAAATTAAAATTAATGTATATTGAAATAGTGAATTTATATTTAAGTTTATTGCAATCTAAAAATAAATTAAGATTGAAGCGGAGAAATTAAATTGAAACATATATGCACTATACATAGGGAGGGAAGTCATGGCAAGCTTTGGACATGGTGGAAATGCTAAAGAAATAAGTAGAGAAAACAAAATAAATTACAAAGACATAATTGATTTTTCAGCTAATATTAATCCATTGGGAATGTCAAGTAGTGTAAAAGATGCGATTATTGAAGGTATAGATGAAATTGAGAAATATCCTGATATAACTTATTTTGAGCTCAAGGATTCAATAGAGAAGTTTGAAAATGTTAGCAAAGAAAATTTGATTTTAGGTAATGGAGCAGCGGAAGTTTTATTTAATGCAGTAAGAGGAGTTAATCCAAAGAATTCATTAATTTTAGCTCCAACTTTTTCAGAGTATGAAGAAGCGGCAAAGGCAATAAATAGTAATATTATTTATTATAATTTGAAAGAGGAAAATGATTTTAATATAAGAGAAGATATTCTACATGATATAAATGAAAACTTAGATTTAATATTTATATGTAATCCAAATAATCCAACAGGTGTTATAACTGAAATAGATTTATTAAAAAGAATTTTGAACAAAGCAGAGAGAAATAATGTTAGGGTAATAATAGATGAATCGTTTTTGGATTTTAGAAAAGAAAGCTTTTCTATGATTCCATATATAGATGAATATAAAAATTTAATTATAATAAAATCTTTGACCAAATTTTTTGCACTTCCAGGTATAAGAATTGGTTATGCTATTTGCAGTGATTTAACATTAAAAGAGAAGATAGAATCTATATCTCCAGCTTGGAATATAAATATCTTGGCAGAAATAGCAACAAAAGCAGCACTTAATGAAAAGAATTATATAAAGAAATCTATAGAATTTATAGACCATGAAAAAAAATACCTTTATAATGAAGTAAGAGAAATAGATGGAATTAAAGTCTTTGAACCAAGTGTGAATTTTATTTTATTAAAGACTCTGATAAAAATAGATTTGAAAAAAGAACTATTAAAGAATAATATATTAATTAGAAGTTGTAGCAATTATGTTGGATTAGATAATAGATATTATAGAGTTGCTGTACGAAGTCATGAAGAGAATTACAGAATGATAAAAATAATGAAAAATATATTTAAAATGCACAGAACTGAACAATAATTTAAGTTATGTATAGGATAATTTTATTGTTGGAATCAGATGAAATATTAAGCTTTGATAATGAGAGGAGCAGGATATGAATAGAAAATTTATTGCTTCAATAATGAGCGTGTTTGTAGGGATGAGTGTAGGAATCTCTAATAAAGTTAATGCAGAAATTAACAATGGCTGGATCAATAACAATAATGGCTGGAGTTATTATGAAAATGGCAGTGTAAAGACTGGATGGGTAAATGATAAGGGGAATTTTTATTACCTTAAAGACGATGGGAATATGGCTGTAGGATGGATTAATGTTAATAACAAGTGGTATTATATGAGTGAATCTGGAGCTATGAAAACAGGCTGGGTTCAGTATAAAGGAGCTTGGTATTATTTAAGCCAAAATGGAGAAATGATTTCCAATGATACTGTGGATGGATACTATTTAGGAGTAGATGGATCTTGGGTTGAAAAAAACTCAACTAATGATGTGACGGAAGTTAATGATGAATCTAAAAATAATATTACTATGAAAACAGAAAAAACTGAATATGGTCTAAATACTAAAGAAATTACTGTGTATATCACAAACAATGGAAAACAATCAGCTTATTATGGAGTAGAATATGCAGTTGAAAAATTTGTAGATAATAAATGGAGTAAAGTCCCTTTTAAAGAAGAACAAATGTTTATAGAAATCGCTTATAATTTAGAGCCGGGAAAAACAAGTAGTCAAGTTATTTCTCTAGAAAATTTTGAGAATTTAACTGCTGGGAAATATAGAATAGTAAAGTTTAGCGGAAAATGTGCTGCTGAATTTGAATTAAAGTAAAAACAAATAAGAGGGGTAGTATGGATAAAGAAAAAGTTGTAGTTTCATTCAGCGGGGGAAAAGATTGTACTTTAGCCTTGTATAGGATGATTAAAAGTGGTTATAAAATAATAGGATTATTAGTTACGTTTGAAAGCAAAAAGGATTCGTATTTCCATAAAATACCAAAGAGTGTTTTTCAGGATATTTCTAAAGAATTGGGAATTCCACTTATTGAAATAGATTGTAGCAATAAGAATAATTATGAAGAAGAATTTGAGATGGCATTAAAAGTTTCAAAAGATAAAGGAGCTGAAATTTGTGTATTTGGAGATATAGATATAGAGGCACATAGAGGTTGGTGTTTAGATAGGTGCAAGGCAGCAGAAATTAAAGGAGTATTCCCTTTATGGCAAGAAAATAGGGAAAAGCTTACTAATGAATTTATAGATTGTGGTTTTAAGGCTATAATTAAAAAGGTAAATCTAAAGGCGCTAGGAATAGAGTTCTTAGGAAAAGAATTAACAAAGGATATTGTTAATGAAATAAAAAACTTAGGATGTGATCCTTGTGGAGAAAATGGAGAATATCATACATTAGTTTTTGATGGTCCTATATTTAAGAGTTCAATCAAATTTAATAAGAGTGGTACAGAGATTACAGAGAATTATGGATATTTAACAGTAAACGGATTATTAGATTAAAGATATAAATTAGAAAAATAATTCAAAATTTGAATTCAAATGTTGGAAATCAGAGATTAAAAATAAATGTTAAGTATTGGAACTCGAATTTGAGGGGAGTAAAGAAATGGATAAAAAAAGTATAATGTTTTTAGGTACAGCGTCTTCTGTTGGTAAAAGTACTTTAGTAACAGCCCTATGTAGATATTTAAAAAATCAAGGGTTAAATGTAGCTCCTTTTAAGGCCTTAAATATTTCATTAAATTCTTATGTAACAAAAGATGGATTAGAAATGGGACGAGCTCAAGTAGTTCAAGCAGAGGCTTGCAAATTAGAGCCAGATGCATTGATGAATCCGGTTTTGCTAAAACCAAGTGGTGAATATACACAAGTAATAGCAGATGGAAAAGTTTTTTGTAATATTGAGCCTTATAAATACAAGGAACTTAATGAAACTTTAAAGGTCAGAGTTAAGAAAGCTTATGATAAGCTAAGCAAAAAGCACGATGTAATTGTACTGGAGGGATCTGGGAGTTGTGCCGAAATAAATTTGAAAGATAGCGATATATCTAATATGGCTATGGCAGAAATTGCTGATGCACCTGTAATTTTAGTATCCGATATTGATAAAGGTGGAGTTTTTGCATCTATAGTTGGTACAATTCAATTATTACCCGAATCAGAGCGTGAAAGAATAAAAGGGGTAATAATTAATAAGTTTAGAGGTAATATAGAACTATTTAAACCTGCAATAAAACAGTTAGAGGATATTATAAATATTCCAGTCCTTGGAGTTATGCCATATGAAAAATTTGATATTGATGATGAAGATAGTGTAACTGAAAGAATTAGGAACAAAGAAGAAGTTGGAACTTTAGATATTGCTATTATCAGGCTTTCTCATATGTCAAACTTTACTGATTTTAGTATTTTAGATAGAATTCCAGATGTGACTATACGATATGTGGATAAACCTAGTGAATTAAAAAATCCAAATTTAATTATAATACCTGGAACAAAGAATACAATTGAAGATTTAAGAAGTATGAAAGAAAATAAATTATTTGATAAAATAAAAGAATTAAAAGAGAGTGGTACACCCATTTTAGGAATTTGTGGAGGGTATCAAATGCTTGGAACGTTGATACTCGATAAATTAGGCGTTGAGGGTAATATATCTCAAGAGGATGGTTTCGGATTTTTGGATATAAAGACACGATTTAATGAGACGAAAGTTACAAAGCAGACTAAGGGAAATATTTTATGTGATCTAAAATCAATTAAGTCTATAGAAGGTAGCACTATAAGTGGCTATGAAATTCATAATGGAATAAGCAAGATTGGTAAGAAAGCAATACCTTTTATTAAGGATTTAGACGGTGATATTGTAGGTGTATGCGACAAAGAAAGAATTGTTGCAGGAACTTATCTTCATGGTATGTTTGATTCAGAAGAATTTATAAGTTCATTTGTTAAATCTCTTAAAGAGAACAACGATATTGTTGTTACAGAAGATATAATTATAGAAAAAGTAAATGAATATAAAGATAATGAATATGATAGATTATCTAAACTTTTTGAAGAAAATATAGATATATATCAGTTGAGAAAAATAATGGAACTTTAGGAAGAAGGGGATAGAGATGTTAACGGCTACTGAAGAGAGATTATTAGAATATATAGAAGAACGCGCAAGAGCAAATGTTAGAGGTAAAACTTTCTATAAGATGACGGATATATTAGAGCAAGCGTTTTGGATATCTGAAGAAAAGGCATATGAGGTTTTAAAGAATATAATAGCTAGAAAAAATATAGGAAATTCCAAAGATGCTATTATAGATGAATATATTGATATGCTTAAAAAAGGATATGGATCAATACAAGAACAGGTAGATTTATTTGGTGGGGATAAGTATACGAGTGTTATGTATGCAGCTGAAAGAAGGTTAAAGCAGTATGAAGGTGGTACGTTTTTTGATCTTCTTAGAGAAGTTTATAAAATCCCAGACGAAGAAATTATGGAGGTAACAGAAAAGTATTTAAAGTTTTTAAATTCTCCAATATTTTCATATAGGTTAGAAAAGGAGACCTTTCATAAGTTTCTACAATCAGACCTAGAGGAATTAGATAAGCAGTTTAATAGGTTTGTAAATCTATAGTATTAAGTTAAAAATAATTATTAAGCAGAGCTGGTTGTAGTTAAGAGGTAATAATTGCGATTTTAAGCATTAGAAATAAATTTAGATAAATAGAGCATATATGTATTCTAAAGAATAAAGAAAATAATAGATGCAATTTTTATACCCAGTTTTTATAGTATTCATGTAATAATATACTATATGAACTGGGTATAAATTTATCATTTTAATACTCTAAGTATTGCTAATAATATAAGTAGAGCTCCTGATAACCAAGATAATTCAAGGTGTACTTTTTGAGCAAATTTTCGTCCAATAACTACCCCAAGAGATACTAGAGAAACTCCTATGATAAAGCATAATACTAAAACTTCCGTATAGTTAATGTTACATAGGCTAGACCCAATTCCTACTGCAAGACTATCTAATGATAATGCTAAACCTAGATAAAATGATTCTTTAATATTTAGGCATTTTGAGTTATCAAAGTCAGCTTTTATTTCATCTGCATAAACTTGTAGGACAAATTGAAAATCAAAGATCTTAAATGTTAAGGGACTATCGGATTTTGAGCATTTTGAAATATATGATTTAAAAATATATTCAAATAATCTATATATTCCAAGTAACATCAAAAGTACAAATCCTAAAATTGCGGGAAGGTTACTTGGGAGTATGCTTTTAACTATTGAGCCAATAAGTAAAGAACAAGCAAGTGTAATGGTGCATACTAAATTTATTACTACTGCGCATATGGGTGGAATACGAATTTTCGAAGTACCATAAGCAATACTTGCAACAAAAGAATCTATGCATAACGAAGATACTAATAATAAAGACTCAAGCATAACTATTACCTCATAAGTTTTAGATACAATTCATGATATGAAAGAAAACTACTATTAGTTACAAATTTTGAGGTTTTATATTATTTTGGAATAGATTTATTAATAATAATTGAAATTCCTATAGAATCCCTGTAAACTATAAGAAATAGTAACAGTGAATATATAATATATTGTTGTAATAACATATTCATATATATAGCCTTTGGTAATTTAAATATTTATAATGTAGCAATTTAATCGCAACATATTATATCTAAAAAAAATACCAATAAATATGCTGTAAATTATATTATATAAATGGAGGAATAAAATGTATAAATTACTTGCACTAGATATGGATGGAACTTTACTTACAACGGATAAGAAGGTTTCAAAAAATACTGAGGCAGCTATAAAAGCTGCAGAAAAAAAGGGTGTTAAGATAGTATTAGCATCGGGAAGACCATTAGATGGATTAAATAGGTATTTAGAAGAGCTTGATTTAATAAAAGGTGAGGACTATGTACTTAGTTTTAATGGCGGATTAGTTCAAAATACTAGAGGAAAAATTGTCTCAAAGGTATGCTTAAAGGGAAATGATTTAAAAAATATATATGAAATAAGTAAAAAACTTAATGTAAATATACATGCTTTTTCTGCAAAGGATGGATTAATAACGCCTAAAACTAGTCAATATACGGAGTATGAAGCTACAATGAATGGAATTGATATTACTATTAAGGACTTCAATGAAGTTGATGACAATGAAGATATTATAAAAGTCATGATGATAGATCCCCAGGAAATATTAGATCCAGCCATAAAGGAATTACCTAGTGAAATTTATGAGAAATATAGTGTATTTAAAAGTGCACCTTACTTTTTAGAATTTACTCATAAGGAAGTAGATAAGGGACTTGGATTAAAAAAACTTGGTGAATATCTTGGGATAAAACAAGAAGAAATAATTGCATGTGGAGATGCTGGTAATGATTTATCAATGGTAAAGTATGCTGGTCTTGGTGTAGCAATGGGGAATGCTACTGAAGAAATTAAACAAGCTGCAAATTTTATTACTGATTCAAACGATGAAGATGGAATAGTAAGAGTAATAGAAAAATTTATTTTAAGTGAATCTAAGTAGGAATCTATAGGAAATTGTTTTATTTCTATTGCCTAAACCACATTTTGATAGGCGATATAAAACAATTTCTTTTTATTCTTTAGGAACTACCTATCAAGGCAAATCCCTCACAGAGTATAATGAAAGTTGTTTTATTTTCGCAAGAAAATTATAATACGGTGAAATATATGGACATTGTGCGGCTTGTGAGTATAATTAATATAATAGCTCCTGCGAAAGTGAGGGATAAAAAGAACCAAAACAATATAAAATAAATATATTTAATTAATGAAATTTGATGTTTAAGGTAATATAATATATTTATGTACCTATACGGTAGGATTAATTTACTTAATAATTAAAAAATTAAATTAATTGTTTGGTTATTATTATAGGTGTTACATAAAGAAAGGCTATTTACATATGGTCTATATTTAGGGGTATGGTATAAATAATAATGATTTATTTAGGGGGAGTATAAGCTTTGAGATTAGTCCCAATTGAAAACGTAAAGCCAAACACAGTACTTGGAAAATCGCTGTATGACATTAATGGTAGAATTCTACTTAGAGCTGGAGTAGTTTTAAGAGAAAATACAATTGCAAAAATAAAGGAAATAAATATTTTATCGATATATATAGTTGATAAATATAGTAATGAAGAAATTGAAGATATTATTAAGCCAGAACTTAGACAAAAAGCAATTATAACGATAAAAGAAGCTTTTTCTAACATAGGAAGACTTAATAATAATTCAGTAAGGAATAAAGAAAGTGATTATACTTGGCAAGAGCAGAGTTATTTTTATAATATTGGAAAGATGGCAGTAGATTTAATTGATGATATCTTAAATCGAAGGGATGTAATGCTTGCATTAGTAGATATACGAAGTATGAATAATTATATGTATTCTCATTCTGTAAATGTTGCAGTAATATCACTTACTATAGGAATTGCGCTTCAACTATCAAAAAAGAAATTAGAAGCTCTATGTATAGGAGCATTGATACATGACATTGGAAAATCATTAGTACCTAGAGAGATATTTGATAAACAGGGAAGTTTAAGTGAAGAAGAAAAAGAAATATTAAAACAACATCCAAGACTTGGATATAAGTATTTATCAACTACTTATAATATTAATAGTCTAAGTAAATTAATAGTACTTCAACATCATGAAAGACCAGATGGAAATGGATATCCAGATGGATTAACTAAGGATAATATTATTGAACTAAGCAATATTGTAAGTATTGCCAATGTATATGATAATTTATCAACAGACTTGCCGAATAAAAGAGCAATGTTTCCAAGTGATGTACTGGAATATTTAATGTCGAATGCAGGAACAATGTTTGATTATAATATAGTTAATATATTTTGTAGAATAGTAATTCCATATCCAAAAGGAACTATTGTGGAATTAAGCACAGAAGAAGTTGCTGTGGTTGAAGAAACAATACCAGGATTCCCGCTCAGACCAACTGTAAGAGTAATAGAAAGTCCTAGGGTAAGTAGAATTAGTATGAAAATTGATCTTATAAAAGAAATTTCAATAGTTATTACTGGGGTGAAATATGAAATTGATTAGTATAAGCATATAAAGGCAATCTTAATCTAAAGATTGCCTTTATAACTATTCAAAAATGTCAATAAACTTAAAATTGATAACATCAAATAAACCTTTATCTGTAATCTTTAAATCTGGTATTACTGGTAATGATAAAAATGATAATGTTAAAAATGGATTGAAATCAATTTGTGGTGCTATGATTTTGATAGCTGAATGGAGATTTTTTAAATCAAACTCAATTTCACCATATGTTCTATTTGTCATAAGCCCACCAATTTCAAGTTTAATATGAGCAAGAATATTTTTATCTTTAACTACAATTATACCGCCGCCCATTCGCTCCAATTCCTTAGCAGCAAATAGCATATCTTTATCATTTGTTCCAGCAATTATTAAATTATGGGAATCATGAGCAATGGTGGTTCCAATTGCACCTTCTGAAATTCCTAAACCTTTTAAGATTCCAAGTCCTAAATTGCCAGAAGCCTTATGCCTTTCAATAACTGCAATTTTTAATAAGTCATCTTTAGTTGAGGAAGTGAAAAATTTATAATCATTGTCCTTTATTGAATTAATATCTGAAATATTGAGCTTTAAGTGAATGCTTTCTAATTTGTTCGGAATTATTTCTATTGCATTTAATATATTTACATCTTTATTTGGTATATTAATTTTGAAACTATCTTCACTTAGCGGTGGAAGATTTATAGAATTATAAAAAGCATTATTATTTGCGTTTTTTGATAAATCTGTATTGAAATTAATAAGTTCATTATTGTTTACAACTAATTTACCTTCTTTATAAACTTGAGATATATTAAATCTTTCTAGGTCATCTAATAATATAAAATCTGCAATGTATCCAGGGGCAATTGCTCCTTTGTTATTTAGTTTATATAAGAGAGATGGATTTAGTGTTGCCATTTGAATAGCTGTTTCTGGATTTAAATTAGAGTTGTTTATAGTATAAATAATTGAGCTATTAATTGATCCATTGGCAGCAATATCGTCAATATGCTTATCATCAGTGCAGAAGCAAAATCTATTACTATTAGATTCATTGACTGCAGGTAATAATTCTTTTAAGTTTTTAGCAACGGTACCTTCTCTAATTAGAATATACATACCACGTCGGATCTTATCAAGAGCTTCTTCAGCATTATTACATTCGTGATCAGTTAAAATATTGGCGGTCCTATAGGTGTTTGTCATCATAGATGTGAAGCCAGCTCCATGACCATCAATAACTTTATTATTAGTAATTGAATCGCATATCTTATCAATTATCTTATCATCACATTCTGAGACAGAAGGATAATCCATAACTTCAGCTAAACCTAAAACTTTATCATTTTTATAAAAATCTTTTAAGTCCTTAGAGAGCAAAGTTGCACCAGAGCTTTCGAAGCTGGTACCAGGAACACATGATGGAAGCATAAAATATATATCAAATGGGATGTTTTGTGAAGAATTAAGCATGAAATTTATACCATCAGTTCCCATAACATTTGAGATTTCATGAGGATCTGCAATAACAGATGTGATTCCGTTTAATAATGCCAGCTTGCTGTATTCAGTAGGTGTGACCAAACTGGATTCTATATGGCAATGGGAATCAATAAGTCCAGGACAAATATATTTGTTAGTTCCATCTACAATTTCATACCCATCATAGTCACCAATACCAACAATATATCCATCTTTAATACCAATAGTATCTACGAATCTATTCTTATTAAAAACATCAATTATGGTAACATTTTTAATTACGAGATCACATTTTACACTTCTATTAGAAGCTTTAATGTGATTTATTAATGTATCTTTATTCAAATAAAAGTCCTCCTTATTACGAATTTTATTAGTTATATTCACTGTGTCTAAAAAATATATTGCCTTATTATAATTGAAATTTGTGAATATTGTCAAAAGTAAAAATGTTTACAAATAAAAAAAATATATTTTTACTTTTGATAACGTTTAGATATAAAGGTTTTATACATAATATGGAGATAAGGAAGTTAGGTGCATATTATAAGCTTAATTATAATATGCACCTAACTTTTAGTTATATGATTAATTATTTAACTAAATAAATTCTATACATGTTGGAGTTGGGATGTTTTCAGATTTTATAAAAGTTAATTCTCCTGTTATTGAATTAATAGAAAATATAGATATATTATCAGAATTTTCATTAGCACAAAGTAGGAATTTACCAGATGGATCCAATTGAAAATCTCTAGGAGAATCACCATTACAAGAAATAGTGTCGATATACTTTAGCTTTCCATTATCTGAATTTATATGGAATAAACTTAAAGAATTATTTCCTCTATCCGAAGTATAGAGAAATTTATTATTCTTGTGTATACGAATTGCGGAACCAGATTTTGTCCCTTTGTAGTCCTTTGGTAATGAACTTAAAGTTTGAATATTTTCAAAAGCAATATTTGATTTTGCTTTATAATCAAAAACAAATATTTCAGAAGTTAACTCACTTAAAACGTAGTAATAGTGTTTTCCATTAGCATAAGTAATATGTCTTGGCCCTGTGCCGGCAGGGAATGTATAGCTTAAATTTTCATTCTGATATAGTTTCCCATCTTTTATTGAAGAAACTATCATTTTATCAATCCCTAAATCAATAGATAAAATATATTTCTCATCATTAGTAAACATTGAGCAATGAATATGAGGTTTTTCCTGCCTTAATTGATTTACACTAGACCCACTATGACTTCCAAGCATAGGAGAATTTAAAATCAAGCCATCTAAAGTTTTGTAGACAAACATCTTGTTTTCATGATAGTTTGAAGAAATTAAAATCTCATGACTGTTATTTAGACTTACATGACAAGGTGGTTTTTCTTCTGAAAGATTTGAGTTTATTAAGTGTAGTTTATTATCTTCTTTCCAATATTTAAATGAAGATACCCCAGCTTTTTCTTTAACTTTACATGTTGAGTAAAGAATGTGTCGTTCTCTATCTAGAGTTAGATATGTAGGATTCTCTATATTGTAAGCTAAGTTGATATTTTCAATATTACCTGAAATTGTATCAAAATTAATTCTATAGATTCCTTTACTTTCATTTTTGGTATAAGTTCCAATAAATCCAACTGAAATATTTTCTTTTAGTACCATTATATATGCCCCCTTTTATTGTATATCTATTAGTATAGCATAAATGGAAGTAAAAGATATTTATGAAATTTTGCAGAGATCTATTGATTTTAATCATTTAATTATAGTAGTGGAAGAAATAAAAAAAATTAATAATTGTGTATAATTATTAATGTTAAAATACAATTAAATAATAGTAAGTTTTTGTAAATAGTTAATTATAAACATTTATAAACTGAAAAGAAGTAAATCTATGATTTATTAACAGTGGTTACCATAAAATTAGTTTTATACAAGTAAATAGTAAAACAATTCTCTATAATAATTTTAAAAATGTTTCAAGAATTTTAGCCGTAATTTTGAATTGTAAAATGTGCATTGGTAATCGAAACCTATATAAATTATCTTAAAGAATGTATATCATATATTTATAGTTTAACTTGTGAAAGGTATAGCAAAATAAATTATTTAATCTTACATAATTTTAGTATTATATTTATTTTTATAATGTTGATAAGAGGTGGAATTTTGATATAATAATATTTATATACAAAAATAATTAAATAATAATCTAAAATAAGCAATAATCACATTGGGGGGAAACAAATATGCCAATAAAAATTCCTATAGAATTGCCTGCATTTCAGGTTTTATCTGATGAAAACATATTCGTAATGAATAATGAGAGGGCTAATACTCAAGATATCAGACCGCTAAAAATAGCAATTCTTAATTTAATGCCAAAAAAAATAGTAACAGAAAATCAATTATTAAGATATTTATCTAACACGCCACTACAAGTGGAGGTAAGTCTAATACAGACTAAAAGTTATACTTCACACAATACACCACCGGAGCATCTAAATAAATTTTATAGCTATTTTGATGATATAAAGCAAGAAAAATTTGATGGACTTATAATAACTGGAGCTCCAGTTGAACAAATGGCTTTTGAAGAGGTTACATACTGGAAAGAACTTACTGAAATAATGGAATGGAGTAAGACTCATGTATTTTCAACATTCTATATTTGTTGGGGGGCACAGGCAGGTCTATATTATCACTATGATATACCTAAATATGACTTAGATGAAAAAATGTTTGGTGTGTTCTCACATTGGGTTAATGATGAGAAAGCTGATTTGACAAGAGGATTAGATGATGTATTTTATGCACCTCACTCTAGACATACTGAAGTCAAGCGTGAAGATATAGAGAAAGTTTCAAATCTTGAAATTTTATCCGAATCGGAGGAAGCTGGAGTATTTATAGTTGCAACAAAAGATAGGAGAAATGTGTTTGTAACTGGACATATGGAATATGATAGAAATACATTGATGGATGAGTATATAAGAGATAAAGAAAAAGGCGATGAAATAGCTTTACCTAAAAATTATTTTAAAAATGATGATATAAATCAAAAACCGTTGTACACATGGAGAGGTCCTGCTAGCATAGTTTTTGGAAATTGGCTAAATTATTGCGTATACCAAAATACACCTTTTGATCTTAATACTCTTTAGAAATTTTATAGATAAATATAAGTGCTTTTTAAGCACTTATTATTTTGTTCTTAAATTTTGTGAATCGTATATAAGGAGATGTTGATGAAGGAAAAGAATTTTCATTTAATATTATTAATAAGTATATCTGCAATTTTAGTTGCATCGGGAATAAATCCTCATGATAAATTTACATGGGTATTAGAGGTTCTTCCGGCAGTGATAGGAGTTATGGTCTTAATAACTACTTATAATAAATTCGTATTTACTAACTTAACTTATACTCTTATTTGGTTTCATGCAGTTATATTAATAGTGGGGGGCCGTTATACATATGCAGAAATGCCTTTATTTAATTGGCTAAGAGATACTTTCGACTTGAGTAGAAATTACTATGATAGGCTTGGGCATTTTGCACAAGGATTTATACCAGCAATAATTATTAGAGAAATTTTCATAAGAAACAAAATTGTTAAAAATATAGCATGGACAAATTTTATTACAATATCAATTTGTCTTGCTATTAGTGCTTCTTATGAAATAATAGAATTTATTGTAGCATTAATTACTGGTGAAAGTGCAACTGCTTTTTTAGGAACTCAAGGAGATATTTGGGATACTCAGTGGGATATGATCTTTGCGCTTCTAGGCTCAATGGTTTCAGTATTAACGCTGGGAAAATATCATGAGAATTTATTAAAGAAAAAGCAATAATATTTTCTTTAACAAAATTTGAATATTAATATGTCATTATTAATAATTTAAATATAGTACAGTTAGGAAAATTTGCATAAGAAGTATGAATGGAACTCCAATTGTAAACTTCTTATGCTTTGTTTTATGCCTAAAACTAGACATTCCAATAAGCATGCCAATAGATCCTCCAAAAATAGAGATACCAATGAGTGTTTTTTCAGGTATTCTCCATTCTTTATGAATAGCTCTTTGTTTGTCTATAAGCATAATAAGAAATCCTAGAAGGTTAATAATTAATAAATATGTAAATACGACTTTTAACATAAATTTCACTCCAATATATCATCAAATATAAATTAATATTAATGATAACATAATTCATACTCAAGCACAAAATATAGAGATATGGAGTAAAAGAAGTTAGATTTACGAAATTTTCTTAGTATTTCTTATTTTTAATCTATGGAATTAGCCGCCTAAAGTTACATCTTGCTCATTGTACCAAGATAAAGCATCATAAAAGTCGTCTTTCCTAAAATCAGGCCAGTAATTATCTAAAACATAAAAATCTGAGTAAACTGATTGAACTGGCAATAAGCCGCTTAATCTTCTTCGCCCACCCCATCTAATTATAAGATCTATTCTAGAAATATCTTTTGATTGTAAATATGGTTGAATATGCTTTTTTGAAATATCTGCACTTTTTAGTAAATTTAAATCCCATTCCCAACCATAATTGATTAAAAAGTTTGCCTTTATTCCGCCTAAACCAAATTTTTTTCTTTTAGTGAATGGTAATAGTTCCTTTGGAAAGCAGCTAGACTCAGTATTACCTAAGACTAATATTTCGCAATCTTCTTTCGTCAAAAGCATAACAGAATCAATGCAAGCTTTAGTAAACGCTACTTTTTGCTCGCTGGGACGTTTGGTATTATCAATTGTGAATCCATAAAAGGTTACTTCCTGAATATTTTCTTTTTGGCATAATTTAAAGACCTCAAGTCCTGGATTTATTCCGTGATCATATCCCTTATCTTTGCTTAATGAGTTAGATAAAGCCCAACGTCTATTTCCATCAGGAATGATGCCTATGTGTTTCGGGATTCGCATAATTTTTTTCACCTCTCAAATTTGATATTGCTTTTAAGAGTATAACCCAATTAATCCAAAAAAATACACACCGATGAAAAAAGCGCGAAGCGCAACTAGGATCTTGAATAAAAAAAGCGCGAAGCGCAACCAAGATCTTAGATGAAAAGAGCGCGCACATATGAAAAGAGTGCGGAGCACAGTTCGGAACTTATTAAGCGCAATTAAGAACTTAGTATAAAAAAAGCGCGAAGCGCAACCAAGATCTTAGATGAAAAAAGCACTTACATATAAAAAAAGCGCGAAGCGCAATTCGGAACTTGCTAAGCCCAACTAAGAACTTTGTGTAAAAAGTGCGAAGCGCAACCGAGATCTTAGATGAAAAAGCACTCACATATGAAAAGAGTGCGAAGCACAAATTCGGAACTTATTAAGTACAACCAGGAAATCAGGTGAGAAAGTACTCATTTATGAAAAAAGGGAAAAGCATAATTATTAAAATAGGTTGGATATAAACTTAAAAAATAAAAACCCTAAGCATAAGTTTAGGGGATCCCATGCTTAGGGTGAGTCATTATAATATATAAACGACTTCTATTAATTAATAAGGGGTAAATAATTAACTACTTTACGATATCAGTATAATCCTGAAATGTGTCAAAAATATGTCAGAAATAAAAAATACATTTAATTAATATAATAATATTTATAAAGAGCTGCATCGCTATGAAGAATAAGTTATTAAGTTATATGAGCTGATTATAAATATTTAATAATTAATTATAAATTAAATGTTTTTTGAGCGAAAATAGTATATACTAAAATATTAGCAGAACAAGATGTTTATCTGAGGTTAGAAATTTTTTTGATTAATGTTGCTTTTATACATTCTAAGGAATATACCTTGACTAGAATTTTATTAAATGGAGAGCAAGAAAAATATTTTTCATTATCTATATTATTCAGAGTTAATCTATAATTCTTATAAGAATTGCTTGGAAAAAACAATCTCTATCTGATAAACTTAAGTGAGAGTCCAAAAGTGAAGATCCAAATTTTACATTTGGCTACTGAACTTTCTCCTTGCGAGAATGTATCATTTGGCAACTCTAACTTACTCAGCGAACGAATGTGAGTCGAGTTTCAGCTAATAAGTCCAAAAGTGAAGATCCAAATTTTATATTTGGTTACTGCATTTTCTCCTTGTGAGAATGTAGTATTTGGAAATGAATAGAAAATGCAAATAAAAAAGTATGTGAGGTGTCAATACGTGATAGGCTTAATAGGCATAAGAAAAAATACTCCATTGGAAATTAGAGAAAAATTTATAGTTAAGTCTAAAAAATATAACGAGTATTTTAAGGAATTATTAAAGGAGCTGAATGAAGTAGTTATTTTAGCTACATGTAATAGAACAGAAATTTATTTTAATGCTTCTTTAAATGAAGAAGAATTATTAAAAAAGATTTTTGATATTTTTAATTGGGATTATGAATATAAAAAATATGTTTTTATAACTAGTAGTAAGGATGCTTATAGGCATTTGTTTGAAGTTTGCTCCGGATTTCATTCGAAAATATTAGGAGAGGATCAAATTCTAGGGCAAGTTAAGGATGCTTATGAAGAAGCTTTAGAATTTAAAGCTGTTTCATTGGAATTGCATAGATTATTTCAGGAAGCTATTACTTGTGGAAAGCGATTCAGAAAAGAAGCTAAGTTATTTGAAATACCAGTATCATCTTCTTCGATAGTGGTTAGCGAATCTATTAAGCGTGAATGTACTAAATTTATGGTTTTAGGTTATGGGGAAGTTGGACAGCTTGTAATGAAATATTTGCTTTCACATAAAATCCAAACTGTCTACTTGGTTGTTAGAAATCCTAAAATAAAAGATGAAATACAGGATGAACGAGTAAAAGTAATTACTTTTGAAGAAAAGAATAAATATATTAATAGTATAGAATGTATAATAAGTTGTACTTCAGCACCACATCCAGTTGTAAAAACAGAAGATATTAGTGAAAGCGGAAATAGGTTAGTAATATATGATTTATCAGTTCCAAGAGATGTGGAAAAAGAGGTGGCGTTATTATATAGGACTGAGGTTTATAATATTGATACAATAAGCCGTATAGATGATGCAAATAAAAAATTAAGAAAAGACAAGATGGAAGAAAATAGACATATAATGAATAAATACCTAAAGGAATACGATGAATGGTTAAAATTAAGAAGTATTTCTCATGTAATCAAAAACTTAAAAACTGTTGGAAATAATGTTTACGAGAAAAGAGTTCAAACTTTTTCACATAAAAGCAAAGATAAAAATAATATTGCTTTAGCACATAAATTAATTAAAAGTACATCTGATTTTTACATAAATAGGGCAATTGAAGTTATTAAAGAAGAGACTCTAAAGGGATGTGGTGAAGAATGGATAGGGATAATAGAGAAAATATTTATGACCAAGGAATAGAGTATTCTTATATTTCATTAATTTCTAAAAAACTAAGAGTTGGAATAGTTGGCGGAGGTAAAGCAGGAACAATAAAAGCAAGACATTTTGTAAAAAATAAATGCTGTGTTGAGGTAATCTCTAAAACTTTTGATGGAGAATTAATAGAACTTTCCAAAGAATTTTCAGAAATACTTAAACTTAAAAATGAAGATTTAAGCTATGAATTTTTAAGAGATAAGCACCTTATAATTATTGCATTAGATGATGAAAACTTAAAAAACATAGTGAAGAAATACTGTGAAGAGAATTATAAGATATATATAGATTCATCTGATTTTATAAGTGGAATGGGAGTTGTTCCGATTCAAAGAAGTACAGAAAATGTAGTATTTGCTTTAAACACTAATTATGGAAATCCCAAAGGGGCAGTTTTACTTTCTAACAAAGTAGAAAAGACTATAAAAGAATATGATGAATTTATTAGATATATAGGATTAATACGAAACAAAGCAAAGTCATTTCCAGAGTTTAAAATGCAAATAACTTCGTTTATTGGGAATGATGAATTTAAAAAATCTTTTGATAATGGTGAAGCAGAAAAAGCATTAAGAAGCAGGTTTTCAAAGGAAATTGTAGATTATTTAATTAAATTTTAAATGAGTTTGTAGATGAATGAATTTTGGAGGTAGAATTAAATTAATGGATAAATTGACTATAGCAACAAGAAAAAGTAAATTAGCACAAACGCAAACAGAAATAATAATGAGAAGTTTAAAGGATAAATTTAATATAGATAGTGAAAAAATGCTTATTGTTACTGAAGGCGATAGAAAATTAGATGTTTCTTTGGCAAAGATAGGCGGAAAGGGATTATTTGTAAAAGATATAGAAATTGCACTTTTAGAAAAAAGAGCTGATGGGGCAGTTCATAGTATGAAGGATGTACCTTATGAATTGAGTCATGAATTTGAAATAGCGGCTATAACAGAAAGAGAAGATATAAGGGATGTATTAATTTCTAAAGATAATATATCATTTAAAGAGCTTAGAAAAGGTGCAATAATCGGAACTAGCAGTATAAGAAGAGCTTGTCAGTTAAAACTTATGAGAAATGACTTGGAGATAGTCCCAATTAGAGGAAATGTTCAAACTAGATTAGAGAAAATGAAAAGTCAGAATTTAGATGGAATCATACTAGCTTCGGCAGGATTAAAAAGATTAAATGAAGAAGATATAATCACTGAATATTTTGATCCTAAAGTATTTATACCAGCAGTGGCTCAAGGAGCTTTGGGAATAGAATGTTTAAAAAATAGCAGTGCTAAGGAATATTTTGAAAAGCTAGAGAATTCAAATGCTAAGCTAACAGTTGAGGCTGAACGAAGCTTTATGAGAATGCTAAATGGTGATTGTCATAGCCTTATTGGAGCTTATTCTGAAATTCAGGGTAATGATTTATATATGATTGGTATATATGACATAGGCGGAAGAATAGTTAAAAAAGATATTTTAGGAGATAAAAATAATCATATTGAATTAGGAAGAAAATTGGCAAATAAGATATTAGAGATATAGGAGAGATGGAATATGAGTAAAGTATATATAATAGGTACAGGTCCTGGAGATGAAGAGTTATTAACATTAAAGGCTGTCAAGGTATTAAAAAGATGTACTGCTGTTCTTTATGATAGATTGGTTTCAAATAATGTTTTGAATTATCTAGAACCAAATTGTGAAATTTATTATTGTGGAAAGGAACCAGGAGCTCATTCAAAAACCCAAGAAGAGATTAATGAACTTTTAGTTAAGCTTGCAAAAGAGGGGCATACAGTTGGAAGAATTAAAGGTGGAGACCCCTATGTTTTTGGAAGAGGCGGAGAAGAGGTATTGGCTTTAGTTAATGAAAATATAGACTTTGAGGTAATACCAGGGGTAACATCTCCTATTGCAGTTTTAAATTATGCGGGAATCCCAATAACTCACAGAAAGATAGCACAAAGTTTTCATGTTATAACAGGAAAATCTGCGCAAGATTTAAATGTGAATTTTAAGGCATTAGCTAAAGAAGAAGGCACATTAGTATTTATGATGGGATTAAGCAATTTAGATAATATAGTGGAGGAGCTTATTAATAATGGAAAAGAACCAACGTTTCCATGTGCGGTAGTGATGAGAGGAACTTCAGCTAAGCAAAAAAAGGTAGTAGGAACGCTTGAGAATATTTCACAAAAAGTAAAAGATGCTAAATTACAATCTCCATGTATAATTGTTGTTGGTGAAGTTGTAAATTTAAATAAAGATTTGAACTGGTATGAAAATAAACCTTTGTTTGGAAAGAATATATGTATTACAAGATCAAGGAGACAATCTGAGAAATTAAAAAATAAATTAGTTGACTTAGGAGCGGAAGTTACAAGTTTTAATTCTATTAAGATAGAAAGCAGTGCGGAAAACTTAAATGATTATATAGAGAAGATAGAAAATTATGATCATATAGTATTTACTTCAGTTAATAGTGTAGAAATATTTTTTGATTATCTTATTGAAAAAGATTATGATATAAGAAGAATTAAAGCTAAAATATCCGCAATAGGCGCTGCTACTGCAAATTCTTTAAAACAAAGAGGAATTATCTGTTTTGCAAAGGCCAGAGAATTTGTTGGTGAAGGTTTAGTGAGCATATTAAAACCTCATTTGAAAGATAACCAAACTCTACTTTTGCCGTGTTCTGCAAAAAGTAGGAAATATATTTATGAAGAACTAACAAATTGTGGTGCAAGTGTAGATAAAGTATATATATATGATACGGTTTGTGGATCAGTAGTTAATAAGAGATCTTTTGATGAAGTTGACATAGTATTCTTCACAAGTCCGTCAACAGTTGAAAACATGATTGATATGTTAGGGATTGAGGAAATTAAGAAAAAGCAGGTTATAGCTATAGGACCAAAGACTAATGAACCTTTAGAAAAGTATGGAATAAAAGCATACGTATGTAAAGAACACTCAGAGGAAGGATTTCTAAAAGAGATAGAAAATTTACTGCAATAGAGGAAATAGATTTTTAAAATAATTAATATATAAATTTAGATATTAAATAAAATGAGGGACATCTTTGAAGATGGCTAAAATAATGGAGGAGTTTGTTATGATTAAAAGAGGTAGAAGACTTAGAGTTAATGCTGCCATTAGAGATATGGTTAGAGAAACAAGTTTAAATTCAAAGGATTTTATTTATCCTATTTTTGTTGTTGAGGGAGATAATATAAAAAATGAAATTTCATCATTGCCAGGTGTTTATCATTATTCAGTTGATAGGCTGTATGAAGTAGTTGAAGAAGTTAGAGAAGCTAATATTTCTGGAGTATTACTTTTTGGAATTCCAAACCATAAAGATGAGTGTGGTTCTGAAAGTTATAATGATAATGGAATTGTTCAACAGGCAATAAGAGAAATAAAGAAGCTTGATAAAGAATTGCTTATTATTACTGATGTCTGCATGTGTGAATATACTTCACATGGACATTGTGGAATAATTCATGATGAATATGTAGACAATGATGAAACATTAGAATATTTAAGTAAAATAGCAGTATCACATGCGAAGGCAGGTGCAGATATTATAGCTCCTTCAGATATGATGGATGGAAGAATTGGATCATTAAGAAGTGCATTAGATGAGAATAACTTTAAGAATGTTAGTATAATGAGTTATTCTGCGAAATATTGCTCGGCTTTTTATGGACCGTTCAGAGATGCTGCAAATTCAGCACCACAATTTGGAGATAGAAAGACATATCAAATGGATCCAGGAAATAGAATGGAAGCCATTCGTGAAACGCAAATGGATGTAGAAGAAGGAGCAGATTTCATTATGGTTAAGCCGGCACTTTCTTACCTAGACATAATAAGAGATTGTAAAGAAAATTTCAATCTTCCTCTTGTGGCTTATAATGTAAGTGGTGAGTATGCTATGATTAAAGCAGCTGGAAAGCTTGGCGTTATTGATGAAGAAAGAGTAATGATGGAAACTTTAACATCGATTAAGAGAGCAGGAGCAGATATAATTATTACTTATCATGCATTAGAGGCAGCAAAAGTTCTAAGAAGATAAAAGAACACAAATAGATAGTAATTAAAAAATTTATATATTGCAAAAATAATTATTCACCATAATTCTAAAAATATTACAAGAATTTTAGTCGTAATTGTGAATTGTGCATTGCAACATATATATTTAAATATATAAATTTTTTACAATTTAAATATAATAATATGTAAATATGAAACAATAAAAATATAAACATATATAAATATTTATAGATTTTATGCGGGCTAAGGAGGAGTTAAATTGAAAAACGTTGATATATTTAAAGAATCAGAGGAATACATGCCTGGTGGAGTTAACAGTCCGGTTAGAGCCTTTAAGGGAGTTAATTTAAATCCGCCTATTATAAAAAGCGGTAAAGGCGTAATAATCAAAGATGAGGAAGATAATGAATATATAGATTTCGTATTAGCCTGGGGACCATTAATTCTAGGACATTGCGACGATGATGTTGTAGAAGCTATTAAGGAAGTTAGTTCAATGGCATTGGCTTTTGGAGCACCAACAAAATTAGAATTAGATTTAGCAAAATTTATATGCACTAATCTGGATAATGTTGAGATGATTAGAATGGTCAATTCGGGAACAGAAGCTACTATGAGTGCAGTTAAACTTGCAAGAGGATACACAAAGAGAAAAAGAATTGTTAAGTTTGCAGGATGTTATCATGGACATTTTGATGGTTTTTTAATTGAAGCTGGATCAGGAGTGATGACAGGAGGAATACCAGGTTCACTTGGTGTACCTAATGAAAGCATAGAAAATACGTTAATTGGTATATATAATGATAAGGAACAAATTACAGAATTATTTAAAAAATATGGTAATGAAATTGCGGGAGTTATTATTGAGCCGGTAGCTGGAAATATGGGAGTAATAAAGTCAGAAAATGATTTTATGGAAACTCTAAGAGATCTTTGTAATCAATATGGTTCACTACTAATATTTGATGAAGTAATGAGTGGATTTAGAGTAGCATTTAAAGGAGCACAATCACTATTTAACGTTAAGCCAGATTTGGTTACTTATGCTAAGATTATGGGTGGCGGACTTCCATGTGGTGCATATGGTGGAAGAAAAGAAATAATGAAGAATCTATCCCCTTTAGGCGGAGTTTATCAAGCTGGAACTATGTCAGGAAATCCAATTGTTATGGCAGCAGGTATAGCAACTTTAAATAAGTTAAAAAATAATCAGAATTATTATGATCACATCGAAAATATAGGAGCTAGACTTGAAGAAGGTATAATAAATATATCAAAAAAATATGATCTTCCGGTTGTAATGAATAGAGTTGGAGGAATGATGACTTTATTCTTTAATGATTTAAAAGAAGTTAGAACTTATGATGATGTTAAGAAATGTGATGTGAATAGATTTAATAGATATTTTGAACATATGTTAAAATCAGGATTTAATTTACCTCCGTCACAATTTGAAGCATTATTTTTAAGTGTACAACATAAAGAAAGTCATATAGATGCTTTCTTAAAAGCATTTGAAGAGTTTGCATCAAATGAAAATAAAATGAGTTTATAATAAAATGCATCAATAAACTTATAAAAGGAATGACTTACATATGAATAAAATTAATTATCAAAAGGAATTAGATTACTTAATTGAAAATTTGGTAAAAAATGAAGAGGTTCCAACTTTACTGCTTCATAGTTGCTGTGCACCTTGCAGCAGCTATGTGTTGGAATATTTGTCACAATATTTTAAGATAACTATCTTCTTTTATAATCCTAATATATACCCAATGGAGGAGTATACTAGAAGAGTTGCGGAACAAAAGGGTCTTATATCAGAAATGAAAGTCAAAAATGAAATAAGATTTATTGAAGGAAAATATGATACGGAAAGTTTTTATAAGTTAACTAAAGGTTTGGAAGAGGAAAAAGAAGGTGGAGTTAGATGTTTTAATTGTTATGAATTAAGACTTAATGAAGCTGCCATAATGGCCAAGGAAAAAGGTTATGACTATTTTACAACAACATTATCTATAAGCCCTCATAAAAATTCTGCTAAATTAAACGAAATTGGTAAAAGTTTATCTGAAGAACATGATGTAAAATATTTATATTCTGACTTTAAGAAGAAAGAAGGGTATAAACGTTCTATAGAGCTTTCTAAACAATATAAATTATATAGGCAAGATTATTGTGGATGCGTATTTTCTAAAAATGAAAGAATGAACGATCATAATGAAAAAAATAAGTAAGCAATTATTAAATAAAATATAATAAAAAAAGTACAACAGATAAATACTTAATATTATATAATAATACAAAGGAGAGGATTAATGTGTCTGATAAAATTATAGATTTTAATGAATTAAAAAATAAGGTCAAAGATAAAGACATAGATAAATTCGAAGATTATATTTATTCTATGTATTATAAACTGGCTGAGGGCAAAATGAATATGTCTGATTTCTCCAAAAATATATTAGCTTACATGGAAGAAAATAATATATCACAAGATAAATTAATAAATATACAAAAAAAGTTTCTAGAAAGATATGGAGTAGATCCTTCTTTAATTCAGGGGCAATTTAAAATACCTGGATTTGATACGGGTGGAAGCAACTTAGACTATCAGACTATTAAAAAGACAATGGGGTTTCAGGAAAAATATAAAAGTAGAATATCTAATAAAACAATGTCAGAATATTTCATAAAAAACGAGAAAAATGATTTGAAAGTACTTCTAGAGAATTTAGATGTTATATTAGTTAGTGAGAAAAGTATAGACTTAAATGATAATGAGTTAAATGAATTTTTATGCTCATATAAAAAAGTAATAGAGGATAAGAAAATAAATATAGTAATATGTGAAAATGTAAAAAATTACGAATATTAATTTTCTAGGTGAAGTGTCAGATAAAGTAGATGAAATTATATAACAAGTCCCAATTATCATAGAATGTTCTTATGTGCAGAAAAGTTCTGTATTGCAGTATATCTGCTCTTTTCATAAGTGCATAGCTGCGCTTTATAAGATGTATATTTTAGGACATTAAAAAGTTAAGGGTGAGCCATAAAGAAATTAGGGCATACCCTTTATTTTTTTATACCTATGTGTAAAGAGTTGGAAAGTACTAATGATGATAGCCTGTAATTTGGCTGATAGTATCAATCATTAGTCTAGGAGAAGAATGTCCGACGTGAAGTATAATCTGAAGGAAAACGAAGGTAAAGTCTTGCATCAGATATACGAATTACAGTTGAGGATTAGATTTGTTGCATCACATTACCTACGATTTCTATAAATATTTACTCTATAAAGGTGAATTGAAAATTATAAATTTAAGTAATCCTTCAGAAAAGTCCATAATATCATCTTTAGAGATATTTGATAAATCGTGAGCACTGCTATTTAATGTAATCAGCTTGGCTTTTGAGTGCTCCTGAACACATTTATCGTAAAGTTCCTTTGAGCTTTCATAAGGAACCATATTATCTGAATCACTATGAATTATCAAAGTATTTGGATTCGATTTGCTTACATAGTTTATAGGATTATATTTTTTTATTACTTCTTCTTTATTTGAAATAGAAGCAAAAATTTTTGTTAAATCATAATTTAAATCTTGAGTATTTAGTAGACTTAAATCAGTTGGTCCTGCAAAATCGATTAAGTATTTTACCTTTGAAGAATAATTACTTAAATCTCCATCATCTATAAACTCATCATCACCACTATAACTTGCCATAAGAGAAAGATGCGCACCAGATGAAACACCAATGATGCCTATTTCACTTGTATTAAGATTATAGGAATATTGATTCTTATTTATCCACCTTATAGTATCTTTAACATCAGAAATTTGCTTGGTGAAATTTTCTTTTTCTTTCATAAGTTCATAGGAAGTACTTATGATTGTATAACCTTGTTCTCTAAAAGTATCTAGTACCGGACTTAATGCATCAGGAATATTTTTATCGCCATAAGCCCAGCTTCCACCATGAACATATACAAGTACTGGTGAAGATTTATATACTTGATTTATTGGGCCGTAAATATCTAATTTCAAGGGAATACCATTAGTATTTTTATAAATAACATCTTTGTAATTCATTGAACTTGATGATTTTTGAGTGTTAAATTCTTGTATTGTCCATGCGTGATTTTTTAAAGAAATATATTTATCAGCAATTCTGTATGATAATATAATTCTTTTGTAGAAAAATAAACTAAAAATAAAAAGTACAATAAATAAAATTAAGAAAAATCTTTTAAAAAACTTCTTCATTAAATACTGAATGCCTAATATTTAATAAAATTTACTTAGATATTTATAATAATTTAGGCATATCTCCTTTCTAGAAAGATTTTATAATACTAAAATACTAATATAGGCAATCTAAAAAATGTGTATAGAAAACAAGCGTTTAAGTACACCTAAAGACTATATTAGAATTTCTATATTAATATAAATTTATACTATAAATTTATATTACAAAAGATTCAAATAATTCGCAAATTAAGAAATTTGCAATTTGTTGGGAAAAAATAGATGCATTTTTAATAAAAATAAAAGTATAAATAATATTTTATATTAGTATGAATATGAATAATATATAAGAAGAAACGAATAGATATTAACCTTTTTGAAAGGAGTATATATGAGCAATCCTTTTGGTATACTTGTTTATTTAGATGAAATTTTAGTTAGAAATTTATCCTCTTTAGTGTTAACTGGATTCATAGAAACAATAACTAGAACTCAAGCTTTTGATAGAACATTATCAGCAGGGTTTCATGAGGGAGATAGAATAGAAAATTCTAATCAAGGAAGTGTTACAAGAATTGAGAGAAAAGGATTTAAGGATAAAAATGAATTAGATGCTAATAATAATTTTGAGCATCATCATATTGATAAAGAAATAGATGCAAGGCAATGCGTAAGAGAGGAAAGACAAGTTAAGACTACTTATACTACATTCGTATTAAATGGAAGTTTAATTAACTACTTTAATGAAAATAAACAGTTGCAGCATAAAAATGAAAAAGATATAGAAAATAATAATATATATCCAGGAGATCTAATTGAGATTGAAGGAACAATTACAAATAAAAGCATTATGTCTTATATTGAAACTCTAATTAATTTGATAACAATATTTGGAGCAGAATACTTGGATGATCTAACTAAAGAATGTAATGTGAAAATAAATTTTTCAATGTGCTTAAAAATGCTGACTTATATGAAAAGTATTTTAGAAAGTAATAACACTACAGATTTAATTATGAAATGTGGAAATGGAACAATAATACTAAACGTCAATAAAGATAATTTCATGAATAATAAATTTAATATATTTGATAATATAAATTGTCCGTGTAGGGTCATAGGAAAAGTAATAAAAACGTGCACTGAAGAACAAGATTCTATAAGTTTACTTAGAAAAACTGGCCAAGAACAGTTTTATGAAAAGTTTTTTGAGCAATTTACTCCTCTTATAGAGTGTTTAGAGAAAAATAATATTTTTGTACCAGAGTGCCCAGATTTAAGAATTAATGATTGCGCAATCCAAATAATGCCATTAAACATTTACATGTAAAAAAATATTATGATTTTAATGTGTTTTATGGAAAAACACTTGTTTATCTATAGAATACATGATAATATATATTACAGGTGGAATATGTTTATATATACTTAAATTTGTTAATTAATAAAGATATATTTTCATATTTAATACAATTTTGAGGTGATATTAGATGAAGTTTAGAAGTACTAGGGGTCTGGATAAGAATATAGAATCTGCTAGAGCAATAATTAATGGAATTTCAAAAGATGGCGGATTGTATGTTCCAGATGAATTTCCTAAAGTCTATGATGAATTGAAGGAAGATACGCATATTAAATATGAAGATCTAGCATTTAAAGTTATCAATGAGTTTTTCACAGATATTGATGATGCGGAATTAACTGGGGCAATTAATGACGCATATAATGATAGATTTAGTGTGGAAGTAAAGAACAATTTTTTAGAATTATATCATGGACCAACTTGTGCATTTAAGGATGCAGCGTTATTATTTTTACCACAAATCATGAAAAGAGCTAAAAAGATTTGTGATGTTAAAGAGGATATAACAATTCTTACAGCAACTTCAGGAGATACAGGAAAAGCTGCACTTGAAGGTTTTAAAAATATTGATGGTTTTAAAGTTGTAGTTTATTATCCTAAGAATGGTGTTAGTGCAATTCAGGAAAGACAAATGTCAAGTCAAGAAGGAAACAATGTTAAGGTCATTGGAATAAAGGGGAATTTCGATGATGCTCAGACAGGCGTAAAAGAAATCTTCGGAGATAATGAATTCAGAGAAGGGCTATCTCAAAAAGGATTTATCTTATCATCGGCAAACTCCATTAATATTGGAAGATTAGTACCTCAAATAGTGTATTATTTTTATGGATATTTTAATTTAGTGAACCAAGGAGTAATACAAAAAGATGATCCTATAAATGTTGTAGTTCCTACAGGCAATTTTGGAAACATATTAGCAGGATATTATGCTAAGCAAATGGGATTACCAATAGATAAATTTATATGTGCATCAAATGAAAATAAAGTTCTTACAGATTTCTTTGAAACTGGGGTATATGACAAGAAAAGAGAACTTATTTTAACAGAATCACCGTCTATGGATATACTTGTTTCATCTAATCTTGAAAGATTATTATTTGAAGCAAGCGGTAGAGATACTGAAGTTGTTAGCAAATTAATGGAAGATCTAACTACTAAAGGTGTTTATGAAGTAAACGAAAAAATTAAAAGCTTCATAAAAGAATTTTATGGAAACTTTGCGACTACAGAAGAAGTGTATGATGCTATAAAGGAAGTTTATAAGAAAGATAATTACTTGATGGATACTCATACAGCAGTGGCATATGTAGTTAAAAAGAAGTATATAGAAGAAACTAAAGACGACAAACCAACTTTAATACTTTCAACAGCAAGTCCGTTTAAATTCCCAAGAAGTATTTGTAATGCACTTGATATTGATGTAGAGGGATTAGATGATTTTAAAGTATTAAATAAATTATCTGATTCAACAAATAATAAAATACCAAATAGTTTAAGTACTTTGGAAAATGCAAAAGTAATACATGATGAAGTTTGGGATAAGAGTGAAATGAGAAATGCTCTATTATCTTATTTGGATTCATAGGTGATAAATATATGATTACAGTTAGAGTACCAGCTACATCAGCAAATATGGGACCTGGATTTGACACGCTTGGAATAGCATTAAATTTATACAATGATTTTGGGTTCAGGGAAATAGAAGATGGTTTGAAGTTTAATGGAATGCCAGAAGAGTTTTGTAATGAAGATAATATTATTTACAAAGCAATGAAATATTGTTTTGATAAAGCGGGCTATAAAATAAAAGGATTAGAAATAAGTGAAATTAAACAAGATGTTCCAGTATCTAGAGGTCTTGGAAGTAGCTCTACATGTATAGTTGGGGGACTAGTAGGAGCTAACGAAATCTTGGGGAAGAAGTTTTCAGAAGAAGAGTTGTTGGAGATGGCTGTAGAAATTGAAGGGCATCCAGACAATGTTGCACCAGCCTTACTTGGGGGCATGGTTGTTGCAATAGTTGATGAAAACAAGACCTATTATGATAAGATAGATGTAAAAGATGGAATTAAGTTTATTTCGATAATTCCTAATTTTAGATTATCAACTGAGGAAGCAAGAAAAGTGCTTCCGAAGGAAATAAGTTTAAAGGATGGAGTATATAATGTATCAAGAGCAGCTCTTATGGTTGCATGTTTTTCTAGCGGAAAATATGAATTATTAAGGTATGCATGTAAAGATGCCTTTCACCAAAATTACAGGAGTAAATTAATTCCTGGTTTTGAAGAGGTGTATAATAAGAGTTATGAATTAGGAGCTCTAGCTTGCTATCTAAGTGGAGCAGGTCCTACAATCATGGCGATTATCGATGAAAAGGATGAGCGCTTTAGCAATAAGCTTAAAGAATTCTTGCAAATAAAAGGATTGGAATGGAATATATTAGAGTTATCTTTAGATAATGCGGGGGCAACCATTATAGAAGGTACAAAATGATGAGTGGAGATTACTTAGTTATAGATAAAAGGGTTTTGCCTGATGTTTATGAAAAAGTTCTTTTTGCAAAAAAATTATTAAAAGATGGAAAAGTAAAAGAAATAACTGAAGCAGTAAAAATAGCAGGAATAAGTAGAAGTGTTTATTATAAATATAGAGATTTCGTATTTGATTTTGCAGAAACTTCAGAGGGTAGAAAAGTTACCTATAATATTATATTTAAGAATGAAAAAGGACTTTTATCGAATATAAGTAATTATATTACAGAAAAAGGCGGAGACATTTTAACAATAAATCAAGGCATACCGTTAAATGGTTATGCTAATTTGAGTATAACCATAGATTTGTCTACAGTAGATGGAGATATAAAAACATTGACAGAGGGTTTGCTTAACATAAGAAATGTTGAAAAAGTTGAATTTATAGGAATGGAATAGGAAGGGAAACCTTCCTATTTTAATTATATAAATTTAAAAAATATAAAATCTGTTCAAAAATATGCTAGAATAAATTAAAGTCAGTAGAGACAAGTTTTATATGCAACAAGGAAGGTTTTATAGTAACTATAAAGATTAGAAATAGCACATTATTCAGAAATGGAGGTGTGTTTTTTATTACACAAAATTAAAATGGAGTGATTTCATGATTAGAAATAAATATGAAAGTGATTATATGATTAAAAAGCTTGGATTAAATAGAATGTCAGAAAAGATATTTACGTATAATTCAACTTTAGATGAACTTAAAAGTTATTTAGAAGAGAATACCTATAAATATTATAATATAAGAGATAAATCTGTATCAGGCGGTAAGTTTTTATATATGCTTACCAAAGATCAGGTGTTGCTAAAAAGCAAAAAATACAAGAGATATGCAGTATATGAGAGTTTAGCTATTGCAGATGATAGATTAATATTACAAGGTGACATAGAGATAGACAGAGATTTTATTATGAGAGCATCGTTAAGTGATATAAAAGGAATATCAAATAGAATTGCAATGGAAAAGCCAGTATATAATATTTATAATTACGATCTAAAAGAAAAAAGAGATCCGCCAATAAGTGGATTAGCTAAAGTTATAGATTATATATCACAAAATTCTTTAATTGACATGGTGGTTGAGTTCTCTCTGTTTGAAATACCGGTTGGAATAAACCAAGAAAATATAATAATTTGGGAATTAAGAAACTACTAAAAAGTGATGACTAAAATTATATAGAAGTAAACATCATATATTTTTTAATGAAAAAACAAACTTCGTTTTCTTATGATTCATATGTTAAAATTTTTGCAAATGTAAATAAAAGGCACTCGTTATGAGTGCCTATCAATAATTAGAGAAAGCAAAGTGGAAAGTTTGAACTCTAACTTATTTGATTTTATTATAGCATAAAGAGGGGAATATATGAATGTCTGAAATAAAAAAACAATTCAGTATAAACACTATAATTATTTATTTCGAGATGAATTAAAGAAAATACAAAAATATTGAAGAGTTTAGAAAATTCCGGTATGTTTAAACTACAAAAAATACAATTATTTTTTCAGCTTACAAGTAATGACATAAATTTACATGGAAAGATGTTATAATTTTATTGTAAAAGGGTTTTAAAATAAAAATGGGGTGAGATAATGAGAGTATTATGTAATAATTGTGGTTTAAAGTGTCATATTAAGGAATGGAAGGAAAGGCTTGATGATTTGCTAGCCAAAAAGCAAAATAACTTATTGGATGATGAAGTAATTTGCTTAAGTCAATCTATTGATGATTTAATATCTGACTGTATATTTTGCAACACAAGCAATTTATATAGTTCCAATCGAAGAAATACTGGTGAAAGAGATTCTATTTTATACTACTATGGAGAGCAGCATTTAATTGTTAATTTATATAACTACATAGAAGAAGGAATAAGAAGTGAAGAAAATATCTACATTTCTGTTGAGAAAAATCTTTATAAGAGATTAGAAAATTATCTTATAATCAATAGAATTCCTACAGAAAAATTTAAATTTATGTGTTTAAAAGATATTAAATCAATGATTGAGAATAATGACAAATCTATTAAATTAAGAGAAGAAAAATCTAGGTGGATAGTTCAACCATCTTTACAAAAGCACTTTTTATATGCAGAAAGTACTTTAAACAAACATACTAAAGATTTAGATTTGGACATTCTCTATGTATATGATGCTTATGAGCATATTCATAGAAATGCTAAGAGTGAGTTAAGCTCTAAACTATTAGGAAAATGTCAATATTCACTAAAAAGAGAAAGTCATGAATTATGGGTTTAAAAATAATGTGGATTTAAGAGTCTTATAGTTAAGGCTCTTTTTTGTGTTACAGGATCACTGATAAAGGCAAAGTCTTCAAAAATATAAAATAAAAATAGCCTTATTGTTGTATGGAATTATAAAGATGTTAGGTTATAAAATTGGATTATTTAAAGGAATTAAGTAATGTGGAAATTTCAAAATGATACAACTAAGCGTGGCGTATACCTCCTTGTTCATGATCAGTAGAAAAATGCTTAAATTTCAGACAAGCTCCTATAAAGGAGGAGCTTGTATATACATTTGTAATTATAAAGAGTATTTATCTGCCATTTATATTGATTGGTGAAAATGATATGCTGCCATCACCAATTATTATAATTTTATAATCATATTTCATAGGACGCAGTACATATTTCATTGAATGTCCTTCGAACCTTATAGATTGTTGAATTCTTTTATTACTATCGAAAATAATCATAAAAACTTCGTTAGGAGAAAGGTTCTGAACATTATACATAACATTTTGCATGATACTTAAATCTGATATAGTGTAGAATCCTTCTGAAAAGTTTTGAGGGAGAGATGCAGCAGTGGCAGTCGTTTTATTAATATTAAATGTGATTAGTAAAATAATAGAAAGTATAAAAGTAAATTTTTTCATTATTTAGCCACCTTTCATAATTTAAATTAAAATATTGAACCGCTCAAATTTTATTATTAGAATTTAGATAAAATATATAACAGAAATATGTTAGAAGATTAATATGAATACTAGGAATTAATGAATATAAAGTAAATGTATCTGGTAAGATTGATTAGTAATTACGTTGCCATAATGAATATAGTTGTAGTCGATATTATTAGAGGATGAGAAGTATAGATTACTTAAAGTTGAGTTTCCAATTTTTTGCGTAATATCAATAAGCTAAAAACATATAAATAAAAAAAAGGAGAATTAGTTCCAAATAGATAGACCCCATTAGAAATGTATAGGGGATAGCTTGGGGATGTATTTTGTAAGATAATAAAGTGATTTCTATTAATAAAAATTTAAAGAATGTTGAAATATTGTTAAAAATTTTAGAATATTAACTATATATAGTCATTAGGCGTGATATAGTTAATATTCAGTAGAAATATAAGTTGAAAATAAATGCTATTATAACAGTAAATTATGATATAATTTACCAGTGATAATAGAAAGTTTAAGTATAAGACTATTAAGTTAGTTTTATTGACATGAGGTGTATGCGGTGGAAAATACAGAAATTGACTCGAAGATTAATATGTTTGAAAGAAAAATAGGAAGAAGCTCTAATTTGGAGTTACTAAGAATTTTGGCGATAATAATGATTATTGCACATCATTATTCTGTTCATGGTGGATGGGATATTCCTAACGAACTAAGTTACAACAGGATAATTGTCCAATTTTTAAGTTTAGGTGGGAAATTAGGTGTTAATTGCTTTGTTTTAATTACAGGATACTTTATGATTAATTCAAAATTTAATATAAAAAAGTTTGCTAAAATTGTAGGACAAGTTTTCTTTTATTCTGTAGTTATAATGCTGATTTTTAAATTATTCGGAATATCTCATATAGGAATTAGAGAAACTGCTAAATCATTTTTCCCTATAATATTTTCTAAGTATTGGTTTGCTACTACATATGTGGAATTATATATACTATCCCCATATTTAAATAAGCTTATCAATTATTGTACGCAAAAAGAGAATAAGATATTGATTACCATACTGATTGTAGTGTTATCAGTCATACCTACTTTTTCAAATTCATTACTTGAAATTGATAATCTATCTTGGTTTGTATTTTTGTATTTAGTTGCAAGTTATATAAGGAAATATCAACATAAGTTTTTTGATAAGACGAAATTACTTTTAGTGATATTTACTAGCAGCTATATCTTAATAATGTTCTCGGTAGTTATACTCGATGTGTTATCTCTAAGAATAAATGATTTTCCTATTGATCCTACATTTTTAAGAGAGATGAATTCCCTACCAATGTTTATTTGCTCGATTTCATTATTTCTTTATTTTAAAAAATTAGATATTGGATCTAAAAAGATAATTAATAGTATATCTTTAACTACATTTGGAATATATTTGATTCATGATAATAATCTTGTTCGGAGTTACTTATGGGAACATATTGCTAAAAATAATTCCTTTTACAATTCAAGATGGTTGTCGCTTCATGCTATAATTACTATTTCTCTTGTATTTTTCATATGCATGGTTATTGAAGGGATGAGAATTAATTTTGTCGAAAAACCAGCTATGAAGTTTTGGGATAGGGAAATAGAGAGCAAATTCCTAAATAAAAGTAGAAATTATATAGATAGATCTTTCTCCCAACATATATCAAATTAAGAATGAGAATTTTATTGTCTAGATTTCATTATTGTTATGAACTAAAACTTATATTAAATTATTAAGAGATGCAGACTTAGAAGTTACAAATATTTCTGAGTTTGTTTTTTTTATTCCTTAGTTATCTATATGAAGCCAAATTGGTGGACATTGAGTTGATTCGTTGTGGGTATAAATCACGAGAAGACTGATTCATTTAAAGAAGTCTTAAGATTAGTAGGAGATTTATGCTTCACAGTATTATGGAGCTGTCTTAAGTAGTTTTATGAGCAGCTTAATGCATAATAAGATGAATCATAAATTAGTATAAACTTTGAATGAGTGAGTATACTAAAGTCAAGAATAATATGCAAAATAGAAATTTAGATATAAGTACATAAGATATTACAAAAGAAGATTTTAGGACTATATACCTTATATAATATAGATTAATGATGATAATGTTTAGTCATGTTAGTCTATATGTTATTTAGAAATAATATTTATATATCATTATGTGGCTTACTGATACAAATTTTTAACATGAGTTAAATCTAAAGAAGTGTAAGGAGAGATAATTATGACTAATAAACGTAAAGTCACTAAAAAGCAAATGGCATCATTAGGATTAAGAAAGACTGAAAATGGAGATTATGATTACATAAATCCAAATGATCCAAATTCAAAATATAAACCTGTAAGAAAAGAGCCAAATAAATAAGGCTCTTTTTTATTTTAATTAAATTTATTTAAATTCTATAAGCAGTATTGTCAGATTTCATAATAATAATACGAATTATATTATGAAAAGCAAAAAAACAACTGACAGAAGTTTTGCAGTACTTATTAAAACCAGGGTTTTAAATTTATTAAGAAGAGTAAACAAAAAATAGTTACTTTATGTAAAAGAAAATAACTATTGGGAGGGATTTTATAACTTGGAGAATAAACTAGTTGAAAAATTAGATGATTTAAACATTAGCGATACTGATTTGTTGCTATCTAAAGATATAAAGTTATCATTAGATGATATTACTATAAAGAGGATTGAAAAATTAGTTGGCAAAAAAGCTGGCTATTATAATTCAAATAATACGTTTAAAGAAAAGGTAAATTATATTTTAGGGGGAATTTATATGAAAAGAAAAATAGCTTTAGTACTATCTGTTGTAGCGTTTTCAAGTTTAGGGGGAGGCGTATATGCTCATGCAAAAACCACTCCTGTAGCATACGTTAGTGTGGATATTAATCCAAGTATTGAATTATCAGTAAATACATTTGATCAAGTTATTTCAGCAGAATCATATAATGAAGATGGTAAAAAAGTGTTGGAAGATACTAACCTAGTAAATAGCGATGTTGATGATGCAGTTAAGAATATTATTACAAATGCAGTTTCAGATGGATATATAAAGGAAGACGGTACATCGGCAGTTGAAATTACTACAGCTACGGATAAAGATAATGTGGCAACGAAGTTAGATGAATCTTTAAAACAAATTGCTGACAAATCATTAGAGGAAAATAACATAGAAGCAACAGTTGAAACTCAGAATGTTGCTCTTTCAAGAAGAGATGAAGCAAGAAAGTTAGGAATAACTCCAGGCAAACTAAACTTGATACAAAAACTACAGGAATTAGATCCAACTATAAATGTAGAAGATTATAAATCAAGTTCTGTAAAAGATATACAAAAGAAGACTAAAGAATTAAAGAAGATCAATAATAATGAAGAGACTACAGTTAAAGATGATGCAAATACTGGTGGAAACGTAGAAGATGATACTAATCAAGATGCAGCTTCAGAAGAGAAAATAAGCAATTCTTCTTCTAAATCAAATGGAAATGGAAGTATCAAGAAAGAAGAGAATAGTGATTCATCTAGCAAAAAAGAAGAAAATGCCACAGAAGTTGAAAAATCAAAAGATAATTCAGCTAAAACTCAAAAACAAAGTGATAACGGTAATTCAAACTCACAGAATGGTAATAAGGATAAAAATAAAAATAACTAAATAGTTTAAAATGAGTAGCTAATATAGAAAATAATAATAGCTACTCATTTTTGTATGTATGCGATAACAAATTTGAATTTATAACTCTATTAAATCAAGTGAAAGAGCAGAATAATAAATTTAATTTAAATATATATCAGCTAAATAGTATAAAAAATCATTATTGAAGAATCACTAGTAATAGCATTAATAGGATTTATCTATATATTTAATATATATTACATAGAACAGGAGAGAAAAGAAAATATAAGTATTTATCATTGATAATGTAAAAGTTAATATATTTTTTGAAATTTATTGTCAGATTTTATTTATGTATTACGAACTGTATAATATATAACGAAATTTTAGGGGAAGAAGGTGCGTTTTGATTTCGGATATTGAATTACTAAACCTTTTGGATACGAAACCGGAAATAGGCCTTAAGAAGCTGATGGATAACTATATGGCACTTATTTACACAATAATATTTAATAAACTTTCTGGAATGTATTCAAAAGAAGATATAGAAGAATGTGTAAGTGATGTGTTTTTTGAAGTATTTCATTATAAAAATAGAATTGATTTAGATAAGGGATCAATTAAAGCCTTTTTGGCAATTATAGCAAAAAGAAAAGCTATAGATATGTATAGAAAAAATAAAAATAATAATCATCTTCCAATAGATGATGTAGCCCAAGAATTACATAGTGTTGTAGATGATGCAGCACATTCGATTTTATTAAAAGAAAGCAATTCTGAGCTTATAAATGCTATAAAATCATTAGGAGAACCTGATAGTGAAATAATTATAAGAAAATATTACTTACATCAAAGCTCGAAAGACATTTCCAGTGATCTGGGTTTAAAAGTTAATACAATTGATAAAAAAGTCTCTAGATGTATGGAAAAATTAAAAAAATTATTGGGAGGTGGGAGATAAATTGGATGACAAATTATTTGAATTATTAGATGACTTAAACATTAGTGATACTGATTTATTATTGAATGAAAATATTAATCTATCTATGGACTTGTCTTCTAGAAAACGTATTGAAGAATCTGTAAAGAAAAAAGCGGGATACTTAAGCAAGAAAGATACATTTAACAATAAGATGAAAAATATTTTAGGGGGAACTTATATGAAGAGAAAAATAGCTTTAGCTGCATCAATTGCAGTAGCATTTAGTTTAGGAGGAGGAGTATATGCTTATGCTAAAACTCCGGTAGCATATGTCAGTCTGGATATTAATCCAAGTGTTGAATTAGGAGTAAACGCTTTTGATACAGTGGTATCTGCAGAAGCGTATAATAAAGATGGTGAAAAAGTTCTAGAAGGAACTAATCTGGTAAACACTAAAGTTGACAATGCAGTCAGTACAGTAATAACAAATGCCATATCAGATGGTTACATAAAGGAAGATAGTACAAATGTAACAACCTCTGCGGCAGTTGAAATTACAGTATCTACAGATAAGGATGGCTTAGCAGATAAATTAAATGAATCTTTAAAAGAAACTGCAGATGAAACATTAAAAGATAATGATTTAGAAGCAGAAGTCGAAACTGATAAAGTAGCGCTTGCAAGAAGAGATGAAGCAAGGCAACTTGGAATAACTCCAGGAAAATTAAATCTTATACAAAAGCTTCAAGCACTAGATCCAAGTATTAAGGTAGAGGATTATAAATTGATTTCGGTTAAGGAAATTCAAAAGAAAGCTAAAGAATTGAGAAAAATGACTAGAGCTGATAATGATGCTGTTGATGTAGATAATTCTGTAGATACTAATACGAATGCTACAGATAGTAATACTAATACTGAAACAGATACTAACACAAGCAATAGCAATCAGGATGCTGATGTAACGTCTGAATCTACAGAAGATATTACATTTACACAATCATCAATAGGAGAACAAAAAACTAAAGAAGCTAAGACAGAAAAAAGTAATGACTCATGGAATGAGAAAAGTAATAATGGCAATTTGAAAAAAGAAGAAAATAGCAATGCAGGTATTAAGCAAGAAGAAAATGAAGATAAGAAATATAAAAAGTCTTCAAATGGATCTGAAAAAAGGGATGCTGAAACTCATGGAAATAGTAACTCATCAAAGTCAGAGAAAAGTAATAATGGCAATTCAGATTCCAAAGGTAAAGGAAATGATAAAAATAAATAGGCAGTAATTTAAACTGATACATTTTTTATAGAGATGGGATAATTTTAATACGTAAATTATCCTGTCTCTATAAACATTTTAAGAACTTTAAAATTCTAGAAAAATATTTTTCATAAATTTAATAACCTGAGTTCTAAATCTGTATAGGGGTATCATATATTTATTTAGTATTAACGGATACAATTGCAAGATAAATTTAAACTTATTTTGTGATTGTATTTGTTATTTCAACGTATTGAAAAATAAAAGGGAATTCAATTTTGAGTAGTAGGGGGATGAAAAATATATTTCCTTTGAAAGATGGACTTAATACGAGGATGTTTTATAAGTTATATATAAGCAAGCGTGTTTAATGTACTCATAGGAATAATTTGTTGTACAGTGTGAAGAGGATTGAATATATAAGGTTAAGGAGTAATTATTAAAGGGGAGAGTTTATATGGGAAAAAAATATGTAATGTTTGTTGATGAAAGGGGAATTAGAAGTTTAGATAAAAGCGGAAATTTCTCAATGGTAGGATTGATTTTTGAATATAATTACTGTATTGATTTAAAAAACAGTGAATGTGAATTAAAAAGAAAATTAAATGAATATAAGAAAGAAAGTTTTATGGAGAGTGATTCTAATATACCAATAGATAGCATAATATTGGAAGATAAAGTATACAGGAATTTTGACAAAGCCAGAATGAATGAGTTCGTAAGCAAACTACCAACATTAATTAGCAAATTAAGATTCAAAATAATTTCAAGCTCAATAAAACAGAATTTAAGTGAAACAGAGGATTCATATTCAATAGTGACAAAAAGACTTTTAAAGAAGTTCTATTCGTTTATTACTAAGAATGATGGAGAATCAGGCGGGATAGTCATTGAAGCAAAAGTAGGAAATAGAAATTGTAGTATAATGCAAAATTTCTTTGATATATATAACAATAGAAATATTAATTTAAGTACACAAGATAACGTTCAGAATAAAATTAATACGTTTATTGTATCTGACAAGAATAATAAAATTTATGGTTCCGGAATAGAGATATTAAATATAATAACTAATGTATTTTTTAGAGTTTTAAATGGAAATAGAGAAATTAATGAGGAATTAATATCATACATAGAGTATGGTAACAGGGACAAGATATTTAGTGAGCTTAAACATAAGGTATACAACGATTTAGAAATAGGAATATCACGGACTCAATTACAAGCCATTTCGCACAACTATATTGAAGGTTTTAATAAAGAATTAAAATTACTAAAAGAGCAATTAAAACTTAAGGATAATAGAATAAAAGAAAAGGAAAAAGAAATTAGTGAACTTACCAGTGAGATTAAATTGTTATCTAAACAGTTAGAGAGAGTTTTAGTGAACAGAAAAATGATAATATAGTATCACGAATTTTCTTATATGTAGATATTGAATTTTGTTTGACAAAGCGATTACAATTTCAAAGAATTATTTATTCGCAATTATATAGTTATATGATAAGGTAGTATATTAGAATTTATAATAGAAACTTATTATATTAAATTAGGAAAGTTAAAATGCCTGAAAGAATCTTAAATGAAGCTTTTGGGCATTTTATTTTGTAAGAAGAATAAAGCAAAACATTAGAATTTTATAGATTTCCTCAATAAGTATTTTAAATTTCTTTAAATAAGGGAAGCATATAAAAAATAAGTTTTTTAGTAAAGAGGAATTTATGAATAAATTATCTTATGAAAATGAAGTGGAAGATTATTCTGAAAAATTTAAAGATTTCAAGATGAAATCTATCCAAGACAATGTAAATCTTGGTATAACGCTTTATGTACCTAAGGGTGAAATAAAGGGGATATTTCAAATCAGCCATGGTATGATGGAGCATAGAAAACGCTATATACGATTTATGGATTACTTAGGATCAAATGGTTATATTTCAATAGTACATGATCATATAGGGCATGGAGAAAGTGTTATTAAAAAAGATGATTATGGTTATTTTTATGATAATGGAGCTACCAATCTTATAGAAGATTTACATCAGATAACACTGTATATGAAGAAAAGATACAGGGAATATCCTTATTTTTTATTTGGATTTAGTATGGGATCACTAATTGCAAGAGCATATTTAAAAAAATATGATTATGAGTTAGATGGTCTTATACTATGCGGTTCACCAGTAAAGAATAAAGTCATCCCGTATATTAAAAAATTGTGTAAAATTATAGAGAAGATAAAGGGAGATCATTATAGGTCAATTTTTATACATAAAATACTTCGAGGAATAGGTGATAATGTTATAACGACCTCAGAAATAGAAAGAGATAAGTTTATGAATGATGAAGGCTGTGGATTTATTTTCACAATAAATGGATTTGAGAATTTATGTAACCTAATAAAAATTGACTATAGCAAAAAAGACTGGGCAAAAAGAAACTTAAATCTCCCAATTCTATCTATTGCGGGGGAAGAGGATATAGTTATTATAAGTAAAAAAAGATTTAATGAATTAACAAGGTTTATGAAAGGAATGGGATATGAGAAAGTTTTTACTAAAATATATTCAGATAAATATCATGATCTTTTACATGAAGTAAATAAATTGCAGGTATATAAGGATATTTTAAATTGGATGGATAGAGTTAATGATGAAAAGAAAACTTGATTTTATCAAGCAGGATATTTCAATAGGTAGATTTATTGCAATGATAAATCTACATTTATTATTATACTAAGCCAATGGCCCAATTAGGATAAAAATTTAGAAACTCAATTATAATATATATAATTGCAAAGTACTATTATTTGGGTTTATAATGCTGTTAAAGGATGTGTTAAATATGAAAAAAATAGTTTTTGGCGGAGGCTGCTTCTGGGGTGTAGAAAAATTTTTTTCTATGATACCAGGAGTATTAGAAACAGAAGTAGGATATGCAAATGGAAAAACAGAAAATCCAACATATGAAGAAGTTTGCAAAAATGATACAGATTTCGTTGAGGTATGCTACATAACATACGATGAAAAAATGGTTTCACTTGATGAATTATTAGATAAGTTTTGGAATATCATTGATCCTACGACATTAAATAAACAAGCTGGAGATGTTGGTACTCAATATAGAAGTGGAATTTATTATATTGATGAATCTGATGCTGATACAATTAATAGAAGTAAGGAAAAGATTCAAGAAAAATGTGATGTTCAAGTTGTAACTGAGGTAAAACCGCTAAAGAAATATTACACAGCAGAAGAATATCACCAAGATTATTTAGAAAAAAATCCTACTGGTTATTGCCATATTAAATTTAACTAATATTAAATATTGATGAGTTAGCGTATTTATACTGGTAACTTATTAAAAACTATCTTAAGAATAGAAAACTATTTTAAGATAGTTTTTTTGTTTTTGGGGAAAACTCACTTGGAGATTTTTTAAACAGGTTTTTAAATGAACGTAGAAAACATGTATAATCATTAAATCCACATAGTAAATAAACTTTCGTAATTTGCTCACCACTGCTTATAAGGTCCTTTGCCATTAGTAATCTCTTTTGATTTACATAGTTGTGAAGAGTATATCCAGTTTCTTTTTTAAACTTATGCATAAGATAATATTTGCTAATATAGAACTTTTGAGATAAAGTCTCCGTAGAAAGATTTTCAGATAAATTATTATTTATATATTTCAGGATTTTTTCAATTTGCTTATCATATTTGAGAGATCCTTCATCATTTATATACATGTTGTTAAGATGAACTCTATTTAAGTATACAAGCAATTGAATAAATAATGAATTGCTCAAAAGTTTACTACCAAAATCTTTTGAATTAAATGAAGTCATTAGTGAATCTATTATAAACTTAATGTTATCTTGCAATTTACTATTAAGTCTAATAAGATTGAAACTTTTTTCATTCGCTAGTCTAAAACAAGTAGATAAATCACAATTTTCATAGTTATGGTTTTCTATAAAATCAGAATTCGCCCAGATAATAATTCTTTCATAAATTTCAGAAGAATCAATAATAGGTTTATGAACATCATGATTATTTACAAGTAGAATATCCCATGGTTTTAAGTTGTATGCTTTTCCTTCAATTAAATAAGTTACTTTTCCAGATAAAAAAATTATTATTTTATTAAAGTCGTGATAATGGAACTCGAATTCTTGATTTTTTTTATCTTTTAAATGAAATAATTGAAAATCATTGTTTAAGTAGCCTGATTTATTACTATTTTTATTCATAGTTGAAAACTCCCTTGAAATAACTCTAATTACAAATGTATTAATTAAAAATATAAGATATAAATATATATTCAATTAACTCTAAGAAGTGTATATATAAATCTTAGTTTTATATATGTAGTAATAATAAACTTACATTTAAAATTCCAGTAAGCTAAGTGCACAATTATAATAATAATGTAAAAATTCAATTGCAACATATATATTAAAATCATAAAGCACTTTTTGCAGTATATCAAGCAATATATGCACTATTTAATGCGAAAATGTTGTATATAATGAAGATATAAGAAGTTAAGTAATTCTTGGAGGAATAAAAATGAAGTTATACAATTTATTAAAAGATTTAGATTACGAAATAATTAGCGGCAGTGTTGATATAGATGCTAGGAGTGTTAGTTATGATTCTAGAAAAGTGAAAGGAGGTTCAGTGTTTATCTGCATAAAGGGGGCTAATGCAGATGGTCACGACTATATAGATGAAGCAATAAAAAGTGGCGCTTTAGCAATAGTGATACAGGAAGAAATTAAAATAGATAATGAAAATATAACAGTAATAAAAGTAAGAAATACTAAGTTAGCTTTAGCAAGTATAGCTAACGTGTTTTATAATGAACCTTCTAAAGAAATTAATTTGGTTGGAGTAACAGGTACCAACGGAAAGACTACAGTTATACATTATATAAAAGACATATTGGAGTCATATAAAAAAAGAACAGCTATAATAGGAACTTTGGGATATGAATTTAATAAAGAAAAAGCAAGCATACAAAAGGTTAATCCTACAACACCTGAATCATTAGAATTACAAGGATTATTTAGGGAATTTATTAATAAAGGTGCTGAAAATATTGTAATGGAAGTCACTTCGTCTGCATTAGCAAAACAGAGAGTTGAGTATTGTGATTTTAAAGTTGGAGTATTTACAAATCTATCTCAAGATCATCTTGAAGAACATGGAACAATGGAGAATTATAAGAATGAAAAGATAAAATTGTTTAAAAAATGTGAGCTAGGAGTTATAAATCTAGATGATGGAATAGCAGAAGAAATTATACAAAAGGCTAGTTGCAAGATTTTAACTTATGGAATAAATAAAGAGGCTGATATTAGAGCAACTGAGATTAGATATAGAAATGATTGTATAATATTCAAAATCAAATTTAGGGACATAAAATGGCGCTGGTGGTGTATTACAGATGTAAAAGTAAATATTCCTGGAAAAATAACCGTATATAATGTTTTGGCTGCTATAGGAGCTTGTATAGGTCTTGGCATGGATATGGGTGACATTATAAGCTGTTTATCTAATCTAAGACATGTTCCGGGAAGACTAGAAATGATAAAAAATAATTTAAATAAAAATATAATAGTTGATTACGCACACACTCCGGATGCGCTAGAAAGACTATTAATGATGGCAAGAGAGACGACTAAAGGCAAACTTATTACTGTATTTGGTTGTGGTGGAGATAGAGATAAGAGTAAGAGAAAAGTAATGGGAATGGCGGCAGGAATTTTATCAGATTATTGCATAATAACATCAGATAATCCAAGGACAGAAGATCCGATAAAAATAATTGAAGACATTGAAGAAGGAATGGAAGTCATAAATTCAACTTATGAGAAAATTGTTGATAGAAAGAAAGCTATTGAAAAAGGATTAAAACTTTTGAAAGACGATGATTTATTAATAATAGCAGGAAAAGGGCATGAAGATTATCAGATAATAGGTAAAGATAAAATATATTTTGATGATAGGGAAATTGTTAGGAAAGCTCTTGGATAGTGCTAGTATTTATAATTTAAGCATCAAAATTTAGGGGTGAGAAAATTGAGATTTTTAAAGAACTATAAATCGTCATTGATTCTAGTGTTATCGATATTATTAGGCGGGGCGATAGGTATTATCATGGGAGATAAAGCTAAAATATTTGCTCCACTAGGAAATTTATTTTTGAATTTAATATTTACAATGTTAGTTCCTATAGTATTCTTTAGTATTGCTTCCGCGATAGCTAATATGGATAAATCAAAAAGGCTCGGAAGAATATTTATAATAACATTGATTACATTTGGAATTACTGCAATTATTTCAGGCATAATAGGAGTAATTAGTTTCAAAATGTTTAATCCAGCAGTTGGGTTGGATCCATCAATGTTTAATAATCTAATGACCACTAATAGTATAGATACACCTAAAAGTGTAGGAGTTTTAGAAAAGATTGTTTCGAGTATAAGTGTAGGGGATTTTTCTGAACTTTTATCCAGAAATAATTTGTTAGCACTAATATTATTTTCTATATTAATAGGTTTTGGAACTATGATTTCTAAGGAACAAGGCAAGGCTTTTGCGTCATTTTTAAGCAGTGGAGCTACAGTGACAATGAAAGTTGTAAATATAATTATGTATTATGCACCAATTGGACTTGGAGCTTATTTTGCAAATGTAATTGGACAATTAGGAGGACAAATATTAAGTGGGTATGCAAAAATATTTATACTATACTTGGTTGTCTCCATAATATACTTCTTTGTATTCTTCAGTATATATGCTTATATAGCAAGTAGAAAAGAAGGCGTGAAATTGTTTTGGAAAAATGCAGCAGAACCTTCAATAACTGCATTAGCAACATGCTCTAGTGCTGCCTGCATACCAGTAAATATAAAAGCAACTAAAAATATGGGGGTATCAGATACCTTGGCTAATATAATAATGCCACTTGGAGTCAATATTCATAAGGATGGTTCAGTAATTGGAGGAATATATAAAATAATGTTCTTGTTTGCTATATTTGGCAGAGACATAAATACTATTAGTTCCTTATTTCCTATATTAGGAGCAGGGCTTCTCATTGGTGCAGTAGTTGGGGCGGTGCCAGGAGGTGGGGCGATTGGTGAAATGCTCATTTTAAGTATATTTGGATTTCCACAGGAAGCATTAGCTATAATGCTTGTAATAGCTACAATAATTGATGCACCAGCGACATTATTAAATTCATCAGGAAATACTGTCTGTACAATGATAATATCAAAATTTATAGACAAGAAATAGAACTGAAAAATTTGCTAAGAATTAAATTAGAAGCTGGATAGCATATTCTTTACAAGTATTTTGCATATAAAAATTTGGGCTATAATAAACAATTTACATTTATATACCTTGAAAAGGACTATTTCATAGAAATTTAATCTAAACTATTAGTTATTATAAACCATATAATTTTAATAAAAAACTTCAATCTTATTTTGGTTGAAGTTTTTTGAAATAATTTTTAATTAAGGCATATGAAAGAGAATAACAAGGTCAAAATGCTATGATTATTTTTCATCAGGCAAGAAAGTAGAGTGGGATCATAGCAAGCTAGTAGGGCAATCTGCTGATGCAGCATGATGGAAAATAGATGTGGCAGATGGATTTGTTATTTTTTGATTATGCCTAATGTAGTATAATCTATATAGTATCGAAATTAATGGAATTTATAGAGGAGTATGCAGAATGAAAAAAAGTTTTAACATAGATATATTTTTGGAAAAATATCCTCAGGCTAAAGAAATAATTTCTAAAAATAATATTAATATTGAAAATCTTAAGGAAATCTACGAAGACTACATAAATTATAAAACTTCTTATGAAAGCCAGGCTGCATTTATAGCAAACATTTTACGATCGCAGAGAATGGTGCATTCTGTTAAATCAAGGATTAAAGATCCTGAGAGATTAATAGAAAAAGTTATAAGAAAGACAGAAGATAGAAAAAATAAATACGGAGATGATTTTGAATTTACAGTAAATAATTATAGAAATGAAATAAATGATTTAATAGGAATTAGAGTTATACATATATTTAAAGACCAATGGCAGGGGATACATGATTTTATAATAAAAACTTGGAATGTAACTGAGATTACTGCAAATGTAAGAGAAGGAGATAATATAGATGTTTTTGATGATCCTATTATAGAAGTAAGGTCAAAAGCCTCTGGATATCGATCAGTTCATTATTTAGTTGAATTTTATCCAATCAATGAAAAGGTAATAGCGGAGATACAGGTTAGAACAATTTTTGAGGAAGGATATGGGGAAATAGATCATAGGTTAAGATATTCCCATAATGAAATTCCGGAAATACTTAAGTCCAACTTAATGCTCTTTAATAGAATTGTAGGAAGTGCTGACGAAATGGCATCATTAATAAACAATTTAAGTAAAGAGTGGGGAGATAAAGAAGTTTATTATAAAACAATAATAAAAGATCAGGAAGCAGAAATTAATAGATTAAAAAGTAAAATGACATGGATTGACGTAGAAAAAGATTCTTAATACTAATTTTAAGAAGTTAAATATGAGGATACAAAATATTATAACTAAAAATGGAGGAGTTTGAAGTGAAGACAATTGGATTTATAGGTGTAGGTGTAATGGGAAAATCTATGGTTAGAAACCTAATGAAGAAAGGATATGAGGTATCTATTTATACAAGGACAAAAGAAAAAGTTCTTGATGTTATAAATGAAGGTGCTAAATGGTGCGACGATGTTAAAAGTTGTGCAAATAATAGAGATGTCATAATAACAATTGTAGGATATCCTAAAGATGTAGAAGAAGTTTATTTTGGGGAAAATGGCATTTTAGAGAATGCTAAAAAAGAGTCTTGTATAATTGACATGACTACTACAAGTCCGAAGCTTTCTATAAAAATTTATAATGAGGCTAAAAAGAGAGAAATATATGCTTTGGATGCGCCAGTATCAGGAGGAGATGTAGGTGCAAAGAATGCTACATTATCTATAATGGTTGGTGGAGATTTAGAAGTTTTTGAAAAACACAAAGATGTTTTATCTGCACTTGGAACCAATATAATTTATGAAGGAAAAGCTGGGAATGGACAGCATACTAAAATGGCAAATCAGATAGCTTTAGCTGGTGCGATAGCTGGAGTGTGCGAAGCAATTACGTATGCAAAAGGAGTAGGATTAGATGTTCAGACCATGCTTGATAGTATAAGTGAAGGTGCAGCGGGAAGTTGGCAAATGAAAAATATGGCTCCTCGTATGTTAAAAGGAGATTTTGACCCTGGTTTTTATATAAAACATTTTATTAAGGATATGAATTTAGCAATAGAAGAGTCTACGGATAATTCCATAAATTTAGGCGTATTAAATGAAGTGCTAAAAATGTATAAAACATTAGATAACGATAATTTGGGTGATCTAGGAACTCAAGGTCTTATTAAATATTACGAAAAGTATAGCAAAAATTAATACTAAGAAATTATTCCTTATTAATTTTCTCTCTCTATCAGAAGCAGTAAGTAAGAAATTCTTATTTACTGCTTCATTTTATATATTTAAAAAAATACTATGCAGGGATTATTTTTTTGTTATAATAAAACATGTATATTACATAGTAAGTTTATAAGATAATAAGGGAAGAATATATTTTATAATTGATCTTTAGACGTTTATAAACTTGAAAGGAAGAAGACTTATATGGAAGTTTATTTTGATAATAGTTCAACAACAAAGCCGCTTGATGAGGTAATAGATGAAGTGAGTTTTGGTATGAAGGAATTTTACGGAAATCCGTCTTCCTTACATAATTTGGGGTTGAAAAGTGAAAGAAAACTTAAAGAATGCAGAGGTATATTAGCTAAAACTATAAACGCAAGTGAAAATGAAATACATTTTACTTCGGGTGGAAGTGAAGGAAATAATTTAGTTCTAAAGGGGCTTTTGAAAAGCGGAACTCATCTTATTACAACTCCTTTTGAACATGCTTCTATTTTGAATACTATAAAGAAATTAGAAGAAAATAATATTAAAGTAACATTTTTAGAGATAAATGAAGATGGTAAGATTAACTTAGAACAGCTAAAAAAAGCTATAACTAAGGAAACTGTATTGGTTTCAATAATGCATGTAAATAATGAAGTTGGAGTAATCCAAGATCTAAAAGAAATAGGAGACATAATAAGAGCAAGTAGCAATAGAACTAAATTTCATGTTGATGCAGTTCAAAGCTATGGTAAATTACCTATAGACGTAAAGAAAATGAATATAGATTTTCTAACAGTGAGTGCTCATAAATTTCATGGACCTAAAGGTGTAGGATTTATATATATAAAAAATACTAGTTCTTTATCACCGTTGATAGAAGGTGGATCTCAAGAGTTTGGAATAAGAGCGGGTACACAAAATATATCTGGAATTATGGGAATGGCTTTAGCTTCTAAGATTTCAAATGATAATATGAAAAAAAATTACGAAAAGGTATTTCAAATAAAGAAAAAATTCGTTGATAAATTAAGTAATATCGATAATATAAAGATAAATAGTCTACTAAATAATGATTTTTCACCTTATATATTGAATGTTTCTTTTAGAGGTGTAAGAGGCGAAGTATTGCTTCATTATTTAGAGGAATCAGGAATATATGTGTCTACAGGATCAGCGTGTTCTTCTAAGGAAAGAGAGAGAATTGGTGGTAGTTATGTGTTAAAATCTTTAGGATTAACTAAGGATGAAATATCAGGAGGAATTAGATTTTCTTTTTCGGATGATAATGATGAATCAGAGATAGATTATGTAGTAGACATTTTAGAAAAAGGACTTAAATTTTTAAGGAGGATAAAAAAATAATGAGAGAACTTATTTTAGTAAAGTACGCACCAGAAATATTTTTAAAGGGGTTAAACAGAGGTAAATTTGAAAGAAAATTAAGAGATAATATAGCTAAAAAACTTGATGGGATAAAAGCTGAATTTATACACGATAGTGGAAGATATTTTATAAAAACTGATGAAATAGAAGAAAGTATTAATAGGATCAGTAAAGTTTTTGGGATACTTGAAGTATGTTTAGTTAGAGAAGTTGACATAGATTTTAATAGTATACAAGAGGTTGCGTTAGAAAAGGTTAGACAATCAGAAGGAAATACTTTTAAGATTATTACAAATAGAGCTAATAAAAAATTTGAATTGAATTCTATGGAAGTTTCAAGGAAAGTAGGAGCATATGTTCTTACTAATTTAGATGGAGAAATAAATGTTGATGTTAAAAATCCAGATATTTTAATAAATATTGAAATAAGAAATAATTATGCTTATGTTTGGGCAAATACTGATATAACAAAGGGCGCAGCAGGTCTTCCGTATGGAATGAATGGTAGTACAATGTTAATGTTATCTGGTGGTATTGATTCCCCAGTGGCAGGATACATGATGGCTAAAAGAGGTGTTGAAGTAAGTTGTGTTTATTATCACAGTCACCCATATACATCGGAAAGAGCAAAGGATAAAGTTAAAGATTTAGCGAAAATATTAGCTCAATATACAGAAAAAATTAATTTGTACATAGTTCCTTTTACAGATATTCAAATGGAAATTATAAATAAATGTAGAGAAGATGAACTTACAATAATAATGAGAAGATTTATGATGAGGATAGCATGTAGACTTGCAGATAAGTATGGAATAAATTCAGTAAGTACGGGAGAAAGTATAGGCCAAGTTGCAAGTCAGACTATGGATGGTCTTATTGTAAGTGATAATTGTGCTGATAGACCAGCATTTAGGCCGTTAATTGCAATGGATAAAACAGATATAATGGAAATAGCAAGAAAAATAGGAACATATGAGACTTCAATTTTGCCTTATGAAGACTGTTGTACAATATTTGTTCCAAAGCATCCGAAGACAAATCCAAAACTTGATGCAATAATGAAAGAAGAAGAAAAATTAAATGTGGATGAATTAGTACAAAAATCAATTGAAAATATTGAAGTTGTAACATTTTAGAAAAATACCTCAGGTTTATTTTACCTGAGGTATTTTTTTATATAATTTAAATATTTTAATGACATTCTAAGTTACACTTGTTATTTGTTCTTTGTTGTTATGATCAAAAATATATTTATCAAAGCTAAATAAGCCTACTGAAATAATTAATATTACTACGGCGAACCAAATTGATTTGCCGCCAACGTGTAAAGTTAAGATTCCGCCTAAATAAGCTCCAACAATAAAGAAAAAGATTATAACTAAGTAGCGAATACTTTTGAAAGCAAGTTTTTTATCTTTTTCTATAAATGCTTTATAAGCAGCTTGAGATGCGGAACGCAAATTACCTGTGCACATAGCTGTACTATATGGAGAGTCAATTAGTTTTCCAAAAGATGCGATTTGAACTGATGACACAAATGAAATTGGAACTGTTACAAATATGTTAGGGACTGTAGTTGGTATAAATCCTATAATAAAAAGCACAATAATTTCAATAATTAAAATTATACGTTCCGCATTTGTAGCAAAAGTCATTGATGGAACTTTAATATCTTTTATCCTTTCGGTAAATATCACCCCAAGCACGAATGCTAAAATAGGCAGTAAAGCTGTAATTGCTTGGCCAGGATTTCTCTTCGTAAGAGCTATTCCAAGTAAAACAAGGTTACCAGTCTGAGCATTAGCAAAAACTTCACCTCTGCAGACAAAGGTGTAAGCATCTAAGAAACCTCCAACAATTGCAAGGAGAATACCAAGACGTACTGATTCAGAAGTTTTGGTATGGATGTGCATTTTTTTTATTGCGTTTAAGTGTATATCTTTAGTAATCAATGTAAAAAGTCCCCTTTCAATATATTTCCAGTATTAAAAATACTTTTACAAATAAACTATTATATTATAACACTAATTTCTATATAGTTAAAATTAAGGATATAAGAATATTTAACATATAACTTATAAATAACTATATAAAGGTTTTTGAAATGATTGACATGGTAGAAAAAATAAGTTATCATAAATTAAATGATAATTTAGCACGCTAAACTGATAAAACGATAAAACAATATAGAGATTAAGCAATAAGAATAGGTGGGGTGGAAAATGAATAAGAAGAACATACTTCCAGAAGGAACAAGGGATTTAGTATTAGATGAATGTGCAGTAAAACGTATTTTAGAAAAAGACATTGATAAACTTTTTGAAAAATGGGGATATAAAGAAGTTATAACACCGACGCTGGAGTTTTATGAAACTTTCAACTATAATTCACAAACTTTAAGAGAAGAAGATATGTACAAGTTCTTCGATAATAGGGGTCGTATATTAATTTTGAGGCCAGATATGACAATTCCAATAGCAAGAGTTGTGGAGACTAAGCTCAAAGATGTAGAATTACCAATAAAGCTTAGGTATACCTCGAATGTTTTTAGAGTTCACGCAAGTCTTGGAGGAAAGAGGAATGAATATACAGATTGCGGTGTTGAATTTATAGGACTTGAAGATGAAAAATCTGATTTAGAAATATTAGTATTGGCATTAGAAGCTTTGAAGAAATTAGGATTAAATGATTTTAAGCTTGAAATAGGAAATATCGGTTTTTTTAATGGGGCATTTAAAAATTTAGAAATAGAGCAGGAATATAAAGAGGCTATTGCGCAGTTTATAGAAGATAAAAACATGAAAAGTTTGGAGGATTATTTAGAGAATTTAGATATAAAGGAAGAGTATAAGGCATTTTTTAATAAGTTGCCTTGGATGTTTGGGGATAAACAGATTTTGGAAGAGGCTAAAAAGTTAGCATTTAATGAAGAGTTAAGAAAAAATCTTGATTATCTGGAGGCATTATACCAGGAACTAGATTTGTTGGGCTATGGTAAAAATGTGACATTTGATTTAGGAATGGTTCCGAGACTGAATTATTACACAGGAATTATTTTTAGAGGTTATGGTGAAGGTGTTGGCAATACGTTACTGAGAGGTGGGCGATATGATAATTTAATTGAGCTCTCAGAAAAATGTGTTCCAGCAGTAGGATTTTCGATAGATATTGATGCTGTGATTCAAACTGTAAAGTTCAATAAAATAGCAAGTGAAAAGGAAAATATATATAAGATATACTATAATAAAAATACTAGAATTGAAGCTATTAAAAAAAGTGAAGAGCTTAGGAATCAAGGGTATATCGTTGATTTATTACCAAATGAAGATATGAAAGAAATAAAAGTAGTTAAGGGTGGGGAATATTAAAAATGAGCATAAGCATAGCATTAACAAAGGGAAGATTAGAAGAAGAAACCATAAAGATCTTAGATAAGGCGAAATTTGATCCTTCAGAATTAAAAAGCAAAGGTAGAAAACTTGTGTTTAAAGATAAAACGCAGGATATAAATTATTTTTTGGTAAAGGCAGCAGATTCAATAACTTATGTTGAACATGGGGTAGCTGATCTTGGAGTAGTTGGAAAAGATACTATTTTGGAAAGTGATAACAATTGCTATGAAGTTTTGGATTTGGGATTTGGAAAGTGTGGATTCATAGTAGCATCATTACCAGAAAGTGATATTTTCAAAAAAGTTGGTCATATAAAAATAGGAAGTAAATATCCAAAAGTTGCAAAGGATTATTTTAAAAAGAAAGGGATGGATGTAGAAGTTATAAAAATAGAGGGATCAGTAGAACTTGCACCAATATTAGGCCTATGCGATGGAATTGTGGATATCATGGAAACTGGAACAACTTTAAAGGAAAATGGTTTAGTTGTTATAGATAGGATTTGTGAGATAAGTGCTAGATTGATAGTGAATAAAGCTAGTTTTAAAATGAAGCAGAATGAAATATGGGATTTTATAGATAGGATTAAGAAAGTGATTAATAATTGACAAAATTCGTGAGATGTTGATAAAATTGATTATGATATCTTGAGTAATTAACAAAAAATAATAAATAAAATTTAAAGAGTATTTTTTGTTGTTATTACTTTTTTATCAAGTCAAAGGGGGGCTATTAATTATATGTTAAATTTAATGGAGATTACCGAGAGTAATAAAGAAAGCTTAATTAGTGAACTTAAAGGTAGAGTTACAGAAACGGAACAAGAGATAATCTCAAGTGTAAATAGTATTCTATCAAGAGTGAAAAAAGATGGGGATAAAGCTTTATTTGAACTTACGAAGTCATTTGATAAGGTTGAACTTAAAACTTTAGAAGTATCAACTTTTGAAATTGATGAATGTTTTAATAAAGTGGAGAAAGAGTTCATTGAAGCATTAGAAGAAGCTAAAGCAAATATAAAAGAGTATCACGAAAAACAAAAATCAAATGGATTTTTAATGACAAAAGATAAAGGAGTATACCTAGGGCAGAGAGTATTGCCTTTAGAAAGAGTTGGAGTTTATGTTCCAGGTGGAACTGCTGCTTATCCATCATCAGTGCTTATGAATGTAATACCTGCAAAAGTAGCAGGAGTAGATGAAATTGTTATGGTAACTCCACCAGATAAAAATGGAGGAATTAATCCATATATTGGAGTGGCTGCAAGAATAGCAGGAATTAATAAAATATATAAAGTTGGAGGAGCACAAGCTGTTGCAGCTTTGGCTTATGGAACAGAGAGCATTAAAAAGGTTGATAAAATTGTTGGACCAGGAAATATATTTGTTGCTACTGCAAAGAAATTAGTATTTGGAGAAGTTGATATAGATATGATTGCAGGGCCCAGTGAAATATTAGTTATTGCTGATGAGAAATCTAATCCGTGTTTTGTAGCAGCAGATTTAATGTCACAGGCAGAGCATGATAAATTAGCATCATCAATATTAATCACAACATCAAAAGAATTACACAAGAGAGTTGAGATGGAGTTGGAACGACAAGTAAAGACTCTTGAAAGAGAAGAAATAATAAGAACTTCCCTTGAAAATTTTGGAAGTGCAATAATTTGTAGAACAATAGAAGAATGTATTAACATTTCTAATTCTATAGCTCCAGAGCATTTAGAGCTAATGGTAGATGATCCAATGAAATATTTAGGTATGGTTAGAAATGCAGGGTCTGTATTTTTAGGAAGATACTGTCCAGAGCCTATAGGAGATTATTTTGGGGGAACAAATCATGTATTACCTACAAGTGGTACAGCAAGGTTCTTTTCACCGTTATCAGTTGATAGTTTTATAAAAAAATCTTCTTTCATTTATTATTCAGAAGAAGCACTTATGGAAAATGGAGAAAAAATTATAACATTAGCAAGCAAGGAAGGACTTACAGCTCATGCTAATTCTGTGAAAGTGAGATTAGAGAATGGGAACGTATAATGAGTATATAAATTCGTATGATGAGTATACAATAAATCTAGATAGCAATGAAATTTATCTAGAGATGGACCCAAAGATACTAATGAAAATGAAATCTTGCTTAACTAATGTACTTTTCCATAGGTATCCTACAAATGAGATGACTACCATTAAAGAATTATATGCAAATTATGCAAATATAGAGAGCAAAAATATAATTGTAGGAAATGGGTCTGATGAAATGCTTGAACTTGTTGTAAGTAAGGCTATTAAAAATGGAAAGAAGGCATTAACTCTAGGACCAGATTTTACAATGTATGATTTTTTTGTTTCAAGATTTGGTGGAGAATTAAAGAAATATGATATAGGGCAAACTATGAATTTTAATGTTCAGGAATTTATAAATATAGGAAAACAAGAAGCCGTAGATTTAATTATCTTTTCAAATCCCAATAATCCTACTGGAATTGGAATAGAGTTAGAAGATATAGTTAATATTTTAGAAGTTTTTAAAAATACTGTTGTTCTTGTAGATGAGGCTTATTATGAATTCTACGGAAAATCAATGATTCCATATATAAATAAATATAAAAACTTGGTTGTTACAAGAACCTTGTCAAAGGCTTGGGGGCTTGCATCGTTGAGAGTAGGATTTTTGATAACTCATGAGAGTAATATTTCTGAATTATTAAATTATAAAATTCCATATACAATAAGTTCGTTTTCGCAAAATCTGGCCTCAATGGCTTTGAGATACCCAGAAAATGTTGTTAAAAATGCAAAACAAATAGTTAAACAAAGAGAAGAATTATATGAGAATTTAAAAGAGGTTGAAAAAAATGCCGCAATGAAAATACAATTCTATCCGTCAAAGGGAAACTACATCTTTGGACGAACACCTCATAAGGAAGCTCTTATTAAGGGACTTGAGAGTATTGGGATAATAATTAGAAATTTTAATGATGACAGTTTCAGAATTACAGTTGGTTCACCAATGCAAAATAGGAAAGTAGTTGAAGGAATAAAAAAGATTTTTATATATGTATAAATACTTGGCATGTTTAGGAAAATAATAAGTTGGTATATTGATTTATTTAAAGGGATAATATTTGATTCAATAAAAAATAATTATATCATTTGCATATTATTTTCTTAGATATGCTTGACTATAGAAAGATTATGTTTTATATAGATATTATTAATTTATAGAATTCTTTTGGAAAACTATATTTAAAATACAATTATTCGTTTTAAGGAGAATTAGTATGTCAGATAGAAGCTCAAGAAGAGAAAGAATAACTAAAGAAACTAGTGTTAGAGTAGAAATTGACTTAGATGGAAACGGGAATAGTGAAATAAATACAGGGATTGGATTTCTAGACCACATGTTAACTTTGTTTTCATTTAATAGTAAGGTTAACTTGGATGTGTTTGCTAAAGGAGATTCTTATGTATGTGATCATCATACAATAGAAGATATCGGAATAACATTAGGAGAAGCATTTAAAGAATCACTAGGAGATAAGCATGGCATAAACAGATATGGAACTTTTTATGTACCAATGGATGAAACGCTTGCTTTAGCGTCAATTGATGTGAGCAATAGACCCTTTTTGGTTTTTGATTGTGATTTTAAGAGAGAAAAAGTTGGTGAAATGTCAACTGAAATGGTGGTTGAGTTTTTCAGAGCCTTTGCATTTAATGCTGGAATAACACTTCATTTAAAAGTTTTATATGGTGAAAATGATCATCATAAAATAGAAGCTTTATTTAAAGCTTTTGGAAGAGCAATTAAAGAAGCTATATCTAGAAGTAGTGATAATGATATACCATCTACTAAAGGAAGCTTATAAAAAATTATAAAAGAGAAAAATGAATAATGATGATTATTAGTAAAATATCTGTAAAGCTTGGGGAATAGAGATGCTAACTTATCATTTGTTATTCATTTTGATCTTTATTATAGGAGGGGGTTATATAATGATAGTTATAATAGACTATGGAATGGGAAACTTAAAAAGCGTTAAGAATGCCCTGGATTATCTTGAGATTGAGAATAAGATCTCATGTAGTAAAGATGAAATCAGAGCTGCTGATGCATTAATATTACCAGGCGTTGGAGCATTCCCAGATGCTATGGAAACTATTGAAAAGTTATCTTTAGACAAAATAATATCAGAAGAAGTAAAAAGGAATAAACCGCTTCTTGGAATATGTCTCGGTATGCAATTATTATTTGAAAATGGATTTGAAGGAATTGAAAGAAAAGGGCTCGGCTTATTAAAGGGTAGTATTATTAAAATGAAAGATGATAAAGTTAATAATATAAAGATCCCACATATTGGTTGGAATGATTTGGTGTTTAGTAGAAGCGATGAACTTTTCAGAGGTATAGATGAAGGGGGATTTGTTTATTATGTGCATTCTTATTTTGCACAAGGTTATAATGATGAAGATTTGGTAGCATACAGCGAATATGGGGAAAATAAGATACCAGGTGTAGTTAGGTGCAAAAATGTAATAGGAGCTCAATTTCATCCGGAAAAAAGTGGATCTGTAGGTTTGGCCATTTTAAAAAATTTTGGGGAGTTGATTAAATGATAATTTTACCAGCAATTGATATAATTGATGGCAAGCCAGTAAGATTGTATCAGGGAGATTATAATAAAAAAGAAATTGTTGCAGATGATGTATTTGAAACAGCAAAATCTTTTCAAGATATGGGAGCAGAATATATACATTTAGTAGATTTAGATGGGGCTAAAAGTGGAAGTAATCAAAATCATGAGTTAGTAATTAAAATTGCTAATGAGCTTAATATTCCTGTGGAACTAGGTGGAGGAATAAGATCTTTTGAAACTATTAAATATCTTTTAGATAATGGAGTAGCAAGAGTAATTCTTGGAACTATAGCAATGGAAGATGAAGAGTTACTAAAAAAGGCAATAGCAATATATGATAGCAAAATAGCAGTTGGAATAGACTGTAAAGATGGCAAAGTATATGGAAGGGGATGGCTTGCGGCCAGTGACCTTGACTATATAGAATTTGCTAAAAAGATGGAGAATATTGGTGTTAAGAATATAATAGTAACCGATATTAGTAAAGATGGAACATTAGAAGGACCTAATGTAGAAATGCTTAAAAAACTTAAGAGAACAGTAAGTATTGATATTACAGCTTCTGGTGGAATTAAGGATATTGAAAATATTAAAGAATTAAAAAACATAGACTTATATGGGGCAATAACAGGTAAAGCTATATATGCTAAAACATTGTCTTTAGAAAAAGCAATAGAAATTTCTAAAGAGGGGAGATAACTGGATGCATACTAAGAGAATTATTCCATGCCTTGATGTAAAAGAAGGAAGGGTTGTTAAAGGAATTAATTTTGAGGGATTGGTCGATGTAGGTGATCCTGTTGCACTTGCAGAATATTATAATAAGCAAGGAGCGGATGAATTAGTATTTTTAGATATAACAGCAACTCATGAAAAACGTGGGATAATGGAAAAAGTTGTTCAAAGTGTAGCTGAAAAAATTTTCATCCCATTTACAGTGGGTGGAGGACTTCAGACTTTAGATGATATAAAGTCAATACTTAGAGCAGGAGCAGATAAGGTGAGTTTAAACTCAGCAGCTGTTAGAAATAAAATGCTTATAAAAGAAGGAGCTTTCTATTTTGGAAGTCAGTGTATAGTATTGGCAGCTGATGCAAAGAAAAGATCTGATAATACAGGATGGAATGTTGTAATAAACGGAGGAAGAATTGATACAGGATTGGATCTGCTAAAGTGGATTGAAGAAGCAACAGCGCTTGGAGCAGGAGAAATTCTTTTAACATCTATGGATGCAGATGGAACTAAAAAAGGCTTTGATTTGGAATTAACAAAAGCTGTAAGTGATATAACTAATGTTCCGGTAATAGCTTCAGGTGGATGCGGTTGTTTAGAAGATTTTTATGATGTATTTAAAAGTAATATAGCGGATGCAGCACTTGCCGCTTCTCTTTTTCACTATGGGGAGTTAACTGTTGATGAGGTTAAAAGATATTTACATGATAAAAATGTTTCAGTACGTATATAAGTTTAAGATTATATAAAAAGCAAATAGCTAGTATATATCTGAAGGGAGAAAAATTGTATGGAGATTTGCAAGAGAGTGGAACAAGTTGATTTTGAAAAGATGAATGGATTGATTCCAACTATAGTTCAAGATTATAAAACTAAAGAGGTTTTAATGTTAGCCTATATGTCAAAAGAAAGTTTAAATAAGACATTAGAGGATAATACAACTTGGTTTTACAGTAGAAGTAGGGATGAACTTTGGAATAAAGGAGCAACTTCGGGACATTTTCAGTATGTGAAAGAAATAAAAATAGATTGTGATAATGATACCATTTTGATATTAGCTGAGCAAGTTGGAGCGGCATGCCATACAGGAAATAGAACTTGTTTTTATAGGGATTTGTAATTTATATATGAGAAGCATTGGAGGATTAAAAATGGATGAAAATATAAAGGCTTTATATGAGACTATATTAAAAAGAAAAACAGAAGGTGAAGAGGGATCCTATACGAAGTATCTTTTTGAAAAGGGAACAAACAAGATACTAAAAAAAGTTGGAGAAGAATGCACGGAAGTTATAATTAGTTGTAAAGAAAATAATAAAGAAGAACAGATAAATGAGATTTGTGATCTTACTTATCACTTACTTGTTCTAATGGCTCAAATGAATATTTCAATTGAAGAAGTAGGAGCAGAATTGGAAAAGAGGAGAAATAAAATTAATAATTTTAAAGGTGAAAGAAAACCGATAACAAATGTTTAAATAAGTTCTATTTGTAATTAAGCGGTATTATAAGTATAAAAGTAGGATTGTTTGTCTGAACAATCCTTTTTTTGATGTTAAGATGCGGAAATCTGAATAACATAAGTTTTAGAATTACAAAATTTTAACGGTTGATTGTCAATTATAAGTTGAGTATTATAATATTAGATAAACACAAAGTAAATTTTTTATTAATTATAGGCAAGAATACTTATAATATTAAATATAAAAAAGAAAACCTGTATATATAGTACAGGTTTTCGCATGTCCACTCGAGAAAGGAAATAAATGAACATGTTATTGTGGGTTTATAAAATTTTATGGCGATAAACCATAAAGTGTATGGGCTATTTGTTACAATATTGATAATTTAATTATACAATAATCACAAAAAAAAACAATAATTTTTTATATTATGACAATTAAAATATAAGAGAAATAAGTAAAGTTTATATTGCTAAGTAATGGCTTTTTTATATAGAAAAAATTATAAGAAATTTATAGGTGTATAATATAGATATTATGTAGAAACTAACTTGAATTTAATGTAGATTAAGAATGAAAATATTAAATTAATATATAAATTTAATATTGCAATATATAATTACAAAATAAAATAATATGTGTAGGAGAATGAAATGATTAAAATATATAAAGAAGAATTGTTGAAAAATACCATAGATTATGAAGAGTATTCAGAAAATGTTTGTAAATTAACACTAGAAGAACTTAAAAAAGAAGGGTTATTGGAATGTGGAGGTTGCTGCTTAAAGGGAGAAAATAAAAAAGGTAATTGCTCAAGCTGCAATAGTAAGAACAGTTGTAAAAAATAATATTATTTTTTGATCTAGGATTATATGATTATAAAAATATAAAATATGTTGTAGATTTAAACAAAAGAATAATATATAATGAATTTGTTTATATTATAATACATTAGAAAGATTTGGAGGGGGCCATCTTTGGGAAAGCCAAGTATTTTTAGTAGAGAATATGAAAAAAGGATGAAGCGAAGAAGAAGAAATGCGATAATAATATTTTTGGCAATAATATTAATAACATCTGCGCTATCAATTAAAATAGCGTATAATCCAATAGATTATGAAAATATTAAACAAAATATACAGGCATGGATTGATAGTGATACTAATAATTCTTCAGAACAAACTAAAGCAGAAAAACAAGAAACATCTGATGAGAAAAAAGATGAGGAAGTAGTTCAAGAAGAACTTCAAAAACCGGTGGAAGAATATATAAATATAACTCTAGCGAGTGGAAATGTTGCAAAAGCAATTTATGTAGATGATGCTAATACCGGAAAAGTTTTCAAAACTTTAGATACTAGCGATAATGGTGTTAGTTACAGTATAAGTCCATCTGGTAAGGAAATAATTGTGGAAGATACAAATTCAGTAATTACTCTATATAATTTAGATGGAACAAACAAGGTGATATCAAAAGATCAATATGTATCTACAAGTGGAAGTGTTTTTACTAAAGAAGCTACAATTCAATCAAATCCAAAATACTTATGGAATCAGAATCCAAAATTTATTAGTGAAGATAAAATAATATTTGTAACTAATAGGCCATATTTTGGAGGTGGAAATCTTAAAAAGTATCTATGGATGACTGATATTTCAACTAATGAAGATAAGGTTATGTGGGATTTAGCTGGAGCTAATATAGAAATTGGTGAAAAGGAAGAAAAAGGCGTTAAAATTACTGTTGATGGTAGAGTATATTTTATCGATGTAAATGGTAATTATATTCAATAGAGATAATATTAATAAATTATTTGATAAGATTTAAGTGTTTATGGTATAATGACTTAGTTAAATTAGATGCACACTATTTAGGAGGAAAGAATAAAATGAAAGCTAAAGTGGAAAAAATAGAAACAAATGTGATAAAATTAGAAATAAGGGTTGAAGCTGAAAAATTCGATGCAGCGTTAACTAAAGCTTATAATAAGAATAAGGGCAGATATAATATACCTGGATTTAGAAAAGGAAAGGTTCCTATGGCAATGGTTAAAAAGTTCTATGGAGTTGAAGTATTCTATGATGACGCAGTTAATTTTGCTATAGATGAATCATATCCAGAAGCATTAAATGCAGAAAATATTAAACCTGTAGATTACCCACAAGTTGATATAGTGGAATTAGGAGAAGGTAAAGAATTAGTTTATACTGCTACAGTTACTACTTATCCAGAAGTAGAACTTGGAGAGTATAAAGGATTAGATATAAAGAAGCCTATATATAAAGTAGAAGATACTGAAATAGATAAGCAAATTAAAGAAATGCAAGAAAAAAATGCTAGAATAGAAGTTAAAACAGAGGGAAATATAGCTAAAGGGGATATAGCTGTTATTGATTTCAAAGGATACATAGATGGAGTTGCTTTTGAAGGTGGAGAAGGCTCTGATTATTCTTTAGAAATAGGTTCTGGTACTTTCATTGATAATTTTGAAGAACAATTAATCGGTTTAGCAGTTGGGGATAAAAAAGAAGTAAATGTTACTTTCCCAGAAGCTTATGGAAAAGAAGAATTAAACGGAAAACCAGCAATGTTTGAAGTTGAAATTAAGTCAATTAAAGTTAAAGAATTGCCAGAATTAGATGATGAATTTGCTAAAGATGTATCAGCAGTTGACACATTTGCAGAATTAAAAGAAAATCTTGAAAAGACATTAGAAAAAAATAACGATGAAAAGGCAGAAAGAGAATTCGAAGAAGCTGTTATAACTGCAGTAATTGAAAACTCAAAAATGGATATTCCAGAAGTTATGGTAAATAAAGAAATTGATGCCATGATGCAAGATCTTGAAGGAAGATTAAAATATCAAGGTTTAAGCTTAGAACAATATATGGAATTCACAGGAAATACAACTGAAAAAATGAGAGACTTTATGAAAGAAAATGCAGAAAGAAAAGTTAAAGCTGATTTAGTTCTTGAAGCTATTGCAAAAACAGAAGAAATTAAAGCAACTGAAGAAGAGTTAAATGCAAGAGCTTTAGAATTGGGAAAGATTTATGGACCAAAAGATCCAGAAAAAATGGCTAAAATCTTAGTTAAGTCTCAAAGAAACATGATTGAAAAAGACATAATATTAGAAAATACTTTAAAATTCTTAAAAGAAAATTGCAAATAATTTATTTTAATATATAATATAAAATAAGGATGCTAATTATAAATTGCCAGAAAAAAAATTTTTTTCTGGCAATTTATTCAAATAATAATTAACAAAGTAATAAAAAAAATATATAATTAGAATTAGAAAAAGTATAATAGTAAAAGGAGGATTTATATGGCTTTAGTACCTATGGTTGTAGAACAAACAAGTAGAGGAGAACGTTCCTATGATATATTTTCAAGATTATTAAAAGAAAGAATAATCATGTTAAGTGGAGAAGTGAATGATGATAGCGCTAATTTAATAGTAGCACAATTATTATTTTTAGAAAGTGAAGATCCAGATAAAGATATATATATATATATAAATAGTCCAGGAGGATCAATAACAGCTGGAAATGCTATATATGATACTATGCAATATATTAAGTGTGACGTATCAACAATATGTATAGGGATGGCAGCTTCAATGGGAGCATTTTTACTTTCTTCTGGAACAAAAGGAAAGAGATTTGCACTTCCAAACGCTGAAGTTATGATACATCAACCACTAGGCGGTTTTCAAGGTCAAGCAACAGATTTTGAAATACATGCTAAAAGAATATTAAAGATGAAAGAAACTTTAAATAGAATTTTAAGTGAAAATACTGGTAAGCCTTTAGAAACAATTAAAGCAGATGTAGAAAGAGATAACTTCATGTCTGCAGAAGAAGCTAAAGCTTATGGGTTAGTTGATGAAGTAATAACTACGCATAAAATAGGAAAAGATAAATAAGATTGAATTTTCAATTTATACGTTTTTAAGTGAGGTGAATGTATGGCTAAATATGATGAAAAGAAGCAGTTAAAGTGTTCTTTCTGCGGCAAAACTCAAGAACAAGTAAAAAGATTAATTGCAGGTCCGGGAGTATATATTTGTGATGAATGTATTGATTTATGTTCTGAAATTATAGCAGATGAATTCCAAGAAACTGTTGATTTTGACCCTAAAAGTGTACCAAAGCCAAATGAGATTAAAGAATACTTAGATTCTTATGTCATTGGGCAAGAAAGAGCAAAAAAATCTTTAGCAGTAGCAGTTTATAATCATTATAAAAGAATTAATACTAATAAAGAAGATATTGATGTTGAATTATCAAAAAGTAACATTTTACTACTAGGGCCAACTGGTTCAGGTAAAACACTACTTGCTCAAACATTAGCAAGATTTTTAAATGTACCTTTTGCAATTGCTGATGCTACAACATTAACAGAAGCTGGATATGTTGGAGAAGATGTAGAAAATATTCTTCTTAAACTAATACAGAATGCAGATTATGATGTAGAAAAAGCTGAAAGAGGCATTATTTATATAGACGAAATAGATAAAATTGCTAGAAAATCAGAAAATCCATCTATTACTCGTGATGTATCAGGTGAAGGTGTTCAACAAGCATTGTTAAAGATACTAGAAGGAACTGTTGCATCTGTTCCTCCACAAGGTGGAAGAAAGCATCCTCATCAAGAGTTTATCCAAATAAATACTTCTAATATATTATTTATTTGTGGTGGAGCTTTTGATGGTGTTGATAAGATAATAGAAAATAGAACAAGAAAGAGTTCTATGGGATTTGGAGCACAAATTCAAGCTAAACATGAAAAGGATGTTGGAAGCTTACTAAAAGAAATTATGCCAGCAGACTTATTAAAGTTTGGGTTAATTCCTGAATTTGTTGGAAGACTTCCAATACTAGTTACTTTAGAGTCTTTAGATAAAGAAGCTTTAATTCAAATTTTAACTAAACCTAAAAATGCTCTTGTAAAGCAATATAAGAAATTATTCGAGCTAGATGATGTTAAGTTAGAGTTTGACGAAGAGTCATTAATCGCAATAGCAGAAGAAGCGATTAGCAGACAGACTGGTGCCAGAGGTTTAAGAGCTATTATTGAAGATATAATGAATGAAATAATGTATGAGATACCTTCTGATAATAGAATAACTAATGTTATAATAACTGAAGAGGCTATCAAAGAGAAGAAGCAGCCTAGAATTGAAAGATTGGAAGAGGGAAAGATTAGACCTACTTTAGTAAAAGCTAGGACTAAGAAAGATATTGAATCAGCTTAATATTAGCGAGAATAATAAGTCAGTATATATTTTTTTATATATACTGACTTATTTAGCGTTTTTACAAGTTTTTAGTATTTTAAATATTGGATTGTTTTTATTTATATTTCAAAATCAAGAATATATTTGTAATAATAAGCAAATAATACTAATAATAAAAATTGAAGGAGGCAAAGTATATTTACTTTAGTAATAATAAGGAAATAAAATGTATATATTAGTAAAGGTAAGTATATTTAAAGATTATGACAAATATATTAATGATTTTGCAAATTATAGTTCTAATTCTCATGGTTTATGTTATGTGTAATGCAATAAGTAAACCACAAAAAAATAGGGAGATAATAATTGATAGGGAAAATACTAAGGAATTAAATAATCTAAATAGATTAAGACAAATAAGTTTGTCTAAGCCACTTACTGAAAAAAGTAGACCATCTAGTTTTGATGAGGTAATAGGGCAAGAAAAAGGGATTAAAGCATTAAAGGCAGCTCTTTGCGGGCCGAATCCTCAACATGTTATAATTTACGGACCACCAGGGGTTGGAAAGACAGCAGCAGCTAGATTGGTGTTGGAGGAAGCTAGAAAATCCAAACTATCGCCATTTACAGAAAAGTCAAAATTTGTTGAGTTAGATGCAACCACATTGAGATTTGATGAGAGAGGAATAGCAGATCCACTAATAGGTTCAGTGCATGATCCGATTTATCAAGGCGCTGGTTCTTTAGGTATAGCTGGAATTCCACAACCAAAGGCAGGAGCTGTTACAAAAGCTCATGGGGGTGTATTATTTTTAGATGAGATTGGAGAGCTTCATCCAATTGAGTTAAATAAGTTATTGAAGGTATTAGAAGATAGAAAAGTGTTTTTAGATAGCTCATACTATAGTTCAGAAGATACTAATATGCCTAAGTACATAAAGGAAGTATTTGATAATGGGCTTCCTGCTGATTTTAGATTAATAGGAGCAACAACAAGAGCGCCACATGAAATCATACCAGCTATAAGATCAAGATGCGTTGAAATCTTTTTTAGGGCATTATTGCCTGAAGAAATAGAGAAAATAGCTGAAAATTGTGTTAATAAAGTTGGATTGCAAATTTCAAAAGATGGTGTTGAAGAAGTAAGTAAATATTGCACAAATGGTAGAGAAGTAATAAATTTGATTCAGTTGGCATCTGGAATTGCTATTAATGAAGATAGAAGTGAGATTACATTAGATGATATTAAATGGGTATTGGAGAATGGACAGTATAACAAAATAATTTCAAATAAGATACCATCTCAATCTAGAGTTGGGGTTGTTAATGGATTAGCAGTATATGGAGCAAACATTGGAATGTTAATGCCGCTTGAAGTTAGTTGTAAAAAAGTTACAGGTAGAAGAGGGGAACTTAAAATAACTGGAATAGTTGAAGAGGAAGAGATAACTAATAACAATAAAAAAATAAAAATGAAAAGCACTGCTTTTGCATCTGTTCAAAATGTGCTTACAGTATTGGATAATTTATTCGATTTATTAACTGATAGATATGATATACATGTAAATATATCAGGAGGAATTCCAGTTGATGGCCCATCAGCTGGTATAAGTATTGCGACAGCGATCTATAGCGCTATAACTAAGCAGAAAATAAACAGGTTTGTTGCTATGACTGGAGAAATAAGCATATTAGGATCTGTAAAAGCGATAGGAGGAGTGAAGGCCAAAATATCTGCAGCCTTTAAAGCTGGTGCAAAAAAAGTTATAATTCCACAAGAAAACTATGATGAATCACTACATGAAATATGTGAAATAGAAATAATTCCTGTAACAAATTTTAAAGAGGTAATTAAGTTGGCTATAGAAGAAGATATAATTAATGAAAGCGAGCGAGAAATATTATCAGCTGAAGGCAATAACATTTTGAATAACTTGTAAAGTTATATTTTTAATTAGTACAGTAAAATATGAATAAATCTTAATATTTTTACACTTTTTCTTTTAAAATTAATATATTATGTTATAATAGATAAACTAAAGAGTATTTATAGTAGTGTATATGCTGTTTGATTAAACAAAATTATTATAAGTTTACAAAGCAAGTGACTAGGTATACTTGTTTTGTAAACTCTACAATATATAATGAGTTTTTTATTTTTAGAATCATTGAAAAAAATATTTATTATGTGTATACTAGATAAGTCAAAATAAATAATGTAATTAAGATATGGGGGGAAATAGTACTATGAAAAAGCTATATACGATTCCGCTAATTCCTTTAAGAGGATTGACTGTTTTTCCTAGTGTGGTTGTACATTTTGATGTGGGAAGAGAAAAATCCATAGCAGCTATTGAACAAGCTATGTTAGATGAACAAGAAGTTTTTCTTGTAGGGCAAAAAGATTCAATGATAGAAGAACCTAATCAAGATGAAATATATTCGATTGGAACCATATGTAAAATAAAGCAAATCTTAAAGATGTCTGATAATACTATTAGAGTTCTTGTGGAAGGCCAAGAAAGAGGTAAAATAGTTAAATATATAGAGGAAGAAGAAAGTTATATAAAAGTTTCAGTAAAAAAATTAGATGATAAAGTGGTTAAGAATGAGGAATTAGACGCCTATATTAAATTCTTGGATAAAGAATTTATGAAACTACTTAAGTTAAGTGAAGATAATTTTGGAGAAGCAGTTAAATCAATAGATTCACTTGAAAAACCAAGTCAGTTTGTAGACATGGTAGCTTCTTATGCAATAACTGATGAAAAGCTTAAACAAGAAATTTTGGAAATAGTAGATATAACCAAGAGAGTAGAGAAAGTACTAGAAAGAATTAAAATAGAGATTTCTATAGCAAAAATCCAAAAAAAGATTGCTAATAAAGTAAAGAATACAGTTGCAAAAGAGCAGAAGGAATTTTATCTAAGAGAGCAATTGCGCGCAATTCAAGAAGAATTGGGTGAAGATGATGAGGACAAGAAAGAAATAGCTAAGTATGAAGAAAAAATCAAGAAAGCTAAACTTCCTAATGAAGTTAAAGAAAAGGTTAATTACGAGTTATCAAGACTTAAAAGTATGAGTCCTACGTCATCAGAAGGCAATGTTGTAAAGGCATATTTAGACTGGGTATTGGATATCCCTTGGGGTAAGAATACAAAGGAAAATATTGATGTTACTAAAGCAAGAGAAGTTTTAGATAATGAGCACTATGGATTGGAAGACGTTAAAGATAGAATTATAGAGTATTTAGCAGTAAAACAATTCAGTAAGTCCCAAAAAGGACCTATTCTTTGTTTAGTTGGCCCTCCGGGTGTGGGAAAGACATCTATAGCAAAATCTATAGCTAATGCCATTAATAGAAAATATACAAGAATATCCGTAGGTGGAATGAAGGATGAAGCTGAAATAAGAGGTCATAGAAAGACATATGTTGGTGCAATTCCAGGTAGAATAGTCTATGCAATGAAAGAGGCAAAATCTATGAATCCATTAATGCTTTTTGATGAGATAGATAAAATTAGTTCGAGCTATAAAGGTGATCCATCTGATGCATTATTAGAAATATTAGATAGTGAGCAAAACAAAGATTTTAGAGATAGTTATTTAGAAGTACCAATGGATTTGTCTAAGGTTATGTTTATAGCAACAGCAAATTCTTTAGAAACAATACCAAGGCCGCTTTTAGATAGAATGGAAGTTATTGAAGTATCGGGATATACGTATGAAGAAAAATTCAATATAGCTAAAAATCACCTTATCCCTAAGATATTTAAAGAACTTGATATTCCGCAAGATAAAATTGATATAGAAGACGATTCTATTAGAATGGTTATCGAGGGATATACAAGAGAATCAGGAGTTCGTGGATTAGAAAGAAAATTAAGTTCTTTAATAAGAAAAGTATTAGCAGAAATGTTAAAAAGAGAACAAAAGGAATTCCTAATTAATAATGAAAGTGTTGAAAAATTATTAGGTAAGAAGACGTTTGATTTTGATCAAATTGATAAGGTGGACAAGGTTGGAGTAGTTACAGGAATGGCATGGACTGCATATGGAGGCGATACGCTTCCAATAGAAGCTATGGTTATGACTGGATCAGGAAAACTTGAACTTACAGGTAAGCTTGGAGATGTTATGCAAGAGTCGGCAAGAACAGCCTACAGTTATGTTAGAGCTAATGCAATTAAGTTTGGGATAAATGAAACTTTTTATAAAGAAAAGGATATCCATATTCATGCACCAGAAGGTGCAGTGCCTAAGGATGGTCCATCGGCAGGCGTGACTATGGTAACTGCACTTGTATCAGCACTATCCGGTAAGAAGGTTAAGCATAATGTAGCAATGACAGGTGAAGTTACATTAACAGGAAGAGTGCTTCCGATTGGTGGGCTAAAGGAAAAATCTTTAGCAGCATTTAGAGCAGGAGTAGATACTATAATAATTCCTAAAGAAAATGAGAAAGATATAGATAAGATACCAAATTCGATTAGAAATAGCTTGAATATTATTTCTGCTAAAGAAGTTAATGAGGTATTGAAAAATGCACTAATTGGAGAGGATACTAATGAGAATTAAGAAATCAGATTTTATTACGTCGGCAGTAAAGAAGAATCAATATCCCATAGATAATAGAGTGGAAGTTGCATTTGTTGGAAGATCTAATGTAGGAAAGAGTTCGCTGATAAATTCATTAACCAATAGAAAAAAACTTGCAAAGGTTAGTCAGACTCCAGGAAAAACTAGATTAGTTAACTTTTTTCTTATAAATGATGATTTTTATTTAGTTGATTTGCCTGGATATGGATATGCAAAAGTTTCGAAGGCGGAGAAGGATAGCTGGGGGAAAACTGTTGAAATGTATTTGACTGGTAGAGAACAGCTGAAAAGAGTTGTCTTGCTTGTAGATTCTAGGCATAAGCCAACAGGTGATGATATAATTATGCATGAATGGATAAAACATTTTGGTTATGACGTTATAGTAGTTGCTACAAAGAGCGATAAACTTACACGGAATGAATTAAAGAAAAATGAGAAAGTTATAAAAGAAACACTCAAATTAAATTCAGATGACAAATTATATTTTTTCTCATCATTAAATAAAGATGGGAAAGATGAACTAATAGATAATCTTTTCTTAGAATTTGCGACAGATTTAGATTAGTAAAATATTTATATAAATTTTTATATAATAGTAAACAAATAACCTCTTACAGATATAATATTTGTAAGAGGTTATTTCTATTTAAGTAATGACATTATTTATTAAAATAGCTGATAAAAAATTTAAATAATTATAAGTTATAAAAAATAGTGTCAAAAATTTTAGGTAGGAATAATATATAGTATAAAAAAGAAAAAAATATTTCCAAGGAGGAATAAAAATGGAGATGAATGATATCCTAAATGGTTTAAATTCATGTGATGATGATTGTTCAGATTCAAGTTCTAACAATTGTGGTTGCGGGCCAAACTTTGGTGGACCAGGAATCGGAGGTTTTCCAGGGGGTATAGGAGGCTGTGGACAAGGATTCAATAATGGTGGTTGCGGATTTAACAGCTGGATTTGGATTTTATTAATATTATTCTATTGTGGCTGTGGAAGAAATAATTTAGGAAGAGGCAACGTAGGAAGTTGTGATTGCTGCTGTGAGAAAAAGTGCGATTGCTGCTGTGAAAAGAAAGATTGCTGTTGCAACAAAGGCGGAGCTAATAGTGGATTCTTAGGTAGTTGTGCACCATATTTGTTTATATTAGTACTATTATTCCTTTGCAATAATAACAATGGAATAGGCGGAGGATTTAACAATTGTGGATTTGGCGGAGGAGTAAGTCCTTTCGGTAATAATTTTGGTTGTGCTGCTAATTGTTAAGATTCTTAATTTTTAGGAAGGAGAGATAAATATGTCTAAAAGGAAGAATAAATGTTGCTGTGAAAAAAGACACAATGAATGTTGCTGCTATGAGCCAAGATCAAATGCTTCAGATGGTTTATTAGGAAGTGGTTGTACACCAATCATATTTCTATTAATAGCATGCGGGTCAGGTTTATTAAACTGTAACAAATCATATTTAATTATTTTACTATTTATATTATGTGGTGGATGCTTCTCTAATCTTTTAGGAGGCGGACGAGGAGAAAGTAATTGCTGCTGCTAGGATAGTGGATAGAGGGCTTTAATGGCCCTCTAAAAAAATGCGTAAAAACATAAACATTTTTAGAATGATATACATATATTAAAAAGAGACAATTTTAAGTGAGAGGATTTTAAAATGGCTAAGCATAAACATAGAGAACAAGATCAAACATCAAATGATACTAGTTCTAATATTAATGATAATGCTAGAAATACACCTTTCGGAATTGATCCTATGCAGTTAATGGGATTACTAGGTGGAAATTTTGATATGAATAATATGGGGAATATGTTAGCTTCAATGAATACAAATGGATTTAATTTGGGAAATTTAAATTCAATAGCTCAAATGATGGGGTTAAATTTAGATAATAACTTATTTCAAGGGAATATGAGTGGAAGTCAAAGCAATGTAAATAATAAGAATATGTATTCAAATCCTAAAGAATATTCTAGCAATACGAATCCTAAAAATTCTGAAAATCTAAATGAAGATAAAGGCGTTAAAAAGAACAATGTTACAACAAATAGAAATATTAAGGATAAGGATGCGAACTTAGAATTTTTAATGGCAATTAGAAGTTATGCTCATCCGGATAGAATAAAGTTTATTGATAGAATCATTGAAGCTTATAAGAATGGAGAACTTAAAGAAGCATAAAAATTATTTTTTGAATTGTGTATACAAAAAGAAATCATGTCAATAATATTAATGTAATAGAGAAAGTATTCTCTTACAAACTTAATGGATTATTAAGTAAGACTTGATTTAGAGAGGTATTTACATCTAAAATCTAGTTAAGCTTATCCAGAAGTTTAATGCCGTTTGGTTAACATTTAAAGAGTTTGATGTGTTAATGGCAGTTCAACTATCGGATAAATTTTTTACTTCATTAAGTAACCCCTCATCCCCCTTTAGGCCGCTAATGCGGCCTTTTATATTTATTTAGCTTTTTGTATACTATTTATTTTATAAGAAGAACCTTGCTTTTCAAAATCTATTAATAATATCAACTCACTTTTATTATTTGTACCTTTAAGATTGCTTTTTTCAAAAGATAGTCTCCACCTTATAGCTGAGGGCTCTAATGACTCAGTCCACTTATAATCATAAAAAAAGGCATTTTGAAAAGTATACGAATAATTATCTTTATCTAAACTCCAAAGTAAAGATAAATTCTCTTTGTCAATTGTAGAAGAGAAGATATCTGGAAGATCATCAACTACGTAAGGAAGCTCAACTAAATTAATAAAACTCGTTGCAGAATCTAATGAAGGAAGATTTGTATTATCCTTACTAGTATCTAAAATATCATTATTAATGAGCATAAAGCTATTTAATGAAGAAAGCCCTTCTGATGATGATATTGAATAACATTGAGGAGTCTTAGAATTTTTACAATCCAATATACCAAAAATATTATTATTACTTGAATAGAGCAAATTAAAGTTTTTTTTATTCCACTTAAATACATAAGACATAGACTTATCATTTTTAGAGCCAAGAAGTATAATTTCAGGAATATTATCTCTAGAAAGATTATGAAAATAAACTTTAGGCTCAAAATGAAGATTAGTCGTGAAAAGTGTTTTGTCACTAAGTTGATTGGAAAGATAATGATCATTATCAAAACAATTTATATTAAAATCAACCTTATTTTGTGAGCTTAATAATTGAAAAGTATCTTTTTTGCCATCACCTGTTAAGTCATATTGTGTATTTTGGGTAATGTTTATTGGAGATATAGTTTGTAAAGATTTAAACTTATTAGAAATAAAGTAAACCATACCTAAAATTAAAAATAATGCTGATATATATAGTACTGAGTTTACTAAAATCCTTTTCTTTAATATTATGATTTTCATTATGTATCACCTCAATAAATTATATGTTGATATAGTGATGCATATTAATAATATAAAAGCGATAAAATAAAAAAAGACCATAACTTCACGCAAAATATTTTTTGCCTAAGTTATGATCAGGATGAAAAAAATAACAATTATTTGCAGTTGCTACAATAACCATAAAAATAAACCTTATTTGAAACAATCTGATAATCAGTATGCTCTTTTGCTAAAGCATTAAGATTATCTAGAGATAGATCTTTAAAATCATCTACTCTTCCGCAACTTAAGCATTGTAAGTGAGGATGAGGTAATGAATTACCATCATATCTAAAGTTTCCTTCACCAACATTTATTTCTTGAATTAATCCTACATCAACTAATGTTTTTAATGCTTTATATACAGTAGCTAAACTCATAGTTGGATATTGGATATGAATATCAGAATAAATAACGTCTGCTGAAGGATGAGAAGTAGTATTAATTAAATAGTTATATACTGCAAGTCGTTGAGGAGTTAATTTTAGCTTTTTTTCTTTGAAAACTGAAGCTATTTGATCCATTTTAAAAACCTCACTTCTATTAGTTTTATGTATCGATTATAGCATAGAAATAAAGAAGGAGTCAACTAATTAATTAATACTATTTTTAAACAATTATTATTATTTAGAGAAATATTGTTAATAAAAATGCAAAGAAAAAGATTGAGTTTGCTTAATTTGAACATTTAATTATAAATAAACATGCAATTTCAATTAATTTTCTGATAATTGAATGAAAATATCAAAAATTTGTTGTACATTAAAGAAAAGTCTGTTAAAATATAACTAAGCAGAGTGTGTTAATTAATTAACATACTATAGTAATTATAATTACTATTTCTACAAAAAAATGATAATTTTTATTACAGACTTAATCAAAATCATTTAGCCTATGATAAAAATATAAATAGAAATTGATGAGGAGGCGTATTTTTGTGGGAAAATATAAAGTTGGGGACGAATTAATAATTGTAAATGATCCAAGCAAGGATAATGAGAAGTTAAAGGAATTAACAAAATTAACTGTTGATGGAGACTTCGCACAAATATCTTGGGGAATAAAAATATTAGAAGTAGAATATGACAAGCCATATGTGACATTAACTTATAAAAATGTTAAAGGCGAGAAAAATAAAGTTTTTTCTGAATGTAGAGACATAGAGAACTTTGATAAAGAAAAAGTTTTGGAAAAGGCATTACTTAGAGCATTCCAAAATGAACTTATAAATATATCAGTTGTTAAGAATATTTGTCAAATATAATTATAAAAATTAAGGAGCATTATAAAAAATGCTCCTTAATTTTACATAGAATTCCATTGTAAAATCTTTACTTTTAAGGGCGTTTGTAATATAATGAATTCATAAATTTATGAGATTTATAAATTATTAGGATGAGAAAAGGATGGCGGGTTTTATGAGTAGGTGTCCATTTTGGTCAACAACAAAAGAGAAAGTGGAGTGTTATAGTGAATGCCCTATAAAAAGTGAATCATTAAAAGGGCAAGATGATAAGCTTTGCATTTTTAATGAATGTAGTGAGTCAAGCAGTATCGATTTTAAGGAAATTATGAAGGAAGACTACGGTTTTCTAAATTTGCCTATATATGATGACGAAAAAAGAACAAATATTAACTATTAATGCTAAAGAAATATAGATTAGAATATATGAAAATATTCTAATCTATATTTTTATTGATAAAAGAAGTATATGTTTATTTGATCTATAAAAATATTATAATATTTATAGATAAGTTCGCGAATTAACTTAGTTTTGTAGAGTTTTACTCTTGTGCTTCATAAGAGTTTGTATATTTATGAAGAAGAGAATGTTTTAAAGACCATAAATTTTGTGATAAATCAACATAATAAGTATGAGGATTTTCAAATCTAAGTACTTCAGGCCACAGCTTATCAGTTTCAAGTTTTGAAAAATCTTTTATTTCTAAAACTGTAGGAGATTTATACACGCACTTTCCACTTTTGAATATTGGTGATTGAAGTTCTTTAGTGTAATAGTTCTTGATTTTTTTTCTCTTCCATGTATGAATAGGGTCGAATATTATTAATGGTTCATTCTCGTTAATGTTTTCATCTCTTAAAGTAATTAAATCCGCAATGGCCTTGTGAGAGTTTTTATCAAATATTCTTATTATCTTCTTAAAACCTGGATTTGTTATTTTTTCTTCATTTTCGCTTATTTTAATTTTAGGGATAATGTCATTATCACCTTCCAATGCAACTAATTTATAAACGCCGCCAAAAACTGGTTCTGACTTAGCAGTTATAAGTCGCTCACCAACTCCAAAAGAGTTTATACATGCACCTTGATCTAATACATCTTTTATAATATGCTCATCAAGAGAGTTAGAAACTACAATTCCACAATCTTCATATCCAGCTTCATCTAACATCTTTCTGCATTTTCTTGTTAGATAAGTAATATCGCCAGAATCTATTCTTATGCCACGAGGTCTCTTGCCAAGAGGTTTTAAAACTTCATTAAATACTTTTATTGCATTTGGAATTCCTGACTTTATGACATTGTAGGTATCAATAAGTAATACACAATCATCTGGATAAATTTCAGCCCAGGCTTTAAAAGCATCATATTCTGTATCGTATAATTGAACCCAACTATGAGCCATAGTTCCAACAGCAGGTATATTAAACATTCTGTCTGACATAGTGCAGGCTGTTGAACTACATCCACCTATAATAGCTGCTCTAGCACCATAAATTGCGCCGTCATAACCTTGAGCTCTTCTTGAACCAAATTCCATTACAGGACGCCCATCTGCTGCTCTACAAATTCTATTAGCTTTTGTAGCAATTAGTGTCTGATGATTTATTGTTAAAAGAATCATTGTTTCAAGGAATTGAGCCTGAATTACAGGGCCACGAACAGTTACAAGAGGTTCGTTTGGAAATACTGGGTTCCCTTCTGGAACAGCCCAAACATCGCAACTAAAATCGAAGTCCCTTAGATAGTCAAGAAATTCTTCGGAGAAGGCGTGTTTATCTCTTAGATAAGTAATGTCGTCATCAGTAAATTTTAAAGTGCTTAAATAATCAATTAATTGTTCAACTCCAGCCATTATACAGTATCCGCCATCATCGGGGATTCGCCTAAAGAACATATCAAAGTATGCTATTTTGTCTTTAAGTCCTTTACGGAAATAACCATTACCCATAGTCAATTCATAAAAATCAACTAACATCGTTAAATTTCGTTCATCCTTAACATTAAAACTAGATTTATTATCCATAATAATCTCCTTTAAAAAACATGTAAATAATTTTATTTTATAATTATCGTTTAATCCATTATAAATTAAAATGCATAAAACTATTGTACATCTATAAGAGTTTGATTACAATATAGTTGCTTATAACTTAAAATCAGACATATATTAATTTTTTGAATTTAAGTAGAAAATATTCAGTATTATGAGAGAAAATGAAATTCATATAGTAAATATGGAAAGAATTTAAAATATGTAAGTCTTATATAAAGAAATTCATAAATGCTGAAATGTAAATAGGAATGAAAGAAGGAGCATTACAGTGGGGTACGATCTTGATAAATATCAGATGGATGCAGTAAAAGCAGAAGAAAAAAATGTCTTGATAGTTGCAGCACCTGGATCTGGAAAAACTACGGTTATAATAAATAGAGTTGATTATCTAGTAAAGCATAAAAGAGTAGCTAATGGAAATATAATAGTAATTACATTTACAAAAGCTGCAGCGCAGAATATGAAGAATAGATATGTATCTAAATTTGATACAAACAGTTCGCCTTTTTTTGGGACATTCCATGGCTTATTTTATAAGATACTTTTGAGATGTGGAAGAAATATCGACATAGTTGATGGGGCCGTTGTTCACAAAATAGTTAGTAATATTTTAGGTAAGTACTTTGATGAAGTTAATGAAGATAAAATTAAAGAAGCAATAAATAACATTTCTTTGTATAAAACTTCAAGAGTTCCTCTAAATGAATTTAAGCCATCAATTGCAAAAGAAATTTTTGAAGAAGCATTAGAAAAATATGAAGAATATAAAAAAGAACACAACAAAAGAGATTTTGACGATCTAGCTATAGAAGTATTAGAATTGCTAAAGAATGATAAGAATATGTTGTTGTCTTATAGGAAATTATTCAAGTATGTTTTAGTTGATGAGTTTCAAGATTGTGATGAAATGCAAATAGATTTTTTAAGGTTAATAAATGATGGGGAAGATAATAATTTTTTTGCAGTGGGAGATGAAGATCAATGTATTTATTCTTTTAGAGGGTCAAAGCCAGAGTATATGGTTAACTTTGATAAAATATTTATGGGTGGGAAAAAATATTATTTATCTATAAATTATAGAAGCAGAATGAATATAGTTGATAAATCAAAAACTGTAATAGCGTATAATGAAAAGCGAAATAATAAAGAAATAAAATGGAATAAAGAGTGTGATGGCATTGTTAAGTGGTTTAATCCATATAATGAAAAGATGCAGGCTGAAAGTTTGACTGATATAGTTATAAATAATAAAACTTTAGGAATTAATTATGAAGATAATGCAGTATTGTATAGAACCAATATAGAGTCTATGTCTGTTATTGATGTATTAACTAAAAGAAAGATCCCATTTACACTGCTTGATAGAGAATATAATTTTTTTGAGCATTTTATTTGCAGGGATTTAATATCATATTTAAGATTAAGTGTAAATGAATTTGATAGAAATAGCTTCTTGCAAATAATAAATAGGCCTTTCAGATATATAAGTAAGGGAAATTTATTTTATATAAAAAATTATGATAGAGAAGAGAGTCCATTTACTATAATTATTAGCAAAGAAGATACACCACCATTTCAAAAGAAAAAGCTTGATGAGTTAAGAAAAGATATAAACTATTTAAATAAGATATCTTTATCATCAGCAATTGCATATATAGTAATGGATTTAGGATATAGAGATTATCTTCAGGAATATGCTAATAAATTTAATCAAAGTTTTGAGGATTTAGAAGATATAATAGAAGAATTTAAATTATCAGCAGAAGGATATAAAACTATATTTGAATTTCTAGAACATATAGAGGAAGTAAAACAAAGTATAGAGGAAAGTAAAAGAAAAACTAAGAGAGAAGGAGTTATCTTAAGTACTATACATGGAGTAAAAGGAATGGAATTTAAGAATGTCTATGTTATAAATTGTGTAGAGGAAACTATACCTCATGCATCAAGTATAAAGGAAAATATTGAGGAAGAACGAAGATTATTTTATGTTGGAATAACTAGGGCGATAGATAACCTGTATCTATTTTCTCCAAGGAGCAGGAAAGGTCAATTTAAGGATGTTTCGAGGTTTGTTGTAGAAGGAAAATTAAATGATATGCCTGTTGATACTTATGGATACGAGATAGGAAATAAAGTAGCCCATAGAACTTATGGTATTGGAGAAATCGCAGGATTTGATGAAAATGACAAAGATAAGATTAAATTGAAGTTTGATGATGGACTTTTTAGGAGTTTTTCCTTGAAAATTTTGGTTGATAACAATTTGATATCAAAATGTTAAATTAAAAAGATAATAATTAAATTTAAGTTGGTGGAACTCCATTCATGTAACAGTTGAGAAATTATTATGTGAATGGAGTTATTTTATTGTTAAATTATTTGATCACAAGACTTTTATAATTATCCTTTGTAATCACTTTATCTTTTACCAAATATTTATCAGGAATATTTTTATTAAGCAAAAGGTTCTCCATAAGTTCCTGAGCTGCAATTTCTCCAACTTCTGTAGCACTTATGTATGCAGACGCTATAAGAGGAGAGTTTTCTTTTTGAAATTCATCCTTTGCTACATATCCACCTACCCCTACAGCAACAGCATTTTCTGCAAGACCAGATTGATCCAGTGCTTTTATTGCACCAATGGTGCCAGCTTCATTTGCAGACATGACAAACCAATTCTTTATATTTTTATTAGACGTTATAGTTGATGCGGCAGAATAAAAACTTTTTTCTGATTGTCCATTATATTCGGCTTGAAAAATATTTTCTCTTGGAAAGCTTGGAAGTCTATCTTTAAATGTTTCTAACTGTCCTTCAGTTCTAGGTATGCAGCTAGATACAGAATCCATTGACATAAGCAGAAGTCCTGAAGAATTAGGATCACTTAATTTATTATTCTTTTCTAAATAATCTACCATGAGACTAGTCATATCCCTTCCAATTTGATTAGAATCTATTCCGACAAATGGTGCAATATAATTACCTTCATCATCAGTAAGCGGATCGTCGCAGGCTATAACAGCAATATTTGATTTCTTACATCTATCTATAGTGATTTTACTTAATTTTTGATCAGGAACGCATATTAATATACCATCTACTTTTTGAGTAATTAAATTATCCAAAGCAGATAAATACACATCAGGATTCATTTTAGCATCTATAGTAATTACATCTTTAGCCCCCATAGCTAAAGCCTTATTTTTAGCAGCCTCACTTTCTTCCTGAAACCAAGCTTCATCTAAAGTTTTGTAAATAACGGCAATAACTAAATCAGATTTTTTTGAGCTCTGTTTAGAAGTTGTAGTATCACAAGAGAAAGCAAAACTAGATAAAATTATTATTACAACTAAAAGTATTTTCTTATTCATGTAAATATAAATTCCTTTCAAAATTTTTAAAATGTATATTTGGAGTAGTTATAAGCCATTACCCAACTATAGATTTTTAAAATAAGAGTCTCTGAATTGGTTCGGAGTGATACCTGTAACTTTTTTAAATAAAATACTAAATTGTTGAGGACTATTAAATCCAAGTTTGTCTGATATTTCATAAAGCTTATAGTTAGTTGATAAAATTATTTCTTTAGATTTTTCAATTCTAGCTTTTAAAATATACTGCGTAACATTTTCACCTGTTTCTTCTTTAAAGATTCTGCATAAATAAACTTTATGGACATTAATGTTTTCTGCTATATCTGTTAGACTAAGAGATTGATTAAAGAGATTTTTGTTTATGTAATCTATGGAATCAGCAACCTTTTTACTATATTTATTTTTAAAAGAGTTATTAAAATTAATATTTATTATTTTAGTAAAGATCTCAATAAACCATCCGCTCATTTCTTCAACGGTTTCTTTTGTTGATAATATTTCTATAGGTAGGTATGAAGTTGAAAAAATATCTTCATAAGCTATAGAATATCTATTACAGGTTCTTACTACTAAATCTAGGAGAGAGGAGTTTATATAATTTAGATAATTAAACTGCATAAATCCTCGTATATCTTTATCATATAAGTGAGTTAACTCTGATTTTAAGTTTTCAATATTATTTTGTTCAATAGCTATATTAATGGCATTAATTCTTTTTGCTAAAGTATCAGTATCTAAATCTAAATTTTTTACAAAGGTATTATTTAAAATTATAGTATCATTGCCTAGGAATACCTTCATTTTAGAAAGTTTAAATGCTTCATCAAAGTATTTCTTTATTTTAAATGGCTTTTTAAATGTTGAGCTCACACTTATTGTTAAGCTGATATTATGCATGAGGGAAATCCTTTTTCTTATTTCCTGCGCTAAATAATAACACTCATTTATTATATCCGCTTCACTAATGGTTGGCGACAAGCGTACAATAGCTGTGAATTCTCCATTTTCACTATAAAAACATTCACCAATATTGAGTTCTTCGATGGTTTCAGAAACATTTTTTATTATTTCATTAAGGGTATTTGTATAGAAATTCTCATCTTCTATATATTTAAAAAAGTTATCTATCTGGATAAGGAAAAGAACAAAAAGTTTTCCGTTTAGATTAAGGTTAAGGTTTTCAATAAGGTTATAACAATCGTCTTGACTTATATCATTAAATATAAGCTTTCTTAGTGCAATATCCTTATTTTCCTTTAGGAAATTTAAAAGTTTATGTTCTTTTTTTATTTCACTCTTTTTTATAGTTATATTATCAAGATCAGTTTTAGTTTTTGCTAATATTCCATATAGATCATTAGGTGTTATTAAATCTTTTATCAAGTAGTCTGTTACGCCCATTTTCATAGCTCTTTGCGCATACGTAAAGTCCTCATAGCAGCTTAATATTAAAAATTTTTGAGATTTATTTATTTTCTGTACTTCTTCTATTAAATCTAAACCATCTATAATAGGCATTTGTATATCTGTAATAATAAGATCTGGTTTTATATCAGTATATTTGTCCAGTGCGTCTTTACCATTTGAAGCGCTATATACTATTCTAAAATCAGTGTCTTCCCAATTTATGATGCACAAGAGAATTTCTCGTGCAGGTATTTCATCGTCTACAATCATTACTTTATACATGCTATTTGCCTCCTTTTTTAGAATTAAGGCACACTGACTTGTTATTTCCCGAATGTGCTCTAGTAAATGTATGGAATATTGAATTCTATACAAGTTCCAATTCCTGTTTTGCTATATACTTTTAAGTCATATTCGCTTCCAAAATATAGTCTGAGTCTTTCGCTTATGTTATCTAGGCTTATACCATTAAAGCCTTTGTGAGTTGATTTTCTCTTACTAATTCCTACGCCATCATCGATAACTTTTATTTTTATAAAATCTTTTTGTGGCAATATATCTATTTTTATAGTCCCAGCACAACCTTTAGGTACTATTCCATGATAAAGAGAATTTTCAATAAGTGGCTGAAGAATAAGTTTGGGCACTAAACAGTTATTCAATTCTTCAGGAATATTACATACTAGTTTAACTATATCTCCATATCTATACTTCTGTATCTTCAGATAATTTTGAGTGCATGTAAGTTCATCTTTTAACGTTATAAGCTTTTTACTTGTTGATATGCTTTGTCTTAGCAGACCATTAAATGATTGAATAAGTTCTCTTATTTCATTTTGATTATTTTTTATAGCCAAATAGTTTATTGTATTTAGTGTATTATGTATAAAATGAGGATTTATTTGTGATTGCAGTAAATCCAGTTGGGTTTTCATGGATTCAACTTCAAGCTTTTTGTTTTCCTCTTCTTCCTTATAGATTTGTTCAATTAGATTTTTTATATTGTAAATCATTTTATTAAAACTAATTATAAGATACTTAAGTTCGTCTTCGGTTTTGGCTTCTAGTTTGTCTGGCCATTCTCCATTTTCAAACTTATTCATTGCTTTTGTAATATCATATATAGGATCTGTAATTTTCTTTGAAGTAAAGTGGCTGATAAAAAGTACAACTGCAATACTAAAAATACCAATACAATAAATTAACCATCGAATAGAATCAAGGTTTCTGGTTAAAGAGTCCAAAGATATTAATCCAATGACTCTCCATTCTGGATATGCTTCTATAACACTATTAAATTCCATATACTTTACGTTATTAACATTTACAGTATCATTATTAACTTTTTCAAGCATTATATTGTCATAATCAATATTTCCTATTTTATAAATCAGATTACCATTTTTATCAACAATAAAAGTGCTATCAAAGACTCCATGGCAGTAATCATCTATGTTCATAAATAAATTCTTTTTCTTTATATTGATCATAAGGTAGCCGATAAGGGAGTAGTTTTCTTTATCCAAATACCTAGAAAAATAAGTTATAGTTGTTCTTTTTTCATAGTCGGCATTCTCATAATTAAATGGAAAAGTATTAGGAGAAGAAAATTTATTTGAATATCCACTTTCAATAAAGTTGTCCAATTCTTTATTTCCATAAATTAATTCATTATAAGGATATTGTGAATAAAGAGGATCCATTATTTTTTTATCTGTTGTCAAAGGAATTATAGAAATTATATAGTTACTCCATTTACAATATTCTGAAAGAGTATTAAAAAATTCTGCATTAGTTTCTGGAGTTGCAGAGTTATTTCTATTAACTTTAGACATATAATCATAAATATTTTTATCATTTTCAATCATATAAGAATCATGTCTTATAGAATCTAAATTTTCATTAAGGATTTTAGAAATTACAGTTATTTTCTCAGTAGCAACGTTATTATATTGTTTAATTATTTCTTTAGAAAAAATAGAACTTATAGAGGACGTAACAGCTAAAGTTAATCCAAGTATTATAATTGAAAAATATATAGTTATTCGATTTCTTATCTTTGTGATTTTTTTTACCTTCATTGATCATCACCATAGGAAATTATAGCACTAAGAGTATAGGAATTCTAGTGAAGGTATGTACTTAATAGTGGATTTAAATTTATGTACTGGATAATTATAAATTAAAGATGTGGTGTAGAATATATCTTAAATTAAAAATGATGAATATTTTTAATTGAGTGCTGTATAGAAATCGGAGTAAAGAAATGTTTATTATTTTTTAAAACCAACTATGAAAGAGGGCTATATAAAATTTATTTTTAATTAAGTTAATATTTTATAAGAAAAGTTAATAAATGAGATTTTTATAATGGAACGATTTCAATATAATGTGATTAACGATTACAGAAAACAATAACATACTGTAGTTTACGGAAATATGAACAGTTTATATTTAGAGTACTTATTAAAATAAATTGTGGAATTCTATGTGAGATGTAAACGTTCGTAATTTTAAAGGAGGAAAAAAGCATGTTAACCGTTATTTCATTTTTATTTTGCATCGTATTAGTAGCAACAATTACGTATCGTAAGCTAAAGGGGCAAAAAAATAATTCAAAAGATTCTTATTTCTTAGGTGGACGTAGTTTGACAGGTGGTGTGATAGGGGCATCTTTATTACTTACAAATTTAAGTGCATCTAATTTTGTAGGTATGAGTGCTCAAGCTTACTCAAGCAATATGAGTGTTATGGGCTGGGAAGTTGGCTCTGGTATTACTCTTGTAATTGTAGCTTTATTTTTACTTCCAAGATATTTAAAACAAGGGGTTACAACCGTGCCTGATTTTCTTGAAGAACGTTTCGATTCAGGTGTTAAAAAGATAGTTTCAATATTATTTTTATTAGGTTATGTTTCGAATCTACTTCCAATAACTCTTTATTCTGGTGCTATTGCATTGGCTCAAATATTTAACGTGCAAGAAATGTTTGGTATAAGCTATACAGCTAGCATTTGGATTATGGTTTGGATTATCGGTATAATAGGATTTATTTATGCTATACTTGGTGGATTAAAAGCAGTTGCAGTATCAGACACATTAAATGGTATAGGATTAGCTATTGGAGGATTAATAGTACCTATATTTGGAATAATATATTTTGGTCATGGAAGCTTTTCGACAGGATTATCAAATATATTAGTTAATCATTCAGATAAATTCAATGCTATAGGAACATCACAAGATCCTATACCTTTTGGAACTTTATTTACAGGAATGCTTTTAGTTAATCTTTATTATTGGGGAACTGATCAAGCAATCATTCAAAGAGCATTAGCAGCTAAAAATTTAGCAGAAGGGCAAAAGGGAATAATTTTTGCAGGACTTTTAAAAGTATTAACACCATTAATAGTTATAGTACCAGGAATAGTAGCTTTTCATATATATGGAGCAGGTGTTGAAAATCCAGACTTATTATATTCAAGACTAGTAAACGATGTATTACCAAAACCTTTAATTGGTTTCTTTGCAGCAGCTATGTTTGGATCAGTATTAAGTGTGTTTAATGGAGTGTTAAATAGTGCGTCAACCTTATTTGCATTAAATGTATATAGTCCTGTATTTGGAAAAGGAAAGTCTGATAAGGAAATAATATCAAAGGGTAAGATATTTGGACTTGTGTTAGCTATAATTTCAATGACTATAGCACCATTTATAATGTATGCACCACAAGGATTATTCCAATACTTGCAAACAGTAAATGGGTTCTTCAATGTGCCTATATTCACAATAGTTTTTATAGGATATGTAACAAAAAAGGTACCGGCTATAGCAGCAAAAATATCAATAATATTTTTTGTATTAACTTATGGAACACTTCAACTAATAATAAAACCAGAAATGCATTTCCTTCATCAATTAGGAATCTTATTTGTAATCACATGTATGATTATGCTAATTATTGGTAAAATAAAACCAAGAGAAAAGGAATATGTGTTAAAAGACAATAAAGTAGTAGATATTAAGCCATGGAAATATCGTTATGAAGCTTGTGGAGTAGTATTATTCTTGATGGTATCAATGTATGTTGTTTGCTCAAAATTAGGATTTGCCAGTGGAAATGGAATAGGAATTAGAACATTGGTACCTATAGCTGTAATTGCAGTAGTAATGTATGGATTAGTGAAAGTAGTCAAGGCAAGAGGTCTAAGAAAGAAAGCGGGAGATAATGCAGAGTTAGTTTACAGAAATTCAGTAGAGAAATTGGATTTTTAACTAAAAAGTCATTAGGGATTTAGTATAGGTGAACATATTTAATCCTAATTATGTATAAGCAGAAATCATACTTAAATAATGATTTAGTAAGTCGATAAAGTTAGTATTATTATATGAGTTTCTGCATAATATATTATACCCATATAATTTTAAACATCTCTTCAGATAAAATCTCCCACCTTATTTATTTAAGGGGGAGATTTTAGACTTTTCATTAACACTTTATTTAGAACAATAAATGTTGCGAATTAAATGATTAATGTTCTCATATAATATTAACATCCTTTTAATATTTATTTTCTTTTAACATTGCTTAGCTCCTTTATGGGAGATTTGTATTTATTATAATAAAAGCACAAAAGCTAGAAAGTTAAGTACTTTCTAGCTTTTATATATGTTGCAATAATAAACTTACATTTAAAATTCTAATAATCCAAGTGCTTAATTTAAATAATAATGTAGGAATTAAATTGTAGTATATATACATTCTAAAATATTAAATTATTTACGTCTTATAAATATAAACAAATCATACTTTTTTGAAAGTATGGAGTATGAAAGAAAGCTAATAACACCAGTTACTAATGTTAATACTAAACTATCAAGAAATGGAAAGGTGACAGCTAAAGAAGGAATTTTAGTCTTTAGAAAAGACATAATCATAAATGGAATTAACACAATTCCAAAGATTAATAAGGAGCGAAGCTTAGAACTGGATGTTTCCTTATGTCTTAAAATAGTATTTGAGATGAAATACCCTATAGATATTAGAATACAAGTAATTAAGGTGCTCATTAATACTCCCTTTTCAAATAAAACATCTAGTAAAGTAAAGAAAAAAACTAGTATTGAAAAAGTAAATATGCCTTCAAGTACTTGTTGAATAGCAGACACTGAAGAATTATACTCATAAATTAACTTATTACAAAACTTATCCAGATCTTTGTTGCATTCTAATTTTTTTGTTGGAACCTTTTGATTTTGAGCTGTAAGTACAATATCAAAAATTTGTTTTTCTATATTTCTTGGTAATAAAAGGCTAAAGTTATGTTGCATCAAACATGCTTGTATAGCATGATAGGTCTCTAAGTAGTTATTTTTTAATAAAGATATATTAGGTCTACTTTGCATGTTATCCCCCTCTTAAAAACTAATGATTTTAATTTTGTATACATTTATTTCCATAGTCAATCATTTTTATGTATTAAAATCACGGCAATTACACCTTCTACCATTTTAGCAGAGGGAAGTTAATAAGTAAATAAGTTGAAGTAATGCAAAATTGTGAACAAATATTTTAAGTCATTGTATGTAATTGGCTTATAATATATAATTTATAGTATATTTATGCAGGAGTTAAAAATATAAATAAAACAATAAAGGTTGGTTGTGTTTATATGGAATTAAAAAGATTTAATCAAAAGGATATAATTTTTGCCTTAGATATAGGAACTAGGTCAATTATAGGTACAGTAGGAATAGTAAAAGATAAGAAGTTCCAAGTTGTATGCGAGAAATATTTAGAGCATGAAGAAAGAGCCATGGTGGATGGGCAAATACACGATATTAATTTAGTGGCGTCTGTTGTTCAAAAAGTTAAGAATTATCTCGAAGATGAACTTGAAATACAGCTAAATGAAGTATCTATTGCGGCGGCAGGTAGGTTTTTAAGAACTATTGATGTAAGAGCAGATATTGAGCTTAATGATGATGAAGAAGTTAATAAAGAAATCATAAGAAGTCTTGAATTGAGTGCTGTAAAAAAGGCAGAGGAGCAGATAGCTTCTACAACTGAAGGAAAACTATATTGTGTTGGATATTCAGTTAGAAATTTCTACTTAAATGGATTTTTAATATCTAATTTATTAGGGCATAAGGGAGAAAATATAGGTGCAGAAGTTATAGCAACTTTTTTACCTAGGTCTGTAATTGATTCACTTTATGCAGTAATGAATAGGGTTAATTTAAAGGTTGTAAATTTGACTTTAGAGCCTATAGCTGCTATGGAAGCTGCTATACCTAAAAATTTAAGACTGCTTAATATCGCGCTTGTAGATATAGGAGCTGGAACTTCGGATATAGCCATAAGTTCTAAAGAAAGTATATCTGCATATGGAATGGTTCCAATGGCTGGAGATGAGATCACAGAAACTATTGTTCAAGAATATTTAGTAGACTTTAATACTGCTGAAAATATAAAAAGATCTATAGTGAAAGAAGAAGAAATAAAATATATTGATGTTCTGGGTATGGAAAATATAATATCATCAGAAAGTGTATACAAACTAATTGATTCTATTGTTATTAAGACTGGAGAAGAAATATCTAAAAAGATTTTAGAATTAAATGGGGGCAAGGCTCCAAGTGCTGTATTTTTAGTAGGAGGTGGAGCTCATACACCCGGAATTTTAGAGGCTATTGCTGATAAATTAAAATTACCACCTCAAAGAATAGCTATTAAAGATAGGCAGGCAGTGATAGAGTGTGTTTCAGATAATGATATGGGATCATCAGGTGTAACTGTTCTAGGAATAGCTTTAACAGCAATACGTAGTATGGGAAATGATTTTATTGATGTTATTTTAAATAATGATCCAATTAGTTTATTTAACTCCCATAAACATACTATAATGGATGTATTGCTTCAGGCAGGAATAAATCCATCGCTACTTATAAGTAAAAATGGTAAAAGTGTCAGGTTTAACTATAATGGATGTAAAAGAATTGTTTTTGGTGAATATGGAACTAATGCAAAGATCAGAATAAATGGAGAGGAAGCAACTCTTGAAACAGAAGTTAAAGCAAATGACAATATAATACTAGAATACGCACAGAATGGAAAAGATGCATCACCTAAATTATCAGAAAATATAAGAAACATAAATTCAGTTTCTATTTATTTAGATGATAATATTATGAATATAGAACCTGTAACGCTTGTTAATGAGAAAAGAGAAGAGTTAGATTATATAATAAAAAATGGTGATGAAATAAGAGTATTCTTACCATGTAAAGTTGATGAATTTAAGAAGTATATATTAAAAGAAGAAGTAATATTACTAAAAGGTGGAGAATACTTGGAAGATAATTATGAAATTTCAGAAGGTGATCATATCGTAATTAAAGCAATGGATTCATATATAGGAAGTGAAGATGCTGCTAAGGTAAATCATAAGGAAGATTATGTAGATGTGATAGAAAGCGAAAATATAGAAGGTTGCAATGAAGATAGTGAAAATATTAATTCAGATAAAATCGAAATAGCAATTGGTAGAGAAGAGTTTAGAAATATAACAGTTAATATCAATGGAGAAAATATAGTATTGAAAGGAAAAGTTCAATATCTAATAGTAGATATATTTGAATATATAGATTTTGACTTAACAGTTCCAAAAGGAATAATTAACTTGAATTTAAACGGGGAAAAGGCACCATACACAGCAAATATAAAAGATGGAGATATAATAGAAGTTTTTTGGAGTGATAATTAAAGTTTATTATTTCTTAGAGCTAATATCTTGAATTTAGGCATATTCAAAATTAAAATAAGTCCATATACGAATTTATTTTGTACAATTGGCATATTGTCTTCTTTAAATATGCTTAAAAATCTAATTATTATTAAATATGGAGGGATTAGAGAAATGATAGATTTTAAAAAAGAAGCTAATCTTATAAAAGATGAACTTATAAAAATAAGAAGGGATTTACATGAACATCCAGAACTTGGATTTGAAGAGGTTAGGACATCTAAAGTAATCAAGGATTTTTTAGAATCTAATAATATTCCTTATATTCAAGTAGCCAAAACAGGCGTATGTGGAATTATAAAAGGTACAAAAGAAGGAAATAATAAAACTATAGCCTTAAGAGGAGATATTGATGCGCTTCCTATTAAGGATATGAAAACTTGCGAATTTAAATCAAAAATTGATGGAAGAATGCACGCTTGCGGACATGATGCTCATACAACAATACTTATGGGAGCAGCAAAGTTATTAAACGATAATAAAGATAAGTTTTCCGGTACAGTAAAGTTATTATTTGAACCTGCTGAAGAAACTACTGGTGGAGCTACGCCTATGATAAACGAGGGAGTTTTAGATAATCCAAGAGTTGATTGTGTTATTGGGCTTCACGTTGATGAGGAAACAAAATGTGGCACTATAAAAATAAAAAAAGGTGTAGTTAATGCAGCTTCAAATCCGTTTAGTATAAAGATAACAGGTCAAGGCGGTCATGGAGCATCACCTCATACTACTGTTGATCCTATTGTTATTGCCAGTCACATTGTAGTAGCACTTCAAACAATAGTAAGCAGAGAAATATCACCAGTTAATCCGATTGTTATAACTGTTGGTACATTACATGCAGGAACTGCTCAGAATATTATTCCAGGAGAAGCTACTTTAAGTGGGATGATTAGAACAATGACAAAAGAAGATAGAGCATTTGCAATAAAAAGATTAAATGAAATTGTAAATGGGATTGCAGTTATGTCAAGAGCTAAAGCAGAAGTGAAAATAGAAGAAAGTTATCCTTGCTTATATAATGATGATGAGTTTGTAGATTTAATAAGTGATAGCGCAAATGAAATTTTAGGAAAAGAAAATGTTTTAGAACAAAAAGCGCCTAAAATGGGAGTTGAAAGTTTTGCTTATTTTGCAAATGAAAGACCAAGTGCATTTTATTTTTTAGGTTCAGGAAATAAAGAAAAGAATACTACTGAGCCAGCACATAGTAATTTGTTTAATATAGATGAGGATTGTCTTCCAATTGGAGTTTCTATTCAAGCTTTGGCAGCATTTAATTATTTAACAAAGTAATAGTATTATTTTGCGATTTTATGTAAAATAAATTGACAATATGTTTAAAAAACTAGATAATGCTAAGGGTAATAAATTTAGGAGTGATTATATTTGAAAATAGAAATAGGTCCAAACGAGGCAGGTCAGAGATTAGATAAATTTTTAAGAAAATTATTAAAAGATGTGCCATTAAGCGCAATTTTTAAAGCTTTAAGAAAAAAAGATATAAGGGTTAATGGGACAAAACAAAATGAGAAATACTTCTTACAAGAAGGCGATGTAGTAGAAATAAAATACATACAAAGTAACAAAGAAGATAAAAAAGAAAAGTTTATTAAAGTTGATCCTAAAAGAATCAAGATTGCATATGAAGATGAAAATGTAGTAGTAATTGAAAAATGGCCAGATGTATTGGTTCATTCAGATAGCAATAATAGTGAAGAACCTACTCTTACAGATTATGTTCTTTCTTATTTAAATGATAAGGGTGATTATATTCCAGAAAACGAAATAACATTTACACCAGCAGCATGCAATAGATTAGATAGAAATACTTCAGGAATGGTCATGTTCGGAAAGACTTTCGAAGGTTTAAAAGCCATAAATGAAGCTATTAGAGAAGACGAAATAAGAAAATATTATTACGCTTTAGCAAAAGGAAAAATAAGAGCTGGACTTTATGAGGCGTACATATTAAAGAATCCTGAAACTAACACATCTAAGATATACGACACTGAGGTTAAGAACTCAAAAAAAATATCAATGGAAATAAGTATAGTGGAAAGCAATGGTGCATATTCACTTTTAGAAATACACTTAATTACAGGAAGAAGTCATCAAATTAGAGCACATTTAGCACATTTAGGAAACCCTATAATTGGAGATAATAAATATGGAGATAAGAAATTAAATTCATTTTTTGAAAGTAAATATGGTCTAAATTTTCAGTATTTATATGCTTATAAGTTGAATTTTAGAAAAATTAATGGAAAGTTAGAATATCTAAAAAACAAGACTATAGCATCGGCATTACCTCCAATATTAAAAAAAATAAAGCAAGATGTATTTAAGTTCTCACTTAGATAGGAGGTAATTATGGAAGATCAATCAGCCAATAGTAGCAGAGGCTTTTTAATTCTTTCAATAGCAGGGCTTTTAACCAAAGTTATATCAGTTTTTTATATACCACTGCTTCAAAGAATAATTGGGTTAGATGGATATGGAATATATCAGAATTGTTATGAAGTGTTTTTATTTGTATATGCAGTTACCAACTTAGGGACTCAACCAGCTATTGCTAAAGTGGTTGCAGAGCTTACAGCATTAGGAAAACCAAACGATGCTGTAAGAGCTCTTAAAATATCAAGAACTCTTTTATCTTTAGTTGGTGCGGTATTAACTATATTTTTAATGCTGTTTGCTTTTCCTATTGGAAATATGATTGGAAACCCAGCAGCTTCTTATGGAATTTTGATGCTTGCGCCAAGTATATTTGTTACATCGCTTTTATCATCGTATAGAGGATATTTTCAAGGAAGAAATAGTATGACTGCAATTGCGGTATCACAAGTATTAGAACAAGTAATAAATATCGCAATTAGTTTAGCTTGTGCATATTTCCTAGTACATATAAGTGTTGAATATGGTAGTGCAGGGGGAACTATAGGTACTTCCGTAGGTGCTTTCGTTGCATGTCTATATATGGTATATGTTTATGGAAAGAAGAATTTTGAAGAAGATTCTATGTATGCTCAACAAAATGTTAAAAGAGTAAGAACTAAGCATATCATAAGAAAGTTAATTAAATACGGCTTACCAATAACATTAAGTTCAGGGCTTCAGAATTTTGGTAGCTTAGTAGATATGGTGAACGTAAATAGTAGATTAGCATTTGCAGGATTTAATTTACAGCAATCCCACGTGCTTTATGGGGTTCTTGGGAGATATAAGACCTTATTATCTGTTCCATTGATAATAGTTACTGCCCTTGGGACAACCGTATTACCGGCTGTTTCAGCAGCTATGGCATTAAAAGATAAGAAGGAAATAAGAAGAAAAACTTCTTTTGCTTTTAGAATAACATTAATAATAACAATACCAGCAGCTGTAGGCCTTTCTTGCTTAGGACAAGAGGTTTTTGAATTGCTTTATGGAACTGATCAAGGGTTTGAATTAATGGTAATGGGATCAGTAGTTTTGGTTCTCATGGCTGTTGTGCAAATACAAACAATAATACTTCAAAGTATGAATAAGCTTTACTATGTGCTTGGAACATTTAGTATAGGGATAGTAGCTAAAATAATAGCTAATTACATATTAGTAGGGATACCAGAAATTAATATTTTAGGAGTAGTAGCAGGAAACTTTTTATGGTTTGCAATACCAATGATCTTAAATAAAAGAGCATTAAAAAAGGCACTTAGAGTTAAGATTCCTCTTTTTAGAAGCGCAGTTAAACCTCTTTTTGCTTCTGCAATAATGGCAGGTATAATATTTATGCTCAAGACACCAACATCAGTTATACTAACATTAGCTAATGGAAATACTTTATTAAAAGCAATCACAACGATTTTAATTATTTCTATAGCTGGATTTGTTTATTTATATTCAATGATGTTAATAGGTGGAATAAAAAAGAATGATATAGACAGTATATCACCTAGAATATTCAACTATTTACCTAGATTTTTGAGAAAAAAACTTCAAAAGTAAAGAATGGGATTTAACTATAAACATTTAGTCAGTGTATTTATAATATCTACTATGGCCAGACGGCTTCATAGGATTATATAATGTACACTAGCAAAAATTTTATAGTTAAATCCCAATTTGCTTTAAACAAGAACAAAGCCTTATTAAGCTAAACTATATAAATAACTGGGTTACATAGATATTAATATTCATTTTCTCCAAAGGTACCAAGGTACGTAAAAATTAAGAAAACAAGACCCATTATAATAAAGTTATTTATGACTATAGAATTCGTGAACATATGTTTTGAAAATATGTTTATAATTAAGAAAGTTAAAAATCCAAGCAATATATATATTACTATATTAAACTTGTTTAAATTAAGTTCAATATGTTTGTTAACCTCGTACATATTGAGAATAAAGCCAATTGTACACGCTACAAGCATAGTTAAACTATAACCAAATATATTAATTGCATGAATAGCAGTAAATATGTATAAACATATCAATTCAATTACGGCTTCTATTAATGAGTTTCTTAAAATTATTCCTTGCCTATTAAGTCCGTTTAATATTCCAAACATAGTTACTGCAGGAAAGAATATTGGTGCAGTAAGTGAAGCAAATCTAATATACAGACCTAAATCGTTTCGTCCATAAAACATCTCACCAAGGCTATGAGGAATAACATTACAAATTATTGTTGTCGCTATACCAAGCAAGAAAGCAACTTTAAGGACCTTTCTTATTCTAACAGAGGCTTCATATTGTTTTCCTAAAACTAGGCTTTGAGAAAGATCTGGAATTAATAATGTATTAATTGTTGAGACTACAATTAACGGTATTGTTATTATGCTAAGAGCCATCCCAGTATATTTACCTATCATACTTAAAGCTTCAGTATAAGTAAAACCAGCTACTAGTAAACGCCGAGGAACAATTAGTGTTGCAAGAGTCCCTAGAATATTAGTTAAAAAGCCATTTGCACAAAGTGGAATTGCTATAATTACCACATCAAAGAGAAGCTGAAATCTGCTTTCAGTCTTTTCGTGAGAAATGGGCATTTTTCTAATTGAGTATTTGTAGTAAATATAGAGGAAAAATAAGCTTTGAAATTCACCAATGCATAATGCAACTGTAGCTAAGGTTACCATACCTTCTAAAGTATTAGCTTTAGTAAAAAATATAAGCATGCTTACAGTTAGAATTCTCATGGCCTTTTCAAAAATATCAATTATAGCTGGCACTGTAATCTTAGAAGTTCCGTAAAAGTATCCTTTAAGTATATTTGAAATTGCTATACATACCATAGCTGGACAGATAACTTTTATTGCATTTATAGTACGAACATCATTTACACCATATTTCCCAATTAGTGGGGCACATATAAATACTAGTATACCTACCAAGAGTGCCCAAGATATATTAAATAATGAAACAACTCTAACTGTTTTTTCTATATTTTTATGTTCTCCTTTTTGTGCATAGACAGCAGTTATTTTAGATATAGAAGCAACTATCCCTGCAGTCATAAGACATATAAATAAATTGTAAATAGGCATAACTAAATTATAGAGTCCCATTCCTTCGGCACCTAGGACTTTAGAAAGATATATGGAAAATATAAAACCGAGTATACCCGTAGTTACGTTAGAGGACACTAATAAAAAAGAATTTTTTAAAAAATTATCTTTGCCCAAAGTTCATTCACTCCTTTAAATTACTTTAAATAATATTCAAAATGATAACTAAATATGAATTTGAAAATTTTAGATATAAAGGCATAATGATATAAAATAAAACAAATATTTACAAAGAAGTGATAAAAAGATATAATTATCTGTGGCTAAATTATAAAAAACGATTGTACTAAGTGGGGGAAACATAATGAACAAAATTTCAGATAACGATATGATAAATTTTTTCTATAATGCATTACCATCTCTAGAAGTCCTTTTTGATGAAGATGTATCTATGGCATTAACTGATACTAAGCAATATTTATATACAAAGTACAGCCCTAAATTGGAATTAAACACAAATAAGGGAGATATAATTCCAGAAGGAGGAGCTATAATTGAAGTGTTGAGAACTGGGAATACTATGATAAAAGTTGTGCCAGAGCATGTATATGGAACTGCTTTTAAATCATTCGCAATTCCAATTAAAGAAGAGGGTAAAGTTGTAGGTGTTTTTGTCGTAGGAAAAAGTTTAGAAAGAAAAAATGCTGTGATGAGTATAACTAAAAATTTAACGGAAACTTTATCACAAATATCAATAA